>NZ_JBLXIJ010000001.1:0-685203 GCF_048269545.1 Halpernia sp. | reverse complement strand
ATATTTTTAAAAGACATTTGATATTAGAAAAATAAAAAAGAAAAAATCCACTTAAAAATGGATTTTTGGTTTTCTAAATGGAATTAATATTTCAAATTTATTGTGAAACTTCCTTATATATTGTTGTTAAAAAATCACCATAAGACTTTTCCAGTTTTAAAATATCACCAGATTTTATATTAATTCCCGCCTTTCCATAAGAATTTGAATTAACTTTAAAAGGTGATATTTGAAAAAATTGTCCGTTTTCATATTTATTATACATCACTTTTACAGATGATCCCAAAAATTTTCGGGTAGAAATAGTAGAAATCTCACCTGGTAAAAGTTTTTTTAAGACAAAAGAGCGAGATGGTAATTCTACCAATTTATTATTAATACTAATTTTCTGATTTTTTTTTGAAGAGGAAATTACATAAAGTAAATTCGTTTGATCTGGAAAATCCTCTTTTTCTACTTCATATAAACTCAATAAATAATGGGAAGAATCTATTTCTACAGATTTCCCGTCAATTGAATTAAATGGTTTATAAGTGAACGCATTTGCGCCAATTAATTTTGCCTTCTTATATATTAAATCAAAAACTGCAACATCATTATTAGAAAAACCTTGAACTTCTATTTCTCCCAAATATTGGGATTTTACAAAATCGGGATTAATTTTATAAAAAAATTTATCTTTATTATTCGCAGTTTTTTCTACTTTACTTAAAATTACATTTTGACCAAATGTAAAATTTATAAAAAGAATGGCGAAAATTTTTATAGTAGTTCTCATTTAGCTAAATAATTATCAATACAATTTTCCAAACTATTTTCCCAATTTTGTAATTCTACATTATAGGTTTTTTCAATTTTATCTAAACACATAGTGCTTCGAACGGGACGTTTTGCAGACGTAGGAAATTCTGCAGTTGTAATAGGATTTAATTTAATGTTACTTTTAGATAAATCTGCAATTTTTTGTGCAAAATGAAACCAAGTTGTTTCAGGATAATTTGAAAAATGAAAAATTCCTGGAATCAATTTTTCTGAAGTAATTATTTTCATAACCGCCTCCGCCAAATCATTCGCATTTGTTGGTTGACCAAACTGATCATTTACAATATTCATTTCTTCTTTTTGCGGAAATAAATTGAGCATTGTTTTCATAAAGTTTTTATTAAACTCAGAATACAACCAAGAAGTTCGGATAACGACAGTTTTGGGATTTTCTTCTAAAGCGAGAATTTCGCCGTCTCTTTTGGATAAACCATAAATTCCTTGTGGATTTGTAAAATCTTCTTCATCGTAACAAAGATTGGTTTCACCATCAAAAACGTAATCTGTGGAAATTTGAATTAAAATTGAATTAATTTCTGCGCAAGCTTTTGCCAAATGAGAAACCGCAACTGCATTAATTTCAAAAGCTTTTTCTTTTTCATTTTCAGCTAAATCTACCGCTGTATAAGCGGCTGCATTAATGCAAAAATTGGGTTTAAAATCTTGCAAGAAATCCTGAACTTGAACTTCATCTGTAATATCTAAAGTTTCAGAATCTGCAAAAACAAATTCAAATTGCGGGAAATCTGATGCGAGTTTTTGAAAACATTGTCCGAGTTGTCCGTTTCCACCAGTTACTAATATTTTTTTCATTTATAATTTCAATTTGTTTACTAATTTTATTTTATAAAGCAGAGAATCTTATGCAGCCCAACTTGATGAAAAATTTTTTATTTTTTTATTTGAATCATCGAACCACTTCGTTAGGTTTGAGCGAAAATCTTTTTTGTGATGCAAAGCGGTACAAAAAGATTGAGAGCGGAAGGCGGAAATAGCTGCTCAAATAAAATCTACATTAATTATTTCTAATTTTATTCTGTTTGCGGAAATGTTTTACTCTACTCGCAAAATCTGGCTCCGGAAGATCTACTTTATATTTTAAAAATAATTCTTTTACTTCTTCTGGTTGGATTTCGGATTGCCGAGTTTTCATATTAAAATAAATAACTTGCACCCACAAAACGGCGTGTATTATCTTTTCATCTTCACTTTTCATCAAAATTTCTATGGTAGAAGTTCTATCTGAAATAGAAACTGTTTTACTACTTATGACCACTTTCTGATTGTAGCGCACTTCTTTTAAATATGCTATTTCATTTTGAATAGTAATCCAAGTGCAGCCTGTTTTTTTTGTCCACGCTTCGTAAGTAAATCCGTAAAAATCTTCTACATGATCTTCTCTAGCGTTAAACATGTATTCTAAATATTTAACGTTGTTTAAGTGGCCGATTGGATCACAATCGCTAAAACGGATTTTAACTTTGGTTGATATTTCTTTTTCCATTGGTACAAAAGTACGATTGATTATATAAAAAGTTTTAAAATAATAAAAAAAACCACCTCCTTAGAAGTGGTTTAGATTTTTTAGAAATTAAGATTTTAAAGTCCCAATTCTTTTTTTACCAAAGCTGTCGCATCTGGACCTCCTTTATATATTAAACTTGGATTGTTTGCGTCAAAGATGAAATCCCATCCATTTTCTTTAGCAACTTTAGCAATTGCAGCATTAAATTTTGCTTCAATTGGTGCGTAAGCTGCATCAGTTTTATCTGCAACTTCTTTACGAGCTGCTTCTGATTTTGCTTGTAAATCTGCTTGTAATTTTTGCAATTCTGCATCTCGTTTTTGATTTACTTCGGCAGTTTGAGTAGGTGCTTCTTTTTGATATTTTTCGAATATCGCTTGAGTTGGCGCGGCGGCTTTTTTTAATTCCTCTTGTTTTGCTTTGGAAAAAGCATCTAATTGCTCATCTGCTTTTTTCTTTTCTGGCATTAAATTCAAAATACCTGCTACATCTAAAGAAGCTATTTTCTGGGCTTTTACGCCTACACTTAAAAGCATCACAACGGCTGCAAATAATACACTTAATTTTTTCATAATCGAACTATAATAATTTTAAAATTGTTTATTGGTTTATTTCTTGTTTTTGATTTCCTCGTGGTCTTTTAATACCCGGAGATTTCATGTTTTTTTTCTCTTCTTTTTCTTGAATATTACTGCTTTGGTTTGGTTGCATTTGATTTTTCAACAGCAAATCTAAAACTTTATCTGTATAATCATATCTTTTTTCTAGAAAAATAACACTTATGTTATTGCTTTTATCAAGAACTATACCCAAACTGTTTTTTTCTGCTACGGTTTTAATAGCATTCCATATTTGATCTTGAAAAGGTTTTGTAAGATTTGCGCGAGAACTATTAATTTCACCCATTGTTCCAAAACGTGAATTTAGCAAATTTTTTATTTTTTTTCCTAAATCATCAATTTCCTTTTGTCTTGTTTTTAATTGTTCTCCAACTAGAAGGACTTTTTCATTTTCAAAAGCAGCACTTTTTTTATCAAAATCTACTTGCATATTTTGGATTTCAGCTTGCCAAGAAGAAATTTGTGCATTCAAGCGAGATTCTGCTTCTTTGTATTGTGGCAATTTTTCTAAGATATAATTGGTATCTACAACGCCAATTTTCTGAGCATTTGCAAAAATACTAATTAATAAAAAAAAGACGCCGAAATATTTAAAATGCTTCATTATTTCATAATTTAATAATTATAAACTTTGATTCATTAAGAAATGTGTTTTCCAACCAGAAGGTTCTGTATTTCCTAAAGTTTTATCAAATCCATAAGCAAAATCAAATCCAATTAAACCAAATGCTCCCATATATACTCTAATTCCAACTCCTGCCGATCTTTTTAGCTGGAAAGGATTATAAGAGCCAAAACTATTCCACGCATTTCCTCCTTCTAAGAAAGTGAGCGCATATATTTTTGCTGTTTGATTCATTGAAATTGGATAACGCAATTCTAACGAGAATCTGTTATAAATTGTTGCTCCTCCATAAGGTGTTACATCATCTGGCTCTCCTCCTGCAGAAGAAGAATTTTCGTAACCACGTAAAGGAACTAATTCTCTACCATCGTATCTTCCACCAAATAAACCAGTTCCACCTAAATAAAATCTTTCAAATGGCGGTGCACCAAGTTTTTTGTTATAACCGTCTAAAAAGCCCATTTCTGCAGAACTTCTTAAAACTAATTTACCTACTAAAGTATTATAAATATCTGCTTTTAATTTTACTTTATAAAATTCTAGCAATTTATATTTCTGGCTTGGTGTTTCTTTATCATAATCTCTATTGCTGAATAAGGAATAAGGTGGCGTAAATTTTACTGTCGCTTCTACATTTGAACCTTGTGTGGGGAAAATAGGATCTACTCCTGCCGAATTTCTACTAAGTCCAACATTAAAACTAAAGTTATTAGCTTCTCCATAACTTTCTGTTGTATTTCCAAATTGAAAAGGATAATTGCTGAAAGTATAATTTTGATATTGAATCCCCGTGTAAAGTGAGAAATAATTATCCGGCCATTGCAAGAGTCTATTTAAACCAACACTTGCAGAAAAAATACTTAATTTTTGATCTTCTACCACATTTGTGGGGCTTAAAGACGGACCATAATTTACTAAAGATTGGTTAAAACTTACAGATAATGCAGTAGGTTTTGTACCAAATAACCAAGGTTCTGTAAATGACAAACCATAGTTTTGGAAATATTGTCCAGCTTGTGCTTGAATTGATAATGTTTGACCATCACCTTGTGGAATTGGTTTGAAGTCTTTAAATTTTAAAAAGTTTCTTAATGAGAAATTATTAAAAGTTAAACCTAAAGTTCCGATGAATGAATTCCCACCATAACCGGCTTGTAGTTGAACTTGTGACGATCCTTTTTCTACTAATTTCCAATGTAAATCTACAGTATTGTCTTCTGGATGCGGTTGAATGTCTTGTCCGATTTGTTGTGGATCAAAAAACGTCATCGAAGCTAAATCAAAATAGGTTCTTTTGATGTCTGTTTTTGCAAATAAATTACCTGGTTTTGTACGTAAAGCACGTAGAATAACATGATCATGTGTGGTAGTATTTCCACTCCAAGTTACCCGATTCCAAGTTGCTTTTTCGCCTTCGTTAATTCTAATTTCAAGATTAATGGAATCTCCTTTAACTGCTTTTTCAATTGGTGTCACAGTGGAGAAAAGGAATCCACTATTCATATAAACGGATTTGATATCAGAATCATCTTCTTTACCGCCGTCTAAACCCACTTTTTTATTAAAACCAACTGCATCATAGATATCGCCAGTTTTATATCCTAAAACTCTTTGTAAGAAATCTGTAGAAAAAGTGGTGTTTCCAAGAAAAGAAATATCGCCGATGTAATATTTTTTACCTTCACTAAGTTTTACATCAATCATATAATTATTGCGCTTGTTTCTGTAAACTGAATCCGAAACAATTTTTGCATCTCTAAAACCAAGAGAATTGTAATAATTAATTAAATTTTCTTTGTCATCTTCATATTTACTTTCAATAAATTTAGATGGTTTTAAAATTCCTCCAATACTAAATCTTCTTTGTTTGGTGTCTTTGAAAGCTTTATTACGCAATTTTCTATCAGAAACTACAGTATTCCCTTCAAATTCTATATGATCAATTTTAATTCTTTTGCCTTTATCTATATTAATTGTCCAATCTATTAAATTAGGATCTTTTGCATTTACTTTATCTTCAATAGTAACATTCGCGTCTGGAAAACCTTTTTTAATATAGTCTTTCGGAATGTTTGTTTTTAAATTGGAAATTAAATTTTGAGTAATTTTTGTTCCTGGTTTTAGATTATTATCTTTTGCCAGTTTTTCACTTTTAGATTTACCCACTCCTTTCCCGGTGAATTTTACTTCACCTAATTCTTTTAAATCTTGAAGATTGAATCTAAGAACTACATTATCTCCTTCTACGCTTTGTACATACACTTCTACTTCGGAGAAATTATCCGTTTCCCAAAGTTTTTTTATGGCATTACTGATTTTTTGACCAGGAATATCTACGCTTTCACCTTTCATTAACCCAGTAAATCTAAGAATTTGATCTGCAGAATATTTTTTAACACCATCTACGATAATGTCTTTTAGGACGTAAGTTCCTTTTGTACTTTCTGCATTCACCGGATTTGCGTCTGGCTTTTCCTGCGGTGTAACTTGTCCATAAAAATGGGCAGAAACCACAAACATGATAATTGGTAATAATTTAAACTTCATTATATTTTATCCTAAAACTTTTATTTAATTAATGTTAAGCTGATCGCTTGTTTTGCCGTATCTTCTTTCCTTGCATTGGTAATCTAAAACACATTGAAAGAGATGCTCTTTTGTGAAATCTGGCCAAAGTACATCTAAGAATTGTAATTCTGCATATGCAATTTGCCAGAGTAAAAAATTACTAATTCTAACTTCGCCACTGGTTCTTATTAATAAATCTACAGGCGGAAAATTTTTTGTGTAAAGATGGTTTTCAAAACATTCTTCTGTGATGTCTTCTATTTGTAATTTTCCTTCTTTTACATCTTGGCTAATTTCTTTTACTGCATTCAATATTTCTTTATGAGAGCCGTAACTGAGTGCCAAAATAAGATTTCCTTTTGTGTTATTTTTTGTAATTTCTAGAAGACTTTGAAGTTGATCTTTTACTAAGGTTGGAAGTAAATCTATTTCTCCAATTACGTGCATTCTTATACCTTTTTCATGGATTTCTTCTGCTTCTAAAAGTAATGTTTCAGAAAGTAAATTCATTAAAGTATTGACTTCATCATTTGGTCTATTCCAATTTTCTGAAGAAAAAGTATAAAGCGTAAGATATGGAATATGAATGTCATTACATGCTCTAAGTGCATCTCTAACAGCATTTATTGCATTTTTATGTCCAAATGTGCGTTCTTCACCTCGGCTTTTTGCCCATCTTCCGTTGCCATCCATTATGATAGCAATATGCTGCGGAATTTTTTCCAGATTTATTTGGTCTTTTACAGAAATCATACTCTTATTGTTCACAATAACAAGGTGGTCTTCCGAAAGAATAAGAAATACCAATCGTGATACTGTTTATCCAATCTTTAGAATTAATATTGCCTACTTCTCTGTTTTTAATAAAATCTGCTTCTCTTTGTTTTGCAACGTTTAAATAAGGATCTGTTTGTAATAAAGATTTTTTTCCACTAGGATCTAATATATCTTTATTGTAAATAACTTTTATATTTTTATCACTTATTGTGCTATAATCTAAAGCATCAGAAAATGTTGGTCTGAACATAAATTCTCCAAAAAGCGCCCAATTGTAATTAAACTTATATTTTAAGCCAACACCAAAAGGAATTGACATTGTTATTTGCTGGGTTCCATAATATGTTTCGTTTGTTACAAAATCAGCAGGTGAAGTTGGTCCACCATTTATAATATTTCCATTTATATCTCTATTAAAATCATGATTTATAGTGGCTTGCATAATATTTGTTATCATACCGCCAATTCCACCAAAAATATAGGGACTTAGAAGACTTTTTTGTTCATCATTAACAGGAAATAAATTATACTCAAAAATTACATCTGATTCATATATAGTATTACTCCCTAAAAGTTTTCTAAATCTTCTGTAATTTTCTTTAGCGTAACTGTCATCAAACTCTACATGGCTCACTCCAATATTAAAACGCAATGTTTGATAAGGATTAAAATTCATACGATATAAAATCCCTGCATACCAAGAAAGTCTTCTTTTTTCAAATTTATGATATATGGGGTGTTGCAAAACATAAGAAGTATTACCAATGTCTCCTATAAGGTTACTCATGCCAAATTGATAACCAATTTCGTGTCGCTGTGCTTTCATCATAAAACTCAGGAGAATAACAATCAAAAAAGAAAATAAAAATTTTAAATTCATTCAATAGTTTTGAATTACTTCACTATTTTAAAAATAATTTGTGCAAATATAAAACAATTTTGTCTTAAGAAGCTTCTTAATTTTTCGTTAAAAAAACTCAAATAAGTATAAATTTTTTATAATAAAACGGAAATAAAAACTTTTTATTCTAATTTGAATTCTAAGAAATAATATAAGAGATAAAAAATTGGAAATCTAGTTTCTACTGAACAGACTTCTCAATTTGTTAAAGATTTTAACCAGACGTGGTTCAACATAGTTTTTATCTTCTTCAAAATATCCATATCCGTATCCATATCCGTATCCATAACCATATCCGTATCCATAACCTTGTTTCACGTAGTAATCATTATAAACTAATCCAATGTGTTTTATTTCTTCACTTCTATTCTTGTCCATTATCATTTTCATCATATATTTTTCTGTATATTCATGACGAACAACATATACATTCGCATCTGTATGCTTCATTAATTCGAAAGAATCTGCAACTAAACCTACTGGTGGAGAATCTATAATAATAAAATCATAGGATTTTTTCAGTTCAGTAATAAAATTAATATTTCTATCACTCATTAATAATTCTGAAGGATTTGGTGGGATGGGACCAGACGTAGCAACATCTAAACCTGTAATCCTTGTTTTATTAATAATTTGCTCCATTTCAACTTCACCAGTAAGATAATTAGAAATTCCATATTTATTATCTATCGCAAAGTCTCCAAAGATTTTTGGCTTACGCAAATCCATTCCTAACAAGATGGTCTTTTTACCACTCAAACCTAAAACCGAAGCAATATTTATAGAAATATATGTTTTTCCTTCACCTCCCACTGAAGAAGTAACTAAAATTACTTTACTACCGCCATCTTGTTTATGTAAAAATCTTAAGTTTGCACGAATACCTCTAAAAGCTTCAGAAATTGAAGATTTTGGATGTTCTAAAACGGTTAAGTTTGTATCATTTGTATTATTTCCAATTACGCCTAGAAGTGGTAATTTAGTGACACGAACTAATTCTTTTACATTCCGTATTTTATTATCTAATAATTCTCTGAGTAATATTAAAAAGAGTGGAATTATCAAAAGTCCTCCTATTATTAATGATTTTGCACGCGGAATATTTGGAGCAATAGGAGCCTGCCCTAAGTTTTTCGCAGGATCAATTATACTAATGTCAGATTTATTACTTGCAACTCTAATAGAAGTTTCATTTTGCTTTGTAAGTAAAGCATTATAACTTGCTTCAATCATATTATAACCGCGTTGTACGTCTAAATATTTCCTTTGTTTTTCTGGATATGAAGCTAAATCACTTTCAGCATTTGAAATATTAGAATTAATATCTTGTAATTGATCGGCAAAAACGGATGAATATTTTCTTAAGCTGCCCACAGATTTTCCTCTAGATTCATCGATAAGGCGATTTATTTCTCGCATTGGCTCAGAATTCGGTTGATAAATTGTTGCTAATTCTCTCCTTTTTGCATACAGCGCTTTTAACTCAGAAACTGTAGCTGTGAATAAGCCATCTTCAATTCCTGCTGCACTTAAACTAATTAAGTTCTCTAAATTAGATGATGCAACAGAATTCCGAATCGTATTTAGTGAATTTATCTTTAAAATTAATTCTGCCTTTGTTTTTTCTAAGTCATTTATTTCTTTAAGTTGTTTTTCATCTCTATTTGAAATATCATAAAGTCCTTCGTTTATCTTTAAATTATTTAATTTCTCTGCACTTGAATCTAATTTCTTTCTGATTTTTCCTAAAGTTTCTTTAATATAAATAGCAGTATTTTGATCTAATTGATTTTGGTCTAAAAGTCTTTTTTTCTTAAGTTCTTCAACGGACATATTAAGAAAATTAACTGTTCCATTTAAATTATAACCCTTCTTGGATATAATCATTATTGTAGAAATTTCTTTATCAAAACTTACATCTATGCTTCTAATGATTGAATTAACGGCATCATTAATTGTAGATAGCGATATAATTATATTATCAAGTCCGATAGGTGTATTTTCAGGATTTCGAACAAGCTTAAAGCGTAAATTTGGTGAAGTGTACCACTCATTTACCCTAATAATTTTATTTTTTGGTCGAGAATATGGTGAAACAACTTGAAAACCTTCTCCAACATAGGTATATAAATAGGTAGATTCTCCATCATCGGGCAATATTACTTCATATTTTCCACCTTTTTTGGGAATAAGTGTTATGGGATAATTAACTTGTTGTAAATGATTTTTATCTATTTCTAAAAATACCGGAGAATCATTCTTATCTAAATAAGTTTCTTTTATTGTACCTTTTGTAGAGTAATTAGAATATAAATCTAATTTCTTTACCAAATACTCATTATGCGTTCTAGAAAGTAATAATTTTTTTAAGAAAATACCATCTTGGTTTCCACTTTGACCCCAAATAAAATTAATAGATTGGTTTGGAGTAAAATAACTTGCTGTACTATTTGAAATACTTAAAGAAAGATCTGAAGCGTAAATTCTTTGTGCATAATATTTAGCATACATAAAAGATATTGCATAACCCAGTATGAACATTAAGACAAACCAATACCAATTTTTTAGAACCTTTCTTAGAAAATGTTCAATATCAAAAAACGCAAAAGTTCCTATTTTTTCTTTCGCGAGAATATTTCCTTCTGTTTGTTCTGGAATCATAAGATTATAATCTAGATAGAATTAAATATATTGAAAGTGCAGTTGTAATTACACTTACACCAGTAGAAAGAGTTTGTATAGGATCTTTACCTAATCCGTTTAAGTTTTTCGCTCTTGTTGTAAGAAAAATTTCATCACCATTTTGTACCCAGTAATATGGGGAATTCATTGCGTCTTGTCTTGTAAGATCAATTTTTGCAATTTTTATTCCTTCAGGTAATTTTCTATGTATTTCAATATTCGTACGATCTACTGTCCTATTTAAACCTCCATTTGCTGCGAGAGCCTCTGTTAAAGTTAAAGTGTTTTTATGTGCGTTCTTTTCGCCCGTTAATCCAACCGTTTCTACATCACCTAAAATTGTGTAATTTATACCATCTGTATTAAGCCTTACTTGAGATTTACCATCTAAAAAATTTTCGTTTACACGTTGCTGAATTTCATCTGAAACTTCTTTTATTGTTCTTCCTTCAGCTTTTATGTAACCTATTCCAAAAATATTTATTTCCCCATCTCTTTCAACTTTAAGACCGTTAAAATAAATATTTGCATTTCCACCATTTCCACCACCGCCAGATACAGTCACTCCCGCAGATCCGGTAGTTGTGGAACCAGAAGAGTATAAATTTGAATAAAATTGGGCAGCATCTCCTTTGGGAGTTGTGACAATATTTAATATTAAAATATCATTTTTTGTAATACGATATTCTGGTATATTGTAAGGAATTAAACCCTCTTCATTAATTACCAAAGTTTCACTTGGTTGAAAATAACGTACGTCTTTTGTTGTAACACAAGATGTGAATAAAAAAGCTGTAAATAATATTAAGAAAATTTTTAAAAATTTCATCATTGGATATAAAGATTGTAAAAATAATGAATTAAATGGATTTCTTTAGTTTTAATTTAATATTAGGAATGATTGCCCCCAAAACTCCCAAACTTACAATTAAAAAAAGTAATAAGTTATTATCAAGATGTCTAAAGAAATAGGCAAAAAGCACAATAACACAATAATAACAGATAATATAAACCGTAGATCTTCTATGAGTGTACCCCATTTTGAGTAATTTATGATGAAGATGATTATTATCTGCAACAATGAGTGATTTTCTATTAATTAATCGAATAAAAATGACATTCAAAGTATCGATAATTGGTAATATTAAAATAGCAACAGCAATTACAGGCGCGCTTTCTAAATGATAATGTGGAATATCAGATATTTTTTTATCAATGAAGATATCAATAAAACAAATACTGGTAAACGCCAAAAGAAATCCTAAAACCATAGATCCCGTATCTCCCATAAATATTTTTTTATTTCTATAGTTTGATAAATTGTAGTATAAAAACGCCAAGACCGAACCAACAATTACCACGGAAAGTATTACTAATGGATAATTATAGGGACCTAAACGAAAATAACTCAGACCAAAAAACAAACTACAAAGTACAGAATAACTTCCCGCTAAACCATCTATTCCATCTATTAAGTTAAATGCATTTATGAGTATCACGAATGTTAAAACACTAAAAAAAACACTGAAATAATATGACATTTCATAAATACCAAAAACACCAAACAAACTTCTTATTCTCACGTCTGAACCAACTACCATTAAAACCGAGACTATAATTTGTGCAATTAATTTTTTATAAGCCCTCATTATCATCACATCATCCAAAACTCCTACAAAAAGCAATATTATTAATGAAGCAAATAAAAATTTATATTGAGAAAAAAGCTCATAAGCAAATATTGAAGCACATATACAAAGTGAAAAAATAATTGCAATTCCTCCTAAATTTGAAATTTTTCTAAGATGAGAACTTCTAGATCCGGGTTCATCCATTAAATTTTTTCTACGAGAAATATTTATAATACTTGGAATTGATAAAAAAGTAATTAAAAAAGAAAAACCGAAGCCAAAGAAAACTTTAACCCAAAAAATAGGAATGTTATCAGTATTTAAAATAATTTCTAATCTATCCATAATTATTAATCCCAAAGATAATTTTGATAGCTTTCTGGTGTAAATCTCCCATTTACAGCTTGATAATTTCCGAAAACAAAATAATAAAAAATGACAAATAAAACCAAAATTAAATGTAAAAACTTTTTATAACTCAAATTTTCTATAACAGCTAAATTATTAGGAAGTATAAGTGCTGTAAAAAACATATATGTTCCTGGTAATCTTGTAGAAAAAATTGGGCTTCCTCTCATTATAAAGTATAAACAAATTCCTGCCACTCCAAGATTTCTCATATACTCATAATAAGGAATTTTTTTACATGTTTCTTTATCAAAAAATATTATAAAAAATAAATACAAAAGACTTATCAAATCTAAAAATTTCACTCCTCCACTTGAAGGACCTTCAATGTCAACATAATCAGAAAATCCTTGATATATTTCTTGTGGAGCAATGCTATTTAAAGCGCTAAAATAATTATAAATCTGAAATGGCGATAATATCATACAAAAAAGTACTAAAGCGATTATTTTAGTCTTATTTAATGGCACTTTAGCTATCCAATAGGCAGGAAGAAAAATGACAGTTGATTTATGAAAACCCAAAGCAAAATACATCACAAATAAAAACATGGGTAAATTTTGTTTTTTTATATATCTAAATGAATAAATAGCCAAAGCCATTCCTACTCCTTGTCTTATCTGTCCACAATCTGCAATGAAAAAACCTGGAACAATATATAACAAAAGAGCAGTGGCAGGATAAGCCACATTCTTTTCTATAACATAAAATTTCGGCACAAGTGACACAATCGCTACAAAAAAAGTAAAAATATAAAAGGGAAAACCAAAATTGAAAAACAGATTATTAAAAAAGACAAATAACCATTCAACTTCTAAAGAATTTTGCTGAAAAAATGCTTTCTGGAAAATGTCTGAATATGTTGCATTAAATGGGAAATAACTATACATATTGAGGTATGAACCATAATCTGCACCTACAAATTTTCTAAAACCCGCTAAAAGTATTAATACAACAACAACAATCCAAACGCTTTTATAGTTTTTTATTTCACGGCCGTAAACTTCTAAAAAGCTATAGCAAATTAAAATTAATATCGTTATCGTGAAAACAGGATGTAAAAATTGCACCTAATTATTTGTGTTTTTTGATAAATTTTCGCAACCAATTATGCAAACCAAAAAAATAAAATAAATAATAAATTATTTTATTCTTTGGCAAAGATAAGAGATAATTTTTACCAAACCGTTTGTAAAACAATATTTCCCACAACTCAATATTATTTTTTTTAACAAAATCACAATATACTAAATGGAGCTTTTTGCTAATTTCATCGTTTTTCACAAATGCTGAATAAGCTAAAAAAGTATAAACACCTTCTAAAATTTTAAAATTTTTTAATTCTTTTATTTGCATAGAATATTGTGATTTTTCAAAAGCTTGTTCAACAAGATTAATAGCTTTTAAAATATCCAAACCTTTTTCTGTATGCGTTTTACTTATTGAATCTATACGTTCAAAATATTGATAATGAAAAGCTTGCGTTTGTGCTAAAATATTACTTTTTAATAATAATTGTGGAATGAGTTCTATGTCTTCAAAATGCATATTTTTTTTAAAACGCATTCCTTCAAAAAGTTCCTTTTTAAAAAGTTTATTACAAGCAAAATAAGACAAATCTGGAAAAACAGAAAAGTTTTCTTTTAAATTAAAAACCTCTGGCAAATTGGGAATTTGGGTTAATTTCTGTGTAACAATTCCATTTTCATCTACTTTTTGCAAATTACAAATGACCATTTCAGCTGAATATTTTTTAGCTAAATCATACATTTCTTGGAACATTTCTAAAGAAGCATAATCATCACTATCTACAAAGCCAATAAAATCTCCTGTAGCTTTATCTAAACCAAAATTTCTCGCATCGCTTAATCCACCATTTTCTTTTTTAAAAGCTTTAATTTTATTAGGAAATTTATTTTGAAAAAGCTCGATAATCTTCTCTGATGAATCTGTACTTCCATCATTGATTACTAAAATTTCTACCTCATCTAAAGTTTGTTTTACTAAAGAATTCAAACATTTTTCCAAATATTTTTCTACGTTATAAACGGGAACAATAATGGAAACTTTCGGCATTTTATTAATTATTTAAAAAATTTAATAATCGATCATTCATCTTTCCTTCTTTTGCTGTTTGATAATCTAAAGCAGAACATGGCAAACAATTTTCTATTTTTTCATCGGGACCAAAATACCAAAGATTTTTAAAAGTATCTCTTTTAAAAGTATAATTTTCTTCATCCACCATCACATGAAAAGTCTCAAAGAAGCGTTCTTTTGGATGAGATTTTTCTAAATCTATACCAGAAACCAAGTACCAAATCATTTGAGCTAAAAGTTGGTGGTTCAAAATATTTTCTGCTTCAAAATTAAAATTAAAAATTCCCACAGATTTTAAATTTTCGCCTAACCCAATTTCTTGCATATAGGCACAAATTTCTCGTCTGTTCAATCCATTTACTTGTGGGCGAATTGAGAAACTTTCCGCAAAACTTTCCACTGCATCACAGTTTAATGTAACTAGATTTGCGCGGCGAAAAAAAGGTTCCCCTTTTTCCGTTGCATTCATCATTTCAGCTAATCTAAGAATATCAAATTCTACTTCTTTAATGAGATTTACAGATTCTTGTGGATTTAAATGTTTTTGATAAGCCAGATGATGGTAATTTTTTACTGATAAATTCTTTGAACTTAAAATTTTAGTTAAATAATTTTTTTCCGAAATTGCTTCTTCAGCATTTCCAAGTTCAACTTTGCTATTTATTTGCGTATAATTAATGTTTTTTTGATGAAAATTTAAAGCAGAAAAAAGGGAAAAAGCCAAATCATTACTTCCTCCAATTACAACTGGAATTGCATTTTTATAATGACAAAGAGATAATATTTCTTGCAAAATATATTGCGTATCTTCCGTGGAATTTCCGGAAATAAGATCGCCCAAATCACAAATAGGCGTTTCAAATTCTAAATGAGAAAGACGATAAAATTGGCTTCTAACTTTTCTAAAATCTTGACTTTCTCCACTTCCTTTTGCACCACGGAAATCTGAAACGAAGAGCAAAACAATGCTGTTTTCAATAATTTCAGTATTTATAAAATTTCCAATTTGCCATTTTTCCGTTTTTATTTTTGGTGGCGAAATGATGAAGTCTTCTATGTTCATTTTTCAGTATTAATAATTATAACTTACTTTTCAAATTTAAAAAAATAAGCCATCAAAACAAGAATTAAAAATTTAAAATTATTTATCTGAAAGTATTTTCACTTCTATTGTTTTCGGTAATTTTTTTTTAAATTTCTGCAAATTAGAAACAAGAGCTGTATAATTTTTAGGATTTACAGAATAAAAAGAAACTTTTGGGTTTCCACAAATATAATTATTTTGAATAGTCCAACTTCCAGCAAACGTGAAATTATCAGGCATTTTTAGCCAAGAATCATAAACAATGGCAATGTCATATTTTTCGGAAGTGGTATAAGTTTGTACAAAATTTCTAAGAGATTGATTATTTTTATTAAACTTTCCAAAATCCTTTTCTCTGATTTTAGCCACATTTACAGAGCCTAAACCGTAAGTATCCAAAAGATGAATGTTTGTAAAATAGGAAATTGCACCGATGTCATTTGCAACAACTTTGCTGTTATTATAATATTTATTTAAAAATCTCGCCATCTGAACTTGTTGCTCAAAAATATTTTTTGAAGCAATAGTTTCATTTTTCAGCATAGAAATTAAGCGGAAATTCAGCGGTATCAAAAGAAGTATAAAAAAAGAAATTTTATAAATTACTTTTGGCTGAGCAAAAATCCATTTTATGGAAGGAATACAGGCGACAAGCAAAATTACCAATAAATAAGATTCATATCTTTCAAGCCATCCAAAATTCGCAAAACAAAGATGAACACAAAATCCAAGAAATACTATAATCTGCAATGCATTTTTAGAAAAAAAAATTTTTATATTTCTTTTCTTTTCAGCTAATAATTGAATAATTAGTAACACCACGAAAGGTAAAATAGAAATTGCGCGATATCCATTTCCTAAAACTCTCATTAAAAATCCGGAAATTCCATCGTTCATATTTCCTTTTAACATAAGAGAATTTGGTAAGAAAAAAGAACCTTTTGACACTGAAATAAGACCGTAAATCAAAACGGGTGAAACCGCAATTATTCCTAAAATAATACTTTTAAAATATTCTTTTTTTAAAAAAAATAAAAATACGCACATAAAAAAAATGAAAAATAAACTTTCAAACCGAAAACCAACGGATACAAATGCAAAAAGTAGCATTAAATAAAAATATTTCGTTTTATTATTTTCTAAATATTTTTTAAAAAAGAGTAAACAAAGTAGTAAAGTTAAAGTGTGTGAAATGTGCTCCATTCCTATCAAAACCATGGTATGAAGCGGCATTAACCAAATAGTTGCCGTGAAAATTATACCATGAACTAAAGTTTTTTCTTTTATTAAAATTCTATGTAACAAAACTATAAGTGATAATGCAACAAGAGAATTTAAAATAATAGAAATGTATTGGTAATTGCCGAAAATTTTAATTAATAAAGATAATAAAAGCGTAAAAAAGGGAGAAGAACTGGTAGAAGAAAATTCATATTTTGTAATTCCCCAAATCCCAAATTGCGCGAAATTCTTTGCCATAGAAAGATGAATATAAGCATCATCTAAAGGATAAATATAACTTCCAGCAAAAGAAATTACCGTGGAAATGACATGATAAGAGCAAACAATCAATAATAAAACATTTCCAAAAAAGATAAATTTCTTTGTCATAAAGTTGTGAATCTTGAAGTTATCAAGTTGTAAAGTTAAACGATTTTAGGGCTTCACATCTTTACAACTTTACGTTGTTTATTTCTTTTTCGGAGTTGCTTTTTTCTTTGCAGTTGCTTTTTTTGCGGCTGCCTTTTTAGGTTTTACTTTTTCTTTAAACGCATTTTTATCTTGTGCCGTAATCCATTTTTTTACTTCCTCTAAAACCACTTCTTTCAAATCTTCCACTTCATATTTTTCACCAGATTTGGTTTTTGGGATTTTAAAAATATTTTTTCCGTGTTTAATAATTGGACCCCATCTTGCATTTTCAATAGAAATTTTTTCATCTGGCCATTGTTGAATATAGCGATTCGCTTCTTTTTCTAGTTTAGCTTCTATCAATTCATCAATATCATTTTGAGATAAATTCTCAAAATTATAACGCTTCGGAACATTGATAAACATTCCGTCATATTTAATAAATGGACCGAATCTTCCCGTTCCTTTTGTGACTGGATTTCCTTTATAATTCGTAATTGGTGCGTCTGTTTTTTTCTTTTCTTCAATAATTTCAATAGCATGTTCGTCATCCACAGAAAATGGATCCATTCCTTTTGGAATACTGATAAAAGTTTCGCCCCATTTCACATATGGCCCAAATCTTCCGACACCAACCAACACTTTTTTACCTTCATAATCTGATAAATCAAACGGAATTTTAAATAATTCTAAAGCTTCTTCAAAAGTTAAAGTAGAAATATTTTGGTTTGCCATTAGACTTGCAAATGTTGGTTTTTCTTCGTCATCTTGCTCTCCAATTTGCACCATCGGTCCAAATCTTCCAATTCTAGCGTAAACATTTTTACCAGATTTTGGATCTTTTCCTAAGAATCTTTCGCCATTTGCGCGTTCTGCATGTTCTTGTACGTCTTCAATTTTTGGATGAAAATCTTTGTAAAAAGTTTGTAAAGTTTCTTTCCATTTTTCAGAACCATTTGCAATATCATCAAAATCTTGTTCTACTTTTGCTGTGAAACCATAATCTAAAATTTCAGCAAAATTTTCAGTCAAAAAGTCTGTTACAACTTCACCAATATCCGTAGGAACGAATTTATTTTTATCACCCCCAAACTTTTCTTCTAAAATTTCTTTTTTTAAAGTTTTGGTTAAAGTTAGTTTTAAATATTCTCGAGTTTGAGCTTCAATTTCGCGTTTATCAACATATTCTCTATTTTGAATGGTTTGAATTGTCGGCGCATAAGTAGAAGGTCTTCCAATTCCGAGTTCTTCTAATTTTTTTACCAAACCAGCTTCCGTATATCTCGCTGCAGGTCTTGTAAATTTCTGCGTCGCTTCAATTTTTTTATAAGTTAAAATTTCACCGATATTTACTTTTGGTAATAATTTGCTGTTATCTTCTGCATCATCGTCGTCATTTTTTACAATTCCGTAAGCTTTTAGAAATCCTTCAAAAACAATAACTTCTCCGACCGCTTCGAAATGTTGCGGCAAAGATTTATTTCCAATTTCAATAACTGTTTTTTCAATTTTTGCATTCGCCATTTGCGAGGCTAAAGTTCTTTTATAGATTAATTGGTATAATTTATTTTGTTGCGCATCAGGAACGGATTTCAAACTAAAATCCGTCGGTCTAATTGCTTCGTGTGCTTCTTGTGCGGATGCAGATTTTGTTGTAAATTTTTTTGGTTTAGAATATTCCTCGCCAAATTCAGAAATAATTTGTGATTTCGCGCCATTTATCGCTTCTTCCGAAAGGTTTACAGAATCCGTTCTCATATAAGTGATAAAACCTTCTTCGTATAATCTTTGCGCAATTCGCATCGTGTTCGTTACGTTGTAACCCAATCTATTAGACGCTTCTTGCTGCAAAGTTGAAGTTGTGAAAGGTGCAGAAGCAGAACGAGTTCCAGGTTTTTTTTCTACATTTAAAACCTTAAATTCTGTGTTTTGTGCTTGATTTAAAAATGCTTCAGCTTCGGTTTCTTTAACAAAATCCTTCTTTAATTTTGATGAAATTTCTTGTTTTTCATTATTAATGAAAGTTCCTTCTACTTTATAGGATGATATCGCTTGAAAATCTCTAATTTCTTTTTCTCTTTCTACAACCAATCTCAAAGCAACAGATTGAACTCTTCCTGCAGAAAGTCCAGTTTTCACTTTCCGCCATAAAACAGGCGACATTTCAAAACCCACAATTCTATCTAAAATTCGTCTGGCTTGCTGTGCATTAACTAAATTCTGATCAATTTTTCTTGGGTTTTCTATCGCTTTTAAAATTGCATTTTTGGTAATTTCGTGAAAAACAATTCTTTTAGTTTGTTCTTCTTTTAATTTTAATTCTTGTGCTAAATGCCAAGAAATAGCTTCTCCTTCTCTGTCTTCATCGGAAGCCAACCAAACTATTTCCGCTTTTTTTGCAGCAGCTTTTAATTCTGCGACTAATTTTTTTTTATCTGCAGAAACTTCATAATCTGGAGTGAAAGTTTGAAGGTTGATTCCCATTCCTTTTTTAGGCAAATCTCGGATGTGTCCAAAACTGGATTTCACTTCAAAATCGCTTCCCAAATATTTCTGAATAGTTTTAGCTTTTGCGGGCGATTCTACAATTACGAGATTTTTAGACATAGAAGAAATTTTTGCAAAAGTAGAAGTTTTTTTTTAATCTGAAATTTTGCATCAATTAATTAACCTTATTATATAGATTTACAAATTCTAAAAACATCTAAATTTGCACGAAATTGAAAATCAACTTTGAAAAATTTTATTAAAAATACATTACAAAGCAATAAAGTTTTTTACCGCTATTATCGGAAAAAAGGATTCAAAAGATTTTTAAAAGAAAATATTTTAGAAATTGATGTGAGTAATAAAACTAAAGCGCTTTCAATTGCTTTAGGCGTTTTTGTGGGTCTAACTCCTTTTTGGGGATTTCAAACCGTAATTGTTCTCTTTTTAGCAACCTATTTTAAACTCAATAAAATGCTTTCTTATATGAGCACTCACATTAGTTTTCCGCCGTTTATTCCTTTTGTTATTATGATTTCGCTTTACATTGGTTCATTTTTTGTGTCGGAAAATAGCAATTTTGAAAACCAAAAATTTAATTTAGAATTAGCAAAAACTCACTTTTTACAATATTGTATTGGAAGTATAATTTTAGCAAGTTCAATGTCTTTAATATTAGGTTTAGGTTCTTATTTTTTTCTTCAAAAATTAAGTTCCAGAAAATAAAATTATCACCTTTTTAGCCACTTGAATTTAACTTCAAAAATCCTTATCTTCGCCCATTATTTTTTTTTAACACTAGAAATCAAAATTGATGAGTCAATTTACAGAATATAAATCTCTGAATCTTACTGAAATAGCAACCCATATTTCAGATTTTTGGAAAGAAAATAAAACTTTCGAAAAATCCGTAGAAATGCGCGCTGGAAAACCAGAATATGTCTTTTATGAAGGACCGCCTTCCGCAAACGGAATGCCTGGAATTCACCACGTAATGGCTCGTGCTTTAAAAGATATTTTCTGTCGTTATCAAACTCAACAAGGCAAACAAGTTTTTAGAAAAGCTGGATGGGATACGCATGGTTTACCAATAGAATTAGGCGTTGAGAAAGAATTAGGAATTACAAAAGAAGATATCGGAAAAACAATTTCAGTAGAAGATTACAACGCAGCTTGCCGAAAAGCAGTGATGAAATACACCGATGTTTGGAATGATTTAACTGAAAAAATTGGTTATTGGGTGGATTTAAAAGATCCTTACATTACTTACGAACCAAAATATATGGAAACGGTTTGGTGGCTTTTAAAGCAACTTTACAAAAAAGATTTGCTTTATAAAGGTTACACCATTCAACCTTATTCTCCGGCTGCAGGAACTGGTTTGTCTTCGCATGAACTTAATCAGCCGGGAACTTACAGAGATGTTTCAGACACGACAATTACTGCGCAATTTAAGGTTAAAACTCTTTCTGAAAGTCTAAAATCTCAAATCTTAAATATAGAGTCTCCAATCCACATTTTAGCTTGGACAACGACGCCTTGGACTTTACCTTCAAATACTGCACTTGCGGTGGGAAGAGATATCGAATATGTTTTAGTTAAAACCTTTAACCAATATACTTTTGAGCCAATCAATATTATTTTGGCAAAAGTTCTTTTGGAGAAAAATTTTGGTAAAAAATATATTTTAGGAACTGAAGAGGATTTTTCAAATTATACTTCTGAATCTAAAATAATTCCTTACCAAATTTTAGCAGAATTTACAGGTGCAGATTTAGCAGGAATAACTTACGAACAATTAATTCCGTGGTTTTTACCCGCTGAAAATCCTGAAAATGCTTTTAGAATAATTTTAGGTGATTTTGTAACAACTGAAGATGGAACTGGAATTGTTCATATCGCGCCAACTTTTGGTGCAGATGATGCGCGTGTGGGAAAAGAAAATAATATTTCGCCCATGTTGGTGAAAGATACAAATGATAATTTAGTTCCATTAGTAAATTTGCAGGGGAAATTCATTAAAGGTGAAAATGTACCAGAATTATTTGCTGACAAATTCATTAAAAATGAATATTATGAAGCCGGAACTGCGCCCGAAAAATCTTGGGATGTTGATCTTGCAATTTTATTAAAGACTGAAAACAAAGCCTTTAAAGTAGAAAAATATGTTCACAGTTATCCACATTGTTGGAGAACCGACAAACCTGTTTTGTATTATCCATTGGATTCTTGGTTTGTAAAAATGTCTTCTTTGAAAGACCGATTAGTTGAACTTAATGAAACAATCAATTGGAAACCAAAATCGACAGGTGAAGGGAGATTTGCAAATTGGCTCGCAAACGTAAATGACTGGAATTTATCTCGTTCCAGATATTGGGGAATTCCTTTGCCAATTTGGCGTACAGAAGATTTGAAGGAAGAAATCATCATCGGTTCTGTGGAAGAATTAATGACAGAAATTAATAAATCCGTTGCTTTAGGATTTATGGAAAATAATCCTTTTTCAAAATTTGAAGTGGGAAATATGTCTGTTGAAAATTATTTGAATATCGATTTGCATAAAAATATTGTAGATCAAATTATTTTAGTTTCCACTTCTGGAAAAGCGATGAAACGCGAATCTGATCTAATTGATGTTTGGTTTGACTCCGGTTCAATGCCTTACGCGCAACTTCATTATCCTTTTGAAAATAAAGAATTAATTGACGAGCGAAAAGCATTTCCTGCAGATTTTATTGCGGAAGGTGTAGATCAAACCCGCGGTTGGTTTTATACTTTACACGCAATTGCAACAGCGGTTTTTGATTCTGTAGCATATAAAAATGTAATGAGCAACGGTTTGGTTTTGGATAAAAATGGACAGAAAATGTCTAAAAGACTTGGAAATGCAGTTGATCCTTTTACAACTTTAGAAAAATATGGACCCGATGCAACGCGATGGTACATGATTTCTAACGCCAATCCGTGGGAAAATTTAAAATTTGATTTAGAAGGAATTGATGAAGTTCGCCGTAAATTTTTTGGGACATTATATAATACTTATTCGTTTTTTGCACTTTATGCGAATGTGGATAAATTCAATTATTCCGAAAAAGATGTAGAAAATCGTCCTGAAATTGACCGTTGGATTTTAGCAGAATTAAATATATTAGTGAAAGAAGTAACAGATTTTTACGAAGATTATGAACCGACGAAAGTGGCAAGAGCCATTAATACTTTTGTAAATGACAATTTAAGTAATTGGTATGTAAGACTTTGCCGCAGAAGATTTTGGAAAGGTGATTATTCTGAAGATAAAATTTCAGCTTATCAAACTTTATACACTTGCCTTGAAACTGTGGCGAAAATTTCCGCTCCTATTGCGCCATTTTTTATGGATCAACTGTTTCAGGATTTAAATAAAATCTCAGGCAAAAATTCAGCAGAATCAGTCCATTTAACTGATTTTCCTTTGGTTAATGAAGGTTTGATCGATTTGAGTTTAGTAGAAAAAACACATCTGGCGCAACAAATTACTTCGATGGTTTTTTCTTTAAGAAAAAAAGAAAATATCAAAGTTAGACAGCCGTTGCAGAAAGTTTTAATCCCTGTTTTGGATAAAAAAACGGAGGAACAAATTTTAGCAGTTTCTGATTTAATTAAAAGCGAAGTAAACGTGAAAGAATTGCAATTAATTAACACCGAAGAAGCTTCAAATCTCATCATTAAACAAATAAAACCTAATTTTAAAGTTCTAGGAGCAAGACTTGGAAAAGATATGAAATCTGTTGCAACCGCAATTACTAAACTTGATTCAGAAGAAATTGCAACATTTGAAAAAACTGGAAGTATAGATATTGATGGATTTTCTATTACGTTGGATGAAGTAGAGATTTCCACAAAAGATATTCCTGGTTGGACGGTAATTTCTGACAACAAATTAACTGTTGCTTTAGATTTAACTTTAACAGAAGAGCTTAAAGCAGAAGGAATTGCACGGGAATTTGTAAATCGTATTCAAAATATTAGAAAAGAAAAAAGCTTTGATTTAACAGATAAAATTTTAGTAGAAATTGAGCAAAATTCCCCTTTTGAAAAACAAATTATAGAAAACAATGATTATATTTCGATGGAAGTATTGTCAGATGAAATAAAGGTTGTAAATTCACTTTCAATTTTTGAAAATATTGAGATTGACGAAGTGAAATTCAAAGTAAATGTGAACAAAATTTAAGAAATTAATAATTTTAAAATTAAAAGAAGATTATTAAAAATTATAATAAAAATAACGAATATGACAGAAGATAGACAAAGATATAGCGATGCAGATTTAGAGGAATTCAGAACGCTTATACAAAGTAAAATAGATAAAGCGGAAAGAGATTTAATGCTGATTCGGGAAAGTTTCATTAATGATCAAAATAATGGAACAGATGATACTTCTCCTACTTTTAAAGCTTTTGAGGAAGGTGCGGAAACCTTAAGTAAAGAACAAAATGCAATTTTAGCAGGAAGACAAGAGAAATTCGTCCGCGATTTAAAAAATGCATTAATCCGTATTCAAAATAAAACCTACGGCATTTGTAGAGTTACCGGAAAATTAATTGCTAAAGATCGATTGAAAGCTGTTCCACATGCGACTCTAAGCATAGAAGCGAAAAATATGCAGAGATAATTTCTTTATTTTAGATGACAGAATCTATTATACTTTTCATTATAGCGCTACTTATTTTTGTGTATTTTTTCAGAAATAAATTTTCTAAAACTCATCACGAAAAAATTAAAAGTAGCTATACAATGGATGATCAATATAATTCTGAGCGACGAGAAAAAGAAAAAGAAATTGACGTTTAACTTTCTAAAATAGGTAAAAACGGCTTAAACGATTTATCTGAAAAAGACCAAAAACGTCTAGATGAACTATCAAAAAAATAAACATTCAAAAAAATGGAATCTATAATTGTACATACCAAAAATGCGATGGAGCTTCAAGCTGTGAAAACCGTATTAAAAGATATGAATATAGAATTTGAAAAGTTTCACAAAAATACTTTTCACAACCAAAAAACTGTAAAAAAATTGCAGGATAAAAAGGTAGAAAAAATTGTGAGAAAATCAAAACCAAAAGGATAAAATGAAGAAAATTGCCATCATCACAATTGTGATTCTATTAATTGATCA
Source organism: Halpernia sp. (assembly GCF_048269545.1). Classification (NCBI taxonomy): domain Bacteria; kingdom Pseudomonadati; phylum Bacteroidota; class Flavobacteriia; order Flavobacteriales; family Weeksellaceae; genus Halpernia; species Halpernia sp. The sequence goes on along the minus strand of NZ_JBLXIJ010000001.1, from coordinate 660,181 downwards.
ACTCACCAAATATTATATTAAAACTCATTTTTTTCTCGGCGAATCGCAAGATATATTTCCTGGTTTTAAACTGACTTTTGTAGAAAATCCTGGAATGGCGTACGGTTTTCATTTCGGCGGATTAATTGGTAAATATTTCTTAGTTTTAGTAAGATTAATTCTTATTGGTGGAATGATTTATTTATTTAGAAAATGGCTGAAAGAAGGCGCTTCCAACTATCTAATTATTCCAATGTCCATCATTTTTGCAGGGGCAATTGGTAATTTAATTGACGGCATGTTTTACGGATTAATTTTTGATTCTGGAACCGTTTTCGAAGAAAGTATTGGAAGATGGATTGATTATGATGGCGTTTCAAAACTCACTCAATTTGGTCACGGTTATTCTACTTTCATGAAAGGTTGCGTTGTAGATATGTTTCATTTTCCACTTGTAAATTGGAATGTTCCCGAAAATTGGCCGTTAATCGGCGGAACGCATATTGAGTTTTTTAAATATATTTTTAATGTCGCAGATGCAGCAATTACAATAGGTGCCGCTTTTTTATTTATATTTAGAAAAAAAGCATTTCCTCACGGTTTGGAGTTTTAGGAAAATCTTCCTCTACATTTCAATACCTAATTTATTTCACTATTTTTGTTTAATGAAACTCACCATTTTAAATAATGAAGAACTTAATATTTTGTGTAAAACACATGAAGTAGAAAATCTTTATTTATTTGGATCCTCGCTTTCAGAAAACTTTCATAAAGAGAGTGACATTGATTTTCTAGTAAAATTCAATACCCAAGATTTATTTAACTATTTTAATAATTATCTTTCATTAAAAGAAAAACTAGCTAAATTATTTAATAGAAAAATTGATTTAGTTGAGGTTCAAAGTTTAAAAAACCCAATACTAATTAATTCTATAAATAAAACTAAACAACTTATTTATGGATGAAAAGATTCTAAAATATCTCTATGATATTGATTTTGCAATTTCTGAAATAGATTCCTATTTTATAAACAAGCCAAAAGATTTCAATGCTTATAAGCAAAACACGATGCTTAAACGTGCTATTGAAAGAGATTTGGAAATTATTGGTGAAGCAGTAAATAAAATTATAAAAAAAGATAAAAATTATTTAGACAAAATCTCGGAAGCAACATCTATCATTGGTTTAAGAAATTTGGTAATCCATGCTTATGATAGTATTTCAGATGAAAACATTTGGGCAGTAATTATCAATCATTTACCGAAATTAAAATCCGAAATTAAAATTTTAATTAGTCTAAAATAATTTTTTATCAATCATCTATTAATCTAAAAAATGCCAAGAATCCTCACCGGAATACAAGCAACTGGAACGCCACATTTAGGAAACCTTTTGGGCGCCATAATTCCCGCTATCGAATTATCAAAAAATTCTAATACAGAATCTTTTTTGTTTATCGCAAATCTGCATTCTTTAACACAAATTAAAAATGCAAAAAACTTAAAACAAAATACTTACGAAATTGCTGCAGCGTGGCTCGCTTGTGGATTGGATACTGAAAAAACTTTCTTTTACAGACAAAGTGATATTCCAGAAGTGACAGAACTTTCTTGGTATTTATCTTGTTTTTATCCTTTTCAAAGACTGACTTTAGCGCACAGTTTTAAAGATAAAGCCGATCGCTTGGACGATGTAAACGCAGGTCTTTTCACTTATCCTGTTCTAATGGCTGCAGATATTTTATTGTATGACGCAGAAATTGTTCCCGTGGGAAAAGATCAATTGCAACATTTGGAAATGGCGCGCGACATGGGCGCAAGATTTAACAATCAAATGGGTGATATTTTTGTTTTACCACAAGCAGAATTACAAGAAGACACTAAATATGTTCCTGGAATTGACGGACAAAAAATGTCAAAATCTCGTGGAAATATTATCAATATTTTCTTACCAGAAAAAGATTTGAAAAAGCAGATAATGTCTATAGAAACCGATTCTAAAACTTTAGAAGAACCAAAAGACCCGGAAACAGATAAAGTTTTTGCTATTTTTAAATTAATTGCTTCTGCAGAAGAAACTGAAAGTTTAAAACAAAAATACCTTGCAGGTAATTTTGGTTACGGACACGCAAAAAATGAATTATTAAATTTAATTTTAAAAAAATATTCCAAAGAAAGAGAGTTGTTCAATTATTACTTGAACAATCTCCCAGAATTGGAAGCGAAACTAAATGAAGGCGCAGCAAAAACCAAAAAGATTGCGGCAGAAACTTTAAAAAGAGTGAGAGAAAGTTTGGGAGTTTAAATTTAAAGTGAAATTTAATTGCCACGAATGCACTAATATAAAATTATGGCATTAGTGGTATTTTTTTATAAATAATCTTTTATTTCAATTAAATTTTCAATTCTTTTAATATCATTTAAAGCCTGCTTTTCTTTAAAAACATCAAAGAAAATCACGTCTAAACCATAATTTTGAGCGCCAAGAAAATCTGCAATCCAATCATCACCTATTAAAATTGATTCTTCTTTTTCAGCATTTGCTAATTTTAAAGCGAAATCAAAAATTTTCGGATTTGGCTTTCTCACACCAACTTCATCGGCAGAAGTAACGGTTTCAAAATATTTGGTGAGTTTTGCTCCATCAATTTTTCGATGTGTCACTTCATGGAAACCATTGGTAATAATATGAAGCATATAATTTTTAGATTTTAAATAATCTAAAATTTCAATACTTCCGGGCACAACTTCATTGAAGGCTATAATTTCATCTAAAAATTGGTTTTCAAACTTTTGAGACAAAGCAAAATCATCAATTTCAAATTTCAAAAAAGAATCATAAAACCGGTGTTTTCTAAGATATTCTTTATCAATTTTTTCATCCCGGATTTTTGCCCACAAATCTTCATTTATAAAATCATACGCTGTGTGGAAATCTTCAAAACTAATTTGATGAAGTTCTTCAACTTGATATCTTTTAAAAAGAATACCTAAAGTTAGTCTTGCATTTTTGCGGTGATCCCAAAGTGTATTGTCTAAATCAAAAAAAATGTGCCGTATTTTCATAGGGCACAAATTTAAGGTTTTTGCTTCGGTTTAATTCTTAGAAATCAAGTATTTTTTTTTCTTTGTTTTTAGAATGGTCATACTTTTTGAGAATTGAAGTAAGAATGAGACCGTTTCTTTTTTAGGATTAAAAGTTGTAGTTTTTAAAGTGTCAAGATTTTTCATAGGCTTTTGTTTTTTTTAATTTAAATTTAAAACGCAAGCATTTAAAAAATATTGTTATCTGGTTAAAATAATATTTTTTTCTTCCATTATTTTTCTCAAATTAATCAAAGCATATCTCACTCTTCCCAGAGTTGTATTAATACTCGAATCTGTTTGATCTGCAATTTCTTTAAAACTTAAACCGTCAAAAAAACGAAGTTTAATTACTTCTTGTTGATTTTCTGGTAGATGCACTAAAAGACTAAGTAAATCTGAGTTTATTTGTTCTGAGATAATTTTTTCTTCAATATTTTCATCTTGCACTTGTAACATATCAAAAATGGAATATTCTTCATTATCATATGTAGTTTCAGAGACTTTTTTATGTTTTGAAATTAAACGATAATGATCTATTATTAAATTGTGCGCAATTCTTTTTGCCCAAAGTATAAATTTTCCTTGATCGTTATAGCCTCCTTCTTTCAACTTAACTATAATTTTCATGAAAGTATCTTGGAAAATATCATTTGCAAGATCATCATCCATTAATTTATAAAAAATATAGGTGTAAAGATCTTTTTGATGGCGGTTAATAAGAAAGCCGAGAGATTTCTCACAACCATTTTGGTAGGAATCAATTAATTGACTATCGGTATAAGTATTCATTATTTTTCTTTTTAAATTATGACCCAAAAACTTTCCACACTTCGCGTGTGAAAAACGTTTTCTGGTAATTAAAAAGTAAAATTATGCGATAGATGAATATTTAATTGATGGTAAAAGTAATAAAAAAAGTTAATACTTTGTTAAAAATAATAAAATATCTGTAAGTTTTTAACTTTATTTTAATAAATCTCGCAACAATAAAAAAGGTAAATTAACGGTGAAATTAAGATTGAATCCTTTTAAATCCTTTCCATTAAAAGTTTTGTTACTCATCGGAAAAGCGTAACCGCCACTCAAATCTACAATTCCAAATAATGAAACACCCAATTTAGGTGCAAAATATTTTGAAGTTACTTCCGCTCCTGCTAAAAAATAATAAGCATGATAAAGATCTACGTTTTTCTCAAAATTCAGTAAAATATCTCCTTGCAGTTTAGGCAAAACAGCAATTTTTGAATTTGCACTTCCTATCATTGCAGAAGCGCCTAATCTATAAATTACATTATCATTATTTAAAAATAAAAAACGACCTCCCAATTCCGCAAAACTCTGATTTTGATAAACATAACCAGCTTGCAACATAGTATAAGTCGTGAGTTGTGCCTTTGTAATTTGCCCGATAAAAATAAAACTTAAAACTAAAATTAAACGCTTTGCCATTGTTGGTAATATAATTAAAAACGAATATAAAAAAAACAGCTTTATGAAGTGTCATAAAGCTGTATTTATTTTAAATATTAAATTCTTTCTTAATCTCTTCTACTTTATCCAATTTTTCCCAAGTGAAAAATTCTAAATCTTTTACTACAAAATCTTCACCAGTTACCGTTTTAAAAGTTTTATCTGCAACATAATAATCTCTTCCCATGTGACCGTAAGAAGCCGTTTCTTGATAAATTGGATTTCTTAATTTTAGATTTTGCTCAATAGCATAAGGTCTTAAATCAAATAATTTTTGAACTTTTTTTGCAATTTCTCCATCTGTGTATTTCACTTTTGATGTTCCATTAGTATCAATAAATAAACCGCAAGGTTCTGCAACACCAATTGCGTAAGAAATTTGAACTAAAACCTCGTCTGCAACTCCTGCTGCAACTAAATTTTTTGCAATATGTCTTGTTGCATAAGCTGCACTTCTATCTACTTTGGAAGGATCTTTTCCAGAAAATGCACCACCGCCGTGTGCGCCTTTTCCACCATAAGTATCAACAATTATTTTTCTACCAGTTAATCCTGTATCTCCGTGTGGACCGCCAATTACAAACATTCCTGTTGGATTTATATGATATTTGATATCATCATTAAATAATTCCTGAATTTCTGGTTTTTGTTTTTCTTTTACAATCGGTATTAAAATTTCAATTAAATCTTTTCTAATTTTAGAAAGCATTGCTTCTTCCGCAGCAAAATCATCATGTTGTGTGGAAATCACAATACTATCAATTCTAACTGGTTTATGATCATCAGAATATTCAATCGTCACTTGGCTTTTCGCATCTGGACGAAGATATTTAATAGCATTATTATTTTTTCTCAGCGTAGATAATTCTTTTAAAATTGTATGCGCTAAATCTAAAGCTAAAGGCATATAATTTTCTGTTTCATTGGTTGCATAACCAAACATCATTCCTTGATCTCCTGCTCCTTGTGAATTCGCTTTTGTTTCAAAATCCGCTTCACCTTTCACACGATCTACACCTTGATTAATGTCTGAAGATTGTTCATGAATTGAAGAAATTATCCCACAAGATTCTCCATTAAACTTATATTCACTCTTCGTATAACCAATTTCATTAATTACATTTCTCGCAATTTCTTGCACATCAAGATAAGCTTTAGATTTTACTTCTCCTGCTAAAACAACTAATCCTGTAGTTACTAAAGTTTCGCAAGCAACTTTTGATTCTCTATCAAAAGCTAAAAAATTATCAATCAATGCATCAGAAATTTGATCTGCAACTTTATCTGGGTGACCTTCAGAAACGGATTCCGAAGTAAATAAATAAGACATAAACTTTTATTTAAAATTAATTATAGAAAAAATTTTGAAAAATAAAGACCCTTGAAAAAGCTAAAATAGAAAATCTGTTTTAGCATTTTTTTGAGAGGTTGCAATCAGTTCAAATTTTTCCTCGAAATATTGGGGACAAATTTAAGATTTAAAATTCAATTGTAACAAACTTTTTAAATTAATTTACAGATGCTTGTATCGCAACAAAATCTTTAGGAGCTTTATAATAATTTAATTTAAACTTCAAAGATTTTTGGATGGAATTCACCAATTCATCAATGATTTTTTGTTTATAAGTAGGTTTATAATAAATAATTGAAATTTCGCGAAAAGGAAAAGGTTTTACAAAATGAGAAACATTATTCCTCTGTGTTTCTGATAATTGGTCAACAGCCAATTCTGGTAAAATGGTAATTCCGCCCATTTTATCTACCATATGGATTAATGTAGAAATATTAGAAGCCAAAAATTCTAAATTTTTTGGTTTGGCGGAATTTTCTTTTAAGTGACAAATCTTTTCAAACTGATTTCGCAGACAATTTCCTTCTTCTAAAAGCCAAACTTTATCTATGTCAATTTCTTCAGGAAGAATAAAAGACTCTTTTTTTGTTTTATTTTCCCCGGAAGAATATACCATCAATTCTTCATTAAAAATAAATGTTTTTGAAAACTCTTCTGCTTCATTGTAAGGTGTAGAAATAATTCCTGCATCCAATTCACCACTTTTTAAAGCTTTTATAATACTTTCTGTGGTCATTTCTTTTACATTGAGTTCTATTTTTTCATTATTAGAAATAAATTCAAAGATTTCTGTTGGAATTAGACACCCAGAAACTGTTGGAATAATCCCTAAATTTAATTTACCTCCCAAAATATTATTAAGTTGATCCGCTTTATTACGCAGTTCCATTACATTATCAATAATTAAAGTGGCTTGTTTTATTATTTCAATTCCAGCATCTGTAGTTCGAATGGGATGTGTTGTACGATCAAATATTTTAACATCCAATTCATCCTCAAACTTCTGAATCATCGCACTCAGAGTAGGTTGTGTTATAAAACATGACTTTGCTGCATTCCCAAAATGTTTATATTTATCCACTGCGATAAGATATTCCAATTGCTGTATATTCATTTAATAAATTTTATCTATTACAAATATAATTATGTTTTTAGAATTATACATATTTAAAGCAAACTAAATAGTAAATTTGTTTAAATAAAAAATTCAAAAATGGATTCTAAAAAATTAACAAACGCTTCTGGATCTCCATATTTTGATCACCAGGATTCTCAATCTGTGGGTGAGCGCGGTCCTTTATTTTTGCAAGATTTTATTTTACAAGAAAATTTAGCCCATTTCGTTCGCGAGCGAACTCCAGAAAGAGTGGTTCATGCAAAAGGAAGCGGCGCTTATGGGACTTTTACAGTTACGCATGATATTTCAAAATATACCAAAGCAAAATTATTTTCAAAGGTTGGAAATTCTTGTAAAATGTTTGCGAGATTTTCTACTGTTGCCGGTGAAAAAGGAAGTGCAGATACAGAACGTGATCCGCGTGGTTTTGCTTTAAAATTTTATACTGAAGATGGAAATTGGGATTTAGTAGGAAACAATACGCCTGTTTTCTTTATAAAAGATGCCAAAAAATTCCCAGATTTTATACATACACAAAAGCGAATTCCAAAAACTAATTTGCGAGATAAAACTGTGATGTGGGATTATTGGAGTTTAAACCCCGAAAGTTTACACCAAGTTTTAATTGTAATGTCGGAGCGCGGAACTCCGGTTGGTTACAGACATATGCACGGATTTGGCTCTCATACTTTTTCTATGATTAATGAAAATAATGAAAGAGTTTGGGTGAAATTTCATTTTAAAACCGAGCAAGGAATTAAAAATTTCTCTTCCGAAGAAGCGAAAAAAATGCAAGGTGAAAATCCCGATTTTGCACAAGAAGATTTAGTAAATGCAATTGAAAAAGGTGATTTCCCGAAATGGAAAATGTACATCCAAGTAATGACAGATGAACAAGCGAAAGAATTCCGATGGAATCCATTTGATGTAACTAAAGTTTGGTTTCAAGAAGAATTCCCTTTAATAGAAGTTGGTGAAATGGAACTTAATGAAATTCCAAATAATTATTTTGCGCATGTAGAACAGGCCGCATTTTCTCCGAGTAATTTAATAAATGGAATTAGTTTTTCACCAGACAAAATGTTGCAAGGAAGATTATTTTCTTACGCAGATGCAGCAAGATATAGAATTGGTGTCAATGGAAATCAGTTGGAAGTAAACCGATGTCCTTTTGGTTTTAATAATTTCCAAAGGGACGGTTTTATGGCAGACTCAAAGCAATATAGAGATGAACCAAATTATTATCCAAATAGTTTTGGCGTGGTGAAACCTGATGAAAAATATAAAAATTTTGAATATGATTTAGACAGTCTTCATGTTGCAAATTTTAATAGAAACGCAAATGACGACGACCATTATACACAACCAGGTTTGCTTTACACCAATGCAATGAATAGAGAAGCAAGAGAAAATCTTATTAATAATATTGTAGATCATATGCGCGGAATAAAAGGTGAGAAAAAAGATGAAATTATAAACCGGCAATTGTGTCATTTCTTCAGAGCAAATATTGAATTAGGAATGAAAATAGCAGAAAAACTTCAAATTAAAATTGACAGTAATATGATAAGTCATTCTGCAGAATAATTAGAAATATTTTTTAATCCAATTTTCATAAATTGCATTTTTAAATTTAAATTAAACCATGAACTATCAATTTTTAAGCATTTCCAAAGAAAATTTTGTAACCACAATTACAATCAATAAACCCGAAAGTTTAAATGCTTTAAACAAAACTATTATTGAAGAACTTTCAAACGTCTTTTCAGAAATAAATGAAGATAAAGATTGCCGTGTTGCTATTTTAACAGGAGCTGGAGAAAAATCTTTTGTTGCAGGTGCAGATATAAAAGAATTTAGTGATTTTGGTTCGGCAAATGCAGAAAATTTAGCTCGGTTTGGACAAGAAAAATTATTTAATAAAATCGAAAATTTAAGCAAACCTGTAATTGCAGCTGTAAATGGTTTTGCTTTAGGTGGCGGTTTAGAATTGGCAATGTCTTGTCACATTAGATATGCTTCAGAAAATGCAAAACTTGGTTTACCAGAAGTTACTTTAGGATTAATTCCCGGTTACGGCGGAACACAAAGATTACCAAAATTAGTAGGGAAAGGAATGGCAAATGAAATGATTTTTTCCGCAAAAATGATTTCTGCACAAAAAGCAAAAGAAATTGGTTTGGTAAATGAAGTTTTCAGTAGCGAAGAACTTTTAAGTAAATGTTTAGAATTAGCAATTACAATTTCTCGAAATTCTCCACTCGCCATTCAAAAAGCAATAAAAGCAGTCAATTTATATAATACTTTAGAAGGCTTTGAAACTGAAATAAAATCTTTCGGTGAATTGTTTGATTTAGAGGATAAAAAAGAAGGTGTGAGTGCATTTTTAGAAAAAAGGAAACCCAATTTTTAAATGGCAAAAATTACAAAATTTGATAAAGCCTATTTAAAAATGGCGATGGAATGGGCAAAATTGTCTTATTGCAAAAGAAAAAAAGTAGGTGCGCTTATTGTAAAAGACAGAATGATAATTTCTGATGGTTATAATGGAACGCCTTCTGGTTTTGAAAATTGCTGTGAAGATAATGAAGGAAATACACTTTGGTACGTTTTACACGCGGAAGCCAATGCAATTCTAAAACTCGCAACAAGTACTCAATCTGCAAAAGGAGCCACACTTTATATTACACTTTCACCTTGCAAACAATGCAGCAAACTTATTTTGCAGGCCGGAATAAAAAAGTTGGTTTATATAGAAGATTACTCTGATTTCGATGGAATTTCTTTCTTAAAGGAACACGAAATTGAAGTGTTAAAAATAGATGAAAACCAACTTTTTCAATCTTAAATAAAAATGGAATGGAGTGAAAAAATTAAGGATTATGAAAACTATCTTTTATTGGAGAAGAGTTTTTCAAAAAATACTTTAGACGCTTATTTAAGAGACGTTAATAAGATTAAGAATTTTGCATTAGAAAATTTGCATAATGTTACGCCAGAAAATATTTCCTACGAACAAATCCAAGAATATCTTTTTCAAAATAGCAAACAAAAATTTAGCGAACGTTCACAAGCAAGATGGGTTTCTTCCATAAAATCATTTTTCAATTTTTTAGTAGAAGAAGAAATTAGAGAAGACAATCCTACTTCACTTTTAGAAGGTCCAAAACTCGGAATTTATTTACCCGACACGCTTTCTGTGAATGAAATAGAAAAAATTATAAAAGCCGTTGATCGCAGTTCTATTCTCGGACAAAGAAATTATTGTATCGTTGAAACGCTTTATGGATGCGGTTTACGAGTTTCCGAATTAGTAAACCTAAAAGTTTCTAACATAAATTTTAAAGAAAATTATTTGAGTGTAGATGGAAAAGGAAATAAAACTCGTTTTGTGCCTATTGCAGATTTTACAGCGGAAGTAATTCTAGATTTCTTAAAAGAGTGTAGAATAAATATAAAAATAAAGAAAAAACACGAAGATGTAGTTTTCCTAAATAGACGCGGTTCTGCAATGTCACGCGTGATGGTTTTTATTATTATTAAAGAATTAGCAGAAAAAGCAAATATTAATAAAACAATTTCACCACACACTTTTCGGCATTCATTTGCGACACATTTACTTCAGAATGGTGCGGATTTGCGGTATATTCAAGAAATGTTGGGACATTCAAGTATTACAACAACTGAAATTTATACGCATTTGCAAACTGAAGAATTGCGAAATGTGATTTTAAATTATCATCCTAGAAATAAAAAGTAATAATGGAAGAGTTATCATTTTGCCCAAAATGTGGACATCAAACTTTAATTTGGGATCAGGATTCAAAATTAACTTGCAGCAATTGTGATTTTGTAATGTATCAAAATTGCGCAGCTGCAGTCGCAGTTTTAATAAAATTTAAAGACAAATATTTATTTACCTGTAGAAATAAAAATCCCCAAAAAGGCTTTTTAGATTTAGCCGGTGGATTTACAGACACCAACGAATCTTCTGAAGAAACTTGTAAAAGAGAGTTAAAAGAAGAATTAAACCTAAATATTAAACCTGAAAATTTAAAATATTTGGGAAGTTTACCAAACACTTATCTTTTTAAAAATATAAAATACAATACTTTAGATTTGTTTTATCTTTATGAAATAGAAAAAGAAACGCAACTCAATCTCCAATTAGAAGAAGTTTCTGAAGTAGTTTGGTTAAAACAAAATGAACTAAAAATTAAAGATTTAGCTTTTGATTCCCAAAGAAAATTTTTAAAAAAATATTTTAATATTCTTTAGATTTCAATAATGCTTCAAAATAATTAATAAGAATTTGCCTATCTGCTTTTGTAATATTCGCTTTCGGATGATACGCAATATACGCAGACATCGGCATTTTATATTGTTCTAAATCCGAGATTGAATTTTCTAACATATTTTTCTTCAAATCCGAATTAAAAGTCGCCCATTCCGAGAAATTCAGATGTTCTCTTCCATCATTCACATGGTTTTTTACAGCCCAAGAAAGTGGCGCTATAAAAGCATAATTTGGATATTTTGTCTCATTAGAATGACAATCGTAACAAGCATTTTTTAGCAAATTTTGAACTTTTGGTGGCGAATTTAAAACCTCGACAAAGTTTTCTGATTTTTTCACAGGTTTATTTTCTCTATCAATTGGGATAAATTGAATAAGTGAAATCCCAATCAAAAACCAAAATACGATTGTTTTAAATGTTTTCATATTTATTTTTGGAGAACTTTTTCCTTCATTTTCGGGAGAACTTTATCTCTTCTTATCGGTGGTAAATCAGGGCTTTTTTGAAATTCTTTTGACTTGCTTTCTTGTTTATTTTGTGGCGCAATTTCTGGTAAATTTTCAGATTCATCAATTGGAGCCTGATTTTGCAAATCCCAACTTTCTACAATTTCCCAAAAAGGTTTTACCTCTAATTTTTTATTAAATGAAAATACATCTTCTGCGTAGGTTTGTGTCATAAAATCTGCGGTGTCCCAAACTCCATTTTCATTATTATCCACCAAAATTCTGACAGAATAAACCCTTGGTTTTAGCTCTGTGAATTTATTTTCTAACTCTGTTGATTTTTTAGAATAAGCAACTTTATCCTCATTATTTACAAGTTCAATCCAAAATGGATGTTCTGGTTTATTTATTAAATTTAAAGTAAAACTTCCATAATTTTCAGCTTTATCTATCTCAAAATTAAATTGGTAAGATTTCTCAATGCTTTCAAAATAAGAAGAAACAGATTCTTTTAAAACCGTTAATTGGTATTTTTTTCCTTCTTTAAAATCAGATTTTATAAAAATTTCATGCGGATTTGTTTTTGAAATTCCCGCTTTAAAATCTTGCTTTAAACTATCCGAAACCAATGAGAATTTTTCAGGTAAAATATTTTCTACAGGTAAATTAGAATAGATTTTAAAATCTTTTTTCGGTGGCAACAAATTTCCATTTCTATTGCTCAATTCCATTAGATTTTTTGGATCATGTTTATAAAATAATGAAACACTATCTTTCTTTGAACCAATTTCATATTTAAATTTCAAATTCTGTGAATTTTGCAAACCGATATTTTCGCGTTGTGCGTCAAAATAAATATTTACACTATCGGATTTTGGTTGATGAATAACTTTATAATTTTTGAGCAAATTATCATTAGATGTCACTTTCACATCTTCTGGATTTCCTTCAAATAAAAGTAAAATTCCACCAGTTTGCGATTTCCATTCTACATATTTTTGTGGTTTTTTAGAAGGATAAATTTTTAAATTTAAACCAGAAATATTTTGTTTTAAATCAATGTCTTCTTTCTGAAATCCAATTTTTTCTTTTCCATTATCAAACACAGAATTGCTATTTTCATCTTCAAAAGCTATAATTTTATATTTTCCTGGAGAGAGATAATTTAGTTCAAAATAACCATCTGGATCCGCTTTTGTAATGTAATATGGTTTTTGACGAAAATCCATAGAATCTTTCACTTGAAATAAACCAACAACAATATTTTGATCTTTATTTGCGGTACTATTTTTTCCATTCGCAAAAGCATCTTTCACAACTCCACTAATATATAAATTATCAATTTTATCGCCCGTAGAAAAAGCAAAATTATAATAAGGAAGCGGATTTCCTTCATTAAAATCTATAATAGAATTACCGAAATTAAAACTATAAGTAGTGTTTTCCGCTAAAGTATCTTTCCATTGAATTAATAAAAATTTTGTCGCCAAATTAGAAGGAATAATTTTCGTTATTTGTTTTATGGGTGGCGAAATAATGAGATTTTTATTAATGTCTTTCAAAGTAATGTATTCGTCAAAATCCAAGCGAAGTTCTTTTATATTTCGAGGAACATTTACACGAGCAGAATCAATATTTGAACCTAAAAATTTTGGAGCAATTGTATCTTTTTTTCCACCAACTGGGGAACCAACTCGAGCACAAGAAATTGTAAAAAGTGTAATTAAAATTAAATAAAAATAATTTTTCATTGATAATAAAATTCGGCGGAAAGTTACGTTTTTTATTAATTTAATTTTCTATTCTGAACTTTCATCCACCGAGTTTTTTAAACTGTCTTTTGGTGTGGTTACTTTTAATAGTTTTTCCTTTTCGTAAGGAAAATCTTCAAATAAACTGGAAAGCGCTAAAGCAGAATAAACACGTTGTGAATATTTATTTCCAATAGCAACAATCGTAACATTTGATTTCAGCAAATGCGCAAAAACAGCGTTACTTCCGTGCCACCAACCGTTATGATAAGTAAGTTTTTCACCATTATCAAAGATTTTCATTCTAAAACCAACTCCGTAATTATTAATTCCGGGATTTTCATTACTGTGTGGTTCAAAAACCAGTCTCATTAAATCTTCTCTTAGAAAATTTTTCGCAAAAAGTGCTTTAGAAAAATTTAATAAATCGCGTGGCGTTGTGTAAACATTTTTATCACCATAAATTAAATCAAGTCGGTCCAAAGGATAAAGTTTATTTCCACCGTTAAAAAAAGATTGCGCCGCAGTTGCCGTATCTTTTTCCTGAAAAATATAAGTATGATCCATTTTCAAAGGTTTGAAAATGATTTCTTGCATCGCTTGTGGAAAAGGTGTTTTAGTGACTTTTTCTAAGATTAAAGCCAATAAAGCAAAATTGGTATTGCAATACATAAAGCCAGAATTTACAGGTTTTGCGAGCTCTGGTTTGTATTTTTCTAAAAGATTTAAAACATCTTGATTGGTAAGATATTTTTTTGAAAGTTCCGTTGGTTCAGGTTTTATTCTTTCAATAAAATACTCATATTTTGGTAAGCCACTTCTTTGAGTTAAAAGATTAAAGACCGTCACTTGTGGATAAGGAAATTTTGGAAAAAATTTAGTTAAATGATCGTCTAATTTAAGCAAACCACCTTCTACTAATTTCATTGTCGCCATTGCTGTTAAAGTTTTAGAAACTGAAGCAACGTGAAGTGGCGTGTTTTCATTAATGGGCATTTGTTCATTTTCACGACCAAAACCTCGGTAATCTTCAAAAATAATTTTATTTCCTTTTGCTACTAAAAGACCACCACTTAAATTTCCTTTTTCCCAAACTTTTTCGTAATAATTTTGAATGGTTTTTTTAACAGAATCTTCGTTCTGTATTTTTATATTCTGTTCTGTAAAGATTTTATCAACATCAACATTTCCAAAATTTGGAAGCGTGGTTTGGTAAGAATTTTTATCGGAATCGGAATTCTTTTTACAAGAAGTTAAACTAAAAGCAAGGCATAAAAGGAGAAAATTTCTGTACAGCATTATTTATCAGCAAGTTTTTTTAAAGAAAAACGAATGTAAGAATAATCTGTTAAAAAGTGCTTTTAGAAAGAAAGATTAAGAATATTTTAACAGAATTTTATCTACAATAAATTGTGCTAATTTCTCTTTACTTTCCAAAGTCCAACCTGCAATATGTGGTGTAATAATTACTTTTTCTGAATTTAAAAGAAATTCTAAATTCTCTTTTTCTTTTTTGTTAAGTGAAGTAGCAGTATCAATATTTTCAAAAGAAGCTTTTTCAAATTCTAAAACATCTAAAGCTGCACCTTTAATTTTACCAGATTTTATACCATTAACAAGTGCAGAAGTTTCTACATTTTTTCCGCGTGCAGTATTAATTAAATAAAAATTTTTGTGCATTTTAGAAATAAAATCTTCATTAATAATGTAATGCGTACTTTCATTAATCGGCAAATGTAAACTGATGAAATCAGCATTTTTCTGCAATTCTTCTAAAGAAACTTGGCTTGCAAATTCATCAGATAAATTAGGAAGAATGTCGTGAAAAATAACTTTTGCACCGAAACCACTCAATCTTTTAGCAAGGGCTTTTCCCATATTACCGTAGCCGATGATTCCAAAAGTTTTGCCATAAATTTCATCACCGCGATTTTCTTCTCTCTTCCAGATTCCTCTTTTTACTTCTTCCGAGGAAATAATTAAACGATTCATTAATAATAAAAGCATTCCTAAAGCTTGTTCTGCAACAGCATCTCTGTTTCCTTCCGGAGAATTAAAAAGTGTAATTCCTAATTCTTTTGCAACTTCTATATTAATATTTTCCATTCCTGCACCAACTCTTGCAATGAATTTCAAATTTTTAGCTTTTCTTAAAAAATTTTCGTCTAAAGGAATTCTACTTCGAATTATTATACCTTCAAAATCTGAAATTTTATTTAAAATTTCGTCATAAGTGGAAGTGAAATCTTCTTCAAAAGTAAATCCTTTTGCAGAAAGCTGTTCTTCAATTAAAGGATGGTTTTTATCTAAAAGTAGTATTTTCATTTTGGCTTTTTAACATGATTCTTTAAACACAAATTTTTTTCTATTTTCAAAATTAAACCATCCAAATTCGTGTCATTTGTGTTCTAAAGAAAAAATTTTTGTGTCATTTATGTTTAAACATCTATTCCGGCGCAAACAATTTTTTCAATTCCACGCTGTCTTTTGCTTTCATTCTTCCTGATAAAATAAGCGATAATTCTTTTCTGCGCAAAGCAGCTTCCCATCTTTCTATTTCTAATTCCGTTTCTGGAATTGCGTCTGGAATGGGAACCGGCATATTGTATTCATCTACAGCGACGAAAGTATAAATTCCGTCATTTGTATGAATTTTTGTCTGTTTTATTGGATCGTCTAACCAAACATCCACATAAATTTCCATTGAGGTAGAAAATGCACGTGAAACTTTTGATTCTAAAACTACAATTCCGCCTTCTGGAATTGGATGTGAAAAAGAAACGTGATTTACTGAAGCGGTTACAACTCTTCTTGCACAATGTCTTGCCGCAGAAATTGCTGCGCAACGATCCATTTTTGCGAGAAGTTCGCCACCAAATAAATTTCTTAAAGAATTGGTTTCATTGGGTAAAACAATATTTGTCATTACCGTGCGAGATTCGCTTACAGGTTTTTTATTTTTTGGCATTGATGTTATTTTGAGTAGGAATAGAATCAGGTTTTATTGTATCGCTTTTAATATTTCCTTTTTTAAGAATTGGAATTATTTTAGTTTTATTCAGATTTTTAAAAGATTTTTTACCAAAAATTAGTTCTGGTTTTTGAGTTGTAAAATAAACAATTGCAGCTGCAGGAATTATAAAAAGCAACCACCACAATTTATTATTATTGGTTTTATAATCAGTTTCGGATGGTTTTTCAAAATTTAGAGATTTAGTTTTAAGTTCGGATAAATTTATTTTTTCCAACCCAAAATTATCTGGATTTTCTCGGGAAAAACGTTTCCCTTTAAAAACTAGGCTATTTTCAGTAGTATAAAAATTACCGAATTCTTGAATTTCTAATTCGTGTTTTGCTTCAAGCGTATTTTTCCAATAAGTAGTAAGTTCAATTAATTTATCAGAAATTTCTTGTGTTGATTTATTTCCTTCTTTAGCTAAAAAATCGGTTAGATTTAAATCTTTTAAATCGTAATTAACTTCAAAAATAATTTCTTTTCCCGGCGGTAAAAATGCGGCAGATTTTTCATCATAAAAAGCAGCAGAATCTATCAATTTAAAAGAACCAAAATCTGGTATTTTTACTTCTTTTTTTATTAATAAATATTTTGAAATTAAATCTGTCATTCCCATATTTTGCACAAATTTAAAGTATTTTGTACAATAAAAAAAAGACTGCCAAAAAGCAGTCTTATATTTTTAAACAATTAAAAATTTACTTAATAAATTTCACAGTTTCTGTTTGGCTTCCGTTAGAAATTTTCACAATATAATTTCCTCTTTGCGGAACGTTAAGTTCTAATCCAAAATCTGAAGATTTTACTTGAGATTTTTCAACAATTTTCCCACCCATGTCATAAACTGTAACATCAAGATTTCCTGATAGTTTTGTATAAAGTTTACCATCTGCGACAAAAGAATTCTTCTTTGCATTTTGTAAATCATTTACAGCTAAACCACTTAAAATAGTTGTGAGATTAATAGACAGATCTGCAGATTGTTTAGTTGCTCCATTTTGCAAATCTTTAAAAACCATTCCAACTTTATTAACTGTTGTTCCCTGTGGAACTGTATTATTAGTGTTGGTAAAAAGTTTAGTATTTAAATCTATTGTTCCTACATAAGCTCCAACTCCGGAATCAAAATTCATAGTTACTGTAGAATTTGTCCAGGCATCGTTATACGCAACATTTTGAGAGTTATCTGCTGCTGAAATAAAAACATGTACATAAAAAGTAGGCACCCCAAAACCAGGATCATAAGTTGTGTAATCATTAGTTGCACCATAAGTAATTTTATAAACACCGGGACTCAAAACCTCTGTTTGCACTTGTGCAAAACTAATGGAGATAATTGCTATTGAAAGCAAAAAAGAATAAAGTTTTTTCATTTTAAAAGATTTTTTATTATACAAAATTATAATTCTTTATTTAATTAAACATCAACTATTTAATAAATTTTTAAACTTTTTTACACAATTAAAAATAAAAAAAAGACTGCAAGAAAGCAGTCTTTAAAATTATAAAAACAGAGGAATTATTTAATAAATTTTACTGTTTCTACTTCTTTTCCGTTAGAAACTTTTACAATATAAGTTCCTCTTTGTGGAACATTAAGTTCTAAAGCAGAATCTAAAGATTTTACTTGAGATTTTTTTACAATTTTACCGCTCATATCATAAACTGTAACATCCAGATTTCCTGCTAATTTTGTATAAAGTTTACCACCTGCGACAAAAGAATTTTTCTTAGCATTTTGTAAATCTGAAACAGCAAGTGTATTATCTATTGTAAAAGTAGCTTTGTAATTTGGGCCACCGTTATTTGAGTATTTTGTACCAACACTTGTTGGTGCGTCAAAATAAACTTCAAGATTATAATCTCCATTCGTTAAACCTGATAAAATATTTGTGGTTCCATCAGCTTTTTCCCAAGTCTGATTCCCGCCGCCATCATCCGATTTAAAACCTGCATTCAAGGTTGTAAAAGCTGCTACATCTCCAGTTTTATAAACTTTATAATAAACATTTGCTCCTGTAACATCTGCACCACCATTTTTCCAGGTTTTTATTTGACCACCTGCAAAAACTAAACTTTGAGTATTATAAAATGTACCGAGATTTGCACCATTAAAATCTGTGTTTCCAGTTGTTGCTTGTGCATCATAATAGGAATTTCCGGCGCTATTTATGTTTAATATAACATAAGTTTCATAAATACCAGCATCTTGTGCTTTTAAACTAAAGCTAAAAATAGATGTAGCAAGAATTACTAACATCAGAGAATAAAGTTTTTTCATTTTAATAAATTTTAAGTTAGATTATTATACAAATGTATAAATTTTTTGATACCAAAATAAAAATTATTTAAAAAAAAACCATGAAACACCCATTGTCACTAATGTCCCAGATTGAGAAAAGTAATAAGGTCCGCTGTAAACATAACCATTGTTTACATATTTTTTATTAAAAATATTATTTATTAAAAGATTAAAAGTGAGTTCATTTTTATTAAGTTTCAAATGATATTCTCCCATAAAATCTGAGAGCAAATAAGCGTTTAATTTATAAAGTTTATTTTCTGTATTATCTAAATACTGTTTTCCTACATATTGATTCTGAATTTTAAAATTTAAATTTTCTGTAGGAGAATATTGCAAACTGAGATTAGAAATTATATTCGGTGAAAGAGAAATGGAAGTATTTCCTAGATTTTGTACCGAATTTCCATTTTCTACGATAAAATTTCTATTTTTATTTTGGCTTAAAGTGAAGTTTCCAGCCAATTGAAATTGTTTTGAAATCGGAATTAAAGTAGAAACTTCTATTCCTGCGCGGTAGCTTTTCCCAGAATTCACACGAATAAATTCTCCAACATTATTAATTTGTCCATTATAAACCAACTGATTTTCATAATTCATAAAATAAAGATTGGCTGTAAGTGAGGCATTTCCAAATTTTTTCTCGAGACCAGCTTCAAAATCGTGAAGTTTTTCTGCTTGAGTTTCTGGATTTGAGAATAAATCATCTCGGTTTGGTTCGCGGTGAGCATGAGCATAAGAGAAAAATATTTTACCGCCATTTATTCTGTAATTAACGCCAAATTTTGGATTAAAAAAGAGCCAGTTTTTATCTAAATTTAAACCTTCATCATCGCCTTGCTGAATAATTTCAGTAGAATAAGTAATATTTCTGAGTTGCAAATCTCCGAAAAATTCAAAATTATTTACTTTAATTAAAGCTTTTGCAAAACTTGCAACTTCATTTTTTAAAGACGTGTTTCTGTAATATTCAAATTCATTGATTTGCGGAAATTGAACACCCGAAACATTCCCAAAATGTCGTCCAAAATATTGATTTGCAACTGCGCCAAAATTTAAATCTAAGTTTTCAAATTTTCCAAATAAAGTAGAAACCACGCCGTAAAAATCATTGTTCAACCATTTTTTACGGATGAAATCTGTGCGTTTTACTTCAGAATTATTTACAAAAATATTCGGTAAATTGTATTTAGAAAATTTCGCATCTTGTTTGTAATTGTCGTAGTAACCTTGTCCTTTTGTATAGTGAAAAGTGGTTTCTAAATTCCATTTATCATTTAGTTTTTGCTCCCAAAGTAATTGATAATGATTTTGTTTATAATTATCTGTCTCATTATCATAAAACCCAATAATATTGGTAAAAGTGGGATCGTAAATTGCGCCAGAAATATTAAATTTAGGATTGGTTTCCCAAGTCTTTTTATCAATTCCGTTCCAAGCTTGATAGGTTTTTTCTTTTCCACCAAAAGTGAGGAAACGTAATTTTGTTTTTTTGGTTTCAAAAAGCGCTGTGAATTGATAAGAATTTAAATCTGAAAAAGCGCGATCAATATAACCATCGGAATGTATTTTTGAGTAACGCGCCATCAAAGATAATTTATTATTCAAAAATTTACCTGAGCCAATTTCTGCGGAATATTTATACGTATTTAATGAACCATAACTTTCATCAGTTTTTATATAAAATCTTTCTGACGGATTTTTAGATAAAATATTGACACTCGCTCCAAAAGCAGAAACGCCATTACTGGAAGTTCCAACGCCGCGCTGAATAATAATATTAGAAGCGGAACTCGCCAAATCTGGAACATTTACAAAGAAAGTTCCTTGACTTTCGGAATCATTGTAAGGAACGCCGTTTAACATGACATTAATTCCATTTCCACTAACACCGCGAATTCTAAATCCCGTGTATCCAACTCCGTTTCCAGCGTCGGAAGTTGATAAAACTGAAGTTTGATTTTTTAGTAAAATTGGTAAGTCTTGCGCTAGATTTTTATTTCCTAAATCCTTTTCAACATTAATAATGTCTTTAGAAACGGGCAATCTTCTGGTGAAATTTACGGACTCAATCTCTTTTATATTGAGAGAATCCTGTTGCGTATTTTGTGCATAAAATAATGGACTTGCACAAAGTCCTAAAATAAAAAATCCTTTCATTCTTTTAATTTTTTTAATAAATTATTAGAATAAAAGGGGAAATAATAAGATACGATCACCAAAAATTTGGTGTTTTTCCCTAAACAGCATTATCTGTTCTAGGTTCATTGGGTATCATCTCAGCTTTTTACAGCACCCCTTTTTTCTTGTCACAAAAATAATTAAAAAAAATTAATAAGCGACGTTATTTTGATTAATATAGAAATAATTTTTACCGTCTTTACTTACTTCGAACATTTTGCCTAATTTCCAACTATAGTTTAGTTTAATATCATTATAAATAAACGGGATTATAATTTTTCCGGTTTTATCTATCACTCCAAATTTGTCTTTATTAATTCCAACTAACATCGGATTATTAATATCATCTCCTTCCATCACATGCAATCTTTGATATTGTGGATAAATTACAAAATCTTTTGGGTTTGCTTCATCTATATAATTTTTGTCAACCAAACCATAAAAACCTTTCATTTCATAAGCTTTATATTTTTGAGATTTATAACTTGATGGACATTTTCCCAAATCGGTTTTTATAAAAGTATAAACTTTTTTACCGTTTTTATCTATTCTGTAAGTTATTTTATTTAAATCTACAGTTGCATAATCACTACTACCAAATGTTCGAACTTTTTCATTAGGTGAATTTAGTAAGTTGCAATCTTCATTAAAAAACATTCCTAAACTAAACTGTGGCGCAATTATCATTTTGTGTTTTTGGTTTACATAAACTACTTTGTTTTTTATTTTGTATGGAATTAAAGTTGCGAATTCATTTTGAATTAATGAATCTTTTCTAATATTCGAGTTTTGAGATTCATATAAAAGACTCATTACTACCAAAAATAATGTAAGAATGGATTTCATTTGTGTTTTATTGTGTTTTACTAACCATTATAAATTTCTAAAAATGAAAAATAAAATGATAATTATCCCAATTACATAGATTGCATTTGCTCCAAATAGAATTTTTCGTGTTCTTGGAAATTTATATTTTAGAGAAAACCATTCAAATAAAATCCCCGTAAAAACATAAGGAATTGCAATAATAAATAAAGGGTTGTAAGAAAATGCTTGTTTAAAATTTCCGTGCAATATTTCATGAATGGCACGTTGACTTCCGCAACCAGGACAATCTAAACCTGTTACAGTTTTGAACGGACATTTAATTAGAAATGAGTTAGAAAGTGGATTCATGTAATAATAAAATATTATTCCACATGCTAAAATCGAAATTATAATTAAAAAAAGAAATTTATTGTCTTTAATCCACATTATCTATTAATCAAACCACTAAGAATTGCCATTCCTCCAAATGCCATAAATAATATAACACTTAGTAAACCAGTTCCAACACTTACAATAACTAAAGTTTTTGCAGTTCGAGAGGCACTTTCTGCTCCTGCAACATCACCACGATAAAATTTTGATTCTACACCTGCAGCATAAATTATACTGATAATTCCTAAGATTTGACAACAAAAAATTGTGACTAAAATAGATTCTACTAACCAAGTTTTTGGTGGCACTGCATTGGGATTGACTGGAGAAGGATTGCTGTAATTTTCCATAATTATTTTTTAGTAAATATATTAATTTTTAAGAATTAATTTAATTCTTTAAACATAAAAACTCTTTTTTGTCTCTAATTTGAATGTTATGTTGATAATTTTATAATTAAGAACCAGAAGTAATAAAACTTGTAGATTATTGTGAAGAGCTGGAAAAGCGAAAGCATAAAAAATTTCAGAAAACAAACATTAAAGAATTGGTGATGCTCGATATGCTACAAGAGATTATAAAAGGTTGAAATCTTCTGAAAAAAGAGCAAGTAAAACACGAACGTTTTGATTATGAAACACACAATATAGAGAATCTATTTTAAATTTAAAACAATATATTTTAGACAGTTATAGAGAGAAAAAATTTATATTTAAAAATGTAGAATTAAAATTAAAATATCTTGGAAATCAAATTATAGATTAGAATTATTATCAAAATCTTTAATCTAAATATAATTTTATGATTATCCATTTTTAATTTCTTAAATTTGAACTTCAAAAAATTAAGATAAAAAACAACATATGACTTTTGACATTGACATGATTAAAAAAGTGTATGAACGTTATCCAGAGCGTATTGCAACTGCAAGAATCGCCGTTGGAAAACCACTTACACTTGCAGAAAAAATTCTTTATTCTCACCTTTGGGAAGGTGGCGCAACTCAAAGTTTTGCACGCGGAAATTCTTATGTGGATTTCGCTCCAGACAGAGTTGCTATGCAAGACGCAACTGCACAAATGGCTTTATTGCAATTTATGCAAGCAGGAAAAGCAAAAGTAGCAGTTCCTTCTACAGCTCACGCGGATCATTTAATTCAGGCGAAAGTGGGTGCAGAAAAAGATTTACAAGAATCATTGAATAAAAATTCAGAAGTTTTTAATTTTTTAAGTTCTGTTTGTGATAAATATGGCATTGGTTTTTGGAAACCAGGCGCAGGAATTATCCATCAAGTGGTTTTAGAAAATTACGCATTTCCAGGCGGAATGATGATTGGAACAGATTCTCACACTGTAAATGCAGGTGGACTTGGAATGGTTGCAATTGGAGTTGGTGGCGCAGATGCTGTAGATGTAATGGCAGGAATGCCGTGGGAATTAAAAATGCCAAAATTAATTGGTATAAAATTAACCGGAAGATTAAACGGCTGGACTTCAGCAAAAGATATAATTTTAAAAGTTGCTGGAATTCTAACTGTAAAAGGTGGAACTGGCTGTATCGTAGAATATTTTGGCGAAGGAGCAACTTCACTTTCCGCTACTGGAAAAGGAACAATTTGTAATATGGGTGCAGAAATTGGCGCAACTACTTCAACTTTTGGTTACGATGATTCGATGCGCAGATATCTTTCTGCAACTGGAAGACAAGACGTTGTAGATGCAGCAGATAAAATTGCAGAACATTTAACTGGAGATACAGAAGTTTACGCAAATCCAAAAAAATATTTTGATGAAGTCATTGAAATTGATTTAAATACTTTAACGCCACATTTAAATGGTCCTTTTACACCAGATTTAGCAACTCCTGTTGCAGAATTTCACGATAAAGCAATCGCAAATGATTGGCCAATAAATATTGAATGGGCTTTAATTGGTTCTTGTACCAATTCTTCTTATGAGGATTTATCCAGAGCAGCTTCTGTTGTGGAAGATGCCGTTGCAAAAGGTGTAAAACCAAAAGCAATTTTAGGTATAAATCCTGGTTCTGAACAAGTGAGATTTACAGCAGAAAGAGATGGTTTTTTAGATTCTTTTAGAAAATTTGAAAACGCAAGAATCTTTACAAATGCTTGTGGACCTTGTATCGGACAATGGGACAGAGAAGGCGCAGAAAAAGGTGAAAAAAATTCTATCATTCATTCATTTAACAGAAATTTCGCAAAAAGAGCCGACGGAAATCCTAATACAAATGCTTTCGTTGCTTCACCAGAATTAGTTGCAGCAATCGCAATCGCAGGTAGATTAGATTTTAATCCAATTACCGACACTTTAACAAACGAAAGTGGCGAACAAATAAAATTAAATGAACCTTCTGGAAAAGAACTTCCTCCAAAAGGTTTTGCAGTTGGAGATAATGGTTATCAAGAACCATCACACGACGGTTCTTCGGTGCAAATAAATGTAAATCCCAATTCTGATCGTTTACAATTGTTGTCGCCATTCAAAGCGTGGGACGGAAAAAATATTACAAATGCTAAAGTTTTAATTAAGGCTTTT
Organism: Halpernia sp.; assembly: GCF_048269545.1. Classification (NCBI taxonomy): domain Bacteria; kingdom Pseudomonadati; phylum Bacteroidota; class Flavobacteriia; order Flavobacteriales; family Weeksellaceae; genus Halpernia; species Halpernia sp. The sequence continues at coordinate 635,429 of NZ_JBLXIJ010000001.1, read as the reverse complement.
GGAAAATGTACAACCGATCATATTTCTATGGCGGGACCTTGGTTAAAATACCGCGGTCATTTGGATAATATTTCCAATAATATGTTAATTGGCGCCATAAACGCTTACAACATGGAAACCAATAAAGTTAAAAACGAATTAACTGGAGAATACGGCGAAGTTCCTGCAGTTGCAAGAGCTTACAAAGCAGCCGGAGTTCCAACTATTGTTGTAGGAGATCACAATTACGGAGAAGGTTCTTCCAGAGAACACGCTGCAATGGAACCGCGACATTTGGGTGTAATGGCAGTTTTGGTAAAATCTTTTGCTAGAATCCACGAAACAAATTTAAAAAAACAAGGAATGCTTGGTTTAACTTTCGCTAATGAAGAAGATTACAATAAAATCCAAGAAGATGATACTGTGAATTTCTTAGATTTAGATCAATTTTCAGTAGGTAAACAATTACACTTAGAATTTCAACATAAAGATGGAAGTTCTGATATTATTGTAACCAATCATACTTACAATGATGCGCAAATTGATTGGTTCAGAGCGGGTTCTGCATTAAACTTAATTGCAAAAGAAGCCGCGAGAAACGCATAGTTTTTTTAAAAAATATTTTCTTGAAATCCCTTTCTTTTGAGAGGGATTTTTTTGTTTATTAAAAATTTCTTTAAAAGTTGAATTTCCTTTTCTGAATTTTCGAGAACAAATTTGTTCTTTCTTTTTTAAAATTCAAAACTTTTCTCTATTTGTCTTTTCTGTTTTAATTTGTATTTTTAAAGAAAATTTCCATGAGTTTTCAATCTGCGTTTGATGAAGTAAAATTATTAATAAAAGATTTTAAAAGTAACGAAGATTATTACGTTTCTCCCAAATATGCAGAAGCGGAAGTTAGACAAGATTTTATAGATAAATTTTTTACACTTCTCGATTGGGATGTAACGCACAATTTCCAAAAAAATCCTTTCGAGCAAGAAGTAAAAGTTGAAAAACCTCAAAGACAAGAAGGAATGCAAAGTCAGAAAAGAGCAGATTATGCTTTTTCTCTTGCACCAAATTACAAGCAAACCCAATTTTTTGTAGAAGCCAAAAAACCTTCCCGGCTTTTAAGACAAAATAGAAACGACTATTTTCAAACCGCTAAATACGGTTGGAATTCCCAAACCGGAATTTCTATTCTTACCGATTTTCAAGAATTTGTAATAATCGATTGTCGTTTCAAACCAGATTTTGAAACCATTCTGCAAAATCAAATAAAATATTACAACTACCAAGATTTTTTAGACGAAGAAAAATTTGCAGAAATCTATTTTTTATTTTCCAGAGAAGCAGTTGCGGAAGGGAAACTTCGCAATTATATTGAGCAACTTCCCAAGCCAAAAGTAAGCGGAAAACAATTGAAACTTTTTGGCGGAAAATTCAAACCAATTGATGAAGATTTTTTAGAATACATCGATGAAATCCGCAAAAATCTCGCTCTTGCTTTCTACCAAAATAATCCCAATTTGGAAGATTATGAACTCACAGAAGCAACGCAAAGAACCATTGACCGATTGGTTTTTATGCGCTTTTTGGAAGACAAACAAATAGAACCAGATGATGTAATGCATCATATTGCAACAGCGCAATTTCCTTGGCAAAAATTTGTAGAAACCTGCAAAAGATTTGATGCAAAATACAACGGTATTATTTTTAAAAAACATTTTATAGATGATGATTTTCAGGGGGCAAATGAAGAACTATTTCGCAGTATTTGCACAGATTTAGACCATACAAATACGCCGTATGATTTTAATTATTTCCCCATTCATATTTTAGGAAATATCTATGAACGGTTTTTAGGAAAAATAATTATCATTGAAAATGGAAAAGCAAGTATTGAGTTAAAACCCGAAGTTCGAAAAGCAGGTGGCGTTTTTTACACGCCAAAATATATTGTAGATTATATTGTAGAAAACACGATTGGTAAATTGATTGCAAACAAAACTCCGAAACAAATTTCTGCGCTCACTTTTGCAGATATTGCGTGTGGAAGCGGAAGTTTTCTGATTGGCGTTTATGAATTTTTATTAGATTATCATTTAAAATATTTTAATGAAAACCCAAACGAAGCCAAAAAAGCAGGTTGTATTTTTGATAATGAAAACCAAATATTTGTTTTAAGTATTAAGCAAAAACAACAGATTTTAACCAACAATGTTTTCGGAATTGACATCGACCAACAAGCAACGGAAGTGACACAAGTTTCTTTGTTCTTAAAGTTATTGGAAGATGAAACAATGGCAACTGCAAATGATATGAATGTGCTTTTTGCAGAAAAAATATTGCCAGATTTGTCTGGAAATATAAAATGCGGAAACTCCTTAATTGGTTGGGAAATAATGGACGGTGTTTTAGATTTTGGGCAAAAAGAATTGCGCAAACTGAATCCGTTTAGTTTTCAGGAAGCGTTCCCGAAAGTTTTTTCTAATGGTGGGTTTGATGCAATTGTGGGAAATCCGCCGTATGTGAAAATTTCTGAAAAATTTCTTTTAGATTTTTTTAAATCAACTTATAAACATCAAAATTATCAGTATGATTTGTATTTATTATTTTTAGAAAGATACCATCAATTAATTTCTACCAATGGTTTTTTAGGCGTTATTATTCCAAATACTTGGTTGCAATCTATCACATTTACAAACATTAGAAAATATTTGGTTAATGAATTTCTTTGGCAAAAAATATTACACAGCAAAAAACATATTTTTGATGCAGTTGTAGATACACACGTTATTATTTTTGAAAAAAATTCTTTAAAAAAGGAAAATAATTTCACAATAGATTTAGTTGAAAATGAAAAAGCAGTTTTTTATCAAACATTAAATCAGAATAATTTTGCAAAAGACGGAAAAATCATTAATATTTTAGCAAAACCAGAAGAAACGGAATTGTTTAATAAAATTAAAAATAATTCTCATTCAATTAAAGAAATTTCAATTTCAACAGTTGGTGTAAAACCATTTCAAGTTGGCAAAGGAAATCCAAAACAAACAAGAGAAATAGTTACAGAAAAACCTTTTGTAAAAGTAAATCACCAAAAACCTTTTGGAGAAAATTGGTTGCCTTTATTAAGAGGAAGTTTAATGAATAAATACATTAATTTCTGGGACGAAAATAGTTGGATTCAATATGGAGAATGGTTGGCTGAACCTCGAAAAAAAGAAATTTTTGAAGCAGATGAGAAAATAATTATTAGACAAACAGGAGACAGAATAATTGCGACCATAATTGGTAAAAATATTATTGCTCGAGACAATTTGAATATTGTTATTCCGCAAAATAATAATTGCAAATTTATTTTAGGCGTTTTAAATTCTAAATTAACAGATTTTTTTTATCAACAAATAAATCCAGAAAAAGGTGAAGTTTTAGCACAAGTAAAAAAATCTCACGTTGAGCAACTTCCCATTCCAAAAATCACTTCAGAAAAACAAAATCTTCACGATGATTTGGTAAAATTGGTAGAACAAATGCTAAAAGCCAAAGAAGAAGAGCAACACGCCAAAACCGAAATGGATAAAAACATTGCCAAAAGAAGATGTGATAATCTGGATTTCCGCATTAATGAAATTGTGTATCAATTGTATGATTTGAGTGCGGAAGAAATTTTGCTCGTAGAGCAAAATTCGTGAAGACAAAAAATAAATAAATAGAACCTGAACAAATCGCTTTGGTGGAGAGAAATGAAAATTAGATGATAGAATATAAAGAACTTTAAAGTGTAATGTAATTGCAATTTTAATTGTTTATGATACTTTAAAGTATCATTTAAAATATTTTTTGTAATTTTGCAAAAGGAAAATAAGATGGCAAGTAAAACTGAAGTAAAATCATTTTTAGAAGAAATGAAAGCCAATGGTTCTACTTTTGGTTTTCTATTTGCCGACAGAGAAAAAAACCACGACACTTATCTGGAATTGCAATTGACCTCAAAAGTAAGAGAAGAAGTTTTAAAAAATTTGCAGCCAGAAGATTATTGCAAAGGGCCAGAAAAGAACACAGAATACGGAACAAACCCAATGTGGATTTTTGGTAAAGAACTAAAAGGAAAAGAAATTTACATTAAAATTACGATACCATTAAGTAAAGTAATTTGTATTTCTTTTCATATCGCAGAACATTCTATGACTTATCCTCTAAAATCATTTTTATGAAAAGCCCAATTACCAACAAGGAAATGAAACTAATTACAGAAAAAAGAAGTTTCAAATTTAGAAAAATTGATTTCGAAGTAGATTTCCAAACATTCATTTGTGAAGATTCTCAAGAAAAATTCACAAGCAAAGAATTAGATGAAGTTAATTTTGCGCAAATTTATAATCAATACAGAGAAAAATTTCATATTCCATTTACAGAAGAAATCATTACACTCCGGAAAAAGTATGGCTTGTCTGCCAAAAAAATGTCAGAATTATTAGGTTTTGGGGAAAACCAATATTCACTTTACGAAAATGGAGAAATACCAAGTGTTTCTAACGGAACTACAATAAAAATGGTGAATCAAACTTCTGTTTTTCATCAATTATTAATTGAAAAAAAAGAAATTTTTTCGGAAAAAGAATATAAAAAATTAATAAAAAAAACAGAAGATATCTCAGAATTTGAAAGAGAAAACATACAAAAAGAAGCGGTAAACAATTATATCATTGGAGAAAAAAAAGCCACAAAATATACAGGTTACACCATACCAAACTGGGAGAAAACAACAAATGTAATTGTATTTTTTTCGGAAAAATTAAATCCTTTAAAAACAACATTAAATAAATTAATGTTTTACACTGATTTTTTGCACTATAAAAAAACAGGGAAATCTATTACCGGAATATCTTACAGAGCAATCCAATACGGTAATGTCCCAGAAAAATTTGATATGATTTTCAAAAAAACAGAAACAGAAAATAAAATTTCAATTGAATATATGGATTTTAATAATGGAAACAGTGGCGAAAAATTTTCCGCTAAAGCAAATTTTAATCCAGATGTTTTCAATAATGATGAAATAGAATCTATGCAATCTGTATTAGATTTTTTTAAAAATAAAAAACCACAAGATGTGGTGAAAATTTGCCACGAAGAAACTTCTTGGATTGAAAATCATTTATCAAAAAATATAATTGATTATTCTTATTCATTTGGTTTAAAAGCAATGTAATAAGTTCTTTAATCTTCCAAAACTCCGAATTTCCCATTGTTAAAATCTGCGAAAGCTTGAACGATTTCTTCTCGTGTATTCATTACAAAAGGTCCGTGTGGCGCAATTGGTTCACTTAAAGGTTTACCACTCAAAATTAAAACCACACTTTCTTCAGTTGCTTCAATCGTAAAAGTTTCTCCTTCATTTTCAAAAAGTGCAAAATGATCAGTTGCAACTTTTTCTGCTCCATTTATCAAAATATTTCCTTCAATAACTAAAGCCGCCGTATTAAAATTTGCTGGAAAATTAAATTCTACTTTTCCGCCTTTTTTCAATTTTGCATTCATTAGATTTACTGGACTAAAAGTAAAAGCTGGTCCTTTTTTTCCATTAAATTCTCCGGCAATTATTTCCACAAAACCATTTTCTTCTAAATCTACATTTTGCATTTGAGAATTAGAAATTGCTTGATATTTCGGTTTGCTCATTTTATCTTTCGCAGGAAGATTGATCCATAATTGCACCATTTGAAAAATTCCACCTTTTTTCGCCCATTCTGTTTCATGAAATTCTTTATGAAGAACTCCAGAAGCTGCAGTCATCCATTGCACATCACCTTGGTCAATGATTCCGCCACCGCCAGAAGAATCGTGGTGTTCCACTTTTCCTTGATACGCAATTGTTACGGTTTCAAAACCACGATGCGGATGAACTCCCACTCCACGTGGTTTTTCTGTTGGTGTAAAATTAAATTTAGAATTATAATCCAACATTATAAAAGGATCCATTCTTTTCATATCCAAATGTGCATCACTTGGGATAAAATTGTGAACTCTAAAACCGTCGCCAACAAAATGCGCTGGTTTTGGAGCTACTAAAATTTCTACTTTTTTAGTTGCCATTTTATTTATATTTTATGATACAAATTTACAAACGTAAAAACCGAAATCCGTTGATTTAGGTTAAGTAATTATTTTTGTAAAGTCTATTTAGAAACTTTAATTAAACCGAAAATATTGGAAAAAATCGACCAAAATTTATTGGATAAAGATAAAAAAAAGGAAAGCGGAAGTTTAGTTCCAACACAATAAAAGAATATTTACTTTCATAAAAATAAATCTTTCAATAATTAAATTGGAAGGTTTATTAATTCCAAAACCGAAAAATTAAGACAAAATTTTAGAGTATAATCGAAAAATTAATATTAAATTTGTGAATGCAATCTAAAAATTCATACTAAATTTTAGAATTATGATTGAAAGATTAATTCAAAAGAACATAGAGAAAAGATTAAATGATGAAAAAGCCATCATTTTGTTTGGTCCAAGACAGGTCGGGAAAAGCACTTTAATGGAATTGATGAATTCTAAATTTGCACAACCTATTGTTCATTGGAATGGCGACCAAAGTGACATCAGAAATATTTTACAAAATCCAACTTCAGATTTTTTAAAAACATTAATTGGAAATGCAAAAACATTGATAATTGATGAAGCGCAACGCATCAAAAATATCGGAATTATCATAAAATTAATTACCGACCAAATAAAAAATGTAAAAGTAATTGCAACTGGTTCTTCTTCTTTTGATCTTGCTAATAAAATAAATGAACCTTTAACTGGGAGAAAATGGGAGTACCAACTTTTTCCACTTTCGTTTGAAGAAATGGTTAATCAAAATGGTTTTTTAGAAGAAAGACGACTTTTGGAGCATCGTCTTATATTTGGTTATTATCCAGAAATAGTTACAAATCCGGGCGACGAAATTGAGCGGTTGAAAAACTTGACAGAAAGCTATCTTTATAAAGATGTTTTGCAGTGGGAAAATATTCAAAAACCTGAAAAATTAGAAAAATTATTAACCGCTTTGGCTTTGCAAATGGGAAATGAAGTTTCTTACAACGAACTTTCTCAGTTGGTGGGAATTGATAATTTGACGGTGGAAAAATACATAAAACTTTTAGAACAGTCATTTATCATTTTCAGATTAGATGGTTTCAATAGAAATTTAAGAAACGAAATAAAAAAAGGAAAGAAGATTTACTTTTATGATAATGGAATTCGAAATGCGATTCTCAATAATTTTAATCCACTGAATTTGCGTGATGATGTTGGAAAACTTTGGGAAAACTTCCTCATTTCAGAAAGAATGAAAACCAATTCTTACCATTTAAAAAATTATAAAAAATACTTTTGGAGAACTCACGCACAACAAGAAATTGATTATATAGAAGAATCTGATGGAAAAATTTCTGCTTATGAATTCAAATGGAATGAAAGAAAAAAAGCAAAAATCCCAAAGAATTTTTCAGAAACTTATCATCCAGAAATAGAGAAAATTATTTCAAAAGACAATTTTTATGAGTTTATTATTAATCCATAATTATGATTCAAAATGAAGAAGGTATTCTATCTTTTCTCAATTTTATTTTACTTAATTAGTTGTAAATCAATAAATCCAACGGACCATATTGGAACTTGGAAAATCAATGAATCCTATGTTGATTCAGGTGATGGAAGTGGGAAACCTGAAATTATTAAAAGCGATAGAAGGATCACTTTTAAATCTGATGGAACTTTTACTTCAAAAGGTAATTTTTGTTCAATGAATAATGATTCTAAAATTAATGGAAGTGGAACTTACAAAAAGACACCAAGAATTGATTATGATACAAATTTCTACCTTCTAAAATGCCGCACAAATAAAATTTCAGCATCATTCTCAATTAATGATGGATACTTATATATTTACTATTATTGTAAAGAAGAATGTTACCAAAAATTTGAGAAAACTTCAAATAAGTAATTTTCTTTATAATTCGCACGCCTCCCAAACCACATCATTTTGCGGAACTTTTGCAATAACAGAAATTTTCTCCAAAGAAACAGGATGAATAAATTCTAATTTTCTGGCGTGCAAATGAATTCCGCCATCAGAGTTTGAACGAGCAGAACCATATTTTAAATCGCCTTTTATAGGAACTCCAATTTTAGATAATTGCGCTCTGATTTGATGATGTCTTCCGGTTTCTAAATCAATTTCTAATAATTGAAAATTATCCAAAATTTTCAAAATTTTATAATTTAAAATAGATTCTTTTGCGCCTTCTGTCGCTTTTGGGAAAACGGTAGATTTATTATTTTTTTCGTTCTTTTTTAAAAAATGAACCAATCTTTGGCTTTGTGGAATTTCATTTTTAGGAACAACCGCCCAATACGTTTTTTTTATTTCGCGGTTTTTTACCATTTGCGTTAATCGCGTTAAAGCTTTGGAAGTTTTAGCGTAAATAACGCAACCAGAAGTTGGTCTATCAATTCTATGAACTAAACCGAGGAAAACATTTCCGGGTTTTTGGTCTCTTTTTTTTATGAAATTTTTAATTAAATCTAATAAAGACAAGTCTCCCGTTTTATCACCTTGTACAAGTTGTCCCGCTTTTTTATTGATGATAAGAAGATGATTGTCTTCAAAAATGATTTGTTCTTGCATTTATTGTTGCGAAATTTTTGGTCTTGCCACCAAAGAAATTACAACACCGCCGATTAAACCGCCCATTTTAAGAAAACCAACTCCATAATTTTCTGGAATAAATGCTCCGAAAACGCATAAAGCTGCAGCAATATACATTGGATAAATTAATTTGGGATTGCTTAAAGTAGGTGCTTGAAAAAAGAAACTTGCGCCAATTAAAAGATAAAATAATTGATTGTAAATAAAATAATTTACTTCTGGCGAAAATGGTTGCAACCAACCGATAATCAAACACGCCAAAGCGCCGAATGATAAAAATGCTTGTTTACTGATTTGACTATTCATTAATAGCTTTCATTTTGGTTAGGGAAATCTTGGTCTTTTACATCTTTTACATATTGCGCAACTGCGCCCGTAATTTCTGTGTATAAATCTAAATATCTGCGAAGAAATTTTGGCGTAAAATCTTTATTCATTCCGACCATATCATGGTAAACCAAAACTTGACCATCGCAATCTGGTCCAGCTCCAATTCCGATCGTTGGAATAGAAATACTTTCTGAAACTTTTTCTGCTAAATGCGCCGGAATTTTTTCTAAAACTAAAGCAAAACAGCCTAATTTTTCTAAAAGTTTTGCGTCAGAAATTAATTTTTCTGCTTCCTCTTCTTCTTTCGCACGAACTTTATAAGTCCCGAATTGATAAATACTTTGCGGCGTTAAACCCAAATGTCCCATCACAGGAATTCCTGCGTTTACAATTTTTTTTATTGATTTTTCAACTTCAATTCCGCCTTCTAATTTTATTGCATGAGCTCCGGATTCTTTCATAATTCTCACCGCAGAATCTAAAGCTTTTTGAGAATCACTTTGATAAGAACCGAAAGGTAAATCTACCACAACTAAAGCTCTAGAAACACCACGAACAACACTTTGTGCATGATAAATCATTTGATCTAAAGTTATCGGCAAAGTTGTTTCGTGTCCCGCCATTACATTTGACGCAGAATCTCCTACTAAAATTGCATCAACTCCACCTGCATCTACCATTTTTGCAGTCGTAAAATCATACGCAGTAAGCATTGTGATTTTCTCCTTATCGAACTTCATTTTGCGTAAAGTTTCGGTAGTAATTCTTTTTATTTCTGAATGTACAGACATTTATTTTTATTATTTTTATTGTTAAACTTTAAAGTATCAAAATTAAGATAAAGACGTTTGTCATTCCGTAGGAATCTAAATGATATATTTCATTGTTGAGATTTCTACGAAATGAAAAATGCGTGAAATACCTTTACTTCTTTACTTAAAAATTTACCTTTTCTTCTGTTTAATTTGAAAAACATTCCCTTCTAAATCTTCGCCATCGCAAAGCCAAAAATCATAATTATCAAAGGTTTTTATTTCTCGCATTGCGACATTTTTTTCAATTAAAGTTTGTCTTATTTCTGTAATATCTTCATCAATTTCAAAAACTAATTTCGCGTTACTATCAAATCTATGTCCTTCTTTTATTTTATTTAAATACTGTTCTCCAATTTTATGAAGTCCAATTTTGCAATTTCCCGCTTCCAAAAGCGTCCAATCTGATTGGTAATTTTCTACTATTTTAAAATTAAAAATATCAATATAAAAAGATTTTAATTTATCGACATTTTGAACATAAAAAATGATGGTATTTAAGTTAAAACTTGTTTTCAAATTTTTAAAATTTAATTAAAGATGAACGTGTCCTAATTTAATCAGTTTCTCGTGGTTTATAATTTTAATATTTCTCCCTTCAACTTCTATTAAATGATCTGCTTTAAATTCTGAAATCAATCTGATTGCACTTTCTGTAGCCGTTCCGATAATGTTTGCAATTTCTTCTCGCGTCAAAGAAATATTAATAAAACCTTCTGGATTTGTTCCTAATTTTTGTTCTAACAAAAGTAAAATTTCCGCTAATCTTTCGCGTACCGTTTTTTGTGCTAAAAAAGTTACTGTATTTGAAGATTCTCCCAGTTCAAAAGCAATTTTCTGCAACATTACAAAACTTAATTTTGTATCTACTTCTAGTAAATGCATAAAAATTTCCGTAGGTAAAAATGTAACTTCAATATCCGACATCGCTTCTGCAGTTGCTTGAAAATCTTCTCCACAAAGTACTGATCGATACCCAATTAAATCTCCTTCTTTTACAAAACGCAAAATTTGTTCTTTGCCATAAACGCCAGATTTGGATAATTTTAAAATTCCTTTCTTAATAAAATGAACACCTCTTGGTTTTTTACCATCTTCAAAAAGGATATGTCCTTTCTTATAGCTAAATTCTTGTTTTTCAGCTAAATAATTTTTAAAATCCTCTTCGGAAAGATTTTGTTTAAATGACTCTTCATTAAAGGCTTTTTGGAAATTTTCCGCAACGTTTTGTTGTTGTTCTAAAGACATAGTTATGACATTTATCAGCAAAAATAGAGATTTTAAGATGGCGATGCAACATTAAATATTATATTTTTGCAAATCAACAAGTTAGATGGTTCAAAATAATTGTTTTCATTGCGGACAAGAATTTGAGAAGGAACGCATTTCCTTTGATGCTAAAGAATTTTGCTGTAACGGTTGCAAATCTGTTTATGAAATTCTGAATATGAATGATTTGGGTAATTTCTATGAACTCAATAAAAATTCTGGGATTCGACCCAATTCAGAAAATAATGATCAATTCGATTATCTTGATACACCCGAAGTTTTTGAAAAAGTGGTGGATTTTAATGAAGGAAAAACCACTTTAGTTACTTTCAAAATCCCCGTAATCCACTGTTCTTCTTGTATTTGGTTACTTGAAAGTCTACAAGCTTTAGAAAAAAATATTCATTATTCTCAAGTTAATTTTACCCGAAAAACACTTCAAGTTTCTTTCAATTCTGAAGAATTACCATTAAGTAAATTGGCAAAATTTCTCACCAATCTTGGTTACAAACCCATCATTAGTTTAGAAACTGCAGAAAAAAAGGAAGAATTTCTTGACAAAACTTTAATTATAAAAATTGCAATTGCTGGTTTTGCATTCGGAAACGGAATGTTTTTCTCTTGGCCAGAATATGTTGGTGGAAATGATTTTTACTTTCATCAATATAAAAATTTATTTCGTTTATTGATGTTTCTTTTGGCTTTTCCTGTCGTGTTTTATTCAGCGTCAGATTATTATAAATCGGCGTGGTTTGGTTTAAAAAATAAAATTATCAATATCGATGTTCCGATTGTAATTGGGATTTTCGTGCTTTTTGGAAGAAGTTTGTATGAAGTTTTGACGGATTACGGACAAGGTTATTTTGATACTTTGTGCGGTTTGATTTTCTTTATGCTTTTAGGCAAATATTTCCAAAAACGGACTTATAGTGCACTATCTTACGATAGAGATTACAAATCTTTTTACCCCATTGCAGTTACGAAAGTGGATTTTAATGGCGTTCAACAAAATATTTTATTGTCAGAATTAAAAGTGGGCGACAGAATTATGGTTCGAAATCAGGAAATAATTCCGGTTGATGCAATTTTAATAAAAGGAGAAGCCAATATTGATAACAGTTTCATCACCGGCGAATCTGCGTCAATTCCGAAAAAAGCAGGTGATAAAATTTTTGCGGGAGGAAAACAAATTGGTGCAATTTTAGAGTTGGAAGTTATTAAAAACGTGAATCAAAGTTATCTGACGCAACTTTGGAATAAGGAAACTTTTAAGAAAATTGAATCTGGTTTAGATACGATGACCAATAAATTAAGTAAGTATTTTACCTTAATTATTCTTGGAATTACTTTAATTGCGGGAATTTATTGGGCAAGAATAGATTTTGAAAAAATGTTTCAAGTTGTTTCTGCGATTTTAATTGTGGCTTGTCCGTGTGCTTTGGCGCTTTCTGCACCTTTTACTTTCGGCCATATTATGCGGATTTTAGGACGGAATAAATTTTATGTAAAAGATGCATTAACGATAGAAAAAATTGCGAAAATAAACACTTTGGTTTTTGATAAAACTGGAACGATTACGCATAATAAAAAGTCGGAAATTAAATATTTAGGGACAGAAATTTCTGATTTTGACATGGAAAACATCAAAACTTTAATTAAAAATTCTACACATCCGCTTTCAAAGATGTTGTATGATTTTATTGATATTAAAGATTCTTATTTTGAGATTGAAAATTACATTGAAATTGCAGGAAAAGGTTACAGCGGAAAAGTGAGAAGCCACGTTTACAAAATTGGTTCTGCGAGTTTTGTGGGTGAAAATTCAACTCATTTAGAATCTGCGGTTTACATCAAAAAAAATGAAGACTATTTAGGGAAATTTATTTTTAAAAATGAATACCGTTCTCAATTGAAAGAAATGTTCTCTTCCCTCAAAAATTTTAAAATCAATATTTTGAGTGGTGATAATGAATCTGAAAGAAGTACTTTAAAACAATTAATTAACGTTTCTGATGGATTAAAATTTAATCAAAGCCCAGAAGATAAATTACAATACATTCAAAATTTGCAAAATGAGGGCGAAAACGTAGCCATGTTTGGTGACGGATTGAACGATGCAGGAGCATTGAAGCAAAGTAATATCGGAATTGCAATTGCAGATGACACCAATTCTTTTACACCATCTTCGGATGTGATTATGGATGGAAGTAAAATCACGCAAATTAAAGATTATTTTGATCTTTGTAAAGATGCGGTTAAAATTGTAAAATTTACTTTTGCGATAAGTTTAATGTATAATATTATCGGTTTGGCTTTTGCTGTAACAGGTCATCTTTCACCTTTAGTTGCAGCTATTCTGATGCCAATAAGTTCAATTTCTGTGGTTATTTTTACGTCAGTTTCTACTTGGTTTCGCAGCACAAAATATTTTAAATTAGACTTGAAATAATTTAGAAATATTATAAATTAACAGAAATTAACACTTGCTGACTTAAATCATTAAATTTTGCTATTTTTGAGAATTATTCTTCCTATTTTTGTGGGCTAATTATGGATATACTTTACTTAATGATAATGTGCAGTGTTTCACTCGCTGTTGTATTTTTAGTAATATTTATTATTGGTGCAAAAAACGGACAATTTGAAGATGATGAATCTCCTGCAGTTCGAATTTTAATGGAAAATGAAATTATAAAAGAAGAACCAAAAACTGAAGAAAATATAAGTTCAGATTTGGAACACGAAAACAAAAAAAAATAACTGATAGATATTTATGGAAACACAGAAATTTAGTTATGACAATGGTATTGTCCGCGCATTTCTCTACGCAACTGTAGTTTTTGGACTTTTCGGTATGCTACTTGGTCTTACTGTTGCAGGTTTATTATTTTACCCAGAATTACCTGAATTTTTATTCGGTACGGATGATTTAACTATTAAAAGTTTATTTTCTGGTGATCTTCAAGGATTAATTAATTCGCAAGGGAAATTTGGATTTGGTAGATTAAGAATGATGCATACCAATACTGTGATTTTCGCTTTTGTAATGAACGGATTTTTTGCAGGTGCATATTATTCTCTTCAAAGATTATTAAAAACCAGAATGTGGAGCGATACTCTTTCTTGGATTCATTTTTGGGGATGGCAATTTATGATTGTAGCTTCATTAGTTACTTTCATGTACGGAATCAATACTTCAAAAGAATACGCAGAACACGAATGGCCAATTGATATTCTAATTACAATTATTTGGCTTGTTTTCGGTGCAAATATGTTTGGAACGATTGCAAAAAGACGAGTAAGGCATTTATATGTGGCAATTTGGTTCTACCTTGGAACTTGGGTTGCAATTGCGATGCTCCATATTTTCAATAATTTAGAAGTTCCTTTAACTTTTGGTGGATGGAAATCTTATTCCGCTTATGCAGGTGTAAAAGATGCTTTAGTACAATGGTGGTACGGTCACAATGCAGTTGCATTTGTTTTAACAACACCAGTTTTAGGTTTAATGTATTACTTTTTACCAAAGGCTGCTGATCGACCAGTATTTTCTTATAAACTATCAATCATTCACTTTTGGTCTTTAATTTTCGTTTATATGTGGGCAGGTCCACATCACCTACAATACACTGCAATTCCTGCGTGGGCGCAAGCTTTAGCAACAGGATTTTCAATAATGTTAATCGCACCTTCTTGGGGCGGAATGTTAAATGGTTTATTAACTTTAAGAGGAGCTTGGGATAAAGTGCGGGAAAATCCAGTACTGAAATTTTTCGTTGTTGCAATTACTTGTTATGGAATGGCAACTTTTGAAGGTCCACTTTTAGCAACAAAAACTTTAAATAAAATTGGTCACTTTACTGATTGGGTAATTGGTCACGTTCACATTGGTGCTTTAGGTTGGAATGGATTTATGACTTTTGGTATGATTTACTATTTGCTTCCAATCATGTGGAGAACCAAATTATGGTCAACTAAATTAGCAAACTGGCATTTCTGGTTAGGAACTTTAGGAATTATTTTCTACGCTGTTCCTTTATATATAGCAGGATTTACGCAAGGTTTAATGTGGAAACAATTTAATCCAGACGGAACTCTTTTATATAAAAACTGGTTAGATACCGTTTCTGCAATTATTCCTTATTATGAAATGAGATTTGTAGGAGGTTTGTTCTATATCGTGGGTGTAATTTTAATGTGTGTGAATGTTGTAGCAACTGTGAGACAAGGTTCATTCCAGAAAAATGTTCCTGCAGAAGCACCTGCTTTAGCAAAAATTTCTAATACAAGAAAACAAGGAGAAGGCGTTCACTTATGGATAGAAAGATTACCAGTTTTATTAACTGTACTTTCTTTAGTTGCTGTTTCTCTAGGAGGTTTGTTTGAAATAGTTCCAACTTTGATGATTAAATCTAACGTTCCAACGATTTCTTCTGTCAAACCTTATAGTCCATTAGAATTAGAAGGAAGAGACATTTATATTCGAGAAGGTTGTAATGCTTGTCACTCACAAATGATTCGACCGTTCCGAGATGAAGTGGTGCGTTTTAATGGTAAAAACGGACAATATTCTAAAGCGGGTGAATTTATTTATGATAGACCTTTCCTTTGGGGTTCAAAAAGAACAGGACCCGATTTACAAAGAGAAGGTGGTAAAAATCCAAGTTCATGGCATTTTAAACACATGTTAAATCCACGCGTAACTTCGGCGGGTTCAATTATGCCGCGTTATCCTTGGTTGATTACAAATACTTTAGACAGAAGCCAATTGGTTGCAAAAGTTGTTTTCATGAAAGATGTTTATGACGTTCCTTATTCAAAAGCAGAAATTGATTCCGCCGATACTTGGGCGGATAATCAAGCAAGTCATATTGTAAAACAAATCTATAGTGAAGCTGCAGATGTTAAAGCTGAATTTGCGAAAAGACAAGCTGAACAAGGTGCGAAATTTGTCCCATTAGAAAAAAGAGAAATTGTAGCTTTAATTTCTTATTTGCAAAGACTTGGTACAGATATTAAAACTACTGATGTAAAAACTGCAAGTACAAATTAATCTTTCAAAAAAAGGAAGAATTATTATGATACCACAAAATTTTAAAGACATATTATCAAATGGAGAAAATGTTGGTTTATACCAAACCATTGCAATGTTTCTCTTTCTCGCATGTTTTGTGGGAATGATTATATATGTTTTCACAAGACCAAAAAAGTATTATAATGATACCGCAAATGCACCTTTGGAAGATGATATTGATGAAGATGACCCATTTTTTAAAAAAAATTAAGCCATTATGAAACAAAGAAATCCGGTATACATTACCATTTTAACAGTAACAGCTATTGTTGTAATAGTTTACTATATGCTTGTACAGAACTTCAGTTATTTAACCTCTGGTTTGTTTTGGGGTACACTTTTAATTTGTGCAATTTTAGTACTGATACAGCATTCAATTGGTGATTTAGTTGAAAATGAAAAGTTTTCTAAATTATCTGACGCTGAAAAAGCTATTTATTTGGACGAGAAATCTAAACCTTACTTCAAAAGTTTATATGAAAGTGCTTTCAAAAAACAATCGGTTACAGAAGAGAAAGATATTCTTATAGACCATGGTTTTGATGGAATTATGGAGTTGGACAATCAATTACCAAAATGGTGGCTTGGTTTGTTTTATTTTGGTTGTGTTTATTGCATCGTTTACATGTTATCTTATTGGTTAACAGATTTTGCACATCCAATTAAAGAATATGATAACGAGTACAAAGAGCAAACTGCAGCTGTTGCAGAATATATGAAAAATGTTCCACAAGCAACAATAGAAACCGCTGTTTTCTCTGAAGATAATGTTGCAGCTGGTGAAGAAGTTTTTAAAACCAACTGTGTTTCTTGTCACGGTGAAGGTGGAAAGGGTGGAATTGGTCCAAACTTAACTGATAATACTTGGATAAACCAACCAGAAAAAACTTTATTTAAAAATGTGTTTTATATGGTAGAAAATGGATCGCCAAACAATCCTGCAATGCAAGCGTGGGGAAAAAATGGCGTAGTTTCTGGCAACGATATTCAAAATGTAGCAGCTTACGTTTATCACATTAACCAAGAAAAACCTCCAATTACAGAAGCCGAAGGTGGTGCTAAACCACAAGGAACAGAAGCACATTGGGAGAAATAATAATTAAAAAAACTAAAACCGAATTTTCTATTTAAAATAATTATTCGGTAAAAAAATGGCAGATACAGAACAAAACTATAGCTATAGAGGCGGACAAGGACAGGTTGTTGAAGCAGAAACTTTTAGAGATTCAGTGGGCACAATGGAACAATCTGGGAAGAGAAAGTGGGTTTTTCCACGCAAACCTTCCGGAAGATATACCAATTATAGAAATCTTGTAGCTTACTTTCTATTAATAGTATTTTTTGTAATTCCTTTCATTAAAATTAATGGAAATCCATTTCTACTTTTCAATGTTTTAGACAGCCAATTTTACATTTTAGGACAACCCTTTTATGTTCAAGATTTCTTCATTCTTGCTTTGGGTCTTATTACAGGATTGGTTTTCATCATTTTATTTACAGTAGTTTTTGGAAGAATTTTTTGCGGTTGGATTTGTCCCCAAACTATTTTTATGGAAATGGTTTTTCGTAAAATAGAATACGCTATCGAAGGAGACAGAAATAAACAAATTAGACTTGACAATCAGCCCTGGAATTCTGAAAAAATAATGAAAAGATCTTTGAAATGGGGAATTTACATCCTAATTTCTTTGGTCATTTCTCATCTAATGTTCATGTATATTGTAGGTTACAAAGAAGTTTTCCGCATTATGCAAGAAGGTCCGTTAGAAAATGCAACCAGCTTTTTAGTAATGATATTATTTACTGCTGCATTTTATTTTGTTTTTGCTTGGTTTAGAGAGCAAGTGTGTACTTTGGTTTGTCCTTACGGAAGATTACAAGGCGTTTTAATAGATAAACAAACCATTAATGTTTATTACGATTTCAAAAGAGGTGAAAACCGTTCAACTTGGAGAAAAGGTGAAGACAGAAAAGCCGAAGGAAAAGGCGATTGTATTGATTGTAACCAATGTGTTGTAGTTTGTCCCACAGGAATTGATATTAGAGATGGACAACAATTAGAATGTATTAATTGTACCGCTTGTATCGACGCTTGTGATGAAGTAATGGCGAAAGTCGGACTTCCTTTAGGATTAATTCGTTACGCTACAGAAGAAGAAATAGAAGAAGAAAAACCTTTCAAATTTTCTGGTAAAATGAAAGCCTACTCCGTTTTATTGCTTTTATTAATCGGTTTTTTAGGATTTTTACTCTACAGCAGAGGCGATATGGAAGCTAAATTTATAAAACCAGCTGGTTCTAGTTTCTTCATTCGTGATGGATTAATTAGCAACACTTATAATTATACTTTTTTAAATAAAGCAAATAAAGACCAAATTGTTACCATCAAAATTATTGAACCAAAACATGGAAATTTAAGTTTCGGAAATACGGGGAAAATTCTTCTAAAAAAAGATGAAATGACTAAAGGTTCCGTAAATGTTAGCTTTCCAGAAAGTGAAATTAAAGCGTCTAAACAAAATATTACCATCGGTGTTTATGATAAAGATGGTAAACTTTTAGACAGTTTCAAAACTTATTTTGAAGGTCCATTTAAACTTCAGTTTTAAAAATTATGTTTAAAAAATTCAATTGGGGACACGGAATCGTTTTGGCTTTGGGTTCTTTTATCCTTTTCATATTATTTATGATTTTTATTTTCCCAAATGGAATGCAAAATGCAGAAGTAATTTCAGAAAATTATTATGAAGATGAACTCGTTTATCAAGATGTAATTGATGCAAAACATAATGCAGATTTATTAATTGCAAAACCAGCTTACGAACAAAATATCCACGGAATTACAGTAACATTTCCCGAGGAAATTAAACCCAATGACGGCAAAGTAAATTTTGTGCTTTTTAGAACTAACGACGCTAATCTCGATGTAAAAAAGGATGTTGTAATCTCCGCAAATCATTCATTTACAATTCCTGTAAAAATTTTAGCAGAAGGAAGTTATACTTTAAAAGTAAAATGGACTACAGATAAAAAACATTATCAAGTAGATTACGATGTCTTATGGAAATAGCTTTAATATTTTCCGCTTTAACTTTAGGTTTTGCTTCTGGTTTTCATTGCATCGGAATGTGTGGTCCAATCGCACTTTCTATGGGTTTAACCAAAAAACAAGCAACCAATTATTATTTACAAAATCTTACTTATCAATTTGGTAGAATTACCACTTATTCTTTTCTCGGCGCAGTTTTAGGAATTGTTGGACAAGGATTTCAATTAGCCGGATTTCAATCTTATCTCACAATTATTGTCGGAATTCTTTTAATTATAATGGCTGTTTTTTCTTTTGGTGGAAAAGATTTCGCTTCTAAAATTCCTTTTTTATCCAAATTTTTATTAAAAGTAAAAATGAATTTGGGCAGATTATTACAAAAAGCAGACTACAAATCCCGATTTCTAACAGGAATTTTAAACGGTTTTCTTCCGTGCGGAATGGTTTATATGGCTTTAACAGCAAGTTTAGCCGCCGGTGGAATTTTGCAAAGCGCAGGTTTTATGGCACTTTTCGGTTTAGGAACTTTACCATTTATGTTCGCCATTGTTTTGGTTGGGAATTTAGTTACAACAGCTTTTAGAATAAAAGTTTTAAAAGTAATTCCCGTTTTAATGATTATTTTAGGCGGACTTTTTATTTTGCGAGGATTAGAATTAGGCATTCCTTACATTTCTCCACCAGCAAATTCTTTACAAGTTCATGATGCAAATTCTCCTATGAAAATGGGCGGCGCTTCTTGTCATTAAAAATTAAATAAAAATAAAAAACCAAAGAAATTAATCCGTGGTCTTTAAAAAACTAAATAATTAGATTTTCCTAATCCAAAAAATTAAACTTCGTATAAGCCGCAATTTTCGCTGGAATTCTAATTCCTTTTTCGGTCTGATTATTTTCCAACAAAGCCGCCATAATTCTCGGCAAAGCCATCGCAGAACCATTTAATGTATGAACCAATTGTGTTTTACCTTCACTTTTAAAACGGCATTTTAAACGATTAGCTTGGAAAGTTTCAAAATTTGAAACTGAAGAAACTTCTAACCATTTTTCTTGCGCCGCACTCCAAACTTCAAAATCATAAGTCATTGCAGAAGTAAAACCTGTATCACCACCGCAAAGACGAAGAATTCTATAAGGTAATTCTAAATCTTCCAAAATACTTTGCACGTGTTTCACCATTCCTTCTAAAGCTTCATAAGAATTTTCCGGTTTTTCTATTCGTACAATTTCTACTTTTTCAAACTGATGAAGGCGATTCAAACCACGAACATGAGCGCCATAACTTCCCGCTTCTCTTCTGTAACATTGGGAAAAAGCCGTCATTTTTATCGGTAAATCTTTCTCTTCTAAAAGAACATCGCGGTAAATATTTGTAACCGGAACTTCCGCCGTCGGAATTAAATACAATTGATCTTCATTAATGAAATACATTTGTCCTTCTTTATCGGGCAATTGTCCAGTTCCATATCCAGAAGCTTCATTCACAACGTGTGGCGGATTGACTTCCAAATAACCAGCTTCCGTATTTTTATCTAAAAAATATTGAACTAAACTTCTTTGCAATCTCGCTCCTTTTCCTAAATAAACTGGAAAACCTGCGCCGGCAATTTTTACGCCCAATTCAAAATCGATAATATTAAATTGTTTCGCCAATTCCCAATGTGGAATTGCACCTTCTCCTAAAGCTTCCACTTCTTGAGATTGAAAAATAATTTCATTATCAGTTTCAGAACTTCCAGCTTTTACTTTGTGATAAGGAATATTTGGAATTTGATATAAAACTTCTAATAAACTCTGTTCTGTATCTTTTAATTCTTGCTGAAAAACAGTAATTTTTTCTTTAAAATCCGCTGTTTTTGCCTTTGCTTTTTCTGCTTCATCTTTTTTTCCATTTTTCATTAAAATTCCAATTTCTTTTGAAATTTTATTCATTTCAGAAAGATTTTCATCTAAATTCACTTGAACATTTTTACGTTTTTGGTCTAAATCAATGGCTTTATTAACCAAATCTAAACTCTTGAAATTTCGTTTTTTTAAACCTTCTAAAACGGCTTCTTTATTTTCTTTTAAATAACTGACTTGTAACATAAATGATAATATTTTCTTTAGATTCAATAAAAAAATTAAATCTACTTTTTAAATTTATTTTGTAATTGTAATAATATTCGGTTGTCCGGAAACTTTAGTAAACTTCAACGTTTTATTATAATAAAGTTTTGAAATTTGGAATAAAGTCGGTGTCCAAGAATATTCTATTTTGATGGTATCTAAATCTATAATTGAATTTGTAGCGTCTATTTTTTTAGTTAAACTAATAATAAAATCTGAATGATAGGTTTTATTTTCTGGGTTTAAAGAATCTATCAAAACTCGCACTGCACCAGAATCATAATCTAAAAAATTAACAGTATCCGAATCTTTTTTTAGTGAAAAAGAATTAATTGGAACCAAATCTCTTGTACCATTTAGATCTAAAAACTGAACATTATTATAAGTTCCTGCGAGTTTGCTATTTAATAAATCTTTTCCCGATACATCTTTAATATACAAATTTATAACCTGATCTATTTGTTGCACATCTTCATCATTTCCTCTGCAGGAAACAACAAAAAAGGAAACAATCAGGAAAATAAAAAGTGTGTTTTTCATTAGTGCAAAGATAATTTTATTTTAACACATTAAAATGTATGTCATCAATTATCTAATCAAAAATAGTGTTAATTATGTTTTATATTCTTTTTATTAAATAGAAATAAGTTCCCATATAAAAAAAACTAATAATAGTGAATGAAAATAAGAAATAATAAGCTGCACCATTTGTTCCGTATAAAGGAATTACGAAGTAGAATCCGCATAAAATAAAAACAGAAATGAGTGCTAAAACTAAATTATACTGCGTTTTACCAAGTGCATAAATTAAATAAATAAATGGAACTCGAAAAAGCAACATAATAATGGTACTCACTAAACTTACTTTAAAAATTAAAATATTATTATATTGATTTCCAAAAAGGTGCAAAATTTCACTACTATAAAGAAATCCAAATACTAAAATGAAAAATGAAAATAGACCGATAATTTTAAAATAGTTAAAAATAAAATTAAACTGATATTTTTTATCTTCCCATTTCTCACAAAGTTTTGGATATTCAGTTTGTAAAATAATTGTCCCAATAATTATTAGATTTGATGGTATAAGACAACTTATTCTATATTCTGCAACAGCATCATTTCCCAATAAAATTCCTATAAAAAAAATATCTAAAATTAAAACCCAAGTGGAAATTTGTGCAGAAATTGCTGTGACATAAGAAAATTTCCAAAATTCTTTTTCCGTAAATTGTTTGAAGTTAATTCTTTTGAAAGATATTTCCCATTTAAAAAAGAATAATATAATGTATGGTGCAACACAAAGTGAAATGATGTAGCCTGTAAAATGATAAAAATAAGTTAAAACCACGCTTAGAAAAAAAGCAAATATAGATGTTGAAATAACAATTTTAGCAAATTTCTCATTTTGAAAATGAGCCCTACTTTCTGCCATTTTTTGATCTATAAAATAGTTTCCAAAAAATCTCAACGCAAGTAAGGAAGCTAATTTTGCCACCGAAATATCATTATAGAAAAAAATAAAACTCAGAATTATTATTAAAAAACTTACTAAAATATTTGCAAGAATTCCATAAGAAAGTGTGTATTTAAATAATGTTTCTTTATCCTTTTCATTTAAAATTACACCATATTTTAATATTCCATTTACACTTCCAATTCCCGCTAAAACTATAAAGAAACTCAGAAAATTAAGTGCAGAAGTTGCTAAACCAAATTCTGAAACAGAAAGCGTTCTTGCCACAAAAACTGTAACTAAAAATGTGCACAGCCTCGAAATAAACATAGATATTCCAACCCAAATTCCTTTACTTTTAATGAAATTTTGCAGAAAATCTTTCATCTCACTGCTATTTTGTAATTTTAATTAATAGCCGTTTTGCGTGTTTTGGAAATAACGAATTACAAATTTGATCTATAAAATTCCAAATAGGAAAAGGCAAGAAATCTAATAATAAAATTAATTTTGTTTTGATAAGAAATTTATTATTGAAAATTTTAGTCTCAACTTTCTCTAAATCAGCGGGTAATAAACTTAATATTTTCTTTCTATTAAATGAATGCAAATGAGCGTCGTGTGGCGTTAATTTATTGCAGTGAATACAAAGTGATTTTAATATTTTCTCATTATACGGCGTCGTAATAATTAAAATTCCTTTGGGTTTTAAAACTTCTAATAATTTATGAATAAATAGTTTCGGATCTTCCACATGCTCAATTATTTCTGAAGCAACTATGTAATCTATTGAGTTATCAAAAAAAGGCAAATTAATTGCGTCTGCTACAATTGCTTGGTGATTGTCATTTAATACAGTTTTCATTGCAATTTTTGGATTTCTGTGAGAGATATCCATAGAAATTACTTTTGATTTACCAAAACTTATAGCTTTTGCAAGCCACGCATTTCCACAACCTACATCTAAAGTAATTCCGTTGTGAGGCAAAAAATGTAAAATATTTTGGTGTAATCTTTTATTTTCAGCTACATAAACAGAATCAAAATCGTCAAAATAATCAAACGTTAAAGAGTCCTTTTCATAATGTTCTTGGTAATGCGAAACAGTTCTAGGTAATAAAACTGGAACATCTTTTTCTATAGAGAATATTTCAAATTCAGAATCAATTAAATAATTCTCTTCAACTTTTAATAAAAGTGCGTTGTTATTATTTGGATTTTTTAATATCGGTAAAATAAATTCTTTCATACATAAATTTGTGCCCAACTTCTTTTTAGTGGTAAAAGAAAATCGCTAAGAAAACTCACATAAGAATCTTTAGAAAAATCAAAAACTTCTATGTTTTCTGATATTTCTTTATTTTTTAAACCATCTCGAAATTCTTGTAATTTCAATGTTTTTACTTCGCCATTTTCTACAAAACTTGCTTTCATTCTATCAAAAAAACCGAGTTGAAATTGTGCATCAAGTTCTCTCATAATTCCGCTTAAAGAATCAATGGAACAACCAGAAGCAGCTTCTTTTTCTTCATCTACGCAAATAATGATAAATTGATTTTTTTCAATTTTAAATGAAGACGAAAGTTGTTTTCCATGAGCTGCCCAAGTTGGCAAAAAATCATATAGTTTTTCAGTAATTACTTTGCTTTCTTTTGGTGTAAATGCTCTTGAAGCTGGATAAACAATTACCCGATAATCACTGGTTTCTACGATAGTAGATTCTTCAATTTTCATTTTTATTTTTCTTTTTTAATTCTACAAAGCCTAAAATGACAATAAGAACACTTGCCGCAGTACTGAAATAATTAACTTTTGAAGTTTCAAAATTTACAGCCCAAAGATTAAGTATAAATAATATTACACCTGCAATCATTAAAAAATAGGGTATGTTTTTTTTCATCATAAATCTTCTGCTTCTGCCAAAAGTTCAGCAATGTCTTTTACTTCTACTTCTGTATTTTTATTAAAATGTTTTACTCCATCTGTAATCATAGTATTGCAAAAAGGGCAACCGGTTGCAATAATTTTAGGATTTTCTGCTAAAGCTTCCTCAGTTCTTTCTACATTAATATCTTTATCGCCTGGTTCTGGTTCTTTAAACATTTGTGCTCCTCCTGCTCCACAACAAAGTCCATTACTTTTGCAACGTTTCATTTCTACTAATTCTGCATCTAATTTTTGAAGCAAAACTCTAGGCGCTTCATATTCTCCATTTCCGCGACCTAAATAACACGGATCATGAAAAGTAATTCTTTTACCTTTAAAACTTCCGCCTTCTATTTTGAGTTTTCCTTCATCCATCAATTTTCTTAAAAATTGTGTATGATGCAAAACTTCGTAATTTCCGCCCAATTCTGGATATTCATTTTTGATAATATTAAAACAATGTGGGCAAGTTGTAACGATTTTTTTTACGCCATAACTGTTCATTATTTCAATATTTGTGAGCGCCATCATTTGGAAAACAAATTCATTTCCCGCTCTTTTTGCCGGATCTCCGTTACAACTTTCTTCTTGTCCTAAAACGGCAAATTCTATCCCGATTTTATGTAGAATTTTACAAAAAGCTTTGGTAATTTTTTTTGCTCTATCATCAAAACTCCCCATACATCCTACAAAAAAGAGAACTTCCGGCGTTTTTCCTTCCGCGGCATATTCTGCCATTGTTTTTATTGTGAAATCCATTTTTTAATTAAATTTTAAAATTTCTCCGTCTATTCTTTTGCCCAGTTCAATCGATCTGCTTGATTGAATTGCCACGGAGCTGCATTATTTTCCACATTCGCCATCATTAAATTTAATTCGTTTGGAGCTGCAGATTGTTCCATAACTAAAAAGCGGCGTAATTCTACTATAATTGAAAGTGGATCTATTAAAACCGGACAAGCTTCTACACAAGCATTACAAGTTGTACACGCCCAAATTTCTTCTGGCAAAATATGATCCTTAATTAATTTTTTACCATCATCAATAAATTTTCCGTTTTTATTAATGTTTTTTCCAACTTCTTCAATTCTGTCTCGCGTGTCCATCATGATCTTACGTGGTGATAATTTTTTGCCAGTTAAATTTGCTGGGCAAACGGAAGTACATCTTCCGCATTCTGTGCAAGTGTATGCGTTTAATAGTTGTACTTGATTTAGATCAAAAATATCATTTGCGCCAAATTTTTCTGGAGCTACATTCGGATCTATTTCTGGTGCAGCTGCATATGGATCTGCATTTGGATCCATCATTAATTTTATTTCTCTGGTTACAGAATCTAAATTATCCAATTCACCTTTTGGTTTCAACTTAGAAAACCAAGTATTTGGAAAAGCCAAAATAATATGTAAGTGTTTAGAATAATATAAATAATTCATGAAAAACAAAATACCTATAATATGAAACCACCAAGCAAATTTTTCTAATAATTCTAAAGTATTTATGCCAAAATTTTGTAGAAAGGGCGCTAAAACGCTTGAACTAAAAGGGAAACTTCCATAAAGCGGTAAAGCGCCTTTTTGCTGTAAAACCCAATCTGAAGTATTCATAGTGAGAAATGCAATCATCAAAGCAAATTCGATAACTAATATCCAATTAGCGTCATCTTTGGGCCAACCGAAAAGTTCTTTCATTTGAAATCTTTTAATTCCATAAAAATTTCTTCGAATAAAAAATAAAACGACTGCAATAATTACTAAAACTGCTAAAATTTCTAAAGTTGCCGTGAACAAGGCATAAAAATTTTGTCCTAAAATACCAGCTAAGAAACGATGTGTTCCGAATAAACCATCAATTAATATTTCTAAAAGTTCAAGGTTTATAATTACAAAACCCACGTAAACAAAAATGTGTAAAATTCCAGCAATTGGTCTTTTTACCATTTTAGTTTGTCCGAGTGCTACTTTCGTCATTATACGCCATCTTTCCGCAGGATTATCACTTCGGTCAATAGCTTTTCCTAATTTTATATTGCGATAAATTTCACGCAAACTTTTAGCAAAAAGTCCAAAACCTGCAACAATAATTATAAAAAAAATAATTCTAGAAAAATATTCCATACTCCTAAATGGTTTTTAATCTTTAGTGTTTTTCCCAAAAACAGAAAAATTGATGTAACGCTTTGGATTGGCTTTTACATCTTCTATTAAACTATTTAAGTTTGATGACGTTTTTGTAAGGTTATTATAAAGTTGTTCATCTTGCATTAATTTACCCAAAGAACCTTTTCCACTTTGGATTCCTGCAATCACACCATTTAATTTATCTGCTGTAGTACTTAGTTTATCAATGGTATTATTAAGTTTCGCAACATCTACATTGTCTGCAATTTTACCGTATTTATCAATAGTATTTTTAGCGCTAATTGTTGCTAAGTTTGCATTGTCTAAGACTTTACCGATTTTTGGATTATTGTCTGCTAATAAAGCATTCGTTTGTTTAGCTGTGCTTTCAAAAGACAAAACGGTTCTGTTTAAATTATTTAACAAAGCCTTTATTTCTTCTCTATTTTGTTTATCTAATATTTGATTAGTATTTGCCGCCACAGAATCTATTTGCTTCAAAACACTTTGGAGCTGATCTTTTACAGGACCAACTTGTGAAGAAATATTATTTAACATAGAAAGTTTAATATTTCCTGATAATGTATCTCCGTCTTTTGCGAGAGGATCGCCATAAGCCAAATTAATACGTAATTGTTTTCCAGACATTAATCCGGGTTCAAAAATCTCTACCAGCGATTTTTTAGAAAATTTAAAACCATCATCAATACTTAATTTTACCACAAAATAAATTTTGCCATTTGGTAACATAATGGGTACAATATCATCTACTTGTCCTACTTTTAAACCGTTAATAGAAACGGGATTAGAAACTGATAAGCCTTCAACATTATCATACTTCACATAATAAACATCATCTGTTGTAAAAAGGTTTTTACCTTTCATGAATTGAAAAAGTACCACGAAACCCACTATTGCTAATAATGCGATTAATCCAGCTTTAAGTTCTTTAGAAAATTTCATTTATTTTTTTTGAATTAACAAATATAGTATATTTTCTATAAAATGTTTTATAATTTGGCTGACTGAAAAGTATAAAAAAAACGGCAAAATTGCCGTTTTTTAGATTCTATTTTGAAAGATTATTGTTGATCTGGAACTTTCCCAAATACTTCAATTCTATAATCTTTAATATCCGCATTATCTTCTAAGCTTTTCAACAAAGATTGCCCAAATTGTTGAGTATTTTGTTGAGTAATTGCTTGTATAATTTGTTTTTCATCTCCAGGTTGTTTATTTGTAGAAATAGATTTTCTTTGAACTACATAAACTCCCGTCATTCCTTGAACTGGATTAGAAATTTTATTATTTGCAACACCAAATGCAGCGCCTGCAACTTTTGGTTCCATTGCTCCTCCAATTAATGGATTTAAAACATTTACAGAAGCATTTGCTTTCGTGGTACCAAACAATTTAGCAACTTGATCTAATGAGGTTGGTTTCGTAGAATTTATTTTCTCTGCAATCTTTTTCCCAAGTAATTCGTTCATTACAATTGGTTCTATTTGATCTCTTACCGATTCTGGGTCTGCAGTTCCCGCTTCTTGCAATCCATTTACATACACTACAATTTTATCGCCTGTTCCGTCTACAGTGAAAATATCTGTATCACCTTTTTTAGTTTTTTTATCAAAAGCCCATGCAATTACATCATCATCTTTATCTGTTCCCACGCCTTGAAGTTTTCCATCAAATCTTTTCACCGTTTTGGGGTTAGAAAAATTGAAATTATTTTTCCTTGCAATATTAGCAAAATCATTAAAGGATTTTCCTTGCACTTGTTGTATAAATTTGGTAGCATCTGCATAAACTTTATTTTCGGTTTTATCAGAAGCCTTTATCTCTTTCACTAAATTTGCTAATTTGTAAGTCATCGCACCAGATTTTTTATCAACAATATTGATAATATGATATCCGTACGGTGATTCAACAACTCCGGTTGCTCCTTTTCCATTGTTTGCTAAAAATGATAAATAAGTTGGTACAAATGGTGTTGCAGGAGTTGTCCAACCAACGCTTCCACCTTGTGCAGCAGAATTTGGATCTGCAGAATATTTTAAAAATTCTGTGAATTTTGCTGGATTTGCTTTCACAATTGCTCCAATAGAATCTGCTAATTTTTTCGCAGCTTCTTTACTTCTAGTTTCATTTGCACCGGCTTGATTTCCTTTGTAAGAAATTAAAATATGTCTTGAAAGTGTAGAATCTGAAGGTTTTTTATCTAAAATTTTAGAAACAACATATAAAGATTGTTCTTTGTACGGTCCAAAAGTTTGACCAATACTTGCCGTTGCTACTTTATCTTTAATTCCTAAAGGCAATTGGTTTTGCGAAAAATATTGAGCATTATAAGGTAAATCAGAATTTAGAGAGATAAACATAGAATCGTTTTTCGTATTCTGAAAATTTTCTGTTCCGTTACTTGCATCTGTTCCACCGCTATAAAGTTTTGTGATATCCTTCAAAGTTGCAGCGTCATCTTCGGCGCTTGGCGCTGCTGGAAAATAAACAACACCTAAATTTCTAGAAGCATCGGTTTTAAACATTATGGGATGTTTTTTTATATAAGCCGCTAAATCTTCAGTGGTAACTTTGATTGGATTTTTTTTCATGTAAGAACTGTAATCTACTTTTACGTAATCAATCAAAGCATTTTCATCACGCATTTTAATCATTTGACCAGCTTCCTTTTTACTGGTGGTAATTCCATTAGAAATATTGGCAAAAAGCTGACGAGCCATTATCTTATATTCTATGGATTTTCTCATTTTTTTCCAATTGGCAAGCGCTTCTACATTTCCACTTGTTTCCAAATCTGAAATTTGTTTTTTAATTTCTTGGGTTTTAAAATTTCCCTTTTCATCAAAATTATCTTTATTTTTTGCAAACAATGGATCAAATTGTAATTGATTCCAAAACATATCATCTGTAAGACGAAGTCCCATTTTATCAAATTGTTGTTTTATAAGTTTAGATTGTACCATCATTTGCCACGCTTGCTCTTCTAAACCTTTGTCAGATTGTCCTTGCTGTTTCGCATTATTTTGCAAAATAAAAAGTTGATCATTATATTCTTCCCTTGTAATGGCATCTCCATTCACTTTCCCTAAAACATCCGGATTTTTCCCAAAAACTTTATCTAAACTATCTGGGTTTACTAAAAACGCTAAAAGCGCGATTGCAATTGCACCCATCAAAAGCCAAGGTCTATTTCTAATCTCTCCTAAAACTGCCATTTTTATATATTATTTAATGATAATCAATCCGCGAAAATACACATTTTTAAAATATTAGAAAACTTTTAATTTATATTTGATAGATTTTTTTTCCAATTTTTCTTACATTAATTATCCAGAGCTGGAACTATAAATTATAAAACTGGAAATTTTGACCAAATTTTTAGTTATTTTTTTAATGGCATAAGAATTGGCAAAATATCTTGGACACTTAGAAAAGCTTTGTACAGAAACAAGCTTTATAATTAAGCATTTAATTTAATTTTAAAAATGACATTATGTCATTCAATATATTATGAAAGAATTTGAAGATTTAGACTTCACTGATATTTTAGAAGATGGTTTCAGTATTGTAACCGAAGAAATTGATGAAAAAAACATTCAACCAACGGATAAAAACCAAAAGATATTTCCCATTTTACCGGTAAGAAATATGGTAATGTTTCCAAAAGTAATTATTCCAATTACTGCAGGAAGACAGATTTCAAAAAATTTGATTGAAAGTGCGCAAGAAAATAATGAATTGATTGGAATTATTAGTCAAAGAAATAGTGATATTGAAAATCCGTTAGAGAAAGATCTTTTCTCAGTGGGAACCATTGCAAAAATTATAAAAATAATAAAACTTCCAGAAGGCAATATTACAGCAATTACACGTGGAGTGGGAAGATTTAAAATAAAAAATTACACTGCAAATAAACCATTTTTTAAAGCCGAAATAACGAAATTAAAAGATACCACTTCCAAAAATAAAGAAGAATTTGAAGCTCTAATTGATAATATTAAAGATTTAGCCTTAAAGATAATTGAGCTAGATGCAAACATTCCAAATGCAGCGAGTTTTGCACTCAGAAATATGAATGATAATGAAGATTTACTAAACTTCATTTGCACAAACGCTAATTTTACTTCCAATTTAAAACAAACTTTGCTTGAAGAAAAAAGTTTGATGTTGCGCGCCAATAAATGCTATGAATTAATGCACGAAGATTTCAGAAAACTGGAATTAAAAAATGCCATTCATCAAAAAACCAGCAGAGATTTAGACAAGCAACAAAAAGAATATTTTTTAAATCAACAAATCAAAACCATCCAAGAAGAACTTGGCGGTGGTCCGGAATCTGATGTGGAAGAACTTTTGTTAAAAACAAAAAACACAAAATGGAACGAGGAAGTTGAAGCTCATTTTCAAAAAGAAATAAACCGTCTTCAACGTCAAAATCCAAATTCACCGGATTATAATGTTCAGCGAAATTATTTAGATTTTTTCACTGATTTACCTTGGGAAAATTATACAAAAGATGTTTTCAATATTGTAAAAGCGGAGAAAGTTTTAGACAAAGCGCACTTTGGTTTAGAAGATATTAAGAAACGAATTTTAGAACACATGGCGGTTTTGAAATTAAAAAACAATATGAAATCCCCAATTTTATGTTTAGTTGGTCCTCCCGGAGTTGGAAAAACTTCACTTGGAAAATCAATTGCAGACGCTCTTGGAAGAAAATACATTCGTCTTTCTTTGGGCGGTTTGCATGATGAAAGTGAAATCCGTGGTCACAGGAAAACTTACATCGGAGCAATGGCGGGAAGAATTTTACAATCCATTAAAAAAGCTGGAAATTCAAATCCAGTTATTGTTTTAGATGAAATTGATAAAATTGCGAACGGTGCACATGGAGATCCAAGTTCTGCTTTATTAGAGGTATTAGATCCTGAACAAAATAATAATTTCTACGATAATTTCTTAGAAATGGGATATGATTTATCTAAAGTGATGTTCATTGCAACTGCGAATTCGCTTTCAACAATACAAACACCGCTTTTGGATAGAATGGAAATTATTGAAATTGCAGGTTACACTTTAGAAGAAAAAATTGAAATTGCAAAACGCCATTTAATTAAAAAACAAATAGAAGAAAACGGTTTAAATTTAAAATCTTTAAAACTAGGAAACTCAGAATTAAAACACGTTATTGATGCACATACTTCTGAAAGTGGCGTGAGAAGTTTAGAAAAAAAATTAGCTGCCATTTGCAGATGGGTTGCTTTGCAAACTGCGATGGAAAAAGAGTATAATCCAATTATTTCTAAAGAAAAAATTGATGAAATTCTCGGCATTCCACGTCCAAAAAATTTATCCGAAATCACCAATGTTCCGGGAGTTGTTACTGGATTAGCTTGGACAAGTGTAGGTGGAGATATTTTATTTATCGAAAGTATTTTAAGCGAAGGAAAAGGAAATCTCACTATGACGGGAAATCTTGGAAATGTAATGAAAGAATCTGCGACAATTGCGTTAGAATATATAAAAGCAAAGCATGATGAACTGGGAATTTCAGCAGAAGATTTACAGAAAAATAATATTCACGTTCACGTTCCAGAAGGTGCAACACCAAAAGATGGCCCTTCTGCAGGAATTGCGATGTTGACTTCGATTGTGTCTAGTTTTAAAAATAAAAAAATAAAATCTCATCTCGCAATGACGGGAGAAATTACATTAAGAGGAAAAGTTTTACCAGTTGGTGGAATTAAAGAAAAACTTTTAGCCGCAAATCGCGCCGGAATAAAAGAGGTAATTCTTTGTGAGGCAAACAGAAAAGATGTAGAAGAAATTAAAAAAGATTATCTTAAAAACTTGAAAATAAATTATATAGAAAGAATGAGCGAAGTAATTGATCTTGCTTTAGAAAAATAATTTTTATTAAATATTAAAAAAAATCCATTGTAAAAAAAATTACGATGGATTTTTTTTGATGCAGAAAAAAGTATATTTGTATTAATAATTTGAAATGCTACAAAAGATAAATTTACCTTTTTTAATAAAACTTACTTGCGTACTTGTAAGCGTTATTTCTATAGGATATTTATTAGATATTGGTAAAATGATTTTTGCACCTTTATTTTTTGCATTTTTAATCTCACTTTTATTTTTACCTTTCGCCAATTTTTTAGAACGAAAATTAAGATTTAAAAGAGGACTTTCTACTCTATTTTCTGTATTAATAATGCTGTTAGTTTTAATAGGATTAATTTATTTTTTCGGACTTCAATTTTCAGATTTAAGTGATAATTGGCCACAATTACAAAAACAATTAATCCAATCTTTTGGCGATTTACAAACTTGGGTTTCACATACTTTTCATATAAAATTTAGCAATCAATTAAAATATTTAAATGAAGCGGGCGACAAACTTTTGTCTTCTGGGACTTTAATTTTGGGAACAACTTTAGCCGTTTTCACTTCAAGTTTGGCGTTTATTGCCTTTAGCTTAATCTTTTTTATTTTTATTTTAAATTATCGTAGAGTTCTTTTTAATTTTATTTATACTGTTTTTAAAGAAGAACACCGAGGAAAAGTTCAAGAAATTACTACAGAAATTCAGAAAATTATTAAAAAATATATCGCCGGATTATTCATCCAGATTTTTATAGTTTCAATTCTTACAAGTTCAATTTTAACAATTTTGGGTGTAAAATACGCCCTACTTTTGGGCGTTCTTACAGGGATTTTAAATGTAATTCCTTATGTGGGAATTTTTATTTCCGCCATTTTTGCAAGTTTTATAAGTTTTGCGTTGGGCGGAACGTCAAAATTTTTATTTGTTTTAATCGGTTATTTAGGCGTTCATCTTTTAGACGGAAATATTATTTTGCCATTCGTGGTGGGTTCTAAAGTTAAAATTAATGCGCTTTTTTCTTTTCTTATTATTTTAATTGGCGAAAGTTTATGGGGAATTTCCGGTATGTTTTTAGGAATTCCTTTTTTAGCAATATTAAAAATTATTTTAGATAGAATTGAGGGTTTAAAACCATGGGGCGCACTTTTAGGCGAGGAAATAAAACCAGTTCGCCCAAAACGCAAACTCAAATTAAGTAAGAAAATTACTTTAGAAGAACAAGACTAGTAATTCTATTTACAATTTACAATTTCAATTTAAGTTATTAGAAATCAGTATCTTTAAATTTACAAATTACTTTACAAGCAATAAACTTTCATTTTACAAAACTTACAATAGAAACTTGTAGAAATTTACTTTCATAATCTTAAAACCAAATATTATGAAAGTTTCCAACAACAAATTTACATTACTCATTTTGAGTATTTTATTATTAAATTCTTGTAAAAAACAAGAAGCGAACGATTTTGTAGGTTACACATCAGATTCTACAAAGGTTTCCACAGAAAATGTTTCCGACAGTATTTCTTATGCCGTTAGACAAAATATTAAAGACAAACAATTTGTAAAATCTGCGGATATTAGTATGGAAGTAAATGATGTCTATAAATCTACTATTGAAATTGAAAAATATTTAATAAATAATGGTGGTTTTGTTATTCTAAGTTCTTTAAATTCTGAAATAATTTCAGATGAAACTTACAATACTTCCAATGAAAAAGCAACGCTTGTGCGGAAATACCAAACCGAAAACAGCATGGAAGTTCGCGTTCCAACAGAGAAATTAGGCGATTTTTTAGAATATATTAACAATCAGAAACTATTTTTAAAAGCAAGAAATATTTCCGCAGAAGATATCACTGCAAATATTCGTTTGGCAAAATTAGAAAGCAATAGAATGCAGAAAAATGGACAAGAAATTTCTAAACTAAAAACAAATGCCATTAAAGTAAATCTCTCAAACGAAAATGAATCTGAAAAAAACTATCAGCAAATTCAAAATTTTATAACCCAAGATAATTTAAAATACAGCAGCGTAAAAATTTATTTAAAAGAACCTAAAATACGAATAACTGAAATTGCAATTACCAATTCAAAAAACATTGATAATCAATATAAATTCAATTTCTTTTATGATTTAAAAAATGCTTTTGTAGAAGGTTTTTATTTAATTCAAAAAATTATTATTGGATTATTTAGAATTTGGCCCTTGCTCATCATTGCTTTTATCATCATATTTTTTTATAAAAAAAGAAAAAACAAAACAGAAAAAGAAGTAACTTTACCTTAAATTTAAATGATAATGAAAAAGTTATTTTTAATAGGTATTTTATTCTCCATCACTTCCGCTTTTGCGCAAAGTAAAAGTAACGCCAGAAAGTAAAGATTTAGACCAAGTTTATAAAGGCGGAAATAAACAATTGATAAAAGATGTACAAGAAAATTTTAGTGTTTTTTCTTCAGATTATCAAGTC
This sequence comes from Halpernia sp., assembly GCF_048269545.1. Classification (NCBI taxonomy): domain Bacteria; kingdom Pseudomonadati; phylum Bacteroidota; class Flavobacteriia; order Flavobacteriales; family Weeksellaceae; genus Halpernia; species Halpernia sp. The sequence goes on along the minus strand of NZ_JBLXIJ010000001.1, from coordinate 600,225 downwards.
AACGGAAAATTTATTATTACTTTTGATTTGGATAAAACCGGAAAAATTATTCATCCAAAAGTTCTACCAGAAGTGAATGAAGATTTTTCTTACGCTGTAATTCGTTCCTTTAAGAGAGTGAAAAATAATTTTAATGCAAATATGCCAAAAACAAAACTCGCAGTTTTGCTAGATTTTAACCCCACTTTTAAAAGTGATGACGGAAGAGAAAGGTTCACAGAAAGTGCTGCTTCTGAACGTTTTCAATCAAACCAAAATTAAAAACCTCACCTTTCAATTAATCAACCTCTGAAATCTTTTCGGAGGTTTTATTTTAAATGTTATTCTACATTTAGGATTTACTCCCTTTTTTCAATAGAATTTTCATATTTCTTATCTTCTTCGTATTTATCGACAAGTGACTTGGTAAACTCAAGAGTATATTTTATTTTTCCTCCCAAAGTAAAATCACTCTCTAAATTATCTTTTATCTTTAAAAAATCCTTTTTCGGAACCTCTTTAACATTCGTAAATCTTGAAATTGGATATTCTTTTGTATAAGTTTTGACTTCCACTGCAGTAAAATTATATTCATTATCAGAATCTTGCACCTCCAAAATCAAACCTGGAAGACCATTAAATTTATATGGTCCAAATGAAAAGGGATAATTGTTACTAAAATAAGCAATCCATTTTCGACCATACTTTGAAATTGTTGCTTTTTGACATTTCATTCCCAAAATTTCTTTATACTCATTAATTAAAGACCAATTCATTTCATTTGTCTCTTTGTAACCAATCTCAGTTCCTAATATAGAATCCGAAAAATTAATATTATTCTTATCAATAAAAACTTGATATTGATAATGCATTTCAAAATATTGACTTAATTCTTGAAAATTTTTATTTTCTAATTTAAGTGAGTCTAAAGTATAAGCATTTGCTGTCAGGAAAACAGATTTATTTTCACTAGCCACTAAAACGAATGTTTTATTTAATTTTTTACTGTTTGGTTTTTTACTATTTAAGGCATTTAAAATATATAAAACTCTAATTTTTGAATTTATTTTTCTTTGCGAGTATGCTAATGAATGACAGAATAAAAATATAAATATAAAACCTATTTTTTGCATATTGTAAATTTTAATTTGAAGGCGGCGGCGGTGGCGGTGCTAAAAATGTCACTTGGTATACTCTTGTTCCACAGAGTTGTTCATTAAGAATATTTGCTTCAATTAAAGCTGTCATTAATGTTAATTCGCCACCTTCGCTAGAAAAAGGAGTGCTTTTATTACACGTTGATGTGTATATATATGTATATGTGCTTCCAGAAGAACCAGTTGGTGTAATGCTTTGCGCGGAAAATAATCCTGTAATTCCTAAAGCTAATAGTAAAAATAATTTTTCATTTTTATAAATTTATTGTTATTATGTGGCTAAAATATAAATATAAATAAATATGCAATTTTTTTTAAATAAAATTTAAAAAACATCTTGAATTTTATTATAATCCGAATATTAGAAACCAAAGTATTTTCTTTAAATTTGCATTACTTTAAAACTATTTAAAGTTCGAAATCTATCCTCTAAAATATCTCAAAATGTTTCCAAAAATAAATCCGTTATCTACAGAATCCTGGCAAGATCTCCAAGAGCATTTTGCAACTAATGATTTTGAACTTCGCACTTTATTTCAATATAATCCCAATCGTTTTTCACAATTTTCTATTGAAAAGGAAAATTATTTATTTGATTATTCTAAAAATTTAATTGATGAAAAGACTTTAGAACTTCTACTAAATCTTGCCGAAGAATGTAAAGTTGAAGAAGCCATAAAAGCAATGTTTTCGGGTGAAATCATTAATGAAACAGAACATCGCGCCGTTCTTCACACAGCATTGCGAGATTTTTCTCCAACTCCAATTTTGGTTGATGGTGAAAACATTAAACCTGAAATTAAAAAGGTTTTAGACCAAATGAAATCATTTTCAGAGAAAATTATTTCTGGTTCTCATAAAGGTTTTTCGGGAAAAGAAATTACAGATGTTGTAAACATTGGAATTGGCGGTTCAGATTTAGGTCCAGTTATGGTTTGCTCTGCATTGAAACATTTTAAAACAAGATTAAATGTTCATTTTGTGTCAAATGTTGATGGAAATGATATTGCAGAAGTTTTAAAAAATCTAAATCCAGAAACAACGCTTTTCATTATTGCTTCTAAAACTTTTACGACGCAAGAAACAATGACTAACGCAAATTCTGCGAAAAATTGGTTTTTAAAATCTGGTGAAATAAAAGATGTTGAAAAACATTTTGTTGCGCTTTCTACAAATATTAAAGCCGTAAAAGAATTCGGAATTGCAGAAGAAAATATTTTCCAATTTTGGGATTGGGTCGGTGGAAGATATTCTTTGTGGAGTGCAATTGGTTTAAGCATCGTGCTTTTCGTGGGTTATGATAATTTTGAGCAACTTTTAAAAGGTGCAGAAGATACAGACAAACATTTCAAAACTGCGAAATTTTCTGAAAATATTCCAGTAATAATGGGAGTTTTGGGAATTTGGTATCGTAATTTTTATGATGCAGGAACTTATGCAATTCTTCCTTATTCTCAATATTTAAACCGTTTTCCCGCATATTTTCAACAAGGCGATATGGAAAGTAACGGAAAATCTGTAGATAGAAATGGTGAATTTGTAGAATATGAAACAGGACCTGTAATTTGGGGAGAACCTGGAACTAACGGACAACACGCGTTTTACCAACTCATTCATCAAGGAACAGAATTAATTCCTGCAGATTTCATTGCGTATGTAAAATCCGCAAATGTAGTTTCTGATCATCAAGTAAAATTATTGGCAAATTTCTTTGCTCAAACTGAAGCTTTGGCTTTTGGAAAAACAGAAAACGAAGTTATTGAAGAATTAAAAAAAGAAGGAAAATCTGAAGAAGAAATTTCAAAACTTGCACCTTTCAAAGTTTTCACTGGAGATTCTCCAACTAACTCTATATTTTTCAATGAATTAACTCCATTTTCACTTGGTCAATTAATCGCACTTTACGAGCACAAAATCTTTGTACAAGGCGTTATTTGGAATATATTTAGTTTTGACCAATTTGGGGTGGAACTTGGTAAAGTTTTAGCAAAGAAAATACTTCCAAAACTAATTGATAATCAAGAAGTAAACTCTCATGATTCTTCTACAAATGCATTAATTAATTATTATAAAAAAAATAAATAATGCTTAGGAAAATTTATTATTTTCTTTCACCTAATTTAAGGCTTCTTGCGAGAAAAATTTTTTATTTCCCTGTAGATTTATACGAAGGAATTAGTGGAAAAAGACAAAAAGACATTCCTAAAAAAGGCGATATTTTTATTGGTAGTGGAGATTTTGTAACACAAGGTGAAAGCCAAGTTTCTCATCTTAAAAATTATATTGATTTAAAACCCACCGACAAAGTTTTGGATATTGGTTGTGGAATTGGGAGAACTGCATTTGCTCTGCAGAATTTCATTAATAAGGAAGGTTCATATGATGGTTTTGATGCAATGAAAAAAGGAATTGATTGGTGCGATAAAAATATTCATCAAAAAAATCAAAATTTTAATTTTAAATATGCGCCTCTAAAAAACGCGCTTTATAATAAATCTGAAGGAAATGCAGAATTTTTTAAATTTCCTTATTCTGAAAATCAATTTGATAAAGCTTTTTTATTTTCTGTTTTCACCCACATGAAAATTAATGAAATACAAAATTATCTAAATGAAATTTGCCGCACTTTAAAACCAAACGGAAAATGTTTAGCTACTTTTTTTATTTATTCGGATAAAGATAATTTGGATAGTTTCGAAGGTTTCAGATTTCCTATTAAAAGAGACGGTTACAGACTTTTGGATAAAAATGTTGAAGAAGCAAATATTGCCATTGAAATCAAAACTTTGGAAAAAATGATAGCGATTTCTGGCTTAAAATTAGAAGAAAAAATTAATGGTTTTTGGAATGACTTTACCAAAAATAAAGATAAAATTGATTTTCAGGATATTATCATTTTAAAAAAATAAAAATATGGCGAAAATATTAGATGGTTTAAAAGTTTCGAAAGAAATAAAAACTGAAATAAAAACAGAGGTTGAGAAAATCTTAGAAAGTAAAAAAAGAGCGCCACATTTAGTTGCTATTTTAGTAGGAAATAACGGAGCTAGTAAAACTTATGTAAACAGTAAAGTGAAAGATTGTGCAGAAGTTGGTTTTACCTCTGGTTTATTAAAATTTCCCGCCACAGTTTCTGAAGCAGAACTTTTAGAAAAAATAGAGGAACTCAATTTGAGTAAAGCTGTAGATGGTTTTATCGTTCAACTTCCGCTTCCGAAGCAAATAGACCAAGAAAAAATAATAATGGCAATTGATCCGCGAAAAGATGTGGATGGATTTCATCCAGAAAATTTCGGGAAAATGGCTTTGGAAATGGATACATTTTTACCTGCAACTCCATTCGGAATTCTTACATTATTAGAACGTTATGGGATTGAAACCAAAGGAAAACATTGCGTAATAATTGGTAGAAGTAGAATTGTAGGAAAACCAATGAGTATTTTAATGGGTAGAAAAGATTTCCCCGGAAATTCTACGGTAACTCTTACGCATTCTTTCACGCCACATATTGAAGAATTTACGAAAAACGCAGATATTGTAATCACAGCTTTAGGAGATCCTGGATTTTTAAAAAGTGAAATGATTAAAAAAAGTGCGATTATAATTGATGTTGGAATTACGCGAGTGGACGATAATTCTGAAAAAGGATATCATCTTTCCGGTGATGTAGATTTTGAAAGTTGCGCAGAAAAAGCGAGTTGGATTACGCCAGTTCCTGGCGGAGTTGGTCCCATGACAAGAGCAATGCTTCTAAAAAATACACTTTTAGCTTATAAAACTTCAATTTATAACGATTAATTATCACGAAATTATTTTTTTAAGACTATTTTTTGCGCAAAAGAATTATTAAAATTAAAATTTCAATACTTCGTTTTTCAAGAGTGACATAAAAACGGCAGATTAAAAAGAAAAATGACAGATTTAGAAAAAATAGAATTAGATAAAGGTAAACTTCTTCCCGTGATGGAACATTTTTACACTATTCAAGGAGAAGGCGCATTTACAGGAAAAGCGGCTTATTTTATAAGATTGGGCGGTTGCGATGTGGGATGTCATTGGTGCGATGTGAAAGAAAGCTGGGATCCAAATCTTCATCCTTTAATGGAAACTGAAAAAATAGCAGAAATTGCCGCATCACATTGCAAAACTATTGTCTTAACTGGCGGTGAACCTTTAATGTGGAATTTAAATTTGCTAACTGAAAAACTGAAAAATTTAGGTTGCACCATTCATATTGAAACTTCTGGAGCGTACAAAATGAGCGGAATTTTGGATTGGATAACTCTTTCTCCCAAAAAAGCAGGTTTACCAAAACCTGAAGTTTATGAAAAAGCAAATGAATTGAAAGTGATTGTTTTTAATAATAATGATTTTAAATTTGCCACAGAACAAGCTGAAAAAGTGAACGATAGCTGTAAATTATACCTCCAAAGTGAATGGAGTAAAAGATCAGAAATGTATCCAAAAATCACAGATTTTGTAATGCAAAATCCAAAATGGCAAGTTTCTGTACAAACTCATAAGTATCTAAATATTCCGTAAATTTATTTTTTGAAAGTAGATTATTTAGATGCAAAGACTTCGTTATTCTCGATATTTTAAAAGTTTTTTTATCCTGTTAGACATTATTGTTATAACAGCAGTTTTGGTATTTGCATATTTGAGAAAACACGATTATCACTATAATAAAGGTTTTTCTGAACTCAATGTGATTTCATTAATCTTGCTTATTTCCTTTTGGATTTTGCTAAGCGGAAGAACTAAATTATATTCCATACCACGAAATCTAACTTTTACAATTTATTTAGAAAGACTTATAACGCATATTTTTTTGTTCATTGTAGGCGTAATTTTATTAGCAAAAATTAGTGATAACTCATTTCTAAAAGAAGATCGATTTTTAATCGGTTTTATATTATTTATATGTCTCTTTTTCTTAAAATCTTTTTCATTCTTTACATTAAAATATCTCCGAACATTTGGGTTCAATCATAGAAATATTATGTTTTTATCCGAAAATGAATCAACAAATCTTTTAAAAAATATATTAATACAAAGAAAAGATTATGGTTTTAAAATCTTCACTTTTACAAACGAGCTCACCATTCAAAATCTTGAAGAATTTTGGAAAATTAATGGAATTCACACTTTATATTTACCTTCAGAAAACTCAAGTTTAGAAAAAGAGTTTGAACATGAAGTTTTTAAGGCAGCCGAAAAAAACAAAATTTTTATCTCATTAGTTCCCAATATTATCCAAAATAATTTTTTAAGATATGAATTAGATTACGTTCAAATGCAGCCCATTTTAACACAAGCTAAATTTCCATTAGATTATTTTACAAATTATTTAGTAAAAAGAACTTTAGATATTTTTTTTTCATTATTGTTTTTAATTTTCATCGGAATTTGGTTATTTCCAATTATTGCAATTATAATAAAATTAGGAAGCAAAGGTTCGGTTTTTTTCATTCAAAAAAGATATGGATTTCATGAAGAAGTTTTTGATTGTTTTAAGTTTCGAACTATGAATATTAATAGAGCAAGTGATACTAAAACCACTGCAAAGAATGACAAAAGAATTACAAAGTTTGGTGGATTTTTGAGAAAAACAAGTTTAGATGAAACTCCACAATTTATAAATGTATTGATAGGAAATATGTCTATTATTGGACCGCGACCGCACATGTTACTTGTAGATGATTATTTTAAACAAAAAATTGGAAGATATTCACTTCGGAGTTATGTAAAACCTGGAATTACTGGTTTAGCTCAAGTAAACGGATTACGTGGTGATGGTGGAAATATTGAAATAGAAATGCAAAAAAGAATTATTGCAGATTCTTTTTATGTAAAAAACTGGACACTTAGTCTAGATTTGGTAATTATTCTAAAAACCATTTTACTGATTTTAAAAGGAGATAAAAACGCCCATTAAACAACTAATAATAAAATAAAAAAACACTAATTTAGCCCAATGTTAAAAAGATTCTTTATTTCTGTCGGTGAATATTTCCTACTCTTGGGAAAAGCACTGAAAAGACCCCAGAAATCTTCTGTATTTGTGAAACTTTTTTTTCGGGAAATTTCAGATTTAGGAGTCAATTCTTTTGGATTGGTTCTTTTTACTTCTATTTTCGTAGGAGCTGTTGTAGCAATACAAATGTTCAACAATTTTGCAGCATCTTCCTTTCCTATTCCCTCCAGTTTTGTAGGTTATGCTACAAAAGCTGTATTAATTTTAGAATTTGCACCTACAATTATTTCGGTTATTTTAGCTGGAAAAGTTGGATCTTATATTGCTTCAAGTATTGGTACAATGCGAGTTACAGAGCAAATTGATGCTTTAGATATTATGGGCGTAAATTCTCCTAACTTTTTAATATTACCAAAAATTTTAGCAAGTGTTATTTTTAATCCTCTTTTAATTGCAATTAGTATCGTTTTCGGTATTTATGGTGGTTATCTTGCAGGAATTGCAACGGGAAGTTGGAGTAAAGCAGATTATATTACAGGCGTACAAATGTACATGCCTTCTCATTTTATTTGGTATGCTTTTTTTAAAACTGCTGTTTTTGCATTTATAATTGCCACAGTTCCTTCTTATTTTGGATATAATGTAAAAGGCGGATCTTTGGAAGTTGGACGTGCAAGTACACAAGCTGTTGTTTGGACTATTGTTTCTATAATTATTATGAATCTTCTACTAACCCAAATGTTTTTAAGCAAATGATAGAAGTAAAAGATTTAAAGAAAAGTTTTGGAAATGTAGAAGTTTTAAAAGGAATTTCTACTACTTTAGAAACTGGTAAAGTGAATTTAATTATAGGACAAAGTGGTTCTGGAAAAACTGTTTTCCTCAAAAGTTTACTTAATGTTTATCAACCTTCATCTGGCGAAATTTTATTTGACGGAAGAGATATTAATAAAATGTCACGTGAAGAAAAGCAAGTTCTACGTTCAGAAATAGGCACCGTTTTCCAAGGAAGTGCACTTTTTGATTCTATGACTGTAGATGAAAATATTATGTTTCCGCTTGATATGTTTACAAATCTTACTTATCGTGAGAAAAAACGCCGAGCAATGGACGTTATTGGAAGAGTCCATTTGGGAAAAGCAAACCGAAAATTCCCCTCAGAAATTTCTGGAGGAATGCAGAAAAGAGTTGCCATTGCAAGAGCCATTGTTAATAATCCAAAATATTTATTTTGCGATGAACCAAATTCTGGTTTAGATCCTTATACTTCAAATATTATTGATGATTTACTCCTTGAAATAACCAAAGAGTATAATACCACCACAATTATTAATTCTCATGATATGAATTCTGTAATGACTATTGGTGAAAAAATTGTTTACCTAAGATCAGGTTTAAAGGAATGGGAAGGAAATAAAGATATTTTAATTAATGCTAATAATAAAAACCTGATAGATTTCGTTTATTCATCAGAGTTATTTAAAGAATTAAGAAAATATTTTTTAAAAACAGACAAAACTTCAATAGAAAATATAATAACAAAACCACCAGAAAATGAAGAAGATTTTTAGTATTGCTTTAGTAGGATTATCAAGTTTAGCTTTTGCACAAATATCTTTTGCAGGCAAAGCAAATGCAATTTTTTCAACAAGTTCATCCTCTTGGAAAGATATTTCCGCTACAGCTACGAATGCTTATGATAATTCAGGGAAAAATTACGCAGGATTTAATATAGGTATTTCTGCGAAAATTTCTTTGCCTACCGCATTTTTTATAATGCCCGAATTGTATTACACTACTTTTAAAAACAGTTACACTGTTCCAACAACGAATGTAAAATTAGAAGCAAAATACAATCGTGTAGATTTGCCAGTTTTAGTGGGATACAATCTTTTAGGTGAAACTTTAGGCGTTTTTGTAGGACCTGTTGCGAGTTATAATTTATCAAAAGATAATCAATATCAAGATTTTAAAGAAAATGCTTCAAAAGAATTTACCGTTGGTTATCAATTTGGTGCACAAGTACAATTATCTAAACTTATTTTAAATGCGCGCTATGAAGGTGCTTTTTCAGAAGACCAAAGAAAATATGTAAGCAATGTGGCGGGTTCACAAACTACAATCAGATATGACAACAGACCAAGTTTGTTTATTGTAGGCGTTGGATATAAATTTTAGAAAGTAAAATTTTAAAATTAATTAATATGCAAAATCACACAAGATTTTGCATATTTTTTTGTTCAATTTCCTCATCAGCAATTTTTTGATTATTGGCTAATTCTGCAGCTTGAACTTCTAAAGCTTGTTTCTCTTTTTGCAACTGCACATATTCTCTACGTTGGTTTTCTTTACGGATAGAAGAACCTTTACTTACATACCCAACCAAACCACCGATTATTAAACCAATACCAATTCCCGCCAAAATCCCCATTAAATTAAGGGGTTCAAAAAGTTTTATAAAAGAAAATTCTGGCATTAAATAATAAAGTAAAAAAGCCAATGCCAATAAAATAATTCCAATAAAAGTTAAATTTTTCATGTGTCGTGATATTAATTTAATAAAAAAACCTTTCCAAATTTAATTAAAATATTAGAAAGGGTTTTTAAATTTTAAAAGAAATTACATTTTACCACCTGCAGCTTTATAATATTGTAAAGCTTTCGGCATATCATTTAATAAATCTGCTCTTCGGTTTTCTGGATTTGGGTGAGTAGAAAGAAATTCTGGAGGTCTTTGTCCATTTCCAGAAGCGCTTTCCATTCTTTCCCAGAAAATTGGCGCTTCTCTTGGATCGTAACCCGCCATTGCCATTAGATACAATCCCATTTCATCCGCTTCTAATTCTTGTTTTCTTCCATACGCCAAAAGTCCAACTTGTGCACCAATTGGGTAAGCTTGTGCAAAAATAGAGGCGACTTGTTTATTAGAAATTGCTCCGCCCAAAATCTGACCACCATATTGTGCAATCATCGCTTGAGAAATTCTCTCATTTCCATGACCTGCAAGTGCGTGAGAAATCTCATGACCTAAAACGACAGCTAAACCTGTAGCGTTTTTAGTTACTGGTAAAATTCCAGAATAAACTGCAACTTTTCCTCCGGGCATACACCAAGCGTTAAGTTGTGGATCTTGTAATAAATTAAATTCCCATTGGTAATTTGCAATATCTGCTTCTCTTCCAATTGAAGTATAATATTTTATTGCTGCATTTTTTATTCTATTCCCTACAGTTTTTACTTCATTTGATGCGGAAGTTCCATTAATAACTTTACCGTTTTGTAATGTTTGTTTATATTCTTGCAATGCCATTGCATCTATTTGCTGATCATTTGCCAAATGCAAAGAAGATCGCCCTGTAATTGGGTTTGTGGTGCAAGCAAAAAAGCTTAAACTCACCAAAGCAACCCCTAAAATATTTTTAATTTTCATACTAAAATTTTAAAAGTATAAACAATTTTTATTCCAAATTATATTTAACTTTAATTTGAAACAATTTAGCATTAATTTTGATGTAGATTAAAAAAAGACAAAATGAAAAATACAATTTTTTTAATTTTCTTAGCGGCAACAATCAGCTTAAATAGTTGCGCTAAAAAAATTTATACTTCAGCAAATACACTTCAGCAGATTACTAACTCTGATGAGTTTACATTTTTAGCAGAACGCGCAAATCCTTCAAATATGGATGTGGTAAATGTAATGAATTCACTTCCAAATGGAAGTTCCCAAAAGTTTTTAAATTTAGATTATGGATATGTAATAACTATAAAAAATAACGAACTAAATGTTGATTTACCTTACTTCGGAAGACTTTATACTCCAAATTATGATCAGTCAAAAAACAATTATAATTTCACTTCCAAAGATTTCACTTTAACAAAATCACAAGATAAAAAAGGAAATTGGAATTATAAAATCGTGACCAAAGATCAGCCAACTAATTTAACAATTAGCTTAGAAATTTACTCAAATGGAAAAGCTTACGCTAATTTGAATAGCTCCGATAGACAATCTATAAGTTATGATGGATATGTAATGAAAAACAAACCAGACAATAAATAATTAATTTTTTTTTAAAGATTTCTTCAACCCACAATCTTGCTTCAGAACTTGGATTTGATTTCAGTTCCGAAGCATTTTTTTTATGTGAATTATATTCATTCTCAGAATTTTCTTTTGTTTTCAATTCTTCTAAAATATAATTTTGAACCCAATAATCAAAACGTTTTTCGGCTTGTTCTTGTCGTATTTTATGGAAATTATTATTGGTAAACTTTAAATTAATAAAATTTTCAATTTCTAAATAAACCTTATCTAAACCTTTATTTTCTAAAGCAGAACCAAGCAAAACAGGAATTTTCCAATCTTTTTCCTTCGAAGGCAAAAAGTGTAAAGCACGCATTAATTCTACTTTTGTGTTTTTGGCTTCTCGGATATTATTATCATTTACTTTATTAATAAAAACGACATCAATCATTTCCATGATTCCACGCTTAATTCCTTGTAATTCATCGCCGCCGCCGATAATTTTAATAAATAAAAAAATATCTGTAATGTCTGAAACCAAAATTTCACTTTGTCCAACTCCGACAGTTTCAACTAAAATATAATCGTAACCTGCCGCTTCACAAAGCAACATACTTTCAAAAGTGGCATTTGCAACGCCGCCCAAAAATCCAGAACTTGGACTTGGTCGGATAAAAGCATTTTCTTCTCGCGACAACTCTTCCATTCGCGTTTTATCACCCAAAATACTTCCTTTATTAACAGCTGAACTTGGATCAATTGCTAAAACTGCCACTTTTTTTCCTTTCTCAATTGCTAATTTCCCAAAATTTTCTATGAAAGTAGATTTCCCAGAACCAGGAACTCCAGTTACTCCGATTCTAATGGATTTTCCACTTAATGGTAAAATTTCTTTTAAAAGTAAATCTGCTTGTATTCTATGTTCTGGCTTTTTACTTTCAACCAAAGTGATGGCTTTTCCGAGCAATCTTTTATCGCCGGATTTTATGCCATTTACTAAAGTTTCTGTGGAAATTTCCATTGAAATTAATTTATTTTCTCCAAAATCTCACATGCAGATTTTGGTAAATTTGTCCCTGGTCCGAAAATAAATTGAGCACCGTTCTCAAATAAAAACTCATAATCTTGTTGCGGAATAACACCGCCTACAACTATTGTAATGTCTTCTGTTCCCAGTTTTTTTAGTTCTGCGATTACTTGCGGAACCAAAGTTTTATGACCTGCAGCCAAAGAAGAGATCCCTAAAATATGAATATCATTTTCCACCGCTTGTTTTGCAACTTCTTCTGGTGTTTGGAAAAGTGGCGCGACATCCACATCAAAACCCATATCTGCAAAAGCAGTTGCAACTACTTTTGCGCCGCGATCATGTCCGTCTTGTCCCATTTTCGCAACCATAATTCTTGGTCTTCTTCCTTCTTTTTCTTCAAATTTCGCTGTAAGTTTTACAGCTTCACCGAAGTATTTATTTTTCTCTGCATTCATAGCGTAAACTCCTTGTATGGTTCTAATATTCGCTTTGTATCTACCGAAAGAAGTTTCCAAAGCATCGGAAATTTCTCCTAAAGTCACTCGTTTTCTTGCGGCATCAATACTCAAAGCCAATAAATTTTCGTCAAGATTTTTTGCTGCAGTTTTTAATTTTTCTATAATTTCTTCAACCTCCTTTTCATTTCTTTCAGATTTTATTTTATTTAATCTTTCAATTTGGGATCTGCGAACTTCTGAATTATCAATATCCAAAATATCTAAATCAATCTGTTTTAAATCTGATTTAAAAGCATTTACCCCAATAATAAATTCTTCTCCGCTGTCAATTTTTGCTTGCTTTTTTGCGGCCGCTTCTTCAATTCTCATTTTTGGAATTCCTGCTTCAATCGCTTTTGTCATTCCGCCTTCTTTCTCCACTTCATCGATGAATTTCATGGCTTCATCGATCATTTGTTGAGTCAAACTTTCTACTAAATGACTTCCGCCAAAAGGATCGACCACATTACAAATTCCACTTTCTTGTTGTAAAATAATCTGTGTATTTCTCGCAATTTTCGCGGAATAATCTGTGGGCAAAGCGATGGCTTCGTCTAAAGCATTTGTGTGGAGAGATTGTGTTCCGCCAAGTGCAGCAGACAAGGCTTCAATTGCAGTTCTGGTAATATTATTAAAAGGTTCTTGCTCCGTTAAAGACCAACCGGAAGTTTGCGAATGCGTTCTTAAAGCTAGGGATTTTGGATTTTTGGGATTAAATTGTTTTAAAAGATTTGCCCAAATGTATCTTGCAGCGCGAAGTTTTGCAATTTCCACAAAATGATTCATTCCAATTGCCCAGAAAAATGATAATCTTGGAGCAAAATCGTCAATGTTCATTCCTGCTTTTATACCAGTTCTCACATATTCTAAACCATCGGCTAAAGTATAAGCCATTTCTAAAACTGGAGTTGCACCCGCTTCTTGCATGTGATAACCAGAAATTGAAATTGAATTAAATTTCGGAATATTTTTAGAAGTGTATTCAAAAATATCCGCAATAATTTTCATTGACGGAGTTGGTGGATAAATGTAAGTATTCCGAACCATAAATTCTTTCAAAATATCATTTTGAATAGTCCCAGAAAGTTTTTCTTGAGAAACGCCTTGTTCTTCGGCGGCGACAATATAAAAAGCCAAAATGGGTAAAACCGCTCCATTCATTGTCATAGAAACTGAAATTTCATCTAAGGGAATTTCATTAAATAAAAGCTTCATATCTTCTACAGAATCAATTGCAACACCAGCTTTCCCAACATCGCCTTCTACTCTTGAATGATCTGAATCATAACCGCGATGCGTAGCTAAATCAAAAGCTACAGAAAGTCCCTTTTGCCCTGCTGCAAGATTTTTTTTATAAAATAAATTAGATTCTTCAGCTGTAGAAAAACCTGCATATTGCCGAATTGTCCAAGGTTTTTGAACATACATTGTAGAATATGGTCCTCGCAGAAAAGGTTCAATTCCGGCGGTAGAATATTTGATTTCATCTTTTACTTTATCATTTTCAGTATAAGAAGATTTTAATTGTAATCCATCTTTTTCAAAAAGATAAGGTAATTTTTCTGAAAAAATAATTGAAAAATTTGGGCTTTTGTTGATGATTTCTTGGCGCATTTTTTATTTTGTAAAAATTACAAGCTGTGTTGTAACTGAAAGTTAGATGAGTAAATAATAAGTAAAATTTTATTTCTCAGTTTTTTCTTTTACTTTTTTTGCACCATTTTCTACTGCGGAAGCGGCATCATTAGTTGCATCTTTAACACCTTCTTTCACATCATTTGCACCTTTCTCTATTGCATCGCCAGTTTTTTGTAAACCTTCATTTACTTTTACTTTTGCAGAATCTATTTTTTGATCATCTAAACCAACTTTTGTTACCGTTGTTTGATCGCCGTTTGGTTCTACTACTGTTGTTTTTTCTTTTGTGCAAGCTGTAAAAAGCAATAGTCCGCCAAAAGCTATTTTTGTGAAATAATTTTTCATAGAATTATATTTATTATAGGCTAAAGTTAATAAAAATTAAATTTCTTTTTATCGGAAAAATTTCTAAAAAAAATATAAATGTAACGCGCTCCGGCTTGAACGGAGCTCTCCGCCGCGGCGGACTTGTCCGCTGCGGCGGAAGCGGGAGTGGAAGACGGAAAAAAGCGCCCAAAAGAATTAGATGAAAGTCGATATTTATTTATTAATTATCTTCGTCGCCTTTCAATTTTTCTGCATTTTCTGCCATAATAACGGCTTGAATCATTTCGTCTATATCGCCATTCATATAAGCGTCTAAATTGTATATGGATTTGTTAATTCTGTGATCTGTAACGCGACCTTGCGGATAATTGTAGGTTTTAATTTTCGCAGAGCGATCACCTGTGGAAACCATAGATTTTCTTTGTGCAGCAATATCTCCGACGGATTTTTGTACTTCAATATCGTATAATTTTGTACGCAACATTTCCATTGCTAATTCCCGATTTGCTAACTGAGAACGTGCTTGTTGACAAATAACGACCATTCCGGAAGGTTTGTGCGTTAATTGAACTTTTGTTTCTACTTTATTTACGTTTTGTCCACCTGCACCGCCGGAACGTGAAGTTTGCATTTCTATATCTGCAGGATTTAATTCAAAATCTATTTCTTCGGCTTCGGGAAGAACGGCAACTGTGATTGCAGAAGTGTGAACTCTTCCTTGAGATTCTGTTTCAGGAACTCTTTGAACGCGATGAACGCCGGATTCAAATTTCATAATTCCGTACACACCGTCGCCTTCGATTTTTAAAATTAATTCTTTGTAACCTTTGGAAGCTTCACTAGAATCAGTGATTTCATGTTTCCAACCTTTTGTTTTAAAATACATTGCATAAGCCCTGTAAACATCTTCTACAAAAATGGCAGCTTCGTCGCCACCAGTTCCTGCACGAAGTTCAACAATAACGTTTTTATCGTCAGTCGGATCTTTTGGAATTAATAAAACTTTTAATTCTTCTTCTAAAGCTGGAATTTTTTCAATGGCTTCGTTTTTTTCGTTTTTGGCCATTTCAACAAACTCTTTATCAGAAGCTTCTGCAATTATCTCATCTGATTCTTGAATGGTATTTAAGGCTTGTTGGTATTGATCAAAAACCGCCACGATTTTTCCTAAATCACTATATTCTTTATTTAATGTAGAATATTTTTTTTGATCAGAAATTACATCTGGCTGAATAATTAAGTCTGCGACTTCATTATAACGTTGTTTGATGGCTTCTAATTTCGGAATAAGTGATTTTGACATAAATTTTTCTTGAAGTGCAAAGATACAATTTGAAAAGCCAAATTGAAAGTGGCAATTTTTAAATTTTAAACAAAAAAATCCCGATATAAAATCGGGATTTAATTATTTAAAAAAATTATTTAGTTGCAGTAGAATCTGTAACTGGTTTATTTGTGGATTTACTGTCTATATTTCCATTTGTTGAAGGAACGCTATTCAATTCTTTATTAAGTTTTACAGCATCTTCATAAGTTGGATTTAACATCACTGATCTTGCCGCATACTCTTTCGCTTTTGCAGGTTCAGAATCTTTATCCAAATAAGCAATTGCAAAATAAGCGTAAGATAAAGTTTCTTTATTTGCATCTACTTCTTCTGGTTTTACTTTATCAATATATTTTTGATAGGAGTTTGCCGCCATTTCGTTGTTCCCGGCTTGCTGATAAGCATAACCTTGACTGTAATAAGCTGGAGCCCAATCTGGTAATAAACTACTCATTTTTTGCCAGGTTAAAACTGCGCCATTCCAATTTTTAATATCTTGATAATTGGTTGCTAATTGGAATAATAAATTGGTGTCTTTCGGATTAGCTTGCACTTGTTTTTTAAGTGCTTCAATAACTGGACTTGTTGGACCTTCATCTGAAGAAGTAATTGCACCGCCATTAATTTGTGCTAATTCTAAATCCCAATCTAATGTTGCATCTTGTTTTGCTTTCGCCAATCCTACATTTTTCTTAGAACTTGCAATTAAAGCTGCTTTTTTAGCAGGATCTGTTTCTGTTTTTGCTAAACCTGCTTCAATTAAACCTTGCAATCCTCTATCTGCATCTAGAATTCTGTTTGGTTCCGCTTTCTGCATAAACAAATCTAAATCTTGTTTAGCTGTTGCATAATCTCCATCTTGAAATAAAAGATAAGCTCTTAATTTATATTTAATTGGATCTTCTACTTTATCGAAAATTTTATCTAAAGTGATTTTAGAGTTTGCATAATCATCTATAGTGAAATAAAGTTTTGCAATATCTAATTGTGTAGATGGATCTTCATCTGCATATTTTGCGTAGTTTATTAAATCATTTTTCGCTTTTTCATTTTGTTGATAATTAATATCAAAATCTGCTAAAGCTCTGTAAGCAGGAGCGTATGTTGGATCTACTGCAATTGCCGCATCTATTTTTTCTTTAGCTAACTTCCATTGTTTTGCCGCCATCCATAAAGTTCCCATTCTGGTAAAAACTGAAGCTTTATTTTGTGCAACTGCAGAAGCTTTATCATAAGCATTCATTGCATCTCCGGGAATTTTTTTAATTCTGTATGCATCTCCTAAAGTATAATAGTAATAGGCAGGAACTCCTTTTCTGTCAGCTTTTTCTATAGCTTTATTTAAATATTCTATTGCTAAATCTGGCGCACTAGTTTCATCAAACATTGTTAAAGCTTCTGCAGCTCTATATAAAACTTGAGGGTCTTTTTCTCTTGAATCTTTTACGATTGCTTGGATATCTGCAATCCCAGATTTATCTCCTTTTCCTAATTTAATTGTTGCTAAACCAATTTTATTTAAATAAGCTCTTTTATCTAAAGTAACTCCTTTGTTAAAATATTCTGCTGCTTTAGCGAAATTTGGTTCATATTGAGTAAGATAAGTATTTCCTAAATAAAAATAATTTTCTGCTTCATCTGGTGATTTAGTAATCATTTGATTAAAAACCTCTTTTGCTTTCGCATATTTTTGACTGTCCACATTTGCAATTCCCTCTTCTAAAGTTTGAGCAAAAGAAAAATTTACTAAAAACAATGCTGCAATCGCAATTATTGATTTCTTATTTACATTCATTATATAATACATTTTTTATTTAAAGTTTATTACTATTTGTGCTTAAAAACAATTTTCAGACCAAATTTAAATTAAAGTGAATTTTAATTACAACTCATCAATTATCTCATCTGAACTTCTCTTTTATAAATATTGTAAGGTTGCAATCCTTCTTTCTCTACAATAATTTGCCCAAGTTGAGTACAAGAAAATCTTATAAATCCATTTCCCAAACCGTAATATCCTTCATTCGTAAGAAAATAAAGAATTCTAGTAAAAGGATAGGTCATGTTTTTAATATTATTTAAAGAGGGTTCATAAGTTTTTCCATCTTTTACAACTGGTAAAATTTTAATTAAACCACGTAGTTTTTCTGCTTCTTTTCCATAAGGTCTGCTTATTGTATTTAAACTGATAGCACCAATTTTATCTGGATAATTTGTCAGTTGCTCAATCAAATTATCATTTCCAGAAATAATGGAAAATTTTAATTCTGAGGGTTTTTTATTTAATTTTTGAGCTACAAAATTAAGATTGCTACTATTTGTTCCATCAAAAATAATATCTTTTTTATCGGAATTTAATTCTTTTTTTATTTCTTCAAAAGTAATAGAATTTCGGGGAGAAGACTTTGGTACTACAAAAACAACGGCATCACCTGCAAATTTAGCCGGTTCCCATTTTAAATCCACTTTACTGTCAAATGCAGCTCTTTCTTTTGGTGACAATTCTCGAGACATTACTGCAACTCTTGTTTTACCATCGAGTAAATCTAAAAAACCTTCATCTTCTTTTTTAATAATAAGATCAATTTTAGTTTCAGGATTTAGTGTGGTATAACTTTCAGTAAGGGCTTGTAAAACACTTTTAAAAGATTCATCTGCTTCTATGGAAATATGACCTTGTTGTGGATCATCTACAGTTTTATCCGTTTTTTTTTCACAAGAAAATATCAAGATAAATAATAAAAAATATAGAAATTTATTTTTCATCTTTTAATTGTTTTAATTTTATAAAGGAACGTACCATTCGGAAAATTCCGTAAAGAATAAGTACTGTGCCAAAAAGATAGGCCACATTATTTGTTAATGTTATTTTGTAAAGTATAATAACAATTCCTAAAATGATATAAAAAAATCCTGTAACAAGAGAAAGCCAGTTGAAAATCATAGTTAGCAAAAATATAAAAAAAAAAGAGAAGCTAAGCTTCTCTTTCAAAATTTTAAGAAATTTTAGTATTCAAATTTCATGGTTAATGGTAATCTATATCTAGATCTTACAGGATGTCCATTAATTTTAGCAGGTGTCCATTTGGTTTTAATTCCTTTTACAGTTCTTACTGCTTCTGAATTAAAGTCAGAATTTGAACCATTTGCTTTGACATCTGTTATACTTCCATCACGTTCTACAATAAAGGTAACTTCTGTTTTTACAGTTCCTTCATCACCATCCATTACAGAAGTATCAAAATTACCGGATACTTTATTTCTAAATGCATCTAAACCTCCAGGAAATTGTGACGATTGATCTACTGCTTCATAAACTTCAGTATCACTTACTTTCACTTCTGCCGTTGCTGCTTTTCCTGTAGAAGGAGGCGGTGGTGGCGGAGTATAATTTGGCGTTTTAATACCTTCTTGATTTTGTAAACCTGTTGTGGTTTTCAATTGTTCTTGTATTGGCGGTGGTGGAGTTTCAATTTTCGGAGCTCTTTTCGGTTCGGGCACCACGTTTTGAATCACTTCTTGCTTTGGCGGATCTTTTGGCGGCGGAGGCGGAGGTGGTTCTTTTTCTTTTGGTATCTCAATAATTTTATCTTCTTTGAGTACATTTATTAATTTAGAATCTACTTCTACCTTTTTCGCAGCATTCATTTGCTGTATTTTCATATAAATGAAAGGAGATAAAGCTAAAACCAAAAACACAACGGTTCCTATAAAAAAAGATTTACCTAAAATTTTTGGATATCTAGTTCTTAAATCATAAGCGCCGTACTCTTTATTCCTATTCTGAAAAACAATTTCATCTAAGGTAAGATTATCATTATATATCGTTTCGTCTGCCATCTTAATAAATTTAATAATTAATTTGCAGGAGCAGTTGCAGCCGGAGCTGTAGTTTCACCTACTTTCTTTTTATAGATTGCTTTCTCCCAAGGTTTAAGATCTGTTACGCCATATTGGTCATTTTTAGTAATGGCCATTTCATCAAGCATATCTACAAAGTTTTTATAAACTGCATCATCTGTTGGTTTTATAATCACAGTAAATATTTTAGGATTTTCTGCTCTTGATTTTGCTTGTTCTAAAATCTTTCTTATACCTTCTCTATCAAAATTCGTTTCATTTAGATTTTCATCTGTAAGTGAAGTATTATCTTGCTGATGCCAAAAAATCCTGTTGTCCTTTCCTAAAATTAAAGTAATTGAATTACTTAATTTAATTTCTGTATCTGGAGATTTTTGATCTTTTTTAGGTTTTGCTGGGAGACCTAAATCCATCACATTCGGTTTACTAAAAGTAGTGGTAAACATAAAAAAGGTAATTAGTAAAAAACCTAAATCTACCATTGGCGTCATATCTACTCTACTGTTCTGCTTTTTCGAGCGAACTTTGCCGCCCTTTCCGCTATCTTCTTTTACTTGTACTTCTGCCATTTCTTATTGTTCTTTACCTTCTTGTGAAGTGATTAACCAAAATTTAAGAAAGTCAATATCTCTTAAACCTTCAAATAAATCTTTTACTTTAGGATATTTTGTATTTACATCACCTTTAATAGCTAACTTATAATCAGGATTTACGGCTAAACTTTGTTGTACCCAATCAATCAATTGTTTATTTGTACTATCTAAAGGAATTCCTTCGGATTTAGTAATTGCTTTTCTATCCACATCAGAAAGATCCAAATAACTTTTTAGTTTACTCATTGGAACACCGATAGATTGTACTTTTGTAAAAGCAACTTTATCTGCGTCAGAAAATTTAAGACCATATTTTTCACCCATTTTGTTTAGTAATTGAATTCTCTCTGATCCGTTATCAACTGGAGTGAAATAAAATGTACCTTCTGGTGTTACATTAATGGACATTAAACTAGCGTCTGGTAATAATTTCTCTGAAATGGAAGATGGTGGTTTTATCTGTTCCACATCTGGTTTTTTAAACTGAGTGGTCAAGATAAAAAACGTAAGTAGCAGGAAAGCCACGTCACACATCGCCGTCATGTCGGTTACTACGCCATGTCTTTTTGGTTTTACTCTTGCCATTATATTTTATTATTTAAAATTAAACTCTTTTTAGCATCTTTAAGCAGATGCAAATTCTTTGCCGATTTCTTAATGAAATTCTGCGAAAGACTGTTGGATACTCATTGCGATTTCATCAATCTTATAAGTTAATCCATCAATTTTAGAAGTAAAATAATTATAAAGTATAATTGCAATTGCAGATGTACCAATACCTAAAGCCGTATTAATTAAAGCTTCAGAAATACCTATTGATAACGCTGCAGCATCTGGAGTTCCTCCTCCTGAACCTAATGCGAAGAACGCTTTAATCATACCGATTACCGTTCCTAGTAATGCCACTAAAGTAGAAACAGTTCCTAATGTAGAAAGAATCATCATGCTTTTTTCTAACATAGGCATTTCTAAAGTTGTCGCCTCTTCAATTGCTTTATTTAGAGCTGTCATTTTTTGCTCTTTGTTTAATGTAGTATCATTTGCAAGAGCTTTATAAGTAGTTAAACCTTCCTTCACAACGTTACCTACAGAACCTTCTTGTCTATCACACTCTTCTAATGCTTCATCAATTTTATTTTGATTTAGTAAACTTCTTACTTTTACAACAAATTGATCTAAATCTCCTGATCCAGAAGCTTTTCTCAACACGAAGAAACGCTCAAAAGAGAAAACGATTACAGTGATCATAAAAGTAATCAAAATTGGAACAATTGGTCCACCCATATAAATAATTCCCATAAAAGAGCTTGGATGCAATTCTTTATCTTCAATATCAGCAAAAAATACAGATGCGTGATCGACTAAGCGAGCATCATCTCTAAAATTACTTGTACTTCCCAATACGAATAAATAAATTGATACACCTACCAGAAATAAGATAGGAATAATGATAGCTGGGTTTAAACCGCCTTTCTTTTTAGCAACTACTTGCTCCTCGTTGTTTGAAACATTCATTTCCATATTAAACTAAATTATAATTGTTATTTTAATTGTTTGAGGTTGTAAATTAAAGTTAAAAATTTTTAAAATGCAAATGTAATTTTAGCATATTTCTTATTTTTTTTACAACCATTTGTTGTCTTCTTTATGTAATTAGTAAATATACTTAAGTTTTTTGAAAATAAGCATCCATTTAATATTAAAACCTTAAATAATATAAATATTTTGCACTATATTTTTTTGAATAATCAAATTTTTATACTTATGAAAATTTATAATAATTTAAGAAAAAAACTTTCTAAAAAACAATATTTATAATTTTTTTAGGAACAATTATTACTTTTTTAGGTGTATTTCCCTGCAGATAATCTCCCGTTTTTTTGTATTCAAATACGCATTTTTCTATTTCTTCTTTTGAAAGTGATATTGGAAGAGATAATTTAAATCTCATTTTTCCATTAAAACTTACAGGATAATCAAAATTATCTTCTATTAAAAACTTTTCGTCAAAAAATGGAAATGTTTCAAATTCTATGCTTGTGTCATTTCCTAATTTTTGCCACAATTCTTCTGCAATGTGGGGCGCATAAGGTGAAATTAAAATTGCTAAAGGTTCTAAAATCTTTCTTTTATTAGTTTTTAATTTTTGAAATTCATTTACCGCGATCATAAATGACGACACAGAAGTATTGAAAGAATAATTCTGAAGATCTGTACTTAATTTTTTAATTAATGTATGAAGCGTTTTATATTCTTCTTTCGATGGTTTTTCATCTGAAATACACAATTCATCTTCGTTAAAATAAAGATTATAAAACCGCTTTAAGAAACCATAAACACCGGTTAAACCTTGTGTATTCCACGGTTTGCTTTGTTCTAAAGGACCGAGAAACATTTCATACAATCTTAAACAGTCTGCTCCAAATTCTTCACAAATCTCATCGGGATTTACAACGTTGTATTTGGATTTGGACATTTTTTCTACTTCTCTTTCAACAATATATTTTCCATCTTCCAAAATAAATTCCGCATCAGCATATTCTGAACGCCAGTTTTTAAATTTTTCAATATCTAATTCGTCTGTTGTTCCTTTTAAAAATGTAATATCAACGTGGATTTTTTGAATTTCATTTTCTACAAATTCAATTGCATAATTTAGTTTATCATCATCTGAAATATCTAAATCGGTAAGAAATTTTTGCTGTACTTTCTCCAAATTAATATTTTGAATCAAATCAAAATCAATTTCAATGTTTTTAGAAATATATAGATGAACTGGAATTGAAATAACTTTATTGTTAGTTATAATATTATAAAATGTTGAATTACGTTTGGCAAACGCACTCATTCCCAAAATCATCCCTTGATTTATCAGTTTTTTAAAAGGTTCTTCCTGCGCAATAAAACCTCGGTCTTTTAAAAATTTATTCCAAAAACGCGAATACAATAAATGTCCGGTTGCATGTTCGCTTCCGCCAATATACAAATCAACTTGTCCCCAATAATCTGCTTTTTCTTTGCTTACAAATACATTTTCATTATTTGGATCCATATAACGCAAGAAATACCACGAACTTCCCGCCCAACCGGGCATTGTAGAAAGTTCTAAAGGAAAAACAGTTTCATTATTTATTAAATCTGTGGCAACAATTTTCTCATTTGCTTCATCCCACGCAAACTCTTTTGCATTTCCCAAAGGTGGATCGCCGTCTTCTGTGGGTAAATATTTTTCCACTTCAGGTAACTTTAATGGCAATGCAGAAATTGGCAAAGTGTAAGGAAATCCGTTTTTATAATAAACCGGAACCGGTTCTCCCCAAAATCTTTGTCGGGAAAAAATGGCATCTCGCTGTCTGTAATTAATTGTTCCGCTTCCAATATTTCTTTTTTCTAATTCTTCAATAATTTTCGCTTTCGCTTCTTTGTAATTTAAACCATTTAAAAAATCAGAATTTACGCAGACAGAATCTTTAGAATCAAAAGAATTTTCCTGAATATTTTCCTCGGTTTCTACAACTTTTAAAATTTCCAAACCAAATTTTTTCGCAAAACGGTGATCACGTTCATCATGCGCCGGAACCGCCATCACAGCGCCCGTTCCATAACCCATCAACACATAATCTGAAATATAAACCGGCATTTTTTTGCCGTTAAAAGGATTTTCTGCATAACTTCCCGTGAAAGCGCCCGAAACCGATTTCACATCTGCCATTCTATCTCGTTCCGTTTTTTTGGAAGTCTGTTCGATATAATTTTGAATTTCTTCTTTTTGAGAATCTAAAGTCAATTTTTCAACCAAAGGATTTTCTGGAGCCAAAACCATGAAAGTCGCACCAAAAATAGTATCGGGTCTTGTCGTAAAAACTTCGATTTCGTTGTCTGTTGTGGGTTGTTGGTTGTCAGTATTTTGTGATCCATCAATTGACAACTGAGAACTGTCAACTGAAAACTTTACCAAAGCGCCTTGCGATTTCCCGATCCAATATTCCTGTGAATCTTTCAGCGGTTGCGGCCAATCCAACGTTTTTAAACCTTCCAAAAGCCTTTCAGAATAAGCTGAAATACGCATACTCCACTGCATCATTTTTTTCTGAAAAACCGGAAAACCACCACGTTCAGATTTGCCGTCTTTTACCTCATCATTCGCTAAAACGGTTCCCAATCCTGGACACCAATTTACCGTTGTTTCTGCTCTATAAGCCAATCTAAAATTTAAAAGCAGATCCTGTTTTTCATTTTCATTGGCATTTTTCCATTCTTCTGCAGTGAAATTTAATTCTTCATTTTGTGCCGCGTTTAAATTTTCTGTTCCTTGATTTTCAAAGTGATTTATTAAAGTTGAAATTGCTTCGGCTTTGTCCGTTTCTTTATTATACCAGGAATGAAATAATTCAATAAAAATCCATTGCGTCCATTTATAATAATCCGGTTCTGACGTTCTTACTTCTCTACTCCAATCGAATGAAAAACCAATTTTTCGTAATTGTTCTTCGTATCTCGTAATATTTTCTTCGGTAGTAATTGCCGGATGTTGCCCGGTTTGTATTGCATATTGTTCCGCAGGAAGTCCGAAAGAATCGTAACCAATTGGATGTAAAACATTAAAACCTTCGTGTCTTTTATAACGCGCATAAATGTCCGAAGCGATATATCCTAATGGATGACCGACGTGTAAACCGGCGCCAGAAGGATACGGAAACATATCCAAAACATAATATTTTGGCAAATTAGTATTATCTGAAGTTTTAAAAGTTTGATTTTCTTGCCAGAATTTTTGCCATTTCTTTTCAATGGCTTTGTGGTCGTAGAACATTTTATAATTTTAAATAAGCCACAAATTTAAGGTTTTGAAATGAATTATTAATCCTACGAAATAATTGTAAATTTGCTTTTTCTGATTTAAAAAAATATGCCGGAAGTTTCCATTATCACACCTTGTTATAATTCTTCAAAGTTTTTGAAAGAAACTATTAATTCAGTTTTAAATCAAACCTTCAAAGATTGGGAATGGATTATTACTGATGATAATTCTGATGATAATTCTGTGCAAATCATTGAAAATATTGAAGATTCGAGAATTATATTAATTAAATCTAAAAAAAATGGTGGTGCAGGAACTGCGAGAAATCAATCTTTAGAAAAAGCGTCTGGAAGATTTATTACATTTTTAGATGCAGATGATTTCTGGAAGCCGAATTTTTTAGAAGAAATGATTTCCTTTATGAAAACCGAAAAAGCAGAATTGGTTTATTCAAATTATGCCAGATGTGATGAAAATTTAAATCCAAAGATTGAAGATTTTAAGGCAGATAAAGAAGTGACTTTCTATAATTTATTAAAAACTTGCAGGCTTTCTTTATTAAGTTCAATGTACGATTCTAAGAGAGTAGGAAAAGAATTTTTCCCTGCAGGAAGCAAAAGAGAAGATCACGTGATGTGGCTTAATTTATTAAAAAAAATTCCCATAGGAAAGCCTTTAAATAAAACAATGGCAAAATATAGAATGCATGAAAGTAGCGTTTCTCGTAAAAAAACCAATATTATGCTTGATCAATATTTGGTTTATAAAGATTATATGAAATTTTCTACTTTAAAATCTTGTTATTATACGGCAAATTGGGCAATCAATGGATTTTTAAAATATTCAAAATTTTTCAATTAATGGAATATTCTAAAGAATTTAAAGAAGCTTTGAGCAATTTCACGCCAAAAGAAAAAGACAAATTGATTTTCCGTCTTTTAAAAAAAGATAAAATTCTCTCCCAAAAACTTTATTTTGAACTCATTGAAACCAAAACAGTTGACGAAAAACGGCAAGAAATTGAAGATTTACTTTTAGAAAAAATAAGCTATTTCTCAAAAAATATTACAAATCCGAAATATTTTTTAGTTTTAATCAGAAAATTAAGTGGTGAAATTACATTGCACGTAAAAGTAACAAGTGATAAATTTGGTGAAGTTTATTTGAATTTATTTTTGGTAAAATCAATTCTAATACTTTACAAGAAAAAGTTTTCCTATCAAAGTTTTGAGCAAACTTACAAGCTATATCTCTATTTAATTAATAAAATTTTTCGTTCTTTAATTTTAACTTTAAAATTAGATGAAGATTATTTTATGGAAATTGATGAAATTTTAAAAGATATTTTGAATGAAATTTTAGATAACCAAAAAATGCAGAATTTGTGCATCAATAATGATTTAAATTTTAGCTATTTTAAAACAGAGAAAATCCCAAAGAATATTGCGGAAATTGTGAAAGATCTTAAACTACAGGGTTTTCTAAAGTAGAGTTTTCTTTTATTTTCTCTACGATTAAATGCGTTGCGTTCGGTTGAGAATAAATAAATTCTTTAGCATTTTCGCCCATTTTATTTAAAGTTTCAGTAGAATCTTTATTTAAAATTTTTAAAATAAATTCTGTCGCATCATATTCGTTATTAAAAGATTTTGCTCCGTTATTTTTAATTAAATTATCGGCTTCTGGATTTTTTCGATATTGATTTCCAAACAAAACTGGAATTCCAAAAGTGGCAGCTTCTAAAATATTATGCAAACCAGCGCCGTGAAAACCGCCGCCAACAAAAGCTAAATCTGCATAACTATAAATTTTTGAAAGCAAACCGATGGAATCAATAATTATAATTTGAGATTTGAGATTTAAGACTTGAGATTTTTTTAGCGCACTATACAAAACCGCATTTGGAAAAGTCTTTTTTAATTCTGGGATTCTTTTTAAATCGTGCGGCGCAATAATTATTTTAATTTCCTGTAATTTATTTGAAATAATTTCCACAATTTTTTCTTCCTTTTCCCAAGAACTTCCAAAAACTAAGAGTTTCTGCTTGTCTTTAAATTCTTCAATAAATTCTACAGAATTATCCCGATTTGCAATTTCTTTTACTCTGTCAAATCTTGTATCGCCAGTTGTTACAGAATTTTCTAAACCAATACTTTTCGCCAAAGCTGTAGAATGATAAGTTTGGTGGAAAAAATAATTAATATTTCTCCTTAATTCTTGGGCAAACCATTTTCCGTAAGGTTTAAAGAAAACTTGGGTTTCATAAAAAAGCGCAGAAATAACGTAAGTTTTTGCGCCTTGGTTTTTTAATTCTTCTAGCAAATTGTACCAATAATCGTATTTTACGGTAAAAAATATTTTTGTTTTAAAATAGGAAGTAAATTCTATTATCCATTTTTTCTTATCAAATGGAAGATAAACAATGGCATCTGCAATATTTTCTTTATTAATAACATTTTCATAACCACTTGGAGAGAAAAATGATATTAATATTTTACAATCTGGAAATTCTTTCTTTAAAAGTTCTAAAACAGGCAAACCTTGTTCATATTCTCCCAAACTTGCGGCGTGCATCCAAATTATTTCGTCGGTTTTTTTGAAAGTTTTTTCTACAATTTCACAACTTTGTCGTCTTCCCGCTAAACCTTTTTTTATTTTATAATTGAAAACCGCCGCGATTCTCATTCCGAAAATTAAAAGATGTATGAATATTTGGTAGAGAAATTTCATTGTTTTTAAAAGAGTATTGCAAAAAACTTTGCTAAATTTTATGATTTATTTGTAAATATAAGCCGATAAAACTGCAAGCGCAATTAATATAAAAATTGCAGAAATATATTTTAAAGGATTTATCTTAAAATCTGGGCTTGAAGAGAGTGAAAACTTAACAATTCCTTTTTGAAGATCTAAGAAGAGCAGTAGAATTAACAATAATAATAGTTTTGATAATAGTTGGAAAATAAAAATTTGAGTGTCTCTATTCTCCGCTGTTAAAGCAAATGGGAAATTAACATTTTTAAAATCCTTATCTGTACTGTAAATAAGAATAAAAATTCCGGTAGCAACAATTGGAAGCAAAAAAAACCAAACTTTATTTCCGAAGTTATCTGGCTTTCCATCAAGACCAAAATGAATAGGGATTATTTTTGGCAAATTACTGTATTTTAAAATAGTGTAAACCCACAGAATTGCCGCCAAAGCATAATTAAATCCATCCAGAAAATTATAAATATAATTCATTACAACATATTCTTCACAAACCGCAATTTGTGAGTGTGCGTATTTTTTTCTTTGTTAAAAATTCCTGTAGAATCCAGCTCATCAATTCTCACTTTTCCGTGTGCGTGAATAATTTGATGTGAATTTAGCATAATTCCAACATGAATAATTCTTCCCTCAGAATTTTCAAAAAACGCCAAATCTCCGGCTTCACTTTCTTCCACAAAATCTAAAACTTTTCCTAATTCTCCTTGTTGATAAGTATCTCGCGGAATTTTTTTACCATTCACTTTATAAACCAACTGCGTAAATCCGCTGCAGTCAATTCCAAAAAAACTTTTCCCGCCCCATAAATAGGGCACGTTTAAAAATTCTTTTGCGGTTGTTATAATATTGGTTCTTAAATCTTCACTTTTCTTTGTAGAAATAGTTTCAAAACTAACTTCAGAGCCGATAGATAAAAGGATTTTCCCTTCATCAGAAATATGGGATTGAAAATTTTCTGTAATTAAATTTACTTTTCTATTTTGTAAATCGGCAACAGAAATTTCTGAAATTTGTTTTGTATCCATCCAACCTTCATAACCGTCAAAATCCATTTTAATTTTTGTCCAGTTAGATTTCACTTCTAAAACTGCAACACTTTCGCCAAATAAAAGTTGAGTTACAATTTCCGCTTTATCAGAAGACTCTGCACGAATTGGCGCTACTGAAACGCAACAAATAGCTTTATTCATAAATTATTTTTTTCTTGCAAGTTGAATACCGTCGCGTAAAGGTAAAATAAGATTTTCAAAATCTGTGTCTTGCGCAATTAATTCGTTCAATTCTTTAATGATTTTTGTAGATTCTTGCGTGGGATTTTCTTCCAAAACTTTTCCGTACCACAAAACATTATCTATTAAAAGAACTGCGCCGCTTTTCATTTTTGGTTTAATTAAATTTAAATAATTGATATAGTTATGTTTATCGGCATCAATAAAAACCAAGTCCCATTCTACATTTAACTTCGAAATTTCTTCCAAAGCACTTCCTTTAATAAAATTTATTTTTGAAGAAAATTCACTTTCTTTAAAATATTTCTCTGGCAAATAAGCCAATTCTTCGTTTTTGTCAATCGTATAAATGGTTCCATTTTCTGCTAAACCTTCTGCTAAAGAAAGCGTGGCGTAACCTGTGAAAGTTCCAATCTCTAAAATATTATTTGGCGAAATTAATTTAGAAACAATACTCAATAATCTTCCTTGTTGATAACCAGAAATCATGTGCGGTTGCGTAGTTTTTTGGTAAGTTTCTCGACGCAATTTTTTTAAAATTTCTGGCTCTTCGGAAGCGTGAAATTCTAAATAACGATCCATTTCTGGTGATAATTCTTCAAAAAAACTCATTGATTTTGTTTGCTCAAAAATACTAAATTTTGTTGAGTGTTTTTTCTATCTTTGAAGTATAAAAATTTTAAAAATGGATATCAACGCAGAAAAAATAGAATTAACGAAAGAGATTTTTAAAATTCAGGATATCGAAATCATATCTAAATTGAAAAAAACTTTAAAAAGTTTTCTCAAAGTTGACGAAATAAGTCCAATGAGCTTGGAACAATTTTACGCGGAAATTGGTGAATCTTTGAGTGATATTGAAGAAGGCAGATTTATGGAACATTCAGAAGTTGTTGAAAGATACAAGAACAAAGTATGAAAGTTATTTGGTCTAATTTTGCAATCAAAAAAACAGATGAAATTTTTGACTATTACCATTTAAAAAGTAAGTTTTAATGTTGCAGATAAATTGATAAAAGGTATTTTTAATTCCGTTGAAATTTTGGAGCATTTCCCTTTAAAAGGAGAAAAAGAAGAATTGCTGATTAATAATAAAAAAGATTTCAGATATCTTATTTATAAGAATTATAAAATAATATATTGGCAAAACGAAAAGAAAAACAGAATAGAAATTGTAAATGTTTTTGATACAAGACAAAACCCAATGAAAATCAAAAAATTAAAATAAAAATTCCCGAAAAATCAATTTTCGGGAATTGTTATAGAATAAAGAAAAGTTTATTTTTTGGTTGGTGCAATGTCCATTAATTTCATAAACTCATCCAATTTCGGCATAATAATAATTTCCGTTCTTCTGTTTTCTGCTCTACCAGAAACTGACATATTTGTAGTTTTTGGTTGATATTCAGAATTTCCTCCGGCTGTAATTCTTGCGGGATCAACTCCGAATTGATTTTGCAAAATTCTCGCAACAGAAGTTGCTCTTAACGCACTTAAATCCCAATTATCTTTCGGTACAGAATTACTATTCAATGGAACATTATCAGTATTTCCTTGTATTAAAACTGAATATTTATCATAATCATTAATTACTTTCGCCACTTTTCCTAAAACTTCTTGCGCAGCAGGTTGTACATCAAAACTACCTGTTTTATAAAGCATTTTATCAGATAAGGAAATCATAACCACACCTTTCAAAACTTTTACTTGTACATCGCTATCTGCAATATTGTCTAACGAACGTTTTAATTTATTAGATAATGCTAAATTTAAACTATCATTTTTAGCATTGGTAGAAATCAAGCGTTTGATGTAAGCGTTTGAGGAATTAATTTCACCAATCAATTTATCAATATTTGCAGAACCTTTTCCCGTGTTTGCTAAACAAGCATCTAAAGAAGATTTTAAAGAATTATTTTGATCTTTCAATAATTTGTTTTCACTTGTAAGCCCAGAGTTTGCATTTTGCAGATCCTGAATTGTTCTTTGATTTGCTGCGGCGCCATCTAAACATTGTTTATAATTAATGTTTAAAGCTTCAAATTGTTTTTTACTTACACAAGAAGTAAGCGAAATCGCGATCAATCCGATTCCGAGAAATTTTAAAATCTTCATAAAAATTTATTTTAGTAATTTAATTTGTTTGTTTAATTATAAAAAACCGCAAAACAATTTTGAGTGCGGAATTATTAAATTCAAATTTACGAAATCATTTTACAAAGAAGAATTATCTTTGTTAAATGTATCTTAATAAACAGAACTTCCAAAACCAAGTTTCAACTTTAATGCCAAATTATAAAGAAATGAAATTTCTTTTGGCTGTAAGTGGCGGTTCAGATTCTATGGTTTTAGCGCATTTGTTTAAAAATTTAGAAATAAATTTTCAAATTGCACATATTAATTATAAACTTCGTGGTGAAGAATCGAATTTGGATGAAAAAGTAGTAGAAGATTTTTGCAAAAAAAACAATATTAAATTCCATTTATATAATGTTTCAGAACAGGATAAAAAGCCAGAAAATTCCATTCAACTTTGGGCAAGAAATTTAAGGTATTCCTTTTTTGAAAAAATTAAATTAGAGGAAAATTTAGATTATTTAGCGACTGCACATCATTTAAATGATGAATTGGAGACTTTCATTATTAATCTTTCTCGCGCTTCTGGTTTAAAAGGTTTAAGTGGAATTCCGAAAAATAGCAACCAGATCTTTCGTCCGCTTTTAAAATTTAGCAAAGAAGATATTTATCGATTTGCTGCAGAAAATAAATTAGAATTTCGAGAAGATAAAAGCAATCAAAAATCAGATTATTTACGCAATTTTATTAGAAATGTAATTACACCCCAATTACTGAAAACAAACTCGCAATTTTTAGAAAACTTTAGCAAAACTTTAACGTTTCTTGAAGAATCTGAAAATTTCATTAGTAAAGAAATTGAAAAAAAACGCAAAACTTTATGTGATGAAATTAATTCAAAAATAGTTTTTAATAAAGCAAAATTAAAAATAGAATCCAATTTTATAAAATTTAAACTGCTAAAAAAATATGGTTTTAAGGAACCACATGAAATCTCAAAAATTTTCTCTGCAGAAAATGGTAGCCGATTCTTTTCTAATACGCATCAACTAAAAGTAAATTCCACTCAATTAATTATTAAAGATTTAGACGAAAAAGTAATTGATTTTAAGCCAATTAGCATTAAAAAAAACGACGAAATCCACATCAAAGATTTCTGCGTAGATTATAAAGAAATTGGAAAAGTTTGGGAAATAAACTCAGATAAAATAAATTGGCCATTAAAATTGCGTCAACCAAAATCTGAAGATATTTTTAATCCAATTGGAATGAAAGGAAAAAAGAAAGTCAAAAAATTTATACGAGATTTAAAACTTTCTGATTCTGATGAATTAGTATTAGTTTTGGCGGATTCTGAAGACCAAATTCTTGGCGTTATTCCGTTCCGACAAAATGGGGAATTCTTTGCAGAAAATAAAAATTTATCTATTTATCTTTAAATATTTGTTCTATCAATTGCTTCTATTGTTTAAAAACTAAGCTATTTTAATTTGCTTTAAATATATTTGCAAGTCATTATAAAAAATAAAAATGAAAAAGTTTCTTCTCTTTATAATTCTCATCTTCTCACAATTATTTTCGGCTCAAATAAAAGATCCGGTAAAATTTAAATATGACATAAAAGATTTAGGAAACAACCAATATGAAGCAGTTTTAACGGCTTCAATTGAAAAAAATTGGCATATTTATTCTAAAGATTTACCACCAGATTCTGGGATTCCCACTGAAATGAAATTATCTTCTCCAGACGGAATAGATTTAATTGGAAAAGTAACAGAAGTGGGTAAAAAACACGATGAATTTTCCGAAGCTTTTGGCGCACAAATCGTGTATTATTCAAATCAAGTTTTATTTAAACAAAAATTTAAATTAAAAAAACCTGAAAAAGCTGCAAATGTTTCCGCAGAAATTACCTACCAAACTTGTAATGACCGCGTTTGTCTCGCTCCAAATACTTTAGAATTTCAGAAAAAAATTGCCGCTTCTGCAATTGCAGATACAAAAGAAAATCCGGAAGTTTCACCGGGAAATACAGTTGTTACATCAACTTTGCTGGATTCTACAATGGAACCAAAAATGCAAACTTCGGAGGTTTCTCCAACAACTACAGATCCAAACAATATAAAAGTTTCGACTTTAGATTTTAAAAATCCACTCACAGATTGCGGTGTGGTTCAAGAAAAATCTTCTGAAAATTATTGGATGTATTTACTTTTGGGTTTTATCGGCGGATTGGTCGCTTTATTGACGCCGTGCGTTTTTCCAATGATTCCACTAACAGTTTCCTTCTTCACAAAAGGAATGAAAGACAAAGCGAAAGGTAAAAGAGATGCGTTTATTTACGGCTTTTTTATTCTTTTAATTTTCGTTTTATTAAGCGTTCCGTTTCACATAATTGATGGAATTGCGGGAAATGTGTTCAACCAAATTTCTACAAGTGTTGGTTTAAACATTGTGTTTTTTATTATTTTTCTATTTTTTGCTGGAAGTTTCTTCGGTTATTATGATATTACTTTACCAAGTTCCATCGCGAATAAATCTTCAAAAGCAGAAGATGCAGGTGGAATTATCGGGATTTTCTTTATGGCATTAACTTTAGTGATTGTTTCCTTTTCTTGCACAGGTCCAATTTTAGGAAGTTTGCTTGGAAGTGCAGTTACAGGATCTTCAAATATTCCGATGTTGCTGACTTTTGCTTTGGCTGGTTTTGGAATTTCTTGGGCAATTATTTTCGGACTTTTGGCTTTATTTCCACAAGCGTTGCAATCTTTGCCAAAATCTGGCGGTTGGATGAATACGGTGAAAGTGGTGTTAGGTTTTATAGAACTTGGTTTGGCTTTGAAATTTTTATCAAAAGCAGATTTAGTGACCAAAACTTTCTTGCTTAAAAGAGAACTTTTTGTAGCAATTTGGATTTTGATTACAATTGGTTTAGTTCTTTATTTATTTGGAATTATAAGATTTCCTCACGATGATAAAAAACCAAAAATTTCTTTAGGCAGAAAACTTTTTGGAGTGGCAGGAATTGCTTTTGTGATTTATTTATTTCAAGGGTTGATTCCTGCAGAAAGACCAAAATTACAATTGTTAAGCGGGATTTTACCACCTTTAAATGTAAGTTATTTCCATGACGAAAATGACGGAATTTTAGGAATGCATCCCGAACACGATTATTTTAAAGCCATAGAATTAGCAAAAAAAGAGAACAAACCAGTTTTGATTGATTTCACCGGTTATGGTTGCGAAAACTGCCGTAAAATGGAGGAATTCGTGTGGTCGCAAGATGATGTTTTACCGATTTTGCAAAACGATGTGATTCTCGCGTCACTTTATGTGGACGATAAAGAAGAATTGCCTTTAAACGAGCAAACTAAAATTGATATGGGAAATGGACAATTGAAAAAAGTGAAAACAATTGGCGATAAATGGAGCTTGTTTCAGCAAGTTAATTTTAATAACAATTCCCAGCCGCATTACGTTTTGGTGACACCTGATGGAAAAGTAATAAACTCGCCGGTTTCTGGCTACATGTCTAAAGAAGATTTTAAAAAGTTTTTGATGTGTGGAATTGGGTATTTTGAGAAGAGTAAATAGATTAAATTTTTAAAAATAATTAGTATTGTTGAATATAGTTATAAAGAGAATTGAAATAAATATAATAATTTATTAAAATAAAATCAGAAAGCAAAACAAATAGTTATAATTACGATTTTTTGCAAAATTATTACGCTGATGTTGTATTATGTTTTAATCTTCTAATTCAATAGGATTATATCCCTTTTTTTCTAATTCGTTTGTTTTTTCTTTTTGCCGTAAATTTTCCCTTTGTTCCGAAGTAAGAACTACCCCCATATTTTCAAATGAATGTGACAAATTTTCTCTAAAATCTTCTTTCGCTTTAAACAATTCATTTTTTGTAACTACTTTTGAATTTTCATAACGACTCTTATCTATTTCTATTGTTTTTCCTTTAAGAACAGAACTTGGTATGGATTTTACTAATTCAAAATCGTAATCTTCTTGTTTGTCAGTTATTTTTACGATCAAACCTGGTAATCCTCCAAATTTATATGGTCCATATGGAAATGGTATTTCAGTCGAATACCAAGCAATCCAATACCTTCCTTTAAAACTTAATTCTGCTTTTTTACAAATCAATGAATTAATAGTTTTTGTTTCATTAACTAATTTCCAATCCTGGATTTTAGGTTCAATATATGACAGCAACGACATTCCAACCATTCCGTAAAACTGTACATTGTCATTTGATTGAATGATTACAAAATTGGAATTTAATTTAGGTAGTGACTTTCCCCTAAAGTCAATAACTTTAGAATTACCATTTGAAATTGATTTTGTTTCAGATAGAAAAATTGAGTCAAATTTCAGCGTATTTTCGCTAATGAAAAATGAACGGCTATCGCTAATTTGAAGCGAAAAAAGTTCTTTATAAATATTAGTTGGATATAAATTATTTGATTTAGATTTTAGTAAATATGTGAAATTTCCACGTAGTGAGTCTTTTTTTTGAGAATAAATTACAGTGAAAAAAAATAAGAATACTAATGTTAGAATATTTCTCTTTGTGGAATTCATAAAGTATTTTTTAAAGAAACCATCTAATTATTCAAATTTGATTTTATAGAAGAAAATGAATTCTTAGATGGCTTAAAAATTAAGATCTCTTTTAAAGTAAAAATCTTTATGTTAGTAAATTCCCGACGTATTTGAATAAGGAGCTCCCGCAGAACAGTAATTTGCTTCAATTGCCTTACACCATTCAATCTGATTTTGTTGTCCCCAATCTCCTGCCTGATATGTAACTACATTAACTCCACAAGTAGAGAAATAACGATATGTGGTTAATTCTTGAATTACCTTCGATTGAGTTGTTGTGTTTTTTTCTTTTAATAATTTTGTAACTAAGATTTTTTGGTGTTCTTAATCTCAACTGATTTAGCATTAGCAAAACCAACAAAAAGAATTGCTAGTAAAATTAATTTTTTCATAATAATAAATTTTTAATGTATTAGAAGGCACTTTGTTTTCTTAATTACAAATATAAATAAAAATCTCTATTTTACACAAGTTTAATAAATTATTTAATGATTTTATTCTGATATATTTAATGATTTTGAATATATAGCATAATACTCGTAATCCAATCATATTCTAACTATCATTAATTAATCAAAATTTAAACTTTTTATCCTGAAGTTTTTTCACATTTTCTAAACCAATTCCGTTAGTAACATCTTTAATTCCGTTTTCATTTAAAATGGAAATGGCTTTTGTACTTCTTTTTCCGGTTACACAAAAAGTAATAATATTTTTCTTGCCTTCAAATTCTGAAATGCGTTTCGGGATTTCCTCTAAAGGAATATTTACGGCGCCTTTCGCGCTGCCTTCTGCAAATTCTTGCGGCGTTCTTACATCCACCAAAAAGGGATTTTCTTTTAATTTCTGCTTTAAAATTTCGGTAGAAGTGGTAGAAGTAGTTTCTGCAGATTTAATTATTGGTGTGCAATTTATCAAAAGCGGCAAAAATGAAATAACAAATAAATTTTTCATATTATTTTTTTGATTTAAATATAAATGCAATTTACCTTTTTTAAACTTCACATAAAACGCCAGAAATAATTCCCTAAGTCATTCTTAATTTTTAAATTTAATTTTTAAAAAGAAATACGATGTTACACTACGAATTATCCGGAAAGGGAAAAGAAAATTTAGTTTTACTTCATGGTTTTATGGAAAATTCAGATATCTGGAAATTCTTAGAACCTCATCTTTCTACAAAATTTAAAATCATAAAAATTGATTTACCGGGCCACGGAAAATCTGACAATTACGGTGAAATCCATTCAATGGAAATGATGGCGATTGAAGTAGAAAAAGTCATTTCAGAATTAAATTTAGAAAAGATTCATCTCTTGGGTCATTCTATGGGCGGTTACGTTTCTTTGGCATTTGCGGAATTATTTCCTGAAAAACTGAAAAGTCTGACCTTATTTTTTTCCACTTTTCTTGCAGATGATGAAGAGAAAAAAGACCAAAGAAGCAAAAGTTTAAGAATTATAAAAGATGCATTTAAACATTATGTGAATGCGGGAATTCCGAATTTATTTAATCCAAATGAGAAAGATATTTTAGAAGGTAAAATAAATTTCGCAAAAGAAACTGCTTTATCAACGGACAATTCTGGTGTTTTAGCTGCTGTAAAAGGAATGATTGCAAGAACGGATAAATTAGAACTTTTAAAAAATCTTGATGGAAAAATTTTAGTTCTCACAGGAAAACACGATTCAGCAGTTAATACAGAAAAAACTTTAAAAAATATCCCCGAGAAAACGAATATAAAATCTTATGTTTTAGATTGCGGACACATGGGACAACTGGAAAAACCTGAAATTTGCGCTGCAATAATCAACACAGAATTACTTCACGATTTACCGAAATATCTGGTTTTTTAAACAACATTTTACTCAAAAGTCATAAAAGTTTTTTAAAATCAATAGAATGAAATTATCCTTTTTTTAAAGTTTGAATTACAATTTTTCGATTGCAATAATTTCCTTGAATTCTAAAATGGTTTGCTCCAATGTTTTATCACATCTTCCACCCGCCGCGTTGATATGACCGCCGCCATTGAAATATTTCCGTGAAAATTGATTCACGTCTGTTGCATCTTTGCTTCGGAAAGAAATTTTTATAAAATCTTCATATAAATCTTCCATAAAAAATGCAGAAACTTTGGTTCCTTTTATGCTCAAACCGTAATTTACAAAACCTTCTGTATCGCCTTTTTGAAATCCAAGATTTTGCAGTTCTTCTCTTTTTAACCACAAAATCGCAACTTCACCATCTTGCACTGTTTCTATTCTACCCAAAACCAAAGCCAATAAATGCAAACGAGAAATGGTATTTGTGTCCCAAGTGTTGGAAGAAATCATTGCAGGATCTGCTCCTTTTTCAATTAAATTCCCGGTAATTCTGTGCGTTTCTGCACTTGTAGAACGAAATCTAAACCCACCTGTATCGGTCATAATTCCTGTATAAAGACATTCTGCAACACCTTTACCAATTAAATTAACTTCGTCTAAAGCTTCTATAAAATGATAAATCATTTGACAAGTTGCAGGAACAGAAGTATCTGAATAAACAAAATCAAAATTTTCTGGTTGTTGATGATGATCAATTAAGATTTTTTTTGCCCATGATTTCGTAAACCAATCTCCTAAGATTCCAATTCTGGAAGCCGCATTAAAATCTAAACAAAAAATGACGTCTGCTTTATAAATAGCTTCTCCAGCTTTTTTTCTTTTATATTCTGAAATAATTATTTCTTTAGAATTTGGCATCCATTTTAAAAATTTTGGGAAATCATTTGGAACCAAAACTGTCGCTTCAATTCCTTTATTTTTTAAAAAATTTTTTAAACCTAAAGATGAACCAATAGCGTCTCCATCGGGATTATGATGCGTAATAATAACTATATTTTTATTTGGTGATAGTAAGTTTTTTATATCTGAAATTTCTTGAGAAGTAAACATTAATTAAGTATTTTTAAGATGACAAATATAGGTTTTTATAAGAAGATTAGCTTTTAAAACTATTAATATAAATCGCAATTTATTCATTAACAGTGATTTAAAAAGCAAAAATAAATTCTATAAAATATTTAAAAAAAGAGAAATTAGGTTTGTAGATTTTAAAATAATTTATATCTTTGCAATCTGAATTTTAAGAATAATAAAGGCTAAATATATCAAGTCATGAGCAAAAGAACCTTCCAACCATCTGAAAGAAAAAAAAGAAACAAACACGGTTTCCGTGAAAGAATGTCAACGCCGAACGGTAGAAGAGTTTTAGCTGCAAGAAGAGCAAAAGGCAGAAAAAGCCTTACTGTTTCTGGTGTGCGTGCAAAAAGATAATTCGTTTTTTAAAAATATTTATAAAATGCTTGAATAAAAAAATTCAAGCATTTTTTGTTGTTAAAATTTGCTAAAATTTAGGATTTGCGAGAGTTTTTTAATTATTTTTGACCTGCAATCCAACAATGAACCAAAACTAAAAGAATATGCCACATAGAAATGAAAATGGAGAGAATATCATCTATCTAAACAATGCAAAAATTGTTCAGAAAAATTTTACGGTTTTAAATGACGTTAATCTTCATATTCAAAGAGGTCGTTTTTGCTATTTAATTGGCAAAACTGGTTCTGGTAAAAGTTCTTTGTTAAAGGTTCTTTATGGTCATCTTCCGTTGAAAATTGGCTCCGGAAATGTGGCTGGTTTTAAGTTAGAAACTCTTCGAGCTGGAGATGTACCGAATCTTCGTAGAAAATTAGGAATCGTTTTTCAAGATTTCCAATTACTGATGGATAGAAATGTGGAGAAAAATTTAAAATTTGTTTTAGAAGCGACCGGTTGGACGGAAAAAATTAAAATGGACGATCGTATAAACGAAGTTCTTTCTAGTGTAGGAATGAAAACCAAAAAACACAAAATGCCACATCAACTTTCTGGTGGAGAACAACAAAGGATTGCCATTGCAAGAGCTCTTTTAAATCACCCAGAATTAATTTTAGCAGATGAACCCACAGGAAATCTTGATCCAGAAACTTCTAATGATATTATGACACTTTTAAAACGTGTGGCGCAAGAAAATAATTGTGCAGTTGTAATGGCGACGCACGATTATCATATGATTCAGAATTTCCCAGGAGAAGCTATAAAATGTGAAGATGGAAAAGTTTCTATAATGGATACCGCAGAATTATTTGAATAAAATTATTTAAAAATATGAAAATCCTTCGTGATTTCTAAATATTGGTCTGAGAATTTTCTCGGACTTTTTTCTATTATAAATTCTGATATTTCGGGTGAACTTTTCTCTTTTTTAAATTCTAAAATAAGTCTTTTGGGTTTTAAGTTTTCTCTTCCAAGAATGATGATTTTCTTTGAAAGATAGAGAGAACTTCGCAAAGCCAATTCTTCAAAATCTACTTCACTTTCTGCTGGAATTATAACGGAAAAAATACCATTATTATTTAATTGTAGAGCTGCATTAATTATTAAA
The DNA here is from genome assembly GCF_048269545.1 of Halpernia sp. Classification (NCBI taxonomy): domain Bacteria; kingdom Pseudomonadati; phylum Bacteroidota; class Flavobacteriia; order Flavobacteriales; family Weeksellaceae; genus Halpernia; species Halpernia sp. The sequence continues at coordinate 559,858 of NZ_JBLXIJ010000001.1, read as the reverse complement.
TCTGAGAAATTTAAATGAATTTTTTGACGTGCGATTTCATCTTTATTAGATTGCGGTGTAACATCAAAATAAGGTGGATTGCAAATGATTAAATCAAATTTAGGTGTAGAAGAAAAATTATTAAAATCTATATTTTTAGCAGAAAGCCGATTAAAATAAAGAGAATTTTTAAAATTTAAAGCTGATAATTGTGTTGCTTTCTTATTAATATCAATTGCTAAAATAGTTGCATTTTTATTTCTTTGCGCAATCATTAAAGAAATAATTCCGGAACCGCTTCCTACTTCTAAAACATTCTGAGCATTTTTTACAGAAGAAAGTGCACCAAGCAAAACCGCATCTGTCCCAACACGAAAAACATTTTCCTCTTGAAGAATAGAGAAGTTTTTAAATTGAAATGGTTTCAACTTTTAAAAATTAAATATTTACTGGAAAGGAAATCGTAAATCGACTGCCTTTTCCAACTTCAGAATGCAAGGTAATTTCACCATCATAATCCAAAACCATTTTCCTAACCATGGTTAAACCAAGTCCCATTCCACTATTTTTAGAGGTGAAATTGGGTTCAAAAATTTTCTCTTGCATTTCTTCGGGAATCCCAATGCCGTTATCTTCTACAGAAATATTTATTCTTTTATTTATCACTTCTAAATCTACATTAATAATAGATTTCCGATGTTCATCTTGTGCCTGAATTGCATTTGTTACTAAATTGATAATAATTCTTGACAAATAAATTTTATCCATATTTATCTCAATATATTTTTGACTTGTGTGCAAATGAACATTTTCATCACTGAAAATATAAAGGATTTCTTTTACTTGTTTATAAAGATCAAAAATTTCATTATTTTTCTCTGGAAGTTGTGCAAATTGAGAAAAAGCAGTTGCAACAGCTGCAACCAAATCTATTTGATGAACGAGAGAATGGCTTAATTTTTTTACTTTTTCATTGATTTTAGGATCGTTGCAATCAAATTTTCTTTCAAAATTCTGAATAGTTAATTTCATTGGCGTGAGTGGATTTTTCACTTCATGCGCTACTTGTTTTGCCATAGAGGTCCAAGCTGTTTCTTTTTCTACAAAACTTAAATGTTGTTTTTGTTCTTGTATTTGTAAAATCATTTTATTGTAGGATTTTACCAAAGAGCTCAATTCATCATTTTGAAAATATTTAATGGGTTTTAAATCTTTTTCAAAGAGTGTAATTTTAGTTATCATCTCTGAAAATTTCGTGATGGTTTTAGTTAAATTTTTAGAAATAATCCAACTCAACCAAATACTAAATGAAATAATGAAAATATTTAAAATTATAAATAATTTCAAATACTTATTAAAAATACTAAAATAACTACTATCATTGTGATAGAAAGGCAAATAAACAATCGCAATTGGTTCCAACATATTATTTTTCAAAATAATATAAGAAGACGTAACAGTAGAATTACTGCTTTTATCAAAGCTTTCAAAATCCACTCTACTATCTTTCTTTAATACTTTATTTAATATAGAAAGAGGGATTTTTTTTGGTTTTACTAAACTTTCATCTCTGTTTGAAAGTAAATAATTGCCTTCTAAATCGTAGATAATTACATCATGTTTATTAATGTCTGCAATTTCAAAAATTTTATTTCCTAAAACTTTTTTTAGATCTTTAGTTTGCACTTGATTATGACTTACAGCATAATCCAAATAAGCCATTAAAGCTTCAGATTTATTTTGCAGTTGCGTTCTGCTTTGTTCTGCAGAATTTGTTTGCAGGATGAAATAAGATAAAGCACCAGTTCCCATGACACTTAATAGACAAATCGTCAAAAAACCCCAAAAAATCCTTTTTCTCAGGCTATATCCTCTATATTTTGTAAGCGGCATTTTGTCTATTCATTAGTTTAGTAATATATTTTCCTATAATATCAAATTCTAAATTTACCTCATCTCCAACTTTCAAATTTTTCATATTTGTGAAGTTCCAAGTGTAAGGAATAATTGCGACGGAAAATCCTGTGTTTGTACTTTCTGCAACAGTTAAGCTAATTCCATTTACAGTAATTGAACCTTGCGGAACCATAATAAATGGCGAACTTTCTTTCATTTTAAAAGTAATAAAATAACTTCCATCTCGATTTTCAATTCCCGTTACGATTGCAGTTTCATCTACATGTCCTTGCACCAAATGTCCGTCTAATCTTCCCTCAAATTTCAAACATCGTTCCAAATTTACTTCGGAACCAATTTTCCAATGTTTTAAACTTGTTTTTTGAAGTGTTTCATCTATTGCTGTTACTTTGTAACGTGGATGATTTATTTCTACAACCGTTAAACAACAACCATTATGCGCTAAACTTTGGTCAATTTTCAACTCGTTTGTAAAATCACATTCCAAAGTGAAATCTATATTTTTTCCGTTATTTTCTACGTTTTGAACTTTTCCAGTTCCTTCAATAATTCCTGTGAACATTTTTTATTTTTTTAGGAGCATTATGTTATATCATTTTCCGAACATTCTACCTGCTTTTCGTTGCAATCTTTTTTTCCCTTCGCAATTTCCCAAACAAAAAAAGGATTTCCACTTCAATCAGGGCTAAAAAGTTGGCGAACTTTTTTTCAGAACAAACAATGCAAAACTGTTTGCTAAATTAATTTTGTTAAATTTGTAAACTTTAATTACAACTTCAAAGATAAAGAAATGAGTTCTAAACATCATAAAATAAGAGTAGGAATTTCAGTTGGAGATTTCAACGGCATTGGTCCAGAAATCATAATGAAATCTTTGAAAGATAAAAGTATTACCGATTTTTTTACACCTATTATTTTTGCATCCGGGAAATTATTTACCTATCAGAAAAATGTTTTCAAAATGCAACTTAATTTTAATTACATTGATGATGTAAAAGATGCGGTAAATGGGAAAATAAATATGGTAAATCTGTGGAAAGAAAATGTAACTATCAATTTTGGAACACCCACAGAAGAATCCACAAAAATGGCGATTGATTCTTTGGAAGCAGCTACAGAAGCACTTTTAAATAATGATATTGATATTTTAGTTACAGCGCCCATAAACAAAGATGAAATGTTGAAACAAGGTTTCAAACACGCAGGACACACTGGATATTTGGAAGAAAAAATGGATAAAAAGGGAGTGATGTTTTTGGTGACAGAAGATTTAAAAGTTGCCGTTTCTACACATCATATTCCTGTTTCAGAAGTAGCGCAGAATATTTCAAAAGAAACAATTAAAAAACAAATTAAAATAATAAACCAAACTTTAATTGAAGATTTCTGTATTGAAAGACCAAAAATTGCAGTTCTAGGTCTAAATCCACACGCAGGAGACGGCGGCGCAATTGGCAAAGAAGAAATAGAAATTATTACTCCCGCAATTCAAGAATTATTTGAAAATGGAATTTTAACTTTTGGTCCATATCCTGCAGATAGTTTTTTCCAACCAGGAAATTATAAAAAATTCGATGCCGTTTTAGCAATGTATCACGATCAAGGTTTGACACCATTTAAAACAATTGCTTACGAAGATGGCGTCAATTTCACAGCGGGATTACCTTTTATAAGAACTTCACCAGATCACGGCGTTGCTTATGATATTGCAGGAGAAAATACCGCAGATGAAAAATCTTTTTCTGAAGCTATTTTCACAGGAATTAAAATTTTTAATAACCGAACAGAGTACCGTGAATTGCGCGAAAATAGATTGGTTGTAAAAAAACAAAGTCCCGAAAACAGATATCGAGAAGAGCGATAAAACTTTAAAACAAAATTTTAAAATTTTAAAAGTAAAAACATTTTGTTATATTAAAAAATTAATTTATTTTTGCAAACCGATTTTATGGACAAATTTAGAAACTATGATATCGCATTTTCCGGTTTAAAAGACGGAAAGCATAACTTTAGATTTGAAGTAAATCAAGCGTTCTTTAATTTATTTGAGACTGAGCAAGAGTTTTCAAATCCAAAAATAACCGCAGATGTTCTATTAAATAAACATTCTACTTTTTTGGAAATTGAGATTAATGTTGCCGGAACAATACAGTTAGTTTGTGATATTACCACTTCGGAATTTGATTATCCTATTGAAAATCAAATAAAAGTTTTGGTAAAATTTGGCGAAATTTATGATGACAGTGACGTAGATGTAATTGTTATTCCTCATAAAGATAACGCTTTTAATATTGCACAACTCCTTTACGAAGATGTTGTTTTAACTGTGCCGATGAAAAAAGTGTCACCAAAACTTTCAAAAGAAGATATAGCACTTTTAGAAAAATTCAGTCCAAATGAAGAAACAGAAACGGAAAAAGAGGAAGATATAGACCCACGTTGGAACGCGTTGAAAAATTTAAAAAAATAAAAATAAACAATATAATTTTAAACTAAAATTTAAAATTTAAAATTTACAAAATGGCACATCCTAAAAGAAGACAATCCAGTACAAGAAGAGATAAAAGAAGAACACACTATAAAGCGATTGTTCCTCAAATAGCGAAAGATGCTACTTCTGGTGAAATGCATCTTTATCATAGAGCGCATTGGCATGAAGGGAGATTATACTACAGAGGAAAAATTGTAATGGAGAAAGAAGTAGCTTCTACTGAAGAAAACTAAACTTCATTTTTTACGCTAAAAACATACAAAACCACTCAAATATTAAAAATTTGAGTGGTTTTTTGTTGTTTTTTATTATCTTTGGCATATAAAAAATATTCATTTTATGGACTTAAAAGACATACAGAATCTTATTAGATTTGTAGCAAAAGCAGGTGTTTCTGAAGTAAAATACAAAACAAAAGATTTTGAAATTAACATCAAAACTCCTTTGGCGGGTAGCGATGCAGTAAATTATGTGGCACAACCACAAATGTTTCAGCAAGCTCTTGCACCACAAACAAATGCAGACGCACCAAAAGCTGAAAATCCTTCTACTAATAATGCTTCTTCTGCGGATGAAAGCAAATACATCACAATAAAATCTCCTATGATAGGAACTTTCTATAGAAAACCTTCTCCAGATAAAGATGTGTTCGTTAATGTGGGTGATTCTGTTACCTCCGACAAAGTAGTTTGCGTAATTGAAGCCATGAAACTTTTCAACCAGATTGAAGCAGAAGTAAGCGGAAAAATCGTTAAAATTTTAGTTGATGATTCGTCTCCTGTAGAATACGATCAACCTTTGTTTTTGGTAGATCCTTCTTAAAGTAATTTTAAATTAAAAATTATAAATTTTAGATGAAATCCATCTAAAATAATTTAAAATTCAAATTTAAAATTTAAAATTTCTAAGATGTTTAAAAAAATATTAATAGCTAATCGTGGAGAAATCGCAATGCGAATTCTTCGTTCTTGTAAGGAAATGGGCATCAAAACGGTTGCTGTATATTCTACGGCAGATAAAGATAGTTTGCACGTAAGGTTTGCAGATGAAGCCGTTTGCATAGGACCACCTGCAAGTAAAGATTCTTATTTAAAAATTCCAAATATAATCTCTGCAGCTGAAATTACAAATGCAGATGCAATTCACCCAGGATATGGATTTCTTTCAGAAAATGCTAATTTTTCTAGAATTTGTGAAAAAAATGGAATAAAATTCATTGGCGCCACTCCGGAGCAAATCGAAAAAATGGGCGATAAAGCCACTGCAAAGAAAACCATGAAAGAAGCTGGGATTCCTTGTGTTCCAGGTTCAGATGGCTTAATAGATTCTTATGAAGACGCAGTAAAAATTGCAGAAAAAACAGGTTATCCGGTAATGATAAAAGCTACCGCAGGTGGTGGTGGAAAAGGAATGCGCGCGGTTTGGAAAGCAGAAGATTTGAAAGAAATGTGGGATTCTGCTATTCAAGAAGCGGTTGCTGCTTTTGGAAATGGTGGAATGTATATGGAAAAATTAATTGAAGAACCACGACATATTGAAATTCAAATTGCAGGAGACCAATACGGAAAAGCTTGTCACCTTTCAGAAAGAGATTGCTCTATCCAAAGAAGAAATCAAAAATTAACGGAAGAAACTCCATCTCCATTTATGACAGATGAACTTCGTAAAAGAATGGGTGATGCCGCAGTGAAAGCTGCAGAATATATTGCTTACGAAGGCGTTGGAACAATAGAATTTTTGGTAGATAAAAACAGAGATTTTTATTTTATGGAAATGAACACCAGAATCCAAGTAGAACATCCAATTACCGAACAAGTAATTGATTATGATTTGATTCGTGAGCAAATTCTTTTAGCTTCTGGTTCACCTATTAGTGGAATTAATCATTTTCCAAAACTACATTCAATTGAATGCAGAATAAATGCCGAAGATCCATTTAATGATTTCCGCCCATCACCCGGGAAAATAACAGAATTAAATATTCCAGGTGGACACGGAATTCGCGTAGATACTCACGTTTATTCTGGTTATACAATTCCGCCGAATTATGATTCTATGATTGCAAAATTAATTACAACGGCGCAAACCAGAGATGAAGCCATTGCAAAAATGCGACGTGCTTTAGATGAATTTTATGTGGAAGGTATTAAAACTACAATTCCTTTTCACCGTCAATTAATGGAAAATGAAGATTATTTGGCAGGAAATTACACCACAAAATTCATGGAAGATTTCGTAATTGATAAAAACTTCGACAATAATTAACAAAAATCTAAAGTTATCTCCGGATAACTTTTTTAATATAAAACTTATGCAAACCTCTCTGAAAGATTCTCGATATTACATTGAACTAGAAAATAAATACGGCGCTCACAATTATCATCCGCTTCCTGTGGTTTTAGAAAAAGGAAAAGGTGTTTTTGTTTGGGATGTAGAAGGAAAAAAATATTATGATTTTCTTTCAGCTTATTCTGCTGTGAACCAAGGGCATTCTCATCCGAAAATTGTAGAAGCTTTAGTTAATCAAGCTCAAACTTTAAGTCTAACTTCACGTGCTTTTTACAATAATAAACTAGGAACTTACGAGAAAAAAATTACGCATCTTTTAAGTTTCGATAAAGTTTTACCAATGAATTCCGGCGCAGAAGCTGTAGAAACTGCCGTGAAAATTGCGCGTAAATGGAGTTACGAAGTAAAAGGAATTTCAGAAAATTCTGCGAAAATAATTGTTTGTGAAAATAATTTCCATGGAAGAACAACTACGATTGTTTCTTTTTCAAATGATCCAGATGCAAGTAAAAATTATGGTCCTTTTACGCCTGGTTTTGTGAAAATTCCTTACAATGATATTTCGGCTTTAGAAGAAATTTTAAAAAGTGATTCTGAAAACATCGCAGGATTTTTAGTTGAACCAATTCAAGGTGAAGCAGGAGTTTACGTTCCAGATGAAGGTTATTTAAAACAAGCTTCTGAACTTTGTAAAAAATATAATGTACTTTTTATCGCCGATGAAGTTCAAACAGGAATCGCAAGAACCGGTAAATTAATTGCTTGTCATCATGAAAATGTGCAACCCGATATTTTAATTTTAGGAAAAGCCATTTCTGGTGGAATGTATCCCGTTTCCGCGGTTTTAGCAAATGATGAAATTATGAACGTCATAAAACCCGGACAACACGGTTCTACTTTTGGTGGAAATCCTTTAGCTTGTGCAGTTGCAACCGCAGCTTTGGAAGTTGTAGAAGAAGAAAATCTTTCAGAAAGAGCGGAAGAATTAGGAAAATTATTTCGTGCAGAAATTCAAAAAGTGATTGAGAAAACAGATTTAATTACAAAAGTTCGCGGAAAAGGTTTGTTAAATGCAATTTTAATAAATGACTCGCCAGAAAGTGAAACGGCGTGGAATCTTTGTATGGCATTAAAAGAAAACGGACTTCTTGCAAAACCAACACACGGAAATATTATTCGTTTCGCTCCACCTTTGGTAATTACGGAAGAACAAATTTTGGACTGTGTTAGAATTATTTCGGAAACGGTTTTGAATTTTAAAAAATAAGATTTTGGTTCTCTTTATCGGAATGAACAAATAATTATGTCTTTTTTAATTTATTCAACCATCATTTTGTCATTCCGTGGGAATCTAAATGCTGGTTTCGTTGTCACTTAGATGGCTGCTGAATGACAAACACTCTTCTGAAAATCTAAATTTTTAAATAAGAAAATATTTCATGAATAAATATTCCGAAGATATTCCAAAAATTTCTGGTTTGATGATTACTTTTAACGAAGAGAAAAACATCAGAGAAGTTATGGAATGTTTGCATTTTTGTGATGAAATTATTATCGTAGATTCTTTTAGTACAGACAAAACTTTAGAAATTGCTCACAGTTTTCCGAAGGTAAAAGTTATTCAAAATAAATTTGAAGATTTTACCAAACAAAGAAATTTAGCTCTAAATAATGCCACAAACGATTGGGTTTTATTTTTGGATGGAGACGAAAGAATTACACCAGAATTAGAAACTGAAATTCTTTTAGAACTGCAAAAGTCAAATAAAAAAGAAGCTTATTATTTCTATCGGAAATTCTTTTTTGCCGGAAAAGCTCTAAATTATTCTGGAACACAAAAAGACAAAAATTTTCGTCTTTTTAGAAAAAGTAAATGCCATTACATCTCTGATAAAAAAGTGCATGAAACTTTAGAAGTACAAGGCGAAATCGGTTTTTTAAAAAATAAACTTCTTCATTATTCTGTGGAAAGTTATAAAACCTACGAAGCAAAAATGCTTCATTATGGTAAATTAAAAGGAGAAGAAATATTTTTAAAAGGAAAACGTTTTAGCATTTTTACTCAATATTTAAAAACGGCTTTTAAGTTTTTTAAATCTTATATTTTAAAATTAGGAATTTTAGATGGAACAGAAGGCTTTCAATTGTCTTATTTGCAAAGTTTAAGCGTTTTTGAAACCTACGAATCTCTAAAAAGTGTTGAAAAAAAATCTTAACTTGGCGTAAAGGAAAAAAAATCTTGATGAAAATCTGTATTATAAGTTTTGATTTTTGGAATTACGATGAACATATTGCAGCAACCTTGCGCAAAAAAGGGATTGAAGCGCATCACATTAATATCGGCGCATACAAACACAAAAATTTCTCGGCAAAAATCACCAATACTTTTTCTAAAGTTTTTCTACAGAAAAATATCAAAAATGAAAAACGGCAACAGTTCATTCTAGAAGAATTAGAAAAATTGGGACATCAAGATCAGATTTTAATTATCAATCCGGAATTGATAGAAGAAAAATTTCATATAGAAATAAAAAAGTTTACTAAGCGGTATATCGCATATTTGTACGATAGTTTAGCTCGTTGTCCGGCGGGAAAAATCCTGTATTTATTTGACAGCGTTTATTCTTTTGATTCTGAAGATGTGGCAAAGTATGGTTTTACAAAAATTAATAATTACAATTATTTAGAAAAAGTAAAACTAGAAAAAAAAGCTGAATTTGATTTGGTATATCTTGCATCTTACGACGAACGATTAAAGGTTTTATATAAAATAACAGATCGACTTGAGAAACTGGGACTCACTTATCAATATGTAATTGTCGGGAAAAAAACCTGGAAAAAAAATCTTTTAAAATTCGTAAGTTTTACGGGAGAAAATATTTCGAGAAAATACCAAACGAGAAGAATAAATCAAAAAAACATTCCGAAATTTTACCAAAAAGGGAAAGTTTTATTGGATTTGGTTCGTGAAAACCAAAGTGGTTTAAGTTTTCGCATTTTTGAAGCAATGGCTCTTCAAAAAAAAATAATTACTGATAATCAATCTATTAAGAATTATGATTTTTATAAACCAGAAAATATTTTAATTCTAAATAAAGATTTAAGCAATTTAAACACAATGTTTTTTGAAACACTTTATGAGCCGTTACCTGAAGAAATCTATAAAAAATATACTTTGGAGAATTGGGTAGAAACTATTTTTAATTTATAGTTTGTAAAAAGTATCAAATAGTTCTTCAAAATGTTGCTGAAAATAAAAATCCGCACCATTTCCTCCAATAGGATGAACCACAGGAAAATCTGCATACGCTTCTAACAAACGAGGCACTTTTAAACATTCTGCAACTGCAAAACCAAAAGATTGATTACCCAAATAAAATCTGGAAGCTTTAATCATTTGCGCCAATTCTAGAAAATCTTTCACATCATAAAATTCTAAATTCGGGACAGATTTTTTTAAGTCTTCATATTCATCTGGAAGTCCCACAAAAAGTAAATCATCATAATTTTTCAGAAAAGAATAATCTACAAAAGAATTCCGCGCTCTAAATGTTCGGATAATCACCACTTTATTTTTAATAGAAGAATGCGGTTCTACTTCCAAACAAGGCTTTGAAAAGTCTGGAAAAACCGCAGTTAATTGTGAAAACCAACGAACTGTAATGAAATTAAGTTGAAAAGGAAATTCACGAAACAAATCTAAATCGATATGTATTTTTTGATTCTCTAATTTTTTAACTTTATTGAGATATTTTATATTATCTAGAAGCGGTAAAAATTTTGAAAATAATTTTTCATTAATATAAACATTTCCAGATGTATGTTTATGCGCATAACTTGTTGGTTTATTTACCTGAATCACTAAATTACAAGTGTGCGTTTTACTCAGTTCTTGTATCACAGGAAGAGCGTACATTACATCTCCGATATGTCCTGAATGTTTAAAATTTAGTGTTTTTTCTTCCTTAATATTTTTTTGAATTTCAGAGATTTTATTGTAGAAATCCGAAGTTAATTTGCTTTTTCTATTGGCAAAACGGATTTCTTCTTTTAGATTTCGATATTTCTCCTTATTGGTATATTTGTAAAAATATTTTTTAAAAAAAAGTTTGTTCATTATTAGTCTTTTAAAAGAAAATTAAAGAATAAAAATTAAATTTGCTTACATTAATTTATCAAAGATAGAATTTTACAATGAAACAAAATACAGATCAATTTGGAATTAATATTTCTGGATATATAAACAAACAATTCGGTCTCGGCGAAGGCGTTCGTTCAAATATTCGCGCTGTAAAAACCACTTCTATTCCTTTTGTGATTAATGATTTTAATATTGAAATTTCTAAACATATTGCAGACGCCGCTCAAAATAAATTGGAAGTTTCTCCTGATAATCCGTATAATATTAATTTAGTTCAAATTAACATCGATAAGTTACCATCTGTATTATCTCAAACCGATAAATCTTATTTTGAAAATAAATATAACATTGCATTTTGGGCGTGGGAATTAGAGAGTTTTCCTGAAGAATCAAAAGTATTTTTCAGTTTATTTAATGAAATTTGGGTGCCGAGTAATTTTTGTACTGAAGCGATTTCTAAAGTTTCGCCCATTCCTGTTATTAAAATAATGCACGCGATTGAAATTGAAAAAACAAATTTCAACAGAAGCGATTTTAATTTGCCAGAAGACAAATTTATTTTCTTGTCGATGTTTGATTATTACAGTTCTATTGTGAGAAAAAATCCTTTGGGCGTGATTGATGCGTATGAAAAATCTTTTGGCAAAAATAATTCTGAAGTTTTATTGGTTATTAAATCTTCACTAAGCAAAGAATTTCCGAAAGAGAAAAAATTGTTAATGGACAGAATTGGCGACAATAAAAGTATAATTCTAATTGAAGAAATTTTAGAGCAAAATAAATTATATAGTTTAATGAATTCTTGTGATTGTTTTGTTTCACTTCACAGATCTGAAGGTTTCGGACTTACAATGGCAGAATCTATGTATTTAGGAAAACCCGTTATTGGAACGGCTTATTCTGCGAATATAGAATTTATGACTGTTAATAATAGTTTTTTAGTAAAATATGAAATGATTGACACAGGAGATAATTATTCCTTCGTGGGTGGAAAAAGTATTTGGGCATATCCAGATATTTCTCATGCAGCAGAATTAATGAAATTTGTGCTAGAAAATCCTGAAGAAGCAAATAAAATTGCAAAAAAAGGTCAAGATTTTGTGAAACAAAATTTAAGTCCAAAAAAAATGGGCGAAAAAATTGAAGCACGATTAAAATTTATAAATGAAGAACTTATTTCAAATAGGGGAAATAAAAATAGCAAAGCAGAAGATTATTTAAAATTTGAAAATCAATTACTTCAACAAAAAATTGATAAAATGAAAACGCTTTTGGGTGTAAGAATTAAACTCCAATTTAAAAATTTACAAAATAAATTACGCGGTAGGAATAGAAAATATTTTTGGGAATAATTATTTTGAATTAAGATTTTTTTTAATAAAATGATAGTCTTTTTCTTGATAAGATTCTCGTTTAATACGGAATTTCTTATTCTTTAATTTAATGGAACCAAACAATAATTGATGTTCTCTTTTTCTTTTGAAAGCATAATTAATTTGACTTTTTGAAAAAGTCTTGGTTGTAAAAACATGAACGTTATTTGCGTGATAATAATTTTTTCCGAACTTCTCTGCAATAATTATTAAAGATTTCTCTGTATAAAATGCGATGTGTTGTCCGGTTTCTTGTGCAATATAAACCCAGTTTTCAATGTCCGAAGTTTTCTGCGGAACTAAATCGGTAGAAAAAATAAGATGATTAGAAAATTTTAAAATATTTTCAATTTCTTGAAGCGGATTTTCTAAATGTTCGAAAACTTCAAAAGCGGTCACAATATCAAATTTTCTTTGTGGAATATCTTCAATATCAAAATTGACAGCAAATAAATTTTCACAATAAATATCTTGTCTGTAAAAATTAAAACCTTTGTCACGCATTGAGCGAACAAACAAACCATAACCGCCCGCAAAATCTAAAAAAAGTTTTGCTTCTGGGAAACAACAATCTATTATTTTGCTGATTTCATCTTTTAAAAAATCATTGCGATTTAAAATTCCAATATCCAAAGAAGTGATTGCATTTCCGTAGGCTTCTTCTAACCAAATTGGCTCATCAGTTTGCACAAACCCGCAATTTGTACATTGATAATACGCACTTGGATATTTTAATAAAACAATTTTTTCAAAAATTTTAGAAGAATTCTCTTTACAGATTTTGCATTTCATGGGAAATTAATTTGACCAAATTTAAGTATTATTATTTAGAAGAATTTCAGGAAATTTCCTTTGTCACTATTTCTTTTTTTTCCAATAAAATGGAAATATAAATAATTGCAAGAAACATTAAATTAAAATAATAATTCCCAAAAGCCTGTTTTCCAAAAATAAATAAAGCAAATAAAATAAGAACTAAATCTTGAATTTGAAAAAGTATTGAAGCGCGCTTATTTTTCCAAATCCGTAAAAAAATTATTGCAATTATTAAAAGAGAAAGAAATGAACTAAATAAATTAATATTTAAACCAAACTGCGCAAAATATCCAGTTATAGAAAGAGAATCAAACCTCGGTAAACTTTTTAGAAAATAAGTGATGGTGTAAATTAGCGCTTGTTCATTAGTAAATAAAAATGGCAAAAAACAAATTATTGAAATGAAAATACTTAAAATTCCAATTAAAATTGTTTGAGACAATTTCTTTGTGATGTTGTAAAAATATAAAATGGAAATCGGTAGTAAAAAAATATAATAGAGTTTTAAAGCCATCAAAATCCCTAAAATAATAAAAGCAATCACATATTTTTTACTTTTGAAAAGAAGAAAATACAAGGCAAAAAATGGAAATGCTAAAATATCAATCCACGCATATTTTACCATATAAAAAGTATATGGATTGCTAAATAATAAAATAAATGAAAGATAAAAAACAATTTTATTTTTCTTAGTCCCTAAATATAAAATAAAGCAACTTATGACTAACGAAAAAATATAGGCGAATCTTAAATCTCCAAAAATTACTTGAAAAGGATATAAAAGATACAAATTGAACGGCCAATAAACGAGTTTAATGTCTTGTTTTAAGTAAGTGTAATCGTAATTTCCATTATAAATATCTGGAAAAACTCTGTTATAAGGATCGATATTTTGAGAAATATCGACAATTGACTGTTTCAAAATAATAAATAAATCTATAAAAGGAGTTGGATATAAAAGCGGAATTAAAAGCAAAGAAGTAAAGAAAAATAGGGCAGTAAAAATAAAACTCCACTGAAGCGTAAATAATTTTCTATAAAAAATCTTTACCGCAAAAAATATTAAAGAGAAAATGATGAAAAATACTTTTACGTTAAAACCCGCTTTTTCTCTTAATACATTCAAAAAATGACCTTCAGAATTAAATTTACCAGTGATGAAAAATATCACATTAATGAGTAAAATAAAATCTACAAATAAAATTATTTTCTTTTCAGAAATACTTTTCGGGATTTCTTTGCTTGAAAAATAGGTAATTACAAAAAGTAACAGAAGCAATAAAATCGGTAAAAAAGACTGCTTTGGATTTGCGCCTAAAAATAAATTATTAATAAGACTAAGCACGAAATATATCGCAATAAAAAAAAGAGGGATTTCATTTTTAAAAAGGAAATCACTCTTTTGCCAACCAATTTTAAAATTCATGAGTAAATATTATTGGTATTAGTTTTTAGAATTTTTTTTGCCAGAAATTTTTAATTTCTTTTATACTCATCGTCTAAACGCACAATATCATCTTCACCAAAATAAGTTCCTGTTTGTACTTCTATAAAAACAACTGGTTTTTCAGACAAATTCATAATGCGATGTTTTGCGCCTTGTGGAATGAAAATACTTTCTCCGTAAGATAATTTTATTTCTTCGTCATTTAAGACAATAGTTGCGTCACCTTCAATTATCGTCCATTGTTCTTGTCTTTTATAATGAAATTGATACGATAATTTTTGACCAGGATTTACCACAATTCTTTTTAATTTATAGTTTGGTTCATCTGCCAAAACATAATATTTTCCCCATGGTCTTTCTCCGATTTCCAACATATAATTTTATTTAAAGTACAAAAATAGCATTAAAAAAATTCACATAAAAAAGATAAATTTTATTAAATTTAAAACATTTTCAGTAAAAATAATTAATAAAATCTATCTCTTTATTTTTATAATTTTTAGTGATCATTATTTGATGCCCAAACTGCAGAGCCTCTTGCATTGTAAATCACAAGATTTCCATCGTCTTGCATATTCAATGTTCTACCACTCAATCCACCAGTTTTTGTCCCATAAATTGGCGTATTTCTTACATCATAAACTACCAAATTCCCATCACTTTGAAATTCTGCCCGAGTTCCTCTGTTTCCCGTTTTTGAGTCCCAAAGAACTTCATCGTAATTGTTGTAAACTACCAGATTTCCATCTCGCTGAAATGTTAAAAAGAAATTTCTATTTGCCGAATAAATTTTATCATTTACTCTAAATTTGTATCCTCTTGCAATAATATTATTTTGAGGTGACCAAGTTTCACCATTATTTTTATTATTATCAATTGAAGACCAAACGGCATTATCTCTTCCATTATAAATTACGAGATTTCCGTCATCTTGCATTTTAAGAACATTTCCTTTGTTTGCTGTATTTGTACTAAAAACTGGTGTTCCAGAATTATTATAAATAACAAAATTTCCATCTTTTTGAAATTCAGCTCTGTTACCAGAATTTTGAGTTTTAGAAGACCAGACAGAAGTACCACTTCTACTGTTATACACAACTAGATTTCCATCGTCCTGAAAAACCGCATAAAAAGTTCTGGAGGGTGAGTAAACTTTAGAATTTTTATAAAATTTTTGACCACCGTAAAAATTCTGTGCTATTGCAAACAAGCCACAAAACATCAAAACTAAAAGAATAAATTTTTTCATAATTAAATTTTTGTTAATCAAATTTAATATAAAAATTATAATTCCTCAATAAATAGATATTAATTTCGTTTTATTTTTAATTTTATTTAAGATTAACAATGTTTATTTTAATTTAAAATTTATCTATTTATTTGGATCTTTAAATCTACTTTTAACTTCAAAAATTAAGTAAATTCTAATTCTAACACCATTAATTTCATTAAATTTGCACCGTAATAATAGTTTATGAACAAAGTAAGAGTGCGTTTTGCGCCCAGTCCAACTGGACCTTTACATTTGGGCGGCGTAAGAACCGCATTATATGATTATCTTTTTGCAAAAAATCAAGGTGGAGATTTTGTTTTAAGAATAGAAGATACCGATACGGCAAGATTTGTAGAAGGTGCAGAAGAATATATTTTAGAAGCTTTAGATTGGTGCGGAATTACACCAGACGAAAGTCCCAAACATGGCGGGAAATTTGGTCCGTACAGACAATCTGAAAGACGCGATATTTATGAAAAACATTTAGCAGAATTATTAAAAACAGATTTTGCTTATTTGGCTTTTGATTCGCCTGAAGAATTAGATGAAATCCGGAAAGAGTATGAACAAAAAGGTGAAGTTTTTTCATATAATTATATTAGTAGAAACCGTTTAAAAAATAGTTTGTCATTAAATAAAGAAGAAGTTCAGCTACTTTTAGATGCAAAAACGCCGTATGTCATTCGGTTTAAAATGCCAGTTGATAGAACTTTAATTTTAGAAGATATTATCCGTGGAACTTCTTCTGTAAACACAAATACTTTAGACGATAAAGTTTTAATAAAACAAGATGGAATGCCCACTTATCATTTTGCAAACGTTGTAGATGATCATGAAATGGAAATTTCACACGTCATTCGTGGCGAAGAATGGTTGCCTTCTTTAGGACTTCATTATTTATTATATGAAGCATTCGGTTGGGAAAAACCACAATTTGCGCACCTATCTTTAATTTTAAAACCAGAAGGAAAAGGAAAACTCAGCAAAAGAGACGGTGATAAATTTGGTTTTCCTGTATTTCCTTTAAATTTCAAAGATCAAGAAACGGGAAATATTTCTAAAGGTTACAGAGAAGAAGGTTATTTGCCGGAAGCATTTATTAATATGGTTGCACTTCTTGGTTGGTCTCCTGCAGAAGATAAAGAAATAATTTCTTTAGAAGAAATGGCGCAGGAATTTGATTTAAATAAAGTTCATAAAGCCGGAGCAAGATTTAGCAAAGAAAAAGCAGAATGGTTTAACCATCAATATTTACAACTGAAAAACGATTCAGAAATTTTAGTTGATTTAAAAAAATTATCAGAAGTATCAGAAAGTAAAATTAATGATAATAAATTATTGAAAATTATCAGTTTAATGAAAGAACGTGCAACTTTCATAAAAGATATTTATAGCGAAAGTATTTTCTTTTTTCAAGCACCACAAAACTTCAATGAAAAAGCATCCAAGAAAGCTTGGAGTGAAAATACCGCAGAAATTTTAAATAATTTACTAAATAAAATTTCCGCAACCTCATTTAAAGCAGAAGATATTTCAAACGCAATACATCAATTTGCAGAAGATCAATCTTTGGGTTTTGGGAAAATTATGATGCCGCTTCGTTTGGCTTTAGTTGGTGAACTAAAAGGTCCAGAAGTACCAGATTTGTTGGAGATTTTAGGAAAAACAGAAACCGAAAAAAGAATTAATTTTGCGATTGAAACACTAAAATAAGTGGATTGCAAAATTATTTATATAAATTTGATTAATAATTCTAAACTTTAAAATGGAATATTTAGATTTTGAACAACCCGTAAAAGAATTAATGGATCAGTATAAAACCTGCTCTCTTGTTGGTGACGAAAGCGGTGTTGATGTAAAATTGGCGTGTAGCCAAATAGAAGATAAAATTGTAGAAACTAAAAAAAGAATTTACGAAAATCTTACTCCATGGCAAACCGTGCAACTTTCTCGTCATCCGGACAGACCTTATACATTAGATTTTATAAACGGTATTGTAGACGAATATAGTTTTTTGGAACTTCATGGTGATAGAAATTTTGCAGACGATCCCGCAATGATTGGCGGTCTTGCAAAAGTTGATGGACAAAGCATTATGTTTATTGGAACTCAAAAAGGTAGAACTACTAAAGAAAGACAACACCGCAGATTTGGGATGAGTAATCCAGAAGGTTACAGAAAAGCGTTGCGATTGATGAAATTAGCAGAAAAATTTAAAATTCCTGTTGTTACTTTAATAGACACTCCCGGAGCTTATCCTGGATTAGAAGCAGAAGAACGCGGTCAAGGAGAAGCAATTGCAAGAAATATTATTGAAATGACCACTTTAAAAGTCCCAATTATTACAATAATTATTGGCGAAGGAGCAAGTGGCGGTGCTTTAGGAATTGGCGTAGGAAATAAAGTTTATATGCTACAAAATACTTGGTATTCTGTAATTGCACCCGAAAGTTGCTCATCTATTTTATGGAGAAATTGGGAACATAAAGAAGATGCTGCAAATGCTTTAAAATTAACCCCAAAAGATTTGCTTGCAGAAAAGTTTATTGACGGTATTATTGAAGAACCACTTGGTGGCGCACATTATGACCCTGAAACTACTTTTAAAAATGTAAAAAAATCTATTTTGACAAACATAAAAGCATTTAAAAAGTTTTCTGACAAAGAATTGGTTACTCAAAGACAAGATAAATTTATTGCAATGGGTCAGTTCAAAGGTTAATAAATCTCTCTAAAATAAAAATCCACTGAAATTCAGTGGATTTTTTTTATTTTAATGATGTTTACACTATCTTTTTCCATAATTTAAAGTAATAACAATGTCTTTATTCACATTTTTCACAGAAGAATATTGAGCATCACAAATAGAAGTTGTTAATTTATAAGTTCCTTTTTCCACCATAATAAAATTATTATTTTTGGCAGGAACTGTTAGATTATAATATTTCTTTCCACTAATTTTAATGATTAAATTACATTCAGAATTATTTACAATTTGGATATATGCCTCTTTTATATTTGGATCGTTATTGAAAAGATGTGTTAAAACTGCAGCCGTTTGCTTATTTTTATCGTTAGTTCCATCTTTTAAATCTTTTCTTACTTCTTTTACAAGTTTTTTCTTTGTAAGTGTTGTTATTTTGGGTTTGGCTGCAACATCATTATTTCCTGTAATTAGTGAATATAGTTTTCTTTTAAATTCTGGAGTTTTGGGATTATCAGGATTATATTTTACAAAATTTGCTATTACTCTTGGATCATTACTTTTCTCTACTTGTTCTACTGAATATTTTGATTGTGAGCACATTGTGAGAGAAACGCAAAATCCAAATAAGAATAAAAATCTTTTCATTTATTAAATTGTTTTTAAAGAAACTTCTTATTATAAACGGCAAAAGTATCTTTTTAGTTTACATTAAATTTATTATCTTTGCACCGCTGTAAAAACAGCAATAATTTACAATAAATTTAATAAATATTTGATATGTATACACCCGCAGCAGCAGACGTAGCCAAACTAAGAAGCACCACAGGTGCAGGAATGATGGATTGCAAAAAAGCTTTAGTAGAAGCGGAAGGCGATTTTGATAAAGCAATAGAAATTTTAAGAAAAAAAGGTCAAAAAGTAGCTGCAAACAGAGCCGATAGAGAATCTTCTGAAGGTGCTGTAATTGCAAAAGTAAACGAAGATTGCACAATGGGATCTATAATCGCATTAAATTGTGAAACAGATTTCGTTGCAAAAAACTCAGACTTTGTACTTTTAGCAAATGAATTAGCTGAACAAGCTGTATTTTATGCGAACAAAGAAGAGTTTTTAGCTTCAGATTTCCACGGACAAACTGTAGCTGAAAAATTAATTGAGCAAACTGGTGTAATCGGAGAAAAAGTAGAAATCGGTGCTTTCGAAAGAATCGAAGGTCCATTTTTGGGAGCTTACATTCACGCAGGAAATAAAATTGCTGCAATCACTGCACTTTCCGGAAAAGTTGACGGTGGTGAAGAAGTTGCAAAATCTGTTTCTATGCAAGTTGCAGCAATGAATCCTATTGCTTTAGATGAAACTAAAGTGTCACAGGAAACCATTGACAGAGAATTGGAAATTGAAAGAGACATTTTAACTAAAGAAGGAAAACCGGCAAATATTATTGATAATATTCTGAAAGGAAAAATGCAGAAATTTTATAAAGACAATACTTTGGTTCATCAAGCTTTCATCAAAGATGGCGGTATGAGCGTTGCAGATTATGTAAAATCTGCAAACAGCGATTTAAAAGTTGTAGGTTTTGTTAGAGTAAGCTTAACTTAATAGAATTGAGATTGGAGAGATTAATCTTTTAATCTTTCACTTTAATATTTAATCTCCGTTGAAAATTCAACGGAGATTTTCTTTGTATTAAATTCATTTTTAATTAAGTAAATTTACAACCCTAATTATGCAGAAAAGGTTTTACTTTAAGATATTTTTAATTCTCACACTTTGTTGCGGCTTATTTTTTAAGGCGCAATATATTTCTGTAGATAATGTTTATACACCGGAACAGCTGGTTAAAAATATTTTTCTGGGTAATGCAAATTCTAATTGTGTAGAAGTTTCAAATGTTCAAGTTTCTGGTTGGGATTTTGGAAGTGGCGATTTAAGTTATGGTTATTTTAATAAAGCAAATTCTTCTTTTCAGTTAAATGAAGGTATTTTACTTTCTACTGGAAGAATTTTTGAAGCTCCCGGTCCAAACAATGGAATTACAAGTTCATCCGCAGGAAATTGGTTTGGAGATTCCGATTTAGAAAATGCTTTAGGAGTTGGCGGAACTATTAATGCTACAATTTTAGAATTTGATTTCATTCCCAAACAAACCAATAAAATAAGTTTTGATTATATTTTTGCGTCAGAACAATATCTTACAAATCCCAGAGCAGATCAATGTGGTTATACCGATGGTTTTGCATTTTTAATTAAAAAAGCAAATTCGTCAGATTCTTATAAAAATATTGCAGTAGTTCCAAACACCAATATTCCAGTGAGTGTGAATACAGTTCGTGGTCCAGGAACGATTTGTCCAGTTTCAAATGCCGAATATTTTGAAGGTTTTAATGCACAAAACTCGCCTGTAAGTTTTAATGGACAAACCAAAATTCTAACTGCTAAAGCCGATGTCATTCCAGGTGAAAAATACCATATAAAATTGGTTATTGCAGATCAAGGAAACGGACTTTACGATTCTGGGGTTTTCTTAAAAGCCGGAAGTTTTTTAGGGAATAAAGATTTAGGAATAGATAGATTAATTTCTACAAACAATGCTCTGTGCGGCGGAAGTTCTTTGGTTTTAGATGCGACAACTTTAGGCGCAACTTACCAATGGTATAAAGATAATACGCCCTTAACTGGCGAAACAAACGCAACTTATACCGTAACTTCTCCTGGAACTTATTCTGTAATAATAACAAATTCTGGTTGCAACTTAAAAGGTGAAATAAAAATTGAATATATTACTGAAGCACCAACTTTAAAAGATTTAACAATTAGCAATTGTGATGATGATTTCGATGGCAAAATTCCAGTAGATTTTACACAAATAATTCCGCAAGTTTCCGATGATTTGCAAGGTTATCAATTGTCATTCTATTCAGATCCAAATTATATCAATGTTTTACCGACAAATTGGTCTTATTCTGCAAACACAAGAGTTTATGTGAAAACAAATTCATCGTCTTCAGGTTGTCCGCCAATTACTTCTGTTATTGATTTTAAATTTGGTGATAAAGTTCCAATTAATTCGCCTGTTTCTCAAAATATTTGTTCGCAAAACACTTCTCAAGATATTTTACTTTCAGATTATACTAACTTTTTCACAACGGATACTTCTGTAAGTTTTAAATTTTATAAAACTTTTGCCGATGCGCAAGCCAATGTTTCGGGAGCGGAAATCTCTGCGAATCAAACTATTAATCAAGACGAAACCTATTATATCAGATTTTCTAAAAATGGAGTTTGTGATAATATTGGAACATTAAATTTGTCTTTTAAAAAAGTAACTTATTCCACAACTCTTCCAGCAAATATTACAATTTGTGAAGGTTCAACAACAATTTTAGATGCAGGTTCTGGTTTTATTTCTTATTTGTGGAGTACTGGAGAAACCACACCAGAAATTACTGTTGGAAAAGGAAATTATTTTGTTGATCTTACTTCTCCAAATGGTTGTAAAGTTCGGCAAAATGTGGAAGTTAAAGAAGAAGCAAAGGCAGTTTTAAATATTTCCTTTTATTCTGGTGAAAATTGTGACGATGATTTTGACGGAAACATTAACATTAAACTTTCAGACATTACACCAATTATTTTACCAAATAATTCTAGTTTTACGGTAAAATATTACAGTTCTGATGCATTTGCACAAATTGGAGGAAATAATAATTTGCCCGATAATTATTCTTATAATTCGAACACAACAATTTATGTTCGGGTAGAATCTGCGATTTGTCCGCCGATAATTGAGCCTTTAGATTTAAAAATTGGAAATTCTCTTCCTTTAATAAAAACAAGTACAACTATTTCTGAATGTGATGATAATTTGGACGGAATTAAAAGCGTGGATTTATCTAAATATTTAGCAGAATTTACCACAGATTCAAATGTGAATGTGAGTTATTATGATGATTTGCAAAATGCCAAAAATCAACAAAATGCAATTTCAAATCCAATAACAATTAATAAAAATGGCACTTTTTATTTACGATTTTCTAAAACTAATTTTTGTCCTGTAATTGCCATTTTAAATATTAATATTAAGGTTCCAAAAGCTTCTGATATTTTAAAGGATAAAGTGATTTGTCCCGGAACGAAAACAATTTTAGAAGCAGGAAATGGTTTTGCTTCTTATCTTTGGAGCACAGGTGAAACTAGTTCTACAATCGAAGTTGTAGAAGGTGATTATTTTGTGGATTTAACAAGTTCAAATGGTTGTGTTTACAGACAAAAAGTTTCAGTTCTCGTTTCTCTTTTCCCCATTATTTCTCAAATAAATATCACAGGAAAAACCGTTGAAATTATGGCAACAGGTGGAACAAAACCTTACGAATATAGTATTGATGGAATTAATTATCAAACTTCCAATATTTTTACCAATGTTTCTCGTGGGGTTCATACGGCTTTTGTAAAATCTTCCGATGGGTGTGGAATTATAACAAAAGATTTTATAATTATTAATTTAATAAACGTCATCACGCCAAACGGAGACGGCAAAAATGATGTTTTAGATTACACAGATTTAAAAATTAAAAACGATGTTTCCTTAGAAATTTTTGATCGAAATGGAAAATTAGTTTTTAAAAATTTAGATAAAACTTACAATTGGGATGGAAAAAGTAATGGCAGAAATTTACCAACTGGAAGTTATTGGTACATTTTAAAGTGGACAGAACCAGACACGCAAATTGCGGTAGTTTATAACAATTGGATTTTACTGAAAAACCGATAGTTAAAAAATGTTAATATTTAATTATAAATATTAAATTTGCTTTCTACAAATAATAAATGAAAAAACTTTTCACTCTTTTTCTCATTCTTTTCCTATTTCTAAAAGCTTTTGCACAGAATAAACAAGCAAATGATTGTGTAAATTATATTCAAGTTTGTGATAATTCTAATATTACTTTAAACCCTTTTGGAATTGGAGATTTACAAGAAATTACTCTTGATAACGCATGCTTTAGTAATGAACATAATTCTTTGTGGCTAAAAATTGATATAAAAACTTCTGGAACTCTAGGTTTTGAATTAATCCCTTCAAATTCGGATATACAGGTAGATTATGATTTTTGGGTTTTTGGTCCAGATGCTACTTGTGGAAACATTGGTTCTTCTATAAGATGTTCAACCACAAATCCGAAAGCCGCTAAACTTTCAGATAATCATACAGGATTGCGGGATTCTGAACCAACTGGGGATTTCTATGAAGGTCCCGGTGTAAAGGGAGACGATTGGATAAAGTCTCTAGACGTAAAAGCAGGAGAATCCTATTTTATAGTAATTGATAGACCCGTTGGTGAAGATGGATTTACATTAAATTGGACGGGAACTGCAACACTTCAAAATCCTTTTGAAAATAAAATATTTAATACAATAGTAGATGACGTGATAGTTTGTAATGAGAATTCAGTTTTTGATTTCTCTACTCTTTCCTCAAAAATTTTAAATTCTAATATAGATTTTTCAATTATATATTACAGCAATTATGACGATGCAAATTATAAGCAAAATGAAATTACATCGCCTTATAATATTAAAACACAAAAATATTATTATAGAATAC
Source organism: Halpernia sp. (assembly GCF_048269545.1). Taxonomy (NCBI): domain Bacteria; kingdom Pseudomonadati; phylum Bacteroidota; class Flavobacteriia; order Flavobacteriales; family Weeksellaceae; genus Halpernia; species Halpernia sp. The sequence goes on along the minus strand of NZ_JBLXIJ010000001.1, from coordinate 535,820 downwards.
AAAGTGAAAAATCGGAATGCTATAAAGTAGGCGAAATAAACGTTGTTTCGCAACCTTTGATTTTAGATAAACCAACATTAACAGTTTGTCAAACTAATAATTTGGGCACTTTTAATTTGAACATTGCTCAATTCACGCAAGAACCTATTGATAAAGTTCGCTTTTATGAAACAGCTTTTTTAGCTCAAAACGAAACTGCAAATACAGAAATACAAACTCCTCAAAATTATCAATCTGGGGAAAAGAAAATATTTGCAGTTGTCACAACAAAAGCAGGTTGTAAAGCTATTACAGAATTAAATTTAAAGTTTTTTTCCAATTTTAATTTTGACAAAACAAAAAATAAATTCAAAAATTGTGATGAGAAATTATCAGGTACTATTTCAATTAAATTTTCTGATATCACCTCCCAAATTTCTTCAGATTTAAAAGGTTTTACTTTAGAATATTATTCAGATCCTGCACATCTTCATCTATTACCGAATGATTGGTCTTACTCGCAAAACACAACGGTTTTTGTGAAAGCAATCTCCCCAACTGGTTGTGCTCCAGTTTTTTCAGAAATTTTTTTCGAAGTTGGAGATAGAATTAATTTAATTAAAAACACTTTTACAGCAGATATTTGTGATAATGAATTAGATGGAAGGGTTACAGTTGAATTGAATGATTACATTCCACAATTTACTACCGATAATAAAGTTAATTTTCAATTTTTTACTTCCGACTCAGATGCGAGAAACAATGTAAATCCTATTTCTTCAGCACAAAATATTTCATTAAATAAAACATTTTTTATCAGATTTGAAGACACAACAGAATGTCCACAAATTGCTGAACTTAATTTTAATTTTAAGCAACCCAAAACATCTTCCTTATTAAACGATGTTAAAATTTGCCCACAATCTTCTATTATTTTAGACGCCGGTTTTGGTTTTGATGGTTTTCTTTGGAACACCGGAGAAACTACACAAAGTATTACTGCAACAATCGGTGATTATTATGTAGATTTATTTTCAAACGGTTGTGTTTACAGACAAAATATAAAAATTTCAGCGGCAGAAATTCAAAAAATTACAAGTATATTAGTTTCTGGAAATACGGCTACAATTAATGTTTTTGGTGGAACTCCACCTTATTTTTATTCTATTGATGGTGTACATTACCAAAACTCCAATATTTTTACCAATGTTCCACGAGGAATTCACACAGCATTTGTAAAATCTATAGACAACTGCGAAATCGTTACTAAAGAATTTGTTATCATTAATTTAGTTAATATTATCACACCAAATGGAGACGGCCAAAATGACGTTTTAGATTACTCAGATTTAAAAATTAAAAATGACGTTTCCATAGAAATTTTTGATAGAAGCGGGAGATTAGTTTTTAAAAATTTAGACAAAAATTACATTTGGGACGGTAAAAGTAACGGTAGAAATTTGCCGACTGGAAATTATTGGTATGTTTTAAAATGGATAGAACCAGACACGCAAGTTCCTGTGATTTATAATAATTGGGTTCTATTAAAAAACCGATAAACCTTTTTCTAAATTAATAAATTATAAATTTGTGACAGTTCTATACACATGAAAAAAAGTTTTACATTCCTGTTTTTTATTTTTTTTGTTGTAAAATCTTTTGCGCAATTAGATACAGAACATTGGTTTGCACCAATGATGGATAGAACGAGTGCGGGAAATCAAATGCAATCTATTTATTTTTCAACTAATTCAACAACTGCATTTCCGGTAACTATTTATAATAATAATATTGCAATTGGTGTAGTAACAATAAGCAAAGGAAATCCTCAAAAATTCTCTGTTCTTAGAAAATATATTATAACTACAGATACATCTGATTTGTTTGCTCCCAATTCTATGGGAATTTATTTAAAAGCTGATTATCCTTTTTATGCAAATCTGCGATTTTCGGTTAACAATCATGCAGAAATTTTAACATCCAAAGGAAAAGCAGGAATTGGAACAAAATTTTATGCAGCAATGGCGCCAATTTCTGTAAATAATGGGATTCTAAATTTTATGACGGGGATTTTAGCGACTGAAGATAATACAACTGTAACAGTTTCGGGTTATCAATCAAGCGTTCAGTTTTCTACGCCACAAAATAATACGATTAATTTTACATTAAATAAAGGACAATCTTATATTATTGACGGAAAAGGAAATAATATTAATAATTGGACGGGATTCATCGGTGCGAAAATAGTTTCTAATAAACCAATTTCTGTCACAAATGGAAATTTTAACGGACAATATGCTGGTGATTTTTCAGGTAGTTCAGATATTTTAATGGATCAATCTGTTCCCGTAGAAAGACTTGGGCAAGAATTCGCATTAGTAAAAGGTAATGGTGCAATTGGGGAAAATATGGAAGGAGGTCTTATTGTAGCAACAGAAAATGATACCGAAATTTATGTAAATGACATTTTAACTCCAGTTGTAAGGTTAGATGAAGGACAGTTTTATAGACTTCCAGAAACTTATTATATAGACAAAGGGAATGGTGTTTTTAATATGTACGTAAAATCCACCAAAAACATTTATCTCTATGAATTATTAGCAGGTGCAAATACAATTGCAACGGGGGGATTTAATTACATTCCTCCACTCAGTTGTTATTTGCCAAAAAAAATTGATGAAATCGGTTTGATAAATGAAAATCCGGGAACTAGCGGAAATTCCAGTGTGTACAGCCAAAATCGTACTACCAAATTAAATATTATTACTGAAGCTGGAGCCATAGTTTCTGTAAATGGTATAACTCCAACTCCTTTACAAGGGCCTTATTCTCTAATTGGAAATCTTGGCTGGGTAACTTATTCTTTGGAAAATGTTACCGGAAATATTACTGTAAATTCCACAAAAGCTGTTACAGCTGGAATTGCAGCAGGAGATGGAAATGTTGGTTATGGAGGTTATTTTGCAGGATTTTCGTCTATTCCAGCAATTTCTAAAAAAACCGGAACTTGTCTTCCGGGAATTGTTTTAGAAGTAAATGATGGTTTTGATCATTATCAATGGTATCTAAATAACTTACCAATTCAAGGTGCAAATTTAAACACATTTACACCCAATTCTCCTGGAAATTATACCGTAAAAGTGAGCACTGGATCTTGTTCAGAAGTGACAACACCAATTTTTACCGTGTTAAATTGTCCTAAACTAACAACAGTTACAAAAGCAGTTTGCAGCAGTTTTAGTATAATACCAAGATTTACAATTTCTCCGCAAAATATAGTTTTAAATACTTTAAAAATTACAACTTCTCCTACAAAAGGTACAGTCACATTTAATCCTACAACCGGCGAAATTACTTACACGCCAAATGCAGGAACTTTCGGGGCAGATTCTTTCACGTATAAATTTTGCGGCGATGGTGCATTTGAAGATTGTGAAGAAGTAACTGTAAATATTACCATTGGACAATTACAAGTAAAAAACGCAAATTTAACGAGCTGTAAAATTAATGATAAAGGAACTTTTGATCTTTCAACAGCAGATATTTCATCAAATAATCCGATTACTAAAAAATATTACAAAACTTTAGTAGGCGCACAATCTGAAGATCCAGCTCAAGAAATTTTAAATTTTTCCACATATAATTCTGTTGGCGGCGACGTTTACGCTGTTGTAAAAACACCAGAAGGTTGTAGCGAAATTGCAACAATTACTTTAGGATTTTTCCCAGAAATAATTTTGGATACAAATCTTTACAATCCCATAAATTGTGACGATAATTTTGATGGAAAAATTGATATCGATTTTTCTCAAATTAATTCAGCTATTTTGCAAAATTCAACTTATTTTCAAGTTAGATATTATTTAAATCAGACTGATGCAACTGCGGGAAATGCAAATAATTTACCAAATAATTGGTCTTATAATTCAGACACGCCAGTTTTTGTACGAGTAGATTCTCCAGACAATTGCCCTTTTAAAACCGCGAAAATAGATTTTAAAATTGGTAATAAATTAATTATTACAACTCCCGTAAATCAAACAGTTTGCTCGGAAAATACTTCGGAAAATTTAGTCTTTTCCGATTATCTCAAATTTTTTACTTCAGATAATACGGTAACTTTTAAATTTTATAAAACGTTAGAAGACGCAAAAGCAAATGTTTCTGGAACAGAAATTTCATCTAATGAAACGATAACTTCAGACACTACTTTTTTTATCCGTTTTTCCAAAGTAGGACTTTGTGATAATATCGGAACTTTAAATTTAAAATTTGCAAAACCATTAAATTCCACCACTCTTCCTACTTCAGTTACAGTTTGTGAAGGTTCTAAAACTACTTTAGACGCGGGTTCTGGTTTCATTTCTTATTTATGGAATACGGGAGAAATTACACAATCTATTATTGCCGGTGTGGGAAATTATACTGTAAAATTAACTTCTCCAAACGGTTGTTCTTTAGTTCAATCCGTTGAAGTAAAGGAATCTTTGAAAGCTGTTTTAAATACTTCAAATTACACTGCAGAAAATTGTGATGTGAATTTTGATGGAACTGTGGATATTAAATTCTCTGATATCACTCCAATTATTTTACAAAATAGCACAGAATTTACAGTAAAATATTACTCAACAAATGCTTATGCGCAAATTGGTGGAACAAATAATTTACCTGATAATTATTCATATTCTTCTGATGTTACAGTTTATGTGCGCGTTGAATCTAATTTTTGCCCACCAGTTATTCAGCCCTTAAATTTAAAAGTAGGAACTTCTTTACCTTTGATTAAAACCATTTTTTCTACATCGGAATGTGATGATGATTTGGATAATATTAAAAGTGTAGATCTTTCAAAATATTTATCTCAATTTACCACTGATTCTGGAGTAAATGTGAGTTATTATGATAATTTAGATAATGCGAAAAATTCTCAAAATGCAATTTCAAATCCAGCTTCTGTAAACAAAAGTGGGACTTATTATTTCAGAATTTCCAAAACTGGTTTTTGTCCGGTTCTTGCAACTTTAAATATCACTATAAATATTCCGAAAGCTTCTTCAATTTTAGTGGATCAATCTATATGTCCAAATACGAAAACAATTTTGGATGCAGGTTCTGGTTTCATTTCATATTCTTGGAGCACAGGTGAAAAAACTTCATTTATTACAGTTGGAATCGGTGATTATTATGTGGATTTAGAAACTGGAAATGGCTGTATTTACCGCCAAAAAGTTTCTGTAAAAGAAGTTGAATTACCAAAAATTACTGCAATTGATATTCAAGGAACAACCGTTACAATTACTGCAGAAGGTGGGAACAAACCATATTATTACTCACTAAATGGTTCTTCACCGCAAACTTCAAATGTTTTTACAAATGTTAAATCTGGTCCGAACACAATTTTTGTAACTTCTGCAGATCAATGTACTCCAGTTTCGAAAGATTTTTCTTTAATTGTAATTACCAACGTAATCACTCCAAATGGTGATGGAATAAATGATACTTTTAATTATGAAAATCTCAGAACAAAAGACAATCCTAAATTTGAGATTTACGACCGATATGGGAAATTAGTTTTTAAAGGTTCAGAAAACAACAATTATACTTGGGACGGAACATTCAATAATAGAAAATTATCAACCGATTCTTATTGGTATATTTTGGAATGGCATGAATTCGGAGTTAGTACAAATGCAAAATATACAGGTTGGGTTTTATTGAAAAACACAAACTTTTAACAAGATTTAATTAAAACATTCAAAATAAGAGTGAACTTTAATATAAGTTTAACGTGCAAATATCTATTAATGAATTGAAAACAAAGAAATTCTGTTTAATTTTGTTTTCTATATGAAGAAACTATATTTCTTGTTTTTATTGCTTGCAATTTCACAAATTAATGCACAGATTTTTGGAGGAGAAATTTTTTTAAAAGATAATTCTAATCTTTATCTAAACCAAATTTATGTTACCAATTTAAATACCCAAAAAACCGTTTTGGCAGATTTTAATGGTGATTTTAAAATAGAAGCAAAAGCGGGAGAAATTATACGTTTTACTTCTATTATTTCTGAAAGAAAAGATGTGAAAATCACACCAAATATGATGTTTTCTTATCATAATTTGATAGAATTAAAACTTGCATACACCGATATTGAAGAAGTCATTATTCCCAATTTTAAAGTTTCGGGAAACTTGCGAAAAGATGTTTTAGCGCTTCGCACAGATAAGAAAAAAGAACAATTAGAAAAAGCCATTGGTTTACCTCGCCCAAAAGGTGACGGTTTACCAACGCAACTTCCTATCGCTGGTTTTTCTGGTGGCGGATTAACGTTTGGCTTAAACAGTATTTTTGATTTAATTTCTGGTGAACAAAAAAAGAAAGAACGATATCAAGAATATGAAACGATGACGAATGACATTACAAATATTCAAAAATATTTTGGTGATGATTATTTTGTTAGACTTAAAATTCCAAAAGAATTAATCTCTAATTTCTTGCAGTTTGTTTATAGTTCAGATAATTTGAAACCCTATTTACAAGCTAATAATTTTGAAGCGACTCAGATTTTTATAGAAAAATATTTACCTATTTATTTAGTGCGTTTAAAAAACTCCAACCTTCAGAAAATTATTTCACAACCATCTGTGAAACAGCCCTAATCTTTAGATAAAAGCGAAATATTAATTATCCTATTTTTTATTTTGTACTAAATTTGTTAGAAATTAAAATCAAAACTTTTCTTTGATATTTTCTTGTATATGAGGTTTAAAAAAAATCTTTCTTTTCTTAAATTTTCTCCAAAATCTTATTGGAAGGAAATTCTTGCCGTTCTAATTATTTTATTGGCATTTGTGTTTTTCCGAAGTGAAAGACATGAAATGCGCCAAATTATTCCGCAACTAAAACAAGCAGATTTCACTTGGCTATTCGTGGGAGTTTTAGTCACATTTCTCTACATTTTTTTACAAGCTTTTATGTATGTTGAAAGCTTTAAAGCTGTTGGTTTAAAAATAAAATTAGGCGAAGCAATTACTTTATTTTTAAAAAGAAATTTTCTAAGCGTGTTTTTACCTGCAGGCGGCGTCACTTCTTTGGCTTATCTCCCTACAGAATTAAAAAGAAAAAATTACGATTCCTCAAAAATGCATCAATCGGGTATTATTTACGGATTTGTTGGTTTATTGACGGTTTTTTTAGTTGGAATTCCAGTTTTAGTTTACAGTTCTTTTAGCCATCAAAACTTGGTAAATGCGTGGATTGCGCTTTTAATTTTAGGCGCAATTTTACTGCTAATTTTTTTATTTTATAAAGACATCCAAAAACAAGGTTTAATTTATAAATATTTAGATAAAAAATTTCCATCTTCCATCGCTTATCTTGATTCAATTTTTTCTGCAGAATTACAAAAAAAGCCTTTTTATAAAGTGGTGATTTATTCTGTAATAATTGAGTTTATAGGAATTTTCCACGTTTTTATTGCGATGGCTGCTTTAGGCACATCACCTTCTTTTAGTGCAGCTGCAATTGGATACACCGTTTCAGTTTTATTAATGATAGTTTCACCTTTTTTACGCGGTTTAGGAGCAGTAGAATTTACAATGCTTTATATTTTTAATTCCTTTGGTTTTAATAATGCAACAAGTTTAGGAATTACTCTACTCTATCGAATTTTTGAATTTTGGTTGCCTTTACTTTTTGGAATTTTCGCATTTCTTTATAACGGAAGAAAATTATTTGCACGTATTTTTCCCTCAATTGCGATTTTCACTTTAGGTGTAATTAATATTCTTTCAGTAATTACGCCGCCTTTAGCGGAAAGAATTATTTTAGTAAAACATTATTTGCCTTTTGAAGCGCGTCATATTTCAAAATTATCGGTTTTAGTTTTAGGAATTGGATTATTGCTAATTTCTGCACAATTGATAAAAGGTTTAAAAAGCGCTTGGTATTTAGCAATTATATTTTCTGCCTTTTCAATTTTTGGAAATGTCTTGAAAGCTTTTGATTATGAAGAAGCGTCATTTGCAATTTTTACCATTCTTCTTTTGATTTTCACGCGAAAACAATATTTAATTAAAAATAATCGCAAACTTTTGCGACTTGGTTTAAGCACCATTTTACTCATCCTTTCAGCAATTCTACTTTTTGATTTTTTTAGTTTTTATTTAATTGATAAAAAACATTTCGGGATAGATTTTACTTGGTCACAATCGCTTTATTACACCTTTCAAAGTTTTCTATTATTTTACACGGATTTACCAACACCTGCGACTGCTTTTGGTCGTGAATTTATAAGTATTACCAAAATTTTAGGTGTCCTTTCTTGGATATTTTTAATATTTGCAGTTTTAATTCCTTTTAAATTTGGCAAAGAAATAGATGATAATAACGAAATTCAAAAAGCTGAAAAATTATTAAATAAATATGGAAATTCTGCGCTTGATTTTTTTAAAATAAGTAATGATAAATCACTCTATTTTTCTGAAAATTTCGATGGATTTGTCTCTTTTAAAATTGCTAATAATTATGCAATTGTTTTAGAAGAACCTGTTTGTGAAAGCGATGATAAACTTTACATGATAAAAGAATTTGAAGAATTTTCTAATAAAAAAGGCCTAAAACCAATTTATTACAGAGTACCAGAAAATCTTTTATTAAAATTTAGAATATTAAAAAAACAAAAATTATTAATTGGACAAGAAGCTTTGGTTGATGTTCAAAATTTTACTTTACAAGGAAAAGACAGAAAATCTCTACGAAACGGAATTAACAGTATTTCAAAAAAAGGATTTGTTGCGGAAGTTTTTACAGCACCACATTCTTCGGAATTTTTATTAGATTTAAAAAGTATTTCTGACGAATGGCTGAATGAATTTGACAAAAAAGAAAGTGTTTTTTCGCAAGGCAGTTTTGATGAAAATTTAATTAAAAACCAAGACATAATTGCCATTAAAGATGAACTTGGAATATTGCAAGCTTTTCTAAATATTATTCCAGATTTTGCTCCCGAAGAATGCACTTATGATTTAATTAGAAAAAGAAAAAGTGCTCCAAGTGGTTGTTTAGATGTATTAATTGTAAGTTTAATAGATTACGCAAAAAATAAAAATTTAAAATATTTAAATATGGGACTTACGCCGATGAGTGGTCTTGATGCGCCAGATAATGCGGCAGAACAAATTATGAAATACGCTTACCACAGAGTTGGAAGTTTAAAACATTTCCAGACTTTGAGATTTTTTAAAGAAAAATACGCCACAATTTGGCAAAATAAATATTTGATTTATAACCATGATTTTGAACTTTTGCAAATTCCTGCAGCTTTAAATAAAGTAATGAAAGCTGTATCCACAAATTTACCAGAAATGACCAATAAAAATAATTAAAATCACACAAGTAAGAATGATGAAACTATCTTCAAAATTTAAAATTATTCTTCTTTTTTCTATTGCTTTTCTACAAAGTTGTAGTAATTCTTCAGAAAATCCAGATTTTCCTGTACGGGAATTAGACGCCAAAAATGATTCGCCTATTATATTTTATTTAAGTGGCGATGCGGGTTTCAATACTTTTTCAAAAAGCTTGAGTGATGAATTATTTAAAAGAAATTACGACATCACTGCACTAGATTCTAAATCTTACTTTTGGAAGCCAAAAACGCCTACTGAAACCACAAACAAAATCAGTGAATATCTAAATGAAAAATTAAAAGGTAGAAAAAATCAGAAAATTATTTTGCTTGGTTACTCTTTCGGCGCAGACGTTTTACCATTTATAGTGAATAAATTGCCCCAGAATTTACATCAAAAAATAGTTTCCGTTATTCTTTTAGATCCTTCTAAAACTGCAGATTTTGAAGTGAGTTTACAGGGAATGATTTTAGACAAAGCTCGTGGCGATTACGAAGTTTTACCAGAAATCAACAAAATGAAAGTTCCAAAAACTTTTGCAATTTTAAGTGATATTGGTATTAAATTTCCTGTCAAGAAAGTTATAATCCCGAATTTCACAACCTCTCATTTACCAGGAAATCACAGATTCAACTATGAATATAATAAATTGGCAAATTTGATTTCACAAAATATTCAATCAAAATAATTTAATATTAAGCCAAGTTAAAAATTTGTTTTTCAGAATAATAAATATACTTTTGCGCTTGGTAAAATAAGTATGGGAAAAAATAAATTAGCGCGTTTTGCAGAGAATAAAATATTACCAAATGTTTTTCAACCTACAAGAGCAGAAGCATTAGAACAATACAAATTAAAAGGAAAATGGAACGCCGAAGTTTTTAAAAATGACAATCCGATTGTTTTAGAATTAGGTTGTGGAAAAGGTGAGTATTCTGTAGGTTTAGCTAAAGCTTTCCCCGAAAAAAATTTTATTGGAATAGATATTAAAGGCGCAAGATTTTGGTTTGGCGCAAAAGAAGCGCACGAAACTGGATTAAAAAATGTGGCCTTTCTTAGAACACAAATTGAACTTTTAGATTGTTTTTTTGCAGAAAATGAAGTGGATGAAATTTGGATTACTTTCCCAGATCCACAAATAAAATACCGCCGTACAAAACACAGAATGACACACCCAGATTTTTTAGCGCGTTATAAAAAATTCTTAAAAAAAGAGGGTTTAATTCATTTAAAAACAGATTCAGAATTTCTTCACGGCTACACTTTAGGTTTGCTTCAAGGTGCAGGTCATGAAATAATTACGGCGCATCATGATATTTATGGCGCACCAGAATATAAAGCAAATACAGTACTTTTACGTGAAATTCAAACTTATTATGAAGATTTATTTTCCAAAAAAGGAAAGACGATTACTTATATTAAGTTTAGATTAAAGTAAGAGTTAAAAAAAATTCGGCTCAAATAAATTTGAGCCGGATTTTATATTTAAGAAAGAATCTTATTTTTCGTCGAAATCGGCATCAGTTTCCGCTGATACTTTTTCGCCTTCTTCTTTAGATTTTTCTTTGTCTGCTTTTCTTTGAGATTGACCTTCTTTAATTGCATCTGCAACTACTGTTAATAATAAATCAACAGATTTTGAAGCATCGTCATTTCCTGGAATAACGTAATCTACTTTTCTTGGGTCTGAATTGGTATCTACGATTGCAAATACAGGAATTCCCAAGCTTTTCGCTTCAGTTACTGCAATGTGCTCTCTCATAATATCTACCACAAAAAGAGCAGAAGGAAGACGAACCATGTCAGAAATAGAACCTAAATTCTTTTCTAAATTAGCTCTTTGTCTATCAACTTGCAATCTTTCTTTTTTAGATAAAGTTTCGAAAGTACCATCTTTCTTCATTTTATCAATCTGATTCATTTTTTTAACCGCTTTACGGATTGTAACGAAATTCGTTAACATTCCACCCGGCCATCTTTCTGTAATATAAGGCATATTAAGTTCTGCAGCGTGTTTTGCTACGATTTCTTTCGCTTGCTTTTTTGTTGCTACGAAAAGAACTTTTTTACCTGCAGAAGTTAATTTTTCTAAAGCTTTACAAGCTTCGTCTAATTTTACCGCTGTTTTATGTAAATCTACGATGTGAATACCGTTTTTCTCCATAAAAATGTATGGAGCCATGTTTGGATTCCATTTTCTAGTCATGTGACCAAAATGAACGCCTGCCTCTAAAAGGTCTTTTACATTTGCTTTTGCCATGTTTTTGTTTTTTAGTTTACATTCCGCTGTTACGCAATCAACTTTTCTTTAGATGGGAGAGAAGTTTGGGTGCTAAACTAAACGGGCAATTGTTTTGATTAGATAGTAGATGTGAGATTTAAGATATGAGTTAAAATCTCTATACTCAAATCTTTTATACTCAAATCTGATTTTAACGTTTTGAGAATTGGAATTTCTTTCTCGCTTTTTTCTGTCCTGGTTTTTTTCTTTCAACCATTCTTGCGTCTCTTGTTAGTAAACCTTCTGGTTTCAACAATAAACGGAACTCTGCATTGATATCGCAAAGAGCACGAGAGATTCCTAATCTGATAGCTTCGCACTGTCCTGTATTTCCTCCGCCAAAAACATTTACAGTTACGTCATATTGACCAACAGTTTCAGTTAATAAAAATGGCTGATTTACTTTGTAAACCATTACGTCTGTTGAGAAATAATCAGCAACATCTTTGCGATTTACCGTAATAACACCAGAACCTGGTTTAAGGTAAACTCTCGCTACAGAAGTTTTTCTTCTTCCTATTTTATGAGTTATAGACATATTAATTATTTGAATTCGTTAATATTGATTTCCTTTGGCTGCTGAGCTTCATGCTTGTGATCAGTCCCTTCATATAAATAAAGATTTCTGAATAACTGACTACCTAATCTGTTTTTAGGAAGCATTCCTTTTACGGATTTTTCCAAAACTTTCAAGCCGTCTTTTTTCTTTAGCTCTTCAGCAGTCATCGACTTTTGACCTCCTGGATAACCAGTGTGCCAAATGTAGGTTTTGTCTGCCCATTTGTTTCCTGAAAGAGTAATCTTTCCAGCGTTCAAAACGATCACATTATCTCCGCAATCTGCGTGAGGCGTGAAATTCGTTTTGTGCTTACCTCTCAAAATCTTTGCAACCTTGGAAGCTAACCTTCCTAAAGGTTGGTTTTCAGCGTCTACCACAACCCATTCTTTATTTGCAGTAGCTTTATTAGCCGAAACGGTTTTGTAACTTAATGTATTCACAATTTATCGTTTACGATTAAACATAATTTTCCCCAAAACGGGTGTGCAAAGGTAGTAATATTTTTTTTATTTTAAGAGGGATATTTTAGATTTATAAAAATTAAATCCGTTTGTTAGAATAATTGCAATTTTAAAAGCAATTTTTACAGCAAATATTTTATGAATTTAGTAATTATTCAACATTAAATTTTAGCTAATTTTTTTACTTTAAAAGTTGAAAAGTCACTTCAAAATCAAAGAATTTTATTTAATGAAAAACACTAAAAATATTTATTCTCGCATCGATTTCGTCTGACGAAAACTTGCCATTAAATAATAAGCTACAAAAATAATTGAAAACTTAATGATTGACGGAATTGCCAATTGGATATTAAAAACTAAAATTCCAATCACGACTAAAATTGCCATTGCCAAAAATGAAATTCCTAGTTTTTTTGCCAACAAATATTTAGGATTGTCTAAATAATAAGCCAAACCCCATCCAGAACCATAAGCTAATGAATAATAAAAATTTAATCCAAAGTTTTGTGAATCTACAAAGAAATAATACATTAAAAAACTAAGAATAGTACCAGCTAAAAAATAGATGATTGCTCTTTTCATTAAAAAAATTTTAGCAAAAATAAACAAATGTAAATTGAATGCAATTAATAAACTTTAAACGACTCTTTTTTCAATATAATTAGAATTCATCGCTCGCAATGCGCCCATATAATTAATAGAAAAATCTAATAAATCACCTACTTTATAATTCTGTTTATTTTCTCCTAAATCTAAAATGATCATATCGGAACTAGAACCAAAATAACCAATACTTTCATCTTTTGGAAAAATATTCACACGGTCTAAATCCAGAATTCCTAGATCTAAAATCGCTCTGAAAGAAGTTTTCCCAATTAAATTTTCTTCAATTTGATAACTTTCTCCTTCCAGGTTTGTTCCAAAATCTCCTTCTGGGACCATCGGTTTTTCTATTAATTCTATTATTTCTGCTTGAAGAGTGAAAACATCTTGTTCCAAAAGATTACTTTTTTCATCTTTATATACATCCGTTCCTTGGTAAAGTGTTTCGCCCACACGAAAATGATTAATTCCTGCAGGTAACATTTTTTTAAAAATCAACGGAATAGTAACAGAAGAACCACCCGAAACGAATGGGATTTTTTTATCAAATGTAGCTTCTATCAATTGCTTATAAAGACAAAGCTGAATTAATTTATCCGTATTTGGTAAAACACCAAAAAGACAAGAAAGATTTGCGCCTAAACCAACAACCTCGATATTTGGCAACTCAAAAACCTGTTTGTAAAAATTAATTACGTTTTCCCGCATCACACCTTCGCGAAGTTCTCCCAACTCAATCATAATTATTATTTTATGATTTTTTTTCTGTTTTACAGCTTCTTCAGATAATGCTTTAATGGTTTCAATATTAGTATTCATACTAATATCCGCATATTTTATTACAGAAGAAACCGATCTTTTTGGAGTGGGTTTTATATAAATTGTTTCCATTTCTGGATTCAATTTTTTAATCATTCTAAGATTACTTACTCTTGAATCACAAACTTGCGTAGGATTTAATGCCAAAATTTCTCTTAAAAAAAGTTCATTACCACAAAGAATCTTAGTAACAACAGACCAATGAATATCTTTCGATTTAAATAAATAATCTAATCTATCAAAATTATAACGCAATTTCTCACGGTGTAAAGTAATTGTTGCCATTATTTTACCAGTCTCATTTCTAAATATTTGTTGGTAAAACCCAATTTTTCGTATAATTTCTTGGCGGGGTTATTGGGTTCCACGTGTAATGCAATATTTCCTTCTGCCGTTTCGATGGCTTTTTCCATTAATTGTCGCCCAATTCCTTGTCCCCGTTTTTCTGAATCTGTAGCAATGTAAACCAAAATATTTTCTGGAATATAATCCTTCATTCCTGTTTTATTAATTATGGCTGCTCCAACAATTTTCTCTTCCAAAAAAGCGACACAAATAAATCCTCCAAAAGATTCAGTTTCTTTTAACGCGTAATTCATACATTTTAAAATATCTTCTTTTGGATCACCATATTCCTCTAAACTTTTAAAAAGAAAATTTACTACAGCTTCTTTTTCGGAAGCCGAAGGTTTTTTTTCAAAAGTATAAGTTTTAATTTCTAACATAATTAAATTTTATAAAAATCTTCTACAAAGGTAAGAATCTCAGATTTGATGTCTTAAAAGTCTATTTTAAATAATTTCTTTTAAAAAAATCAACACTCCAAATTCCTTTTAGTTTTTTCTAGAATGTTTATCTTTGGACTTTATCAAAAATTATTATGTCAACTGAAAATTATTCTCCAAAAAATAAAGTAAGAATTGTAACTGCAGCTTCACTTTTTGATGGACACGATGCGGCAATCAATATTATGCGCCGCGTAATCCAAGGAACAGGTTGCGAAGTTATTCATCTTGGTCACGATAAATCTGCGGAAGAAGTTGTGAATTGTGCCATTCAAGAAGATGCAAATGCAATTGCTTTAACTTCTTATCAAGGCGGTCACAATGAATATTTTAAATATATTTATGACTTATTGCGGGAAAAAAATGCGCCACAAATCAAGATTTTTGGCGGTGGCGGCGGTGTAATTTTACCCGAAGAAATTAAGGATTTAATGGATTATGGGATTGACAGAATTTACTCGCCCGATGACGGAAGAGAACTCGGTTTACAGGGAATGATAGATGATTTGGTAAAACAAAGTGATTTTGCAACAGGAAAAAATATTGAAGTTTCAGATTTAGATAAAATTAAATTTGAAGATTCTAAAACCATTGCGGAAGTTATTTCTGCGGTTGAAAATTTTTCTGATGAAAAACAAGATTTAGTTAAAAAAATAGATTCTACAGTTTTAGAAAATGAAAAATATTCTAAAATCCCAATTATAGGAATTACTGGAACGGGCGGCGCGGGAAAATCTTCCTTGACCGACGAATTAGTTAGAAGATTTTTACGCTCAAATCCAGAGAAAAAAATTGCGATAATTTCTATTGATCCATCCAAGAAAAAAACGGGCGGTGCGCTTTTGGGCGATAGAATTAGAATGAATTCTATAAATGACAAACGCGTTTATATGCGTTCGATGGCGACGCGTGAAAATAATGTTTCGGTTTCTCCGTACATTCATTCCGCTTTAAATATTTTAAAATTAGCCGAACCAGATGCAATCATTTTAGAAACTTCGGGAATTGGACAATCTGGTTCTGAAATTACAGACATCGCCGATCTTTCAATGTATGTGATGACACCGGAATATGGTGCTTCTACACAATTGGAAAAAATTGATATGTTGGATTATGCGGATTTAATTGCTTTAAATAAGTCCGATAAACGTGGCGCTTTAGACGCGATTCAAGCGGTGAGAAAACAATATCAAAGAAATCATCTTTTATTTGATAAAAAATTAGATGAGATGCCAGTTTTTTCTACAAAAGCAAGTCAGTTTAATGATTGGGGAACCACGGAATTATTTAATATTCTAATTAATAAATTAAATGAAAAATTTCCAGAATTAAATTTCCAAGAATATGTGGAGCAAAATCATCAAGAAGAAACCACAATTATTCCGCCGAGAAGAGTTCGCTACTTATCAGAAATCGTTGATAATAACCGAGAATATGATGAAGATGTGAAAAACCAAGCTTTAACAGCGAAAAAATTATATCTTATTGATGGAACGAGAAAACTAATTACCGATGATAAAGCAACTTCAGATAAATTAGAAAAAGTCTATCTGAAGACTAAAAAAGATTTATCAGAAGAAAATATTCTATTTTTAAAAGGATGGAAGAATTTTAAGGAACAAATGAAAGAAGATTTTTACTCTTATTTTGTGCGTGGCAAAGAAATAAAAGCAGAAACTTCTACTAAAAGTTTATCTGGTTTAAAAATTCCAAAAATTGCTTTGCCTAAATTTCAAGATTGGGGAGATTTAATTCAATGGAAAGGACAAGAAAATGTTCCTGGACAATTTCCTTTTACAGCAGGAATTTATCCTTTTAAAAGAACTGGCGAAGATCCGACCAGAATGTTTGCAGGTGAAGGCGGACCAGAAAGAACGAACCGAAGATTTCATTATGTTTCTGCAGATATGCCTGCAAAAAGACTTTCAACAGCGTTTGATTCTGTTACACTTTACGGACAAGACCCAGCTTTGCCACCCGATATTTACGGAAAAATTGGAAATGCGGGTGTTTCTATTGCAACTTTAGATGATGCGAAAAAATTATATTCTGGCTTTGATTTAGTGGATGCAATGTGCTCCGTTTCTATGACAATAAATGGACCTGCGCCGATGCTTCTATCTTTTTTTATGAATGCGGCTATTGATCAAAATTGTGAAAAATATATTTCTGAAAACGGTTTAGAAAAACTAGTTGAAGCAAGATTAAAAGAAAAATACGACGATAAAAATTTAAAAAGACCCGTTTATACAGGTGAATTACCACCAAATAATAATGGTTTAGGTTTAAAACTTTTAGGTTTAACTGGTGATGAAATTTTATCGCCAGAAATTTATGCAGAAATTAAAAATAAAACAATCGCAACTGTTCGTGGAACCGTGCAAGCAGATATTTTAAAAGAAGATCAAGCGCAAAACACCTGTATTTTTTCCACAGAATTTGCATTGAGATTAATGGGCGATGTGCAGCAGTATTTTATTGATGAAAAAGTAAGAAACTTTTATTCCGTTTCCATTTCAGGTTATCACATTGCGGAAGCTGGCGCAAATCCAATTTCACAATTGGCTTTTACGCTTTCAAATGGTTTTACTTATGTAGAATATTATTTAAGTCGCGGAATGAATATTAACGATTTTGCGCCAAATTTATCTTTCTTTTTCAGCAACGGAATTGATCCAGAATATGCTGTAATTGGAAGGGTTGCAAGAAGAATTTGGGCAAAAGCGATGAAAATAAAATATGGTGCAGATGAAAGAAGTCAAATGTTAAAATATCATATTCAAACTTCTGGACGTTCTTTGCACGCGCAAGAAATTGATTTTAATGATATCAGAACAACGCTTCAAGCGCTTTATGCAATTTACGATAATTGTAA
This sequence comes from Halpernia sp., assembly GCF_048269545.1. Taxonomy (NCBI): domain Bacteria; kingdom Pseudomonadati; phylum Bacteroidota; class Flavobacteriia; order Flavobacteriales; family Weeksellaceae; genus Halpernia; species Halpernia sp. Next base: position 518,047 of record NZ_JBLXIJ010000001.1, on the reverse strand, counting down.
TTCTCTCCATACAAACGCATATGATGAAGCGATTACAACTCCAACTGAGGCATCTGTTCGTAGAGCAATGGCGATTCAATTAATTATAAACAAAGAATTAGGTTTGGCTAAAAATGAAAATCCGTTGCAAGGTTCGTTTATTATTGAAGAATTAACGGATTTAGTGGAAGAAGCAGTTTATGCAGAATTTGATAAAATTACAGAACGCGGTGGCGTTTTGGGAGCGATGGAAACGATGTATCAACGTTCAAAAATTCAAGAAGAATCAATGCATTATGAGTGGATGAAACATACGGGAGAATTTCCGATTATTGGCGTGAATACATTTTTAGGAAAAGATGGTTCGCCAACAGTTTTACCGAAAGAAGTCATTCGTTCCACAGACGAAGAGAAAAAAATCCAGATTGCTAATGTGAAAAATTATCAAAAAGCACACGCTGAAAAATCCAGAGAAATTTTAAAAGAACTCCAACTGGCGGCAGTCAACCAAGAAAATTTATTTGAAATAATGATGGAAGCCGGAAAATATTGTTCTTTGGGTGAAATTACCAATGCGCTATTTGAAGTGGGCGGAAGATATAGACGGAATATGTAGGATAGAACTCCTACATCAGATTCAAGATTCATGTAATATAAAAAATCTCTCAAAAGTTTGAGAGATTTTTTATATTTGTGCATGAAATCTTTTAAAATATTACTACTGGCTATTTTCTCTTTGACTACAGCCACGGCGTTTGCACAGCAATCAGCGAAAAAGATCGGCATCATATTCAATATCGACGGGCCCTATAAAATTTACAAACAAGCTATGTATGGTACTGGCGGAACTGATAGAGATGTAAGTAAGGATGATAAATTCTACGATTTAATACAATTTTTAGGGACAGAAAAAGCTAATCCGTTGCCAAGACTGGAGGAATTCTATATTAACACGTTAAAAGAAAAAGGATACGAGGTGGTTGTACTTCATGATACGATAGATGCGAAAAATTTTTCTGTATTTACGGCGACAAAAAAGAAAATAGATTTCCGCCAGTTTAAAGAAAAGTATGATGTGGATGAACTAATGGTTGTAAAAGGACAGTACGGATTGGAGCTGGAAAAAGTTGGTGCTTTTAATGGTGACAAGAGAACAAATATCACTTTCACTAATTTTTGGATGGATACAAATACCAATGTTTTGAAAAAAGAATTCTATGTTTCTAAATACCAAAATATAACAAAGAAAGATATGCTGAATCCCCCGGATTATCCGAATGTAACGGAAAGTATGGATATTTTGCTCAACAAAAAAGTTTTTCGAAGTCTGAAATCGCAACTTGAAGATTATTAGTACAATTTTAAAAATTTGAGGAAAGTTCGACTGAAATTCGATTTTATTTTTATCGAGGATGATCAATCTTGACTTCGGAAGAAAAAACAAACCTCAACATAGCCCCGATAGAAATGGAAAGCCCGGAAGGTGCCGTAGGCGACTGAGGACTTGAAATGGATAGCGGGTAAAGTGGTGAACAAAGCGAAAATTGTGTTGCTCCTAATTTCAAAAAAAAATCCGCAGACAAACATGCCTGCGGATTTGCTTTGTAGCGAAGACGGGAATTGAACCCGTGACCTCAGGGTTATGAATCCTGCGCTCTAACCGACTGAGCTACCTCGCCTTTTTTAAGGTGGTGCAAATATAAAAAATTATTGCGAGTTACAAAAAGGTTTATTTTAGTTTTAGGAAATTAATTACATCGCCCACGTGATCGGGTTTTGCGATGATCTTATTGTTACTATCTAAAATAAAATAAGTCGGCGTGGCGTGCACATTATACTTTTCTGCGTAAGAACTATTCCAACCTCTAATTTCTGCATCATTAATCCAAGGTAAATCTTTCACTCGATTTTCATATGCTTCTTTGTCATTATCTAATGAGAGACCAATAATTTGAATATTCTGAGCTTTTAAGGTTGCATATTTTTCAATTAATTTTGGTAATTCTGCTTCACAGTGAGAACAAGTAGATGACCAAAACATAATGATTTTCTTTGATGCTTTTACATCATAAATTGATTTTGCAGAAGTATTTTTAGGATTTGTAAAAGTATAATTTTGGAATGTGGCTCCTAATTCAACGTTTTTATTTGTGGCAATTGTTCCGGCAAGTCGATCATTAATTGTACATTTTAAACTAGTCGCTTCGGCAAGATATTTCTTTTTGAGATCTTCCATTTCGTAAGTATCAAAGATTTCAATAAGTTCTGATAATACGGTTTGACCGCGTGGAGATTCAACATTTACGGCTTTTAAAAGTTTATCTATTGAAGTTGTAACTGATGCTTTTGGAGCATTATTTAAATATGAAAGTAAAATTGGCTTTAAAAGAGAAGAGCTTTCTAACATTTCATTAGAGTTTGTAATAAAATCTATAATGTTTTGTTCAGAGATTATTGGTGAAGTTGCATCTGGAGCTAAAAATTTTTTATAATTATCGTTATAAAAAGCAATAAAAGGATGAGAAGATTTATCATAAACAACATTTTGAGATAATCTTTCAATTTCTTGATTAAGAGCGCTTTTAAAAGGTGAATCTACTCTATAATAGCTAATCATTTGATAAAGAGCGGGAAGAATTATTTCCTTTTTCTGCATTATATCTTGAACTTCATTCATTATACGATTAGAATTATCAATGTATTTTATGGTTGAAATTTTGTCACCAGATAAATTGAAACTGATATTCACATTTTTATTCTCAGAAATGAGATTGATTGCATTATTTCCTTTTGGTAGATAAATTTTCATCATTCCTTCATAAGAATTTGGAACAGAAAATGACCATCCTTTATTGTCTTTTATAGACTTTGAAGATAATACATCTTTGGATCCATTTAAAGTATAAAGATAGGCTTCATCACCTAGCTTTGCATCTGGAGAATCTATGCTAACTGTAAATTGCGCATTCAAAAAAGATCCACAAAAAACAATAATAAATATTACAAACTTTTTCATGATGTAAATATAAAAAAATCTCACAGAAAACTCTGCGAGACAATAGGTTAAATATACATTAAAATTATATTTTACTCAACTTATTTTTTTTATAAAAATAGAAAATTAAAACAATTGCGATTACGAAAAGAATTATCTCATACATATCTATTGGACTTGTAGGTGGCGCTCCTGGACCGATAACTCCACCGCCACCCGGTCTTGGTGGACCTGCGTAAAGACAGTTTATACCAATAGTAAAAAATAATACAAGAGTTCCTAATATTTTAATAATAAATTTACTTTTCATTTCATTTTGTGGATTCGCAAGCCTAATTATCTGATAATTTTTACTGAGGACTTTTCTCCTTTTTCAGAAATTGTATTTACAATATAAGCTCGGGTTTCTTTTTCTAGTTCTAAAACAAAATCATTACCCGTCGAAACATTTTTCTTAGATAGAATTAGTTTTCCGCTCATATCATAAACTTGAACGTCAGCTTTTTTCCAATTAGGGTCAAATCTTATAATATAATTATCTATTTGTGGATTATAAACCACTTGTGTTCTATTTTGTTTTTTAACTGTGGATCCCGTTGCTAAATAAGAATCTGGTTTGCCATAATATAATCCATATTCTGCGTAGTTATCTAAAACTGTTGTAGGAATTGACATTCCTTGTGATATTTTTTTCACATCACCATTTTCTTCTTTATAATAAAAACCAATTCCCGTAGAAAGATTTGAAGCATCCTCTGCTAAAAGATTTTCATTTTCTCTAATTTCAAATTTTAATGTCTTGATATTATCACTATAAAGCGACAATGGCACTGATTTTCCTTTAAAATCTTGTTCGTTCACTTCATTAATGTATAACCAATATAAACCTGCATAATAATCGTCAAAACCTCCTTCTACTGGTTTTTCTTCATAAGTTCCAATTATATTTGTATTGTCATTTAGAACCTGTGTGCTGGTTTGTGGATTATACCCGGTAACACCATTATTATAAACGACAAAATAAGTTCTTCCCATTTCTTCACCAGCTGCATTGTAAGCGATAACACCTAATTGTTTTACAGTTGAAGTTGCTCTATCGGAGTTTTTTGCTGCCGTTACAGAATAATTTGAACCTGCTCTAACAACATTCTTGAATCTTCTTAATTTATCAAAATTTAAAGTTGCAGATGTACTATTTGTCAATTTAATTACAAAAGTCTGCAAAGGTTTAATAATTAATCCGGACAAATCTCCTGTGGCTACACCGGAAGCAAAAGTAACATATTGTGCATTGGTACTATATGACCCAACTGTTGTGCTTCCGTAAGTTACTCCTGGTGAAAATCTTATCCCTTGAATATTATTTATATAATTTCCATCATTATCTGGTGTATCTTTATAAATCCAAGATAAATCTAAGTTTGTGAGATAAGGGTTAGAATACTGATAAATATTTTTACCATAATTACCCGTCCATGGAGTTGCTCCATCCCAATCATCCTGCAAATATGTGTTAAACTTTTCATTATAGATGTTTCGTGCAGTTCCGTTAACTCCAAAAGTAGCAACTTTTGATGCTGCTCCTGTAAGAGTTTTAGAAATTCCTTCTGCAAATGGCTTACCCATTAAAGTGTAAACACCTGTTGCTCCACCTGGAGGATTGGCTGTATCTAAATTTAAAGTTCCAAGCATATAATACGCTGCAGGATCTGTTATATCGGTATTAATATTTGTATTTCTTGCAACTACATATTCCTGATCGTATTTTAAAATTTCATTTTGAGAATATCTTGTATTAGAAAACGTTTTTCCTAATTCTGAGTTTAATGTATTTAATGTTTTATTGTAAAAAGGTAAGCCAATTTGTTGATAAGTCCCTTGCTTTGTATCTCTATATTCTTTATATACATTACCTGTGATATCACTTTGTGTTAATCCAGAAATATATAATTGACCATAACTACTTGTAGTAAAATTTGCTGGATCTGTAAGCTTAAGAACAAAATTATTAGTACCGGCGGTTTCAAATTTATCTGTACTTGGTGTCCCTACAATCATTACGTTGCCGTAATTATTAAATTTTCCTGTAGCGTCCACTTTTAAACCGCCTCCATTATAAACCAAGGTATTTGCAGAGACCGTAATTAAGCCAGAATTTCCGACATAGGTTAATTGGCCACTCAAAAAGAGGCCAAGTAAAACTAGGCTAAAAACGTATAAATTCTTTCTCATTTGTGTTGATATTGTAAGAATTTAAAACAAGACTACTGTCAGTCTACGCGACAAAGGTAATATTAAATTTTAAATAATTATAACATATTTTTTTCTCGTGCGAAATTAAAAAAAATTTTTCAAATGGTAATTTTTTTATCTACTACATCTATGTTATACATATAATCTTCTAATATCTTTTCTGTAGTACCTCTCAATCCTCTTGCTCCTAAACCTTTTTCTAAAGTTTCTTCTACTATATTCAATATACTATTTTTTGAGAATTTTAGATTTATTCCATCCATTTTAAATAATTCTACATATTGATTTACGATAGAATTTTTTGGTTCTGTCATAATACGCATCATGGTTTCTTTAGTTAATTTATCCAAATAAGTGATAATTGGAAATCTACCTAAAAGCTCTGGAATTAAACCAAATGTTTTTAAATCAACCGCATTTAATTGGCTTAAAATATAATCTTCTTCTTCAACTTTATTTAATTTCTCCGCACTGAAACCGATTGCTTGTTTATTCAATCTTCTTTCGATAATTTCTTTAATACCATCAAACGCACCGCCTGCAATAAATAAAATATTTTGTGTATTAACTTGAATGTATTTTTGATCTGGATGTTTTCTTCCTCCTTGTGGCGGAACATTTACAATACTTCCTTCTAATAATTTCAACAAACCTTGTTGTACACCTTCTCCAGAAACATCTCGCGTCAAACTTGGATTATCAGATTTTCTTGCAATTTTATCAATTTCATCAATGAAAACAATTCCTTTTTCAGCTTTTTCTACATCAAAATCTGCAACCATTAATAAACGTGACAAAATACTTTCCACATCTTCACCAACATAACCTGCTTCTGTTAAAATTGTGGCATCAACAATACAAAAAGGAACATTTAATTCTCTCGCAATAGTTTTTGCTAAAAGTGTTTTTCCCGTTCCTGTTTCTCCAATCATTATAATATTGGATTTCTCAATTTCTACTTCTCGGTTTTCATCTTTTGCATGAAGCAAGCGTTTGTAATGATTGTAAACTGCGATTGACATTTGCTTTTTCGCTTGTTCTTGTCCAATTACATATTGATCTAAAAAAGTCGTAATTTCTCGAGGTTTTTTTAATTCTTCTAATTTTTCTGCGGGTGAAAATTTTGATTGTTCGTCTCCTTCTTTTACTATTAAATGTGCTTGTTCTATACAATTTTCACAAATAAAACCTTCTTGCCCAGAAATAAGCATTTTCACTTCATTTCTTTTTCTTCCGCAAAAGGAACATTGGTTTGAGTTCATATTTTATATTTATTAATCAAAAAAAGGCATTATCTGCCTTTTTAATTTTTATGAATTTTTTATTAAATTTTGAATGTTTTTATATTCTTCATCGGATAATTTTAATCTGACATTTTTGAAATTCATATCTTCCATTTTATTTATCGGTATTAAATGAATATGTGCATGCGGAACTTCTAAGCCTACAACAGCCAATCCTACGCGTTTACATTCAATTGCTTTTTTTATTTTTTTTGCTACTTTTTGAGCAAATCCAAACAATTCCTTAAATTCTTCAGATTCTATATCAAAAATTAAATCCGTTTGTTTTTTTGGAATTACCAAAGTATGACCCGCTACCAAAGGTGAAGCATCTAAAAATGCCAAAAAATTTTCATCTTCTGCAATTTTATAAGAAGGAATCTCACTTTTAATAATTTTTGTAAAAACAGTTTCCATTATATTCTATTTAATCAATTTAGAATTACAATTTTTATTCCTAAAATTAAATACTAATATTTAAAATTTTAAAAGATAATTTATTACCATTTGGTAAAGTGATTTCTGCTGTATCACCGATTAATTTTCCAATTAAGCCTTTTGCAATCGGCGTACTAATTGAAATTTTTCCGTTTTTAATGTCGCTTTCTGTATCTGGAACTAAAGTGAATTTTTGTTCCTTATTTGTGTCTTTATTCAGCAAAGTTACAGTAGTTAAAATTGAAACTTTGGAAGTATCTAAGTTATTTTCATCAATAATTTTTGCTTCTGCTAAAATATTTTTAATCTTAGAAATCCGCATTTCCAACATTCCTTGTGCTTCTTTGGCGGCATCATATTCTGCGTTTTCAGATAAATCTCCTTTATCACGCGCTTCTGCAATTTGTTGCGTTATTCTTGGTCTCTCAATGGTTTCCAACTGTTCCAATTCAGTTTTCATTTTATCAAAACCTTCTTGTGTTACATAATTTGCCATTTCATAATTGTTTAGAGTGGATATAAAAAAATAATCCGACATTTGCCGGACAATATCTTTTCTTGATTTGTAGTTACAAAGATATAAATTTATTTTTATCAAATCGTGATATCAGTTTTGAGTAGCAAATGAAATTAAAATGCGATTGAAATAAAAAGAAAAATAAATAGCTTTTATGAATACTAAGACTTACAGCTTTAAAAATATAATAATATTGATTTTCAGCGCATTATTAATAACCAATTCTTGTGGTAATAGAGAAGAAACGGTAAGTTGTTTTCCCAATTCTCCCATTAATGTTATTTTAAATCTAAGTCTTCCTGCTTATCAAAATCTCCAAAATGTAGGCGGTTACATTTATGTAAACCAACAAAGCAGCGGAACTCGAGGTTTAATTGTGGTAAGAGCAACCAATTCTTTTAAGGTTTATGACCGAAATGCGCCACACATTTGCCCCGGAAATAATACCACTTTAGAAGTAAAAGATAATATAAAAATATTTTGTCCAAGTGATGGTGCAGAATGGATTTTAATTACGGGAGAACCAGTCAAAATCTCAAAAGTCCCGCCTAAAACATATCCCGCAAATTATGATTCTTCCACAGGTATTTTGACTATTTATAATTAATTTAGAATGAAAATTGTCATCCAAAGAGTTTCTGAAGCCAAAGTAGAAGTTGAAAACAAAACCGTCGGCGAAATTTCCAATGGTTTACTTTTGCTAATCGGTTTAGATGAAGAAGATACAAAAGGAGATGCAGAATGGCTCGTGAAAAAAATTTTAGATTTAAGAATTTTCAGCGATGAAGCTGGGAAAATGAATCTTTCCATTCAAGATATTTCGGGTGAAATTCTTTGCATTAGTCAGTTTACATTAATTTCAGATTATAAAAAAGGCAACCGTCCTTCCTTTATAAAAGCAGCAAAACCAGAATTAGCCTTAGATTTATTTAATTATTTTAAAACCGAAATCGCAAAATCCGATTTAAAAATAGAAAGCGGCATTTTCGCCGCAGATATGAAAGTAAGTTTAATAAATGACGGACCTGTAACTTTGGTTTTTGATAGTAAAACGAAAAATTAATTTAAATAATTCCATAAAGAAGTTTAAGAAGGAATCAAAAGCCAGATTTTTAGAAAATGATAAAGTTCTTTAACAAAAAAAATTCCAACTCATTTTTGCGTTGGAATTAAATTATTTAGAAAAAATTATTTTTTTGCGTCCGTATCTGGATATCTTTGCTGTGTAAATTCTCTAGAAATTGCAGCTTTTTCAAATTTTATTTTTCCAGCCATTGTCTCAATTACTACGCCGTCGTCCATTACTTGTGCAACTCTCCCCTGAATTCCAGAGGTCATCACGACACGAGAACCAATTTTAATATTTTCTTGAAAGTTTTTTTCATTTTTTTGTTTCTTCATTTGTGGACGAATCATAAGGAAATAAAATCCTACGAACATCACGCCCATCATTAGCAAAGTGGGTGTCATAGAACTTTCACCACCAACTGCTTGTAAAAATATTGTTGAAATCATTTTTTTTATTTTTTATTTAATATTTGCTGTAAAATTAATCATAATGGGTGCTTTTGCAACATTAGCAAACACTTGTGCGGTTTTATAAACACTTCCATCAAAAGCTTCGCTTTCAAACTTTAATGTAATTTTTCCTTTTTGTCCTGGTAAAATTGGTTCCTTTGTAAATTCTGAAATTGTACAACCACAAGTAGGTTTCACTTCAGAGATAATTAATGGGTTTTTTCCAGTATTGGTCACTTCATAAGTGTGGTGTTTTACATCTCCTTTTTTGATTGTTCCAAAATCAAAAGTATCTTCGGATAATGCAATGTTTGTTAACGGTTTTGATTGCGCTTCTTTAATTAAAGCCTCATTCGGATTTACTGGTCCTGCAACCATTGTGTCAATATGCAATTGATCTGCAGGTTGACTTTTTTTCTCGCAAGATTGAAATGCAGAAATTGCTAAAACGCTAATTGCTAATAATTTAAAGCTAACTTTCATAACTAAACTCTATTTTTATCTTTAATATATTTATCTAAAATACCATTTACAAATATATTAGATTTTTCTGTAGAAAACACTTTAGAAATCTCAATATATTCATTCATTATAACTGCAGAAGGAGTGAAAGGGAAGTAATCCATTTCGGTAATTGCGGTAATGATGATGATTTTATCAATTAATGAAATGCGCTCCAAATCCCAATTTTGAAGACGTTCTTTCACTTTTTCTTCACTTTCCTCTAAATGACTCACTGCATATTTCAATAAATTTTTTGCAAAATCTATATCGTCATCATTTTTAAACATTTTAATTAATGTATGACTGCTTTGATTAGGCTTTAAAAATCCTACAGTTTTTTGAATCATTGAATTTGCAATGTGAAAATCATCTGTCCAACTCAATTCTTTTTCTTCTAAATGCTCATGGAAATCTGTATTTTCTGCTATGTACCGAAGAAATAATTTGCCAATAAATTTTTGATCATCTTCGAAAGAATAAGTGTGTTCTTCCTGCATAAAATCTTGGTATCTTTTTCCCGCTTTTATACGCTGAAAGGTTTTTACCAAAAGATCGTCATATAAATCCCATTTTAATTCTAAATGTTTAGAAGTGAAATTTAAACGCTCTGTATTTTCTTCTAATTGAAGTAAAACTTTGTTATTAATAAATTTTTGATTTGGATTAATCGAAGATTCTGACTTAATATATTTGTGTTTGCCAATTTCTATTTGCTGTTCTGCAACATTCTTTAAAGCAACTAAAAAATTAAGTTCATAAATGTACAAATGATAAATTTTATCTATTTGTGATATCATGTTTTTTTCCAAAATATCCGCTCCTATCGGATTTTGATAATAAGAATAGAGTGTTTCCACAACTTTTTCACGAATTTGTCTTCTTCCTAACATTCAAAGAACTTTTTTGTGCCGCAAAGATAATATAAAAATTTGTAATTTTGCCTCTCGTATGAATGCTTTAAAAACCCTTAATCCTTATTTTCTTAAACATAAACTCCTGCTTTTTTACGGGTTTATATTCATTATTCTTAGTAATTTCTTTAATATTTATAAAGTACATTTTATTGGAGATTCTGTTAATGAAATCGCCAATTTTAAAACAAGCGGTTTTAATGCGAAAGTTTTAATAAATGTGGGGATTATTATTGGTTCTTCACTTTTAACGGGATTTTTTACTTTCATGATGAGACAAACCATAATTGTAGCATCTAGAAGAATAGAATACGAACTAAAAAATAAAATTTACCGCCATTATCAAGAAATTTCAATTACAGATTATAAAAAAACAACCATTGGTGATTTATTAAACCGCCTAAGCGAAGATGTTGTTGCAATTAGAATGTATCTCGGTCCGGGTGTAATGTATATTGCAAATCTTTTAGTTTTAGTTTCCATCACCACCATTTATATGGTAAGAACGGATGTTTCTATGACTTTATGGACCTTAATTCCCTTACCGATTTTATCTTTTTTGATTTATAAAGTAAGTTCTATAATCAATAAAAAATCTAAAATAAAACAAAAAAGTCAGTCTGCAATTTCCACTTTTGTAACAGATAGTTTTTCAGGAATTCGTGTAATTAAATTTTTTGCAAAAGAAAAATATATAGAACAAAACTACAGTGATAAAGTTCGTGATTATCAAGATAAATCTTTAGATCTTGCAAAAACCGAAGCCTATTTTTTTACTATTATTTTATTTGTAATTGGTTTGCTTAATGTTGCGATTCTCTTTATTGGCGGACAAAAATATATTTCTGGTGAAATGAACGTCGGAACGATTGCAGAATTTTTTATGTATATAAATATTCTTATTTTTCCATTTTCAATGCTTGGTTGGGTAACTTCCATTAATCAAAGAGCAGCGGCTTCCATGCAGCGCGTGAATGAGTTTTTAGATATGCAATCAGACATTATTAATAAAAACACCAACCAATACGAAATAAACGGCGACATAGAATTTCGAAATGTTTCTTACACTTATCCAAATACAGGAATAAAAGCATTAGATAATTTATCTTTTAAAATTAAAGCGGGAAAATCACTTGCAATAATGGGAAAAACTGGAAGCGGTAAATCTACAATTGCTATGCTTTTAAGCAGATTAATTGAACCCGATGAAGGTGAAATTTTAATTGACGGAAAAAATTTAAAAGACCACAATTTAAAAGTGTATCGTGCAAACTTGGGCTTTGTTCCACAAGAAAGTTATTTATTTTCTGATACAATTGAAAATAATATCGGTTTTGCATTAGACAAACCTTCTCACAAATTAGTAGAAGAAATGGCGAAAACTGCAGACGTTCACAATAATATCATTGGTTTTAAAAATAAATATGAAACCATGGTCGGAGAAAGAGGAGTAATGCTTTCTGGTGGACAAAAACAGAGAATTTGCATTGCAAGAGCTCTAATAAAACAACCCAAAATATTAATTTTTGATGACTCCCTTTCCGCTTTAGATACCGAAACGGAAGAAAATATTCTGAAAAATATTGACGAAAAAATTAATAACAGCACCAATATTATTATAACTCACCGAGAATCCAGCGCGAAGAGAGCCGATAAAATTCTTCATTTAATACCAATTGACACCTTCGAACTTGCGTAAATTATTGATTGTTATTGATTTAAACAAAAAGATAAAATAATTTTGAAATTAAAAGAATTCTTTTATATTTGTTATAACAAGATTTACAAAATAGCGTAAAATGAGCGATTACAAGGAAAGAAACGAAAATGAAATTTTCACAAAAGTTTTAAAGGCAGGGAGAAGAACCTATTTTTTTGATGTTCGAGAAACCAAAGCAGGCGATTATTATCTTACCATTACAGAAAGCAAAAAGAGTTTTGGCGAAAACGGAGCCGCATCTTTTGAAAAGCATAAAATCTATCTTTACAAAGAGGATTTCGCCCAATTTGGTGAGATGTTTACAGAAGCTTCAAATTTCATCATAGAAAACAAAGGCGAAGATGTAATTTCAGAAAGGCACGACAAAGATTTCAAATCAAAATCTTTCACTATAGATTCGGAGGACGAAATTTAAAAAACTTTAAAGCATTTAATTTATTAGATGCTTTTTTTGGCGCACATTTCGTGCTTCTCCGCTGTATCTTTTTATGCCAGAGAATTCATATTAATATATCCTTAATCACAAGCATAAAAAGGATGTCGCTTCTATTACGGCCGCAATTCGGAAATAAAATAATTTAAATATTCCTGAATTTTATTCAAATTAATAAAAAAAGTGTTCCGAAATTTCGGAACACTTTTTATTTTGGGTGGATGATGGGTCTCGAACCCACGACCTTCGGTACCACAAACCGACGTTCTAACCAACTGAACTACAACCACCGTTTTCAGAAGTGCAAATATAATATTTTATCTACTATTAACAAACAATTCCGTCAAAATTTTTGAATGCTATTAACTTTTCTGTTGTAAAACCTTCTGCAAAATTAACACCCGATAATCTGCCTAAATCTTGCGCGCGGTAAGTTAAACTTTCTAAGAAATCTTTGGTTGCAATTGGGGTAATTGGTTCTTTACTTTCTGGATTATAAAATTGCGTTTTGTAAGCTAAACATGCTTCAATTTTTTTATTCATAAAATCTGAAATATCATATACAAAATCAGGTGTAATGTTTTTCCATTGGATATAATGAAAAATCTGTTTTGGTCTCCAAACTTCTTGGTTTTCTCCATTTAATTCTGTTTCAATTTTTTTTAAACCCGCTAAAAAACATGCGTCAGAAATAAGTTTTGCAGCTTTTGCATGATCTGGATGTCGATCATCTATGGCGTTGCAAAATAAAATTTCCGGTTTGTATTTTCTTATTATTTTTACAATTTGCATTTGGTATTCGTCAGAATTTTTTAAAAATCCATCTTTCATGCCTAAATTTTCTCTGTGTGCAATTCCTAAAATCTCACATGCCGTTTTTGCTTCTTGCGCTCTGGTTTGGTCTGTCCCACGAGTCCCAAGTTCTCCTCGTGTTAAATCTACAATTGCAACTGTTTTCCCTTCGGAAATTAATTTTGCAAGTGTTCCTCCGCAACCAAGTTCTACATCATCTGGATGCGCTCCCATTGCTAAAAAATCTACTTTCATTATGTAAAGATAAATATTTATAAAGAAAAATCCACTCAAAAAATTGAGCGGATTTAATATATAAGGTTTCGCTTGTGGCAATTCTTGCTTAGCGAAGAATTGCTTTGCTTAATGTGCAGCGTGAGATTCGTGCAAATAAGGACCGCGACCTTTTGGCTCATTATAAATAATTTCTACACCTTCTTGTTCGTAAATTTTTTTAAATCTTACTTCTTCCGGATCAAATGCTTTTGATTTCCCAAAATACTCCCAAAGTCCTTCTGTAAGCCACAATGGAATTACAAAACTAAAAAACATAAAAATTGCCCAAAAGCCAATTAAGAACATGATTACAAAATAAACCGTCCATAAAAATTGGTAAAACGGCCAAAAAGCAGATAACATTGTCATTGTAATAGAATTTAGGCAAAAATACTTCAAAAATTCTTTAAGACAAAAGTTTTAATAGCAAATTTTCATATTTCATGAAGTTTTTATTCCACTATAACTTTTAAATCCTAAAAAATAATTTCAAATGAAAAAGATGATTATGATATTTTTTTTTCTAATTAAAAAAAATTTTATTCAAGTTTTTAAAACTATAGTTAGAACAAACATTTTTAAACTTGGGAATAAAGAAATGGAATTAATTTTGCATCACCATTCCGTAAGATTTTCTTCAATCCTTCTTAAATCTTATATATCCTTTTTTGAAAAAAATCCGAAATTTAATTTCAAAAAATCACTTTAAAGAAGAAAATTAGATAATTTTATACAATGGAAAACGAAAATTTAATTCAAAAAAATATTGATACTGTTAGAGTTTTAGCAGCAGATGCCGTTCAAAATGCAGATTCAGGACATCCGGGAACACCGATGGGTTTAGCTCCAATTGGTTACGCTTTATGGACAAAAGAAATGAATTATAATCCAAAAAATCCAGAATGGGCAAATCGGGATCGCTTCATTCTTTCTTGCGGTCATGCCTGTATGTTGCAATACAGTTTTTTGTATTTGACGGGATATAAAGTTACTTTAGATGATATTAAAAAATTTCGCCAATTACACAGCATTACTGCGGGACATCCAGAATATGGTTTAATGCCTGGAATTGAAGTTACAACTGGTCCTCTTGGTCAAGGTTTTGCAAACGGAGTTGGTTTTGCAATTGCGCAAAAATATATGGCGGCGAGATATAACCAACCAGATTTTGATATTTTCGATTATAAAATTTACGCAATTTGTAGCGACGGTGATTTGATGGAAGGCGTTTCTGCAGAAGCGGCTTCTCTCGCAGGTCATTTAAAATTGGGAAATCTAATTTATTTGTACGATGATAATCATATAACAATTGAAGGAGAAACGGATTTAACCTTTAATGAAGATGTCGGAAAAAGATTTGAAGCTTACGGATGGCAAGTTCAGAATGTCTCCGACGGAACCGATTTAAAAGAAATTTCAGAAGCAATTAAAAATGCAAGAAATGAAACAGAACGTCCCTCTTTAATAAAAGTTCAAACCGTAATCGGCTATGGAAGTCCAAACAAACATGGAACTTCCGCAGCGCATGGTTCTCCACTTGGTGAAGAAGAAGTACGATTGGTAAAAGAAAATTTTGGATTTGATCCCGATAAAAGTTTTCAAGTTCCAGATGAGGTTTTAGAATTTTATAGAAAAATAGGCGGAGAAGGTGCGAAAAAAGAAACCCATTGGAACGAACTTTACAAAAGATACAAAGAAAGACATCCTAAACTTGCTGAAGAATATGAAAATATTCGTGATGGAAAACTTCCAAAAGATTGGGAGAAAAAACTACCCGTTTTTGAAGCAAGTGAAAAAATTGCCACTCGAAAAGCTTCTGGAAAAACTTTAAATGCAATCGCAGAATTTTTACCACAATTAATTGGTGGTTCTGCGGATTTAGCGCCTTCTACAGATACGAATCTTGATAATTATAAATCCTTTTCACCTAAAAACTGGGATGGAAGAAATTTTCATTTTGGAATTCGAGAACACGCAATGGGAGCGGTTTTAAATGGAATGGCTTTAAGTAAATTCATAATTCCTTATGGTGCAACTTTTCTCATTTTTTCTGATTATATGCGACCACCACTTCGATTGGCGGCAATTATGAAAATCCGTCCCATTATGGTTTATACACATGACAGTATCGGACTTGGTGAAGATGGAACGACGCATCAACCGGTTGAACAATTAATTGGATTGCGTTCGGTTCCAAATATGACGGTAATTCGTCCTGCAGATGCAAATGAAACCGCACAAGCGTGGAGAGTTGCCATTGAAATTACGGATAATCCAGTTTGCATTGTTTTGACGAGACAAGGAACTCCCGTAATCGATCAAAAAAAATATACTAAAGCCAAAGAATTAGAGAAAGGCGCCTACATTTTATCCGATTCAGAAAAAACTCCAGATATAATTTTAATGGCAACTGGTTCTGAAGTTCAGTTAATTTTAGAAGCCCAAGAAATTTTGAAAAAAGAAGGAATTCAAGCGAGAGTGGTCAGTTTTCCATCTTGGAACTTATTCGAAAAACAAAGTGACGCTTATAAAGAAAAAGTATTTCCAAAGTCAATCAGAAAAAGATTATCTGTTGAGGCTGGTTCTTCTATTGGTTGGTTAAAATATACAACTGATGATGGAGATTCTATTGGAATTGACAAATTTGGAGAATCGGCTCCCGGAAACGAAGTGATGAAAGAATATGGATTTTCAGTAGAAAATGTTTTGCAAAAAGCCAAATCTTTACTTCAAAAAAAATAAAATGCAAATAAAATCAAGTAAAAAGATTGGAATCTGTGCAGATCACGGTGGTTTTGAATTGAAGCAAAAACTCATTCCATTTTTAGTTAAAAATAATTTTGATATCGTGGATTTTGGCGCAGTTATTTTAGATAATTCAGACGATTTCCCAGACTTTGTAATTCCTTTAGCGAAAGCTGTTTCAAACGCGGAAGTTTTTCGTGGAATTGCAATATGTGGAAGCGGAGTTGGTGCTTGTATTGCCGCCAATAAAATCTCAGGAGTTCGCGCCGCTTTGATTACCGATTATTTTTCTGCGCATCAAGGCGTAGAAGATGATGATATGAATTTGATTTGCCTCGGAGGAAGAATTACAGGTTTTGCAAGTGCAGAAGAATTTGTTTTGGCATTTTTAAATGCAAAATTCATCGGTGCAGAAAGGCATTTGCGGCGCTTAAAAAAAATTCAGGAAATTGAAAAATAGTGAATAATTTTCTTAAAATTTTCACATCTTAACATTAAAAATAATATACAAATGAACCCCTTAAATAAAATTCAACAACACGGACAAAGCATTTGGTTAGATCTTTTGGATCGTGATATTATGAACTCTGGAAAACTGAAAAATCTTATTGACAATGACGATTTGCGAGGTTTAACTTCAAATCCTTCCATTTTCGAAAAAGCAATCACTGGAAGTTCGGATTACGATAAAGACATCGCCGAATATTCTAAAAAAGAAAATGATAACTCTGCGATTTTCTTCGATTTAGCAATTACAGATATTCAACAAGCAGCTGATATTTTCAAACCAGTTTTCGAGAAAACCAATGGTGGAGATGGTTTTGTGAGTTTAGAAGTTTCTCCGCTTTTAGCGCGAGATACAGAAGGAACGATTAAACAAGCAAGAAATCTTTGGAAAAGAGTGAATCGTAAAAATGTAATGATTAAAATTCCAGGAACCAAAGAAGGTTTACCTGCCATTCGGAAATGTTTGAGCGAAGGAATTAATATTAATGTTACGCTTCTTTTTGGACTTCCACGCTATCGCGAAATTACCGAAGCATTTATGAGCGGTTTAGAAGACCGTTTGAAAGCTGGAGAATCTATAGAAAATGTAGCTTCTGTTGCGAGTTTTTTCTTAAGTAGAATTGATGTGATGGTCGATCCAATCTTGAAAGAAAAAAACGCAAATACACTTTTAGGAAAAGTGGCGATTGCTTCAGCGAAAAAAGCCTATCAAATTTATCTTGAAATGATATCGAGTGATAGATTTAAAAAATTACAAGAACAAGGAGCACAATTGCAACGTGTTTTATGGGCAAGTACAAGTGCGAAAGATCCTAATTTTAGCGACGTGATTTATGTAGAAAATTTAATTGGAAAAGATACAATTAATACACTTCCATTAGAAACAATCGATGCATTTCGTGATCATGGAAAAGTGACAGATTCTCTCACAGAAGGAATTGATGAAGCAAATAAAGTGATGGACGATTTAAAAAATTTAGGAATTAATATAGATGAAATCACGCAAAAATTAGAAGATGAAGGAATCGAAAAATTTAATCAAGCTTATGATAAATTGCTCAAAAGCATCGATAATCAAAAACAAAAATAAACTATAAACTATGGAATTAGACTTTTCGAAAATTAAAGTAGTGTTTATGGACATCGGCGGAGTCACGCTTTCAAACGGATGGGATCATGATTCTAGACAAAAAGCAGCGCAAGTTTTTGGTTTTGATTATGAAGAAATGAATACGCTTCATAATTTTATATACAATGTTTTTGAAATTGGAAGCATTTCGCTAGATGCATATTTAGATACCGTTTTATTTTACAAAGCACAAAATTTTACAAAAGATAATTTTAAAAAATTCATGTATGAACAATCTACAGCGTTACCTTACATGTTATCTTGGTTAAAATATTGGAAAACAAAAACCAATTTACCAGTTTTCGCAATTAATAATGAAAGCAGAGAATTAAATGATTACCGAATAAAAACCTTTGAATTACACCAAATTTTTGATGGATTTCTATCTTCATGTTATGTTGGAATTCGAAAACCAGATCCACGAATATTTCAAAAAGCTTTAGAAATTGTGCAGGTTTTACCCGAAGAATGTCTTTATTTTGACGATCGACCGATGTTAGTTCATGCCGCTAAACAAGTGGGAATTAATGCAATTCTACATGAAAACTTTGATGCTACAAAAGCAATTCTAGATAATTTAATAACAGAATAAAAAAAATGGAAAAAAATAAAAATTACGATTTCGGAATGATTGGTCTTGGAACGATGGGTTCTAATCTCCTTCAAAATATTGCCGATCACGGATATCGTTCTGCAGGATATGATTTAGACGAAAATAAAGTGGAAAGTTTAAATAATTTAAACCAAGAAAATATTCATGGATTTTCAGATTTAAAAGATTTTACAAATAATTTAAAATCACCAAAAACTGTTATGTTGCTTGTTCCTGCAGGGAAAATTGTAGATAATGTAATTAATGAATTACTTGAAGTTTTAGAAAAAGGCGATATCATCATTGATGGTGGAAATTCGCACTTTACAGATACGGAAAGACGCTTTATAGATTTAGAAAAAAAAGGATTTCATTTTATTGGAATGGGCGTTTCCGGCGGTGAAGAAGGCGCAAGAAGAGGTCCAAGTATGATGCCCGGTGGAGATGAAAAAGCTTACGAATTAATTGCTCCAATTCTTAAAAAAATTGCTGCTCACGTAAATGGAGAACCTACTGTTGCTTTCATGGGAAGAGGTTCTGCGGGACACTTTGTGAAAATGGTTCACAACGGAATCGAATATGCAATCATGGAACTTTTAGCAGAAACTTATGAAATTTTAAAAAAAGGTTTAAAACTTTCCGATGCAGAAATTTACGATGTTTTTAAAAAATGGAATGAAGGAAGATTGCAATCTTATTTAATGGAAATCACGCGAGATATTTTTAAATTTAAGGAAAAAGGAGAAACCAATTTACTCCTCAATAATATTAAAGACGAAGCCAAAGCAAAAGGAACTGGGAAATGGACATCACAAGCCGCGATGGATTTAACGCTTCCGATTCCAATTATTGATATTGCGGTTTCTATGCGTGATCTCTCCAAATATAAAGATTTACGAACAAAAGCTTCAAAAATTTATCCAGATTCAAAAGAAAAAAACAATTCTGAAAAAACAGGAAATTATATTGCATATTTAGAAAACGCCTTTTATTTTGCAATGGTTTCGGCTTATGCTCAAGGAATGCATTTGCTTTATCGCGCAAATGAAGAATATAAATATGGTTTAAATTTAGAAACAATTGCGAAAATTTGGCGAGGCGGATGTATTATTCGTTCTGTGTTTTTGGAAGATATTTATTTTGCTTATGAGAAAAATCCAGAGTTAAAACATTTATTTTTAGATGAATCCATTCAAGGAAATATCTCAAAAAGTGTTGCTGGAATAAGAACGGTGGTTTCAGATGCATCGCGAAATGGAATTGCAATTCCTGCTTTTGCCGTATCTCTAAGTTATTTCGATAATTTTAGAAATGAAAATATGCCGTCAAATTTAACTCAAGCACAACGAGATTTTTTCGGTTCGCACACTTATGAATTGATTGGAAAAGAAGGCGTTTTCCATACAGAATGGGAATAATTTAAATCAAACTATTTCTCAAATAATTTTCATTAAAATTTTTAAAATTTATGTTAACAATAAATAAAAATCCAAATCCTACAATTTTCATTATTTTCGGTGGAACGGGAGATTTAGCAAAACGAAAAATATTTCCTGCGCTTTATAATCTTTTTCTCGAAAAATGGTTACCCGAAAACTTCGCAATTATTGGGACTTCTTCCACGGAATTAAGTGAAAAACAATATAAGGAAGATTTATTAAATGCCATTAATAATTTTTCAAGAACAGGTAAAGCAAAAAAAGAAGATTGGGCAGATTTTTCTTCACATATAGGATTTCAAATTGCAGATCTTAATGAAGCTTCTACGTTTAAACCTTTTGCTAATTTAATTGAAAAATATAAAAATGAATGGAAACTAAATCCTTCCATTATCTATTATTGTGCGGTTGCTCCTCATTTTTTCTGTACCATTGCGGAAAATATTTCTAAAAGTAATCTTGAAAATAATCCAGAAACAACAAGAATTATTATTGAAAAACCTTTTGGGCGAGATTTAGAATCGGCAAAAGATTTAAACCAAAAATTGCTTACCATTTTCAATGAAAAACAGATTTACAGAATCGATCATTATCTCGGGAAAGAAGTCGTACAAAATATAATGGCATTTCGTTTTGCAAATTCTATAATGGAACCGCTTTGGAACAGAAATCATATTGAACATGTACAAATTTCAGTAAGCGAACAATTAGGTGTAGAATTACGCGGAAATTATTTTGATAATGCAGGAATTCTTCGAGATATGATTCAAAATCACTTGTTGCAATTGCTTTGTATTATTGCAATGGAACCGCCCATTAATTTTGAAGCAGACGAAGTGCGTGATAAAAAAGTGGATGTTTTAAAAGCAATGCGAAAAATTCTTCCTTCAAAAGTTGAAGAAATTGCAGTTCGCGGACAATACAGTTCTGGTTGGATCGAAGGGAAAAAAGTTCCAGGTTACAGAGAAGAGAAAAATGTAGATCCAAAATCAAATACTGAAACTTACGCTGCATTAAAATTATATGTTGATAATTGGCGATGGCAAGGTGTTCCTTTTTATTTGAGAACCGGGAAAAGACTTTTTAAATCCGCTTCCAGTATTTCCATACAATTTCGGGAAGTTCCGCATAATATGTTTAATAACGACCAAGGAAATATTTTAAAAAAGAACAGATTAACCATTAATATTCAACCCGATATGGGAATTAGTTTTCAGTTGCAAAGCAAAATTCCTGGACTTGAAATGAATTTAAATACTGTAGATATGGTTTTTGATTATGCAGGAAAAACAAAGTCTGATTCGCCAGAAGCTTATGAAACGCTTTTGTTAGATGCAATTACGGGAGATCAAACCTTATTTATGAGAGCTGATCAAGTGGAAGAAGCATGGGAATTAATTATGCCAATTCTTAATTATTGGCAAAAAAATACAGTTCCCGATTTTCCAAATTATTCCGCAGATTCTTGGGGACCCGAAAATGCAGAAGCATTGATTGCGAAAGATGGTTTTCATTGGTTTAATGCGCCAAAAGATTCAAAATAATTATTTAATGGAAATTAAAATTTACAAAGAAATTAATGAACTTATTTCTGCAGTTGCAGATTTAATTGTAAAAATTTCTGCCGAATCAATTGCTGAAAAAGACCGCTTTGATTTTGTACTTTCCGGCGGAAGTTCTCCAAGGAAATTGTATGAATTATTGGCATCTGAAAAATATAAAAACAAGATTGATTGGAGTAAAACTTATTTTTTCTTTGGTGATGAAAGATTCGTTCCAAAAGGAGATTCTCAACGGAATTCTTTGATGGCGAAAGAAACTTTATTTAATCCGTTGGAAATTAATGCGTCAAATATTTTTTTAGTTGATACTTCAAAATCTCCTGAAGAATCTGCAAAAATGTACGCCAAAACTATTGAAAAGTACTTTAATGGAAAAAAAATAATCTTTGATTTTAATCTTTTAGGTTTAGGCGATAATTCTCACACAGCATCACTTTTTCCTTTTACTTCTGTACTTTCTGAAACTGAAGCGACTATAAAATCAGTTTTTGTGAAGGAATTGGATGCTTATAGAATTACGATGACTGCACCCTTAATTAATCAATCAAAAAATATCGCATTTTTAGTTTTTGGAGAAAATAAAGCTAAAGCTGTTTTTAATGTTTTAAAATCAAAAGGTTCGTCTGCAGAATTTCCTGCAAAGTTGATTTCTTCTGAAAATCTAACTTGGTTTTTAGATGCAAAAGCAAGCGATTTGTTGAAAATTGGAAAATAATTTTTAAACTTTTTATTTAATTATTGTTGAATAATTTGTTTCAGATAAACCATTAATTAAGATTTGCATATCCTTACTTTTTAAAATAATATCCATTTCATACTTTGAATTATAATTGGTGGTTATTTTATTTTAATATCAAATTGTACTTTTCAACTAATATAAAAAGTCTATGTGTATTTTATCATTTTGTCGAGATTTTAGAAATGCGTAAATTCGTACTTTAATTATTTATAGGTTTTTATACATAAAACCAATTTATCTACTAAATAAAAAAAGACAATGAATTTTAGAACAGAACATGATACAATGGGCGATGTGCAAGTTCCCGCAGATAAATTTTGGGGCGCACAAACAGAGCGTTCACGAAATAATTTTAAAATTGGTGCAGAAGCTTCTATGCCAAAAGAAATTATTGAAGCATTTGCTTATCTTAAAAAAGCAGCCGCATTTACGAATGCAGAGTTAGGCGTTTTATCATATGAAAAAAGAGATGCGATTGCAAAAGTTTGTGAAGAAATTTTAGATGGAAAATTAGAAGATCAGTTTCCACTTGTAATTTGGCAAACTGGTTCTGGAACACAATCTAATATGAATGTGAACGAAGTAATTTCTAATAAATCTCACGTTAATTCTGGCGGAAAATTAGGTGAGAAAGCGGAAGTTCATCCGAATGATGATGTAAATAAATCCCAATCTTCTAACGATACTTTTCCCACGGCGATGCATATTGCAGCTTATAAAAAAGTCGTGGAAACAACAATTCCCGCAGTTGAAAAATTGAGAAATACACTGAATGAAAAGGCCAAAGAATTTAAAACAATTGTGAAAATTGGAAGAACGCATTTAATGGATGCGACACCTTTAACTTTAGGACAAGAATTTTCAGGTTATGTCGCTCAATTAGATTACGCATTAAAAGCGATAAAAAATACTTTGGAACACTTGCAAGAACTCGCTTTGGGCGGAACTGCGGTTGGAACTGGTTTGAACACACCAAAAGGTTACGATGTTTTGGTTGCAAAATATATTGCAGAATTTACGAATTTACCTTTTGTAACTGCACCCAATAAATTTGAAGCTTTAGCTGCGCATGATGGAATTGTGGAAACTCACGGCGCACTTAAACAATTAGCTGTTTCTTTGTATAAGATTGCGCAAGATATTCGTTTACTCGCTTCTGGACCACGTTCTGGAATCGGCGAAATTCATATTCCCGAAAATGAACCAGGTTCATCCATTATGCCCGGTAAAGTAAATCCGACGCAAAACGAAGCTTTAACAATGGTTTGTGCGCAAGTCTTGGGAAATGATGTTACAATTTCTTTTACTGGAACTCAAGGAAATTACGAACTGAATGTTTTTAAACCTGTAATGGCGTATAATTTTCTTCAATCTGCTCAACTTTTAGGCGATGCGTGTATTTCTTTTAACGATCATTGTGCTGTTGGAATTGAACCAAATTTACCGAGAATAAAAGAATTGGTTGATAAATCTTTAATGCTTGTAACTGCTTTAAATACACATATTGGTTATGAAAATGCCGCAAAGATTGCAAAAACTGCGCATAAAAACGGCACAACTTTAAAAGAAGAAGCCGTAAATCTGGGACTTTTAACTGCGGAACAATTTGATGAATGGGTAAAACCGGAAGATATGGTGGGAAGTTTGAAATAACTTTAGACTTTAGAAACAATAAAAAAGCGTTGATAAATTTCAACGCTTTTTTTGATCATTTCAATTATCAATTACTCATTATTAAATCACAACCGATTCAGCGAAAAACGCTTCCAATTCTTTTAAAGTTTCAGGGTTTGTTTTAATGTCTTTTACAATTTCGCCTTTATTTAAAACCACAATCCTATTGCTCACTTCCGTTGTATGCGCCAAATCGTGACTGGAAATTAGAAATGTAACTTGTGAATCTTGCGACCATTTTCGGATGAGATTTTTTAATTTTATTTGAGTTGAAGGATCGAGATTGGCGAAAGGTTCATCTAAAATAATAATTTCTGGTTTGCCGATTAGAGCACCAACAACGCCCACTTTTTTCTGATTTCCTTTGGATAAATCACGCACATATTTTCCCGAATTAATAATTTCTCCATTAAAAAAATCTGAAAATTGTTTTAAAAATTCATCAACTGAAGCTTTATTTTCACCACGAAGTTCACCTAAAAAGTAGAAATATTCTTCTGGCGTGAGATAACCAATTAAAAAAGATTCATCTACAAAAGCAGAAACTTTGGTTTTCCAATTTTCAGATTGGGCTACATTTTCACCGTCAATTAAAATTTCACCAGAACTGGCTTGAATTAAATCTAAAAGCAAGGAAAAAAGCGTTGTTTTTCCTGCGCCGTTATTTCCGACCAAACCAAAACTTTCGCCTTTCGGAATTTCAAGGTTTTGAATATTTAAGACCTTTTTATCGCCGTAAACTTTTGAAATATTTTGTATAGAAATCATCATTTAAGTTTTTTAATTATCAATTTTTTTGAAAGCAGATAGAGTTGAATATTTTTCAGATTTATAAGTTTTGACAATAATATCAAAAATTTTATCACGCAGAAGAAAGCCAATTAATCCTAAAAACGCAATAGCGAAAACCGCTGCGGTAAGTCCAAAGAAATATTTTACACCAAGAAAAACACCAATAGGAACAATAAACTGAGGAATTAATAAAATAAAATTTTTAATATTAAAATTATTCTGTCCGTTAGAAAATCCTTTTGCAGCTGAATTTAAATCTACTGGTCTTTTGTTAAATGCACCAGCAAATAAAGTCACATAAGCGTTAACTCCTAAATTATACAAACCGGCTGCGAAAAGAGCAAAATAATATTCCCATCCTTGGTAAAATCCATAAACTAAAGCTAAAATCATTGAGATAAGCGTGGCAATTACAACCAACCACCATTTTGCTTTGAGATATTCTTTGTAAGGCACATTTTGCGTCATCATTAAAGAATAATATGAACTGTCCCAAGCGGGAACTTTTTGACCAAAAACAATCATAAAACCTCCTGTAATAAAAATTCCTTGAAAAATTGGTGGTAAGCTTTTATTAGAAATAAAAAAAAGACCATAAAATAGAAAGAAAACACCCGCTAATGCCGCACCGCGCGCAGCTTTACTTCGCTTTATCAGTTTTAAATCATTATTTAAAAATGTTCCAACGGCACCAAATTGATTTAAAAATGCAATGTTTTCAGTCTTTCCGACGGATTTTTTTATTTCTAAACCTTTGTCTAAATAAAGATTATTTTTTATGAATTTAAAAACCAAAATACTTAAGACTAATGCTAAAATTAATGGAATTAAAAATAGAAAATGATGGACATAAAAAAGTTTAAAAAATTCTTCTGAAAAGGCAAAAACATTTATCAAATTAAAATAATGTAGAGCTGCAACACTTATCAACACAGTAAAAACTGCGTACATAAAATAATCATTTTTATTAATAATAATATTTATAAAAGTATTAATCACAATTAATGAAACGGTTGCTAAAACCAGACTTAATATTGAAATCACAGGAAAAGCTCCGTTGTGAATTAGTAACGTTAAAAAGGGAATAAAAAAAAGTAAAAATGCCCAACTAAAAAAGGAACTCAATATTTTTACAACGGTATAACTTGTAATAATATTTTTGCTAATATTTTGTGTGAGAAGCGGTTTCACATTATTTGTAGGCATTTGTTGCCATACATATTTCAAAATTAAATCTATAGTAAAATATGCAATGAAGTATTTACAAAATAAATCAATGGGACTTTCTCCAATTTCAAATGCACCATAATAAAGTCCAAAAGCAGCTCCAATAATAATCGCCGCAAAATAAATCGTCAAAAATATGGTTGCTATTTTTAAAGCAATTCCCGAAGCAAAACGTGGACTGCGAAAAAAACTTTTTATTTCGAGATTAAGAAATTTTTTGAACATAGAAATTGTTTAAATAATTGGTAATGAAATGTTAAAGAATGTTACAATTTAACCAATTAATTCTTTGGCTTGAGAAACTGCAGCTTCTGTAATCTTGCTTCCAGAAAGTAATTGTGCTATTTCTTGTAATTTTTCTTCTTCGTTCAACGGGATAATTTTCGATTGGGTTTTGCCAGAAATATCTTCTTTCACTACTTTGTAATTATTATTTCCTTTTGCCGCAACTTGCGCTAAATGGGTAATGACAATTAATTGTAAATCTTTCGCCATTTCTTGCATTACATTTCCCATTTCTTCAGCAATTTTTCCTGAAACTCCAGTATCAATTTCATCTAAAATCAAACTTGGCAAGTCAGAATTTTCTGCCATTATTTTTTTAATGGAAAGCATTACACGGCTTCTTTCTCCGCCAGAAATGGCATTTTGAATCGGCATTAATGGAAAACCAGAATTCGCCTGAAATAAAATCTGAATTGTTTCTTTTCCAAAAGGTGATAATTTTTCCGTCGGTGATAATTCTACTTCAATTTTGGCTTTTTCTAATCCCAATTGTTTAATTATTTTCTCAATTTTTTTCGTGAAAATCGGGATTATTTTATTCCGATTTTCACTTAAAGATTTAGCAGTTTTTTCTAAATTTTTATAAGAATCTTCAAGTGTCTTTGCAACTTTTGATATTTCATTTTCTAAATCTAAAAACTGAGATTGATTTTCTGAAATTTCATTTCTAATGTCAATCAATTCTTCCACAGAATTGACGTTGTGTTTTAGAAATAATGAATTTATTTTATTTAATTTTAAATTTAATTCCTGAAGCAATTCGCCATTTATTTCAATATTCTCGGCTTCATCTTCTAGTTCCAGAAGTAAATCTTTCAGTTCCAACCAAACTTCCTCCAAACGATTTTGGGAATCTGAAAATTGATTTGAAAGCGTTGAAATTTTATTTAATTTAATTCTGGCTTCTGAAAGTTGAGTGAAAATTCCTGCATCTTCTTGTGCAAAAACTTGAATAATTTGCGCTAAATTATCCGAAATTAGTTCTGCATTTTCCTGCGTATTCAATTGATTTTGAAGTTCAGAAAAATCAAATTGATCCAAATCTGCTTCGAGCAGTTCATTTAGTAGAAAATCTTTATAATCCGCTTCTTTATTTCTTTCAGAAAGTTGAGTTTTTAATTTTTCTAAATGCCGCTTTAATTTTAAATATTCAGAAAATTCATTTTGATAAATGGGAAGTAAATTTTTATTTTCAGAAAGTCCGTCAATTATTTTAAACTGATAATCTTCATTAAAAATATGAGAGGTTTCAAACTGAGAATGAATGTCAATCAATCTTTGAGATAATTGTTTTAAAATATCTAAAGTAACTGGAACGTCATTTATGAAAGCACGAGATTTTCCAGTGGACAAAATTTCACGACGAATAATGGTGTGAGAATCGTAATCTAAATCTTGGTTTTCAAAATAATTTTTAAAATTTTCGTTTAATTTAAATTCTGCTTCTACAACACTTTTTGAATCTGAATTTGAAATAGATTTTACATCTGCTCTTTCACCTAAAATCAAACGAAGCGCACCCAAAATAATCGATTTTCCAGCACCAGTTTCACCTGTAATTACTTGCAAACCTTCTTGTAAATTAATTTCAAGACGGTCTATTAAAGCAAAATTTTGGATGAAGATTCTTGTAAGCATTTATTTAGGTCGTAGGTTTTAGTTTTTTGGAAATCGTTTTAAATTTATTTCCACTTATTCCATTTGCTCTCAATATCTTTCGGGTCAAAAGTGGACATCAAAGTTTTCAGTTCGTTCATATTTACAGAACCATTATTTGGAGCATTGAAAATATTAAAAATTTCATTTTTTTTAGTGTCAATAAAAAGATTAAATGCATAATTTAATTGAAAACTATTTTCATAAGTTTTTAATTGCATTAGAGCATTTGCAATGTTTTGCTTCGCCGGATTTTGATCTTGTTTACTTAGATTATCCAAACCAGAACGGTGATAAACATAATAACTATTTCGTAAAACATTGCTGTTTTCATTTAAAATACCATCAATTAATCCAGCTCTGGTTTTTGGACCTTCTACAACCGACCAACCGCTAAAATTTTGATTCTGTGAGTTTTGCGAAATTTTTTGAGCTTTCATGAAATAATCTTGTCCCCCACGAATTTTAAAACTATCGCCGTCGTAACCCAAGATGGTGTAAATATAAAAACTGATAACGTCAATTAAGTTTTTCCCAGAAAACTGTCTTTCATTAAAAATTAAATTCTCGTTTTCCGTATACGAAAATGCAAAATTAGTATCATTTAAATTTAAAAGTGGACTCTCATAAGTTGAGCCAAAAGTTGGTCTAACCGCTTGTACAACGATGCTTCCTTTGAAAGAATTATTCGCTGGACGCTCAGAAATAATGATTGAAAAATTACATTTTATTTTTTCAAAATTTTGTAGTTTTTTTCCTGTCCAACTCGTATTATTAATAAAATCTCGTAAACTTTTTTCTAAAGTCTTAAAAACCTGTGTATTACTTCCACCAATTTGGCTGTAATTGACCTGCACATTTGCTAATAATTCTTGCGCAGAAAAGGAAGTAGAAAGGATTATTAAAAGGAAAAATGTGAGAAGTTTCTTCATTTAATTTTTTTAATTTTAAAACGGAAATATAAAGAAATTATTTCAAAATCTGCGTTTCTATAAAGTCTAAGATATCTTTTGCGACGGCTATTTTAGATTTTAAAGAAAACTTTAAAGTTTCATTTTTTGTAAGGATTTTTATTTTGTTAGTGTCCTTTTTAAAACCAGCGCCTTCATCTTGCAATGAATTGAGAACAATCATATCTAAATTTTTCTTAAATAATTTTTGTTTGGCATTTTCTTCTTCATTATGGGTTTCCAACGCAAAACCCACTAAAAATTGATGTGTTTTTTTCTCACCCATCGTTTTTAAAATATCTGGATTTTTAACCAATTCTAGAGTCAAAGAATTTTCAGATTTTTTAATTTTTTCAGAAGAGATTTCTTTCGGTGCATAATCGGCAACAGCGGCACTTGCAATGGCAATATCTGCATTTTCATAAAATTCAAAGACTTTTGAAAACATTTCTTTAGCAGAAGTCACACGAAATAATTCTATATTTCTATTTTCAACATTTAAAGAAGTGGGGCCGGAAATTAAAATCACTTTTGCGCCACGTTTTGCTGCTTCTTCAGCTAATGAAAAACCCATTTTTCCAGAAGAATGATTACCGATAAATCTTACAGGATCAATTGCTTCATAAGTTGGCCCAGCTGTAATTAAAACTATTTTTCCTGATAAAGTTTCTTTAACATCGAAAAAAGAATTAATAGTTTCTAAAATAGTTTCATTTTCAGCTAATCTTCCTTCTCCAAAAAGTCCACTTGCTAATTCTCCACTTTCCGCGGGAATTATAAAATGTCCGAAATCTTCTGCTTTTTCTAAATTTTGTTGAGTTGATGGATGTTTGTACATATCCAAATCCATTGCAGGTGCAATGAAAACAGGCGATTTTGCAGACATATAAATTGCGAGAAGTAAATTGTCACACGTTCCATTTACCATTTTAAATAGCGTGTTTGCAGTGCAAGGTGCAATTAAAATTAAATCCGCCCAAAGTGCAAGTTCCACGTGATTATTCCACACACCGTTTTCTCCGTAAAAATCTGAATAAACTGGTTTTTTTGAAAGTGTAGAAAGTGTTAATTTTGAGATGAAATTTTCAGCAGAAGGTGATAAAATCACTTGTACTTCTGCGCCTAATTTAATGAAATCTCGCACGAGATAATTCATCTTATATGCAGCGATTCCGCCAGAAATTCCTAATAATATTTTCTTGCCTTGAAGTGAAGTCATATCTTAAAACTATTCTACGAAATTACTTAAATTAAATAAGAAAATTAAAATATATGCAAAAACAAAAAATCACAAAAGCAGAACTTTTGTGATTTAATATTTTAAGAATAACAAACTTATTGCTTTTCTTCCGTTTTTCTGAAATAGATTTCATCATCTAACCATTCTTTAATAGCAATAGAAGTTGGTTTTGCTAATTTTTCGTAATGTTTAGAAATTTCAATTTGTTCTCTATTTTCAAAAACTTCTTCCAAAGTTGCATTATGAACTGCAAATTCATCTAACTTTCCGTGAAGTTCAGAGCGAATTTCTGCATTTATTTGCTCTGCTCTTTTTCCCATTATTACAATGGCTTCATAGATAGAATCTACTTTCTTCTCGATTTTATCTTTGTCGTAAGTTACGGTACTTAGTTCTGCTTTAGAATCTTTTATGCTCATTTTGAGATGTTTATTTTATTTGAAGTGTGCAAAGATACAACTTATCTTCTTATTTTAAAAGTAGCTGCAGGTTCTGGAGTGACCAATTTCGCACTATCTCTTTTAATTTGGTTGGCTTTTTTCTCGTTTTTAAGTTGTTCTTTAGCCTGCGATTTCTGTGTGTCATCTGCATTTAATTTATCTAATGCAATTTTTTGTTTTTTAGCAAGTTCTGCTTTTTTTGCTTCAACCTCCACTTTCAATTTTGCGAATTTTTCTTTCTCAGCTTTTAAATTTTCGCGATATTTTAAAGCTGTTTTAGCATATTCAGTTCCTGGAAATTCTTTTTCAACAGTAGTAGTGTAAGCCAAAGCATTTTCAATTCTATCGGCTTTTAAATCATATACAGAATTAATTGCTAATTCATATCTGGATTTCATAATGTAATCTGTAATCTTCGGACGCAATTTTGTAGCAGGAAAATCATTTAAAACATTTTCAAAAGTAACATTTGAAGCTTTGTAATCTGCCATTTTAAAATATTGACGCGCATTTTCATATGCTTTGAATTCAAGTTTATAAGACAATTCATCAATTAATTGATTGATGTTTTTTGAACGTTCTGAATTTGGATAAGAATTTAAGAAATCTTGCAATTCATTAATCGCCAATTCTGTACTTGTTTGGTCTAAATTATAATCCATAGATCCTTCGTAATAACACAAAGCAGACATGTAAGCTGCTTCTTCTTTTCGAGGATCATCTGTAAAATTTACTGAGAAATTCTTAAATTGATGACCTGCCAATTTGTAGTTTTTATCGTAATAATTGGCATAGGCTGAATTAAAAACCACATTTGGCGCATCATCTGTTCCAGCAACTAAATTCGGTAAACGATCATACAAAGCAAGCGCATCTTTCCATTTCTTTTTGGCGAAATTTTCATTCGCTACCTTTAAAATAAAAGCTTTGTCTGCACTTTTCATGGCTTGATCTTGAACTTTATTACAAGCTACAACCACAAAAAAAGCGAGAATTATAATGATGTATTTTTTCATAAGATTTTTATCAGAACTTATTTTTCTTATTCTGAACTTTCAATCTGCAAAAATAGAATTTTTTTATCAATCCTTTTATATTTAAGATATTTTAACTTTTTTTTATTGCGGTGTATAACCTAAAAGCGCAAAAATACTGGTTAAAAGATTTTCCTGAACCTTTCTTTCTGCTTCTGCGAAGTAAGTTTCCGGATTTGCTTTTAAATATAATTCATAAAAATTTTTATTTCTAATCACAAATAAAGTTGAGCCTAAAATTAATGTTAAAACATCTTCAGATTTCGGGATGTTTGTAAAAGCGCCACTTACCAAACCTTTTTTAACCACATCATCAATTTTCATGGCACAGATTTGATAAAAAGCCAAAAGATCATCTTTTAAATGTTCTGTATGACGAAGTTCCTGCGTTACAAAACCGTGGAAATAATTATATTTAAATAATTGATGAATTAAAAACTTGACAATTTCTTTCATTTGCATTTCCGGACGACCTTCTTTTATGGTTTCAGAAAATTCTGAAAATCCTTCTTTTGTCCGTTGCACGCGGTATTGATAAAGATAAGACATCATTTTTTCTTTGGAACCAAAATAGTAAGAAATCATGGCGACATTAATTTGCGCTTTAGAAGAAATGTCTCTCACAGAAGTTCCTTCGAAACCTTTTTTTGCAATGAGTTCTTCGGCAACGTCTAGAATATGAATTTGTTTATCAGTAAATTTTTTTTTCATTTATACGCTTTGGGTAAAGTTAAAAAAAATATAAAAATAAACATACGTTTAAATTGAAATTAGTTTTTTTTATCTTTGGTTTATGACGTATTTCAATTTTCATCATCATTTCCCTGAAAAATTTGGAATTTATAATCTATATTTTGAAGAAAAAATTCCTAATACTTTATTTTCGGCAGGAGTTCATCCAAAAGATATTTTGAAAGATTTTGAATCCCAACTTTCCTGGTTAACAAAAATTGCCACACATAAAAACTGCTTTGCAATTGGAGAATGCGGATTAGATAGTTTGGTTGAAACAGATTTAGAACTTCAAAAGGAAGTGTTTTTAAAACAAATTAATTTGGCCAATAAATTAAAAAAACCTTTAATAATCCATTGCGTGAGACAATTTCAAGAACTATCAAACTTTAAGAAAAACGCAACAGTTCCCATGATTATTCATGGTTTTAATAAACGTGAAAGTATTGGAACTGAACTTTTAGAAAAAGGTTTTTATTTTAGTTTTGGGAAATCTCTTCTTCAAAACGTAGATTTGCAATTATTTTTTAAAAGTCTTCCTTTAGATAAAATCTTTTTAGAAACAGATACGGCAGAAATTGATATTGCAGAAATCTATCAGAAAGCAGCAGAAATTAAAAATATTTCGATTAAAAAATTAGATGAAATTATTAAGGGAAATTTAGAAAAAATAGGGTTAAATATTTAAAATTTATGGATAAAAATTGGCTTGAAAGAACAGAACTTTTAATTACGAAAAACGGAATTAATACACTAAAAAAAGCAAATATTTTAGTTGTTGGTTTAGGCGGAGTTGGTTCTTTTGCGGCAGAATTTTTAGTAAGAGCTGGAATCGGAAATATCACAATTGTTGATGGAGATACTGTGGATTTAACTAATATTAATCGGCAACTTCCGGCGCTTCATTCAACATTGGGAAAAGAAAAAGCTGATGTAATGGAAAATCGTTTGAAAGATATTAATCCAGAAATAAAAATTTCTAAAATAAACCAATTTCTTAACCCACCAGAAATGGTAGAATTAATAGAAAATCAGAGTTTTGATTACATTGTAGATTGTATCGATAGTTTAAGTCCAAAAGTGGAATTATTGAAAATTGCAAAGCGTAAAAAAATAAAAATTGTGAGTTGTATGGGCGCAGGTGGAAAATTGGATTCAAGTAAAATAATTGTGCGTGACATAAGCAAAACCAACCATTGTCTTCTTGCAAAACAAGTAAGAAAACGCTTGAAAAAAGAAAAAATAAATAAAGGAATTCGTTGTGTTTTTTCCACAGAAATACAAAATGAAGATAGTTTACTTTTAACCGATGGAAGTAATTATAAACGTTCTTTTTATGGTACAATTAGTTATATTCCTGCCCTTTTCGGTTTGTTCGCCGCGGCAGAAGTTATCCAGTTTTTAATTAAAAAAGCTAAATAATTTTGAAGAATTTCGGTTATCCAAAAGTAGAAAAACTAAAACAAAAAAAAGAAATTTCGCTTTTATTTGAAAAGGGAAAATGGCAAACGTGTGGAAATTTAAGAATTATTTTTTTAAAAGAAAATTTAACCGAAAATCTCCAATTTGGTGTTTCTGTTTCTAAACGATTTTACAAAAAAGCTGTAGATAGAAATCGCATAAAAAGACTTCTGAGAGAAGCTTTTCGTTTAAATAAGAACAATTTCACAGAGGCTTTCGGAACAAATTCTTCTGCGATGTTATTTTATATTTCACCAACAAAACCGAAACATTATTCTGAAATTGAAGCTAATTTTTTGAAACTTTGTGAACAGAAAAAGTAAACCCAATTTAATTTTTTTGGTTTTTTAATTCCTTTATTTGCTTCAATTTTTCCTCAAATTTTTCTTTTTTCTCAGGTTCTTTCTCTATTAAAAGTTCAAAAGCTTTTTGCGCTTTTGCATATAGTTTTTGATCCAAATATAAATTCGCTAAAGTTTCTGTCATAAGATGCGAAATATTGTCGCCTTTATCTTTTACTGTAAAATTGGATTCTTCTTTTAATCGAGAAATTTTCGGTTCTTTTTCAATGAATTTCTCTATGGCTTTTTGCTTAATGTTTTCTTTTGGAACAGAAGTTTCTGGTTTTAATTTCAACCAACTTTGCCAAGTATTTATAAAAATAGGAACGTTACTTTTGTCATCATCTGAAGTATTTTCTGTGCTATCCGATTTTTTTTCTTCATTAATTTCCTCCACTTTTGAACCAAAAAAAGACATTTTAATTTCAGGAAATTCTTCTGGTTTTTCTGCAATTTCTTCTTCGGAAATCTCTGCTGATTCTTCAAATTCGGGTTTTTCAACTTTTAAAGGATTTGAATTATGATTCACAAAACTCATAGGTTTCCAAGTGGGATTTTCTGTAATTTCTTCTTTTTGTTCTACTAAATTTTCCTTTGGCTTTTCTTGTTCTACAATATTTTCCGGTGTTTCTTCGTGAGAAATTCCTGTAAAATCTAAAGAATAATTATTTTCAAAATCTTCATCTTTCTCACTTTTTTTCGCAGAAGATTTTTTCATTTTTGCTTCCACTTCTGCAATTAATTTTTGCATTTCCAATTCGTGCTTGCTTATTTTATTTTCTGCAATAAAATATGGAACACTTTCTTTTTTTACTTCAATTTTTACTTCTGAAAGAAATTCTTGAGAGCCATGAAAACTTAATTGTGACGGATTTTCTATAATGTTTTCTTCCGTTTTAATTTCATCTTCATCAATCACGGTTTCTGTGGTAAACTTTCGTGTTCCTTCAAAATAATCACCAGAATTATTTTCTTTCCCTACAAAATTTGGGACGTTTTCTTTTTCAGCAATCACTATATTTCCAGATTCTTTCGTCGCTTCTAAATCAATCGCTAATGTTTCTTCATTTAGAAAATCTTCTTCTCCTTCAAATAAAATTCTATTGAGTTCACCGTTAACAAAAACTTCTTTTGGAGATTCCTTTGGAGAAATTTTTATTTCTTGAAACTTAGTTTCTGGAGTCGCAATTAGTTTTTCTACTTTAGAAATGGGTTCATTTTCTTTAATAATTTCTTCTTTTTCATTTTTTGGGAATGAGAAATCTTCTGAAAATGCATTTTCGTTATTTTCTTTAGAAGCAAAATTATCTTGAACCTTTTTTTGATGAATTAAATGATATAAAATCTTTTTATCTGTTGTGAAAGCAGCAGTTTCAGACAATTTTGCATTGTATAAATCTTCTTTAAAACGATGTGTTGCAAGAAGTTGAACTGCACGAAAACTTTGTGCAAAAGGATTTTTTGAAATTTCTTTTTCTAAAATCTCAATATCCGTTAAAACTAATAATTCTGGGTTTTTTAATATTTCTAAAAGTCTATTATTCATTACCAATTGGCTACAATATCGTTAAAAATTTTATTAATAATTCTCTCATTTACCAATTTCACTTGTGAAGTTTCTATTTGATTAATGTCTAAATCACTACTAAAAACGGCTTCATCAGAATAAGTGCGGTCAAAACTTTTTGATTCTTCTCCTTTTACATGATTTTCATAATGCACTTGAACTGTGATAGTTAATTTATTTTGTGCCGCTTGTAAATTTCCTCCAGTTGCTTCTACAGGCGAAGAAATTGTGGTTGGTGAAATAGTATAATCTGTAATTTGACCTTGAATTAAAATATCTGGATTCGTTTTGGTACCTTTTAAAGTTGTTCTTTGTAAAAATCTGTTTTGAATGTCTGTAGAAAATTGTTGTGATAAATTTGGATTTTGCAAAGCTGAATTATTTGGAAATTCATCAATCTGAACCGTTTTAGTTTCAGGGCTTAAAGAAGAACCCGTGAAACTGTAACAATTTTGAAGGAAAAAGGAAAAAGTTAAAAGGAAAAAGATTTGCGCAAAATTATGCGTAAAAAAGGGTTTCATTGAATCTTTAAGTCTATTATATCTCATCTAATATCTTTTGTATGTTTAGAATTATTCTTCTAAATTGTATTGTTTTATTTTTCTGTACAAAGTTCTTTGCGAAATACCCAATTCATTTGCGGCTTTATTTCTTCGTCCTTTGTGCTTTTCAAGTGCTTTTACAATTAGTTCTCTTTCATTATTTTGCAAAGAAAGTGAGTCTGTTTTTGGTTCTTCAATTTCAATATCTTCTACTTCTTCGTAATTATCGGTTTCTTTTGAAAGATTATTTTGATTATTAAAATTATTAGATTGGTTTGAATTTTCAAAATACAACAAAGAATTTGCATTTTGATGCGAAGCTTCTCCTGTATAAATTCTGTTTATCAGATTTTTTTCTTGATGGCTAAAATCTTCATTTGTTCGGTTTTTAATGAGTTCCGAAGTTAAAGATTTTAAATCATTTAAATCGTTACGCATATCAAACAAAATTTTGTACATAATCTCTCTTTCCGAATTAAATTCTGAAGAAGAATTTGAAGAAGAATTTTTATTAATAACTGCAGGAAGTTGATTTTGAATTGGGATATATTCTGCTAATTTCACTGCATTTATTTCTCTATTCTTTTCTACAACGGTCATTTGTTCAACTAAATTTCGCAATTGTCTGATGTTTCCAGGAAAATTATAATTTTCTAAATATTGAACTGCATCGTCTGTCAATTTCAATTCTGGCATTCTATATTTTTCAGCAAAATCAATAGCAAATTTTCTAAACAAAAGATGAATATCGCCTTTTCTTTCTCTCAAAGCAGGCATATCAATTTGTACAGTATTTAAACGGTAATATAAATCTTCACGAAATCTTCCGTCATTTATTGCTTTCAACATATTTACATTAGTTGCAGCAACAATTCTCACATTTGTTTTTTGAATTTGTGAAGAACCAACTTTCATAAATTCACCACTTTCTAAAACTCTCAAAAGACGGACTTGTGTTTGCAAAGGCAATTCCCCTACCTCATCAAGAAAAATTGTTCCGCCATCTGCAACTTCAAAATAGCCTTTTCTGGTGGAAGTTGCACCGGTAAAAGCACCTTTTTCATGACCAAATAATTCAGAATCTATTGTTCCTTCTGGAATTGCACCGCAATTTACAACAATGTAAGGTTGATGTTTTCTGCGAGATTCCCCATGAATAATTTTCGGGATAAATTCTTTCCCAACTCCAGATTCTCCCATTACTAAAACGGAAATATCAGTTGGCGCAACTTGCACGGCTTTTTCTAAGGCACGGTTTAAAACGGGATAATTCCCAATAATTCCGAAACGTGTTTTTATAGATTGTAAGTCTGTCATATTTAATAGAATTCAGATACGTTTTAGTCTAATGATTTTTTAAAAAACTTCTTAGTTTTAACAACTTTGCAGCCCGGCTTGAACGGAAATCCTTTTGCCTCTTATTAATCTTCAATAAAAAAAAATTTCGAAGGCAAAAGATTGGGAGTGGAAGACGGAAAAGCTGCCCAAATAATTTTACAAAACCGTTTCTCCCAAAAGCGTGCCTTGAGTATTTCCGTGGACAAAAACTGAAACTTTGTCGCCTAATTTTTGACCATCCAATTTATCAAAAACACAAACCGCATTTTGGGAATTTCTTCCTTTCCATTGGTTTTTATTCTTTTTGGAAATGCCTTCAATTAAAATTTCGTGAATTTTCCCAACATAACCTTC
Source organism: Halpernia sp. (assembly GCF_048269545.1). Lineage (NCBI taxonomy): Bacteria > Pseudomonadati > Bacteroidota > Flavobacteriia > Flavobacteriales > Weeksellaceae > Halpernia > Halpernia sp. The sequence goes on along the minus strand of NZ_JBLXIJ010000001.1, from coordinate 480,082 downwards.
CATTCTTTTTCGGGACAATTCGCCTTGCAAAGCAATGACCTCTGCTAATCTTCTTTGTTTGATATCTGCAGGAATATTGTCTTCCATTTTTTTGTGAGCCGGTGTTCCGGGACGTTCGGAGTAAGAAAACATATATCCATAATCATATTCTACTTCGCGCATTAAACTCAAAGTTTGTTGATGATCTTCTTCGGTTTCGCCACAAAAACCAACCATCATATCTTGTGAAAAAGAAATATCTGGAACAATTTCTTTGGCTTTTTTTATCAATTCTAAATACTCTTCGCGCGTGTGTTGTCGGTTCATTTTTCGCAAAATTTCATTGCTTCCACTTTGTACCGGAAGATGAACGTATTTACAGATATTGTTGTGTTTGGCAATCATTCTAAAGACATCTAAATCCATATCTTGCGGATTTGACGTGGAAAATCTTATGCGCATTTCTGGAACAGCGAGTGCTACTAAATCCAATAATTTCGCAAAATTTACTGCAGTTAATTGTTGCATTTCTGTCGCTTTGTTAAAATCTTTTTTCGGACCGCCGCCAAACCATAAATAAGAATCTACATTTTGACCTAAAAGCGTAATTTCTTTATAGCCATTTTCTGCTAAATTTATACATTCTTTAATAATAGAATGCGGATCTCTACTTCTCTCACGACCTCTGGTAAAAGGAACGACGCAAAAAGTACACATATTATCACAACCGCGCGTTATCGTCACAAAAGCAGTGACGCCGTTTCCACCGAGACGAACTGGATTAATATCTCCGTAAGTTTCTTCTTTAGAAAGAATCACATTTATAGCGTCTCTTCCATCATCTGTTTCTTTTAAAAGATTTGGTAAATCTCTGTAAGCATCTGGTCCGACAACTAAATCTACCAATTGTTCCTCTTCTAAAAATTTGGTTTTTAAGCGTTCTGCCATACAACCCAAAACACCAACTGTGATGCTTGGTTTTTGTTTCTTTAAATTTTTGAATTGCGACAAACGCATTCTCACGGTTTGCTCCGCTTTTTCCCGAATGGAACACGTATTTAATAAGATTAAATCTGCTTCTTCTAAATTATTTGTGGTGTTATAACCGTTATCATTTAAAATTGAAGCGACAATCTCTGAATCGGAGAAATTCATTTGACAGCCGTAACTTTCCAAAAATAATTTTTTGGTGTTTTCTGGTTTTTCTGCGATGGCGATTGCTTCTCCTTGTTTGGTTTCGTCTATGTATTTTTCTTGCACTTTTTCTTAGATATTAGATATTAGAGGTTAGATTTTAGACTAAGCTCTAAAAAAATTATTCTGCAAAGATAGAAAAATTAGGACAGAATGGCAGAAAAAATTAATTATTCTTCGTTAAAATTGTGAGTTATAAGAAGTTTAGTTTTTATAGGAATACCTTGAAAAGACGCAGTATTCCATTTTTGATTAAGACTTTCAATAATTTGTAAAAATTCCCTTCTAAAGAAGATCAGTATTGAGATTGAAAAGCTAATGGCAATCTAAAATTTGATGCAATTGGGACATCAAAAGATTTCGCCGGAGTCCATTTATTTCGAATTCCTTTTATACCAGAAATTACCATTTTATCAAATTCTGGCAAACCAGAAGATTCTGCAAGTTCTACGTTGCTCATTTTTCCATCTGCTTCAATTGTAAAAGTAACAACAAGTCTGAAAGTACCATCGAAAGTAAATCTACTAAGATTTATATTTTGAAAAACCTTTTTTCTAAACTGGTTCATTCCGCCATCGTATGAAGCATTTTCGAAATTTTTAAACGGGTAATATCCATCATTATAATTGGCGAAAAGTTGAGAAGGAATCATATAATATCCAGTTTGAGCAATTACTTTTTTATTATCTACAGTCGCAGGAATCCAACCATGAAGATATTTTGCAACTTCTCTCGATAAATCAAAAGCACATTTATTTTTAATTGCGTTTTCTGGATTTAGATCTTTTACATATTTTATAGAATTATCGGGATATACTAAAATATGCAAATTATAATATTCATTTTTATTGTCACAAGGTTTAAGATTTTTATCAATTATAATTTGATGAATATCTCTAAATAACTGAATTTCGCCTCCTTCATAAGGTTTTTGCTCTTCTGGATATTTTTCTAAAACATCTTGTGAGAAGCTTAGAATTGAAATTAAAATAAAGAAAAGTGCAACAATTTTTTTCATATTAAATCACTTCAATTTGATTTCTCAATAAATCTTCAAACTCATCTCTTTTTCTAATTAAATGTGCTTTTCCGTCGAGAAATAAAACTTCCGCAGGTTTCAATCGAGAGTTAAAATTAGAACTCATTTCAAATCCATAAGCTCCTGCATTTCTAAAAACTAAAATATCGTGTTCCCGAACTTCATTTAATTTTCTGTCCCACGCAAAAGTATCGGTTTCACAGATGTTTCCGACAACTGTGTAAATTCTTTCCGCACCTTTTGGATTAGAAAGATTTTCTATTTTATGGTAAGAATCGTAAAACATTGGGCGAATTAAATGGTTAAAACCAGAATTTATGCCCACAAAAGTTGTCGCAGTTGTTGGTTTTATCACATTAGAATTAACTAAAAAATGTCCACTTTCACTCACTAAAAATTTTCCTGGTTCAAACCAAAGTTGCAATTTTTTGCCTTGCTCTTTATTAAAATCAGCTAAAGCTTTTTCTACTTTTTTTCCTAAAGATTTCACATCTGTTTCTTCTTCAGAATCTTGATATGGAACTTTGAATCCACTTCCCATATCCAAATATTTTAAATCTGGAAAATGTTCTGCTATTTCAAATAAAATTTCTAAACCTTGTACAAAAACATCCACATCTTTTATTTCACTTCCCGTGTGCATGTGAAGTCCATTCACACAAAGATTTGTAGATTTCATTACGCGTTCAATATGACGCAGTTGATGAATAGAAATTCCAAATTTAGAATCAATATGTCCCGTTGAAATTTTATAATTTCCCCCTGCAAAAATGTGTGGATTTATTCTTACGAAAATGGGATAAGAATTTCCGAATTTATTTCCAAATTGTTCTAAAATAGAAATATTATCAATATTTACGTGAACTTTCAATGCAACTGCCTCTTCAATTTCACTAAAATCAACACAGTTTGGTGTAAATAAAATTCGATCTGCATCAAACCCCGCCTTCAAACCTAGCTTCACTTCATTAATGGAAACACAATCCAAAGACGCGCCTAAACTTTCAATATATTTTAGAATATTAATATTTGTTAAAGCCTTTGCAGCATAGAAAAAACGAGTACTCTTGGTAAAAGATCCCGTTAATTTTTGGTATTGTGTTTTGATGGATTCCGCATCATAAACGTAAGTTGGCGTGCCAAATTCTGTGGCGATTTTTAGTAAATCTTTGTTGGTCATTTTAATTTTATGGGATTTTAACTGCGCAAATTTAATTTAAATTTTAAAATTAATTTGCATTTGGTAAAGCTTCAATTTTAAAGTAATTTTTGAGAAGAGCTAATTTTAAATAATTTTCTAACAATTTAGGTTCAAATGAAATGTCAATTTTTAGTTTATCAATTTTATCTCTTGATTTTATTTGATGATACAATTCATAAAAACCATAACTTTTTAACGCGCCGTTTTCAATAATTAAAAAAGATTTTTCGCCTAAAGTTCTACCTTCAGAAAGCCAAAGTTCGTTTCTATTTTCTAAATTTATTTCGTTTGTAAAATTTTCAAAATCTTGAAATTCTGTTTTTTCTTCTATATATTTTAAGACTTTTGAAGCCTGAGAAAAAGTCTTTAATTTTAATAAAGGTTTTATTTTTTTTATAGAACTTAATCTTTTAATCACATATTTTTCATTGATAAAAAATAATCCAAAAAGTGCGTGTTCATCTTTGGTGATTTTTTTATTGAGCATCATTATTCTTGCAAGAACTTCATTCCCAACTAATTCATAATGAATTTGTGAAGTTAATTGCTGGATGTGATTCCATTTCTTTGCTTTTGAATTTAGAAAACTTTTTGAAGTTCTGTATAAATCTGTCACGAAATCGACATACAATAATTTACCGTTTTCATCTTGAAAATAAACCAATCCTTTTTTGGAAGGTAGATTTTCAATTAATTTTTTAATCTTATTTAATTCAGATTTTGAGCGTGCTTCTTCTTGTTGTTTTTGTATAATTTCTGCGGATTGATCTTTTAACATTAATAATTTAAACAAATCTAAAGTTGCTCTTGCATCGCCTCCTGCTCTATGTTTTTCAGTTAAAGGAATACCAATTGATTTACAAAGTTTACTTAAAGAATAACTTTTTTCATCGGGAATTAATTTTCTGGCGAGAGGAATTGTATCAATCGTTTCACGCTCAAAATCAAAACCTAAAGCAGCAAAAGATTGTCGCAACATTCTGTAATCAAACTCCACATTATGACCAACTATGGTTGAATTTTCTGTGATTTCTACAATTCTTTTTGCAATTTCGTGGAATTTTGGCGCTGTTCGCACCATATTTTGAGTAATTCCTGTTAATTTTTGAACGTAAGGCGTAATCTCACTTTGCGGATTTACTATTGAAATAAATTGATCTAAAATTTGATGTCCATCAAATTTATAAATTGCAATTTCCGTAATCTGTTCTTCTCGAAAAGCACCGCCATTGCTTTCTATGTCTATAATTGAGTACATTTTCTTATTTAAAAACGCTGCAAATTTATAAATAATTTGCAGCGTAATTTTTAAATTATTTAATTTAGATTTTTATCTTCTCTTTCCAGTTAACATTCCCAAAACAAATTTTGCGCCTTCTCGCGCCAAAGTTGACATAAAGTTTTGTCCAGCGCGGCTTCCAATCACTTCTTGCAAAACACTCGGTTGTGCTTTCGTAACGGTTGCTTTTACAGAAGGAGCAGCTTCTTGTACCGCTTGTTCCATTCTATTTGTAAGCATTTCGTACGCAGAATCTTTATTAACTGTTTGTTCATATTTTTGAACTAAAGCAGAATTACTCGTTAAAGTTGAAACTTCTGCGTCAGATAAAACGTCCATTCTACTTTCGGGAGAAATTAAAAAAGTATGAACCAACGGCGTCGGAATTCCTTTTTCATCCAATGCCGTGATAAATGCTTCACCAATTCCCAGATTTTGAATCAATTGACCTGCGTTATAATATTCTGTTATTGGATAATTTTCTACCGCTTTACTTATTTCTTTTCTGTCGTTTGCTGTAAAACCTCGCAAAGCATGCTGAATTTTCATACCCAGTTGGCTTAAAACGTTTTCAGGAACGTCGCCTGGAACTTGCGTAATAAAATAAATTCCGACACCTTTTGAGCGAATGAGTTTTACCATCGTTTCAATTTGCGCTAATAAAGTTTTTGAAGCTTCATTAAAAATTAGATGAGCTTCATCAATAAACATTACAAATTTTGGTTTTCCAGTATCGCCTTCTTCAGGAAAAGTCATATAAATTTCCGCAAAAAGAGAAAGCATAAAGGTAGAAAACAGTTGTGGTTGACTTTGAATATTTCCCACTCTCAAAATATTGACAACGCCTTTTCCGTCGCGAGTTTTCAACAAATCATTGACATCAAAACTGGGTTCTCCGAAAAATTCTGTTGCGCCTTGTTGTTCTAAAGCGACAATTGAGCGTAAAATCGCACCCAAAGAAGCGGGCGAAATAGAACCGTAATTTTGTTTTAAATCTGCTTTTCCTTGGTCATTATCAGTTAAAAATTGTAAAAGTTTTTTTAAATCTTCTAAATCAATTAACGGCAAACCTTTATCATCTGAATATTTAAAAACAATAGACATAATGCTACTTTGTGTATCATTTAAATTTAAAATTTTACTTAAAAGCAAAGGTCCAAATTCCGTTACAGTGGCGCGAAGTTTTACTCCTTTTTCTCCCGAAATTGTCATTAATTCTACTGGGAAACTTTGTGCTTTATAAGGCAATCCAGTTTTAGCATATCTGTCTTTTATAATTGGAATGTCGGAACCGGGTTCTGCAATTCCAGAAAAATCACCTTTTACGTCCAAAACTAAACTTGGAATTCCTTTATGTGACAATTGTTCTGCGAAAACTTGCAAGGTTTTGGTTTTTCCTGTTCCGGTCGCACCTGCAATTAGGCCATGTCTGTTAATAGTTTTTAAAGGAATATTTATATCGACTTCTTTCACAACTTCTCCATCGAGCATTGCTTTTCCTAAAGTTATAAATTCACCTTTTGAAGTGTATCTCGTTGTTAATTCCTGAATAAATTTTTCTTTGTTCGCCATGTGGATTGTTTTGAAAGTTTAAATTTATGTAAAATTAAAATAAACTTTAAATTTTTTATTTTTAAACACAAACTGATTTACGTTAAACTTTGATAATATTAATTTTGCGCATTAAAAATTTTCTTGTTTTAAATTTTTAGGAGAAATTAAAATTAAATTATTAAATGTGATTTAGATTATATAAATTTTAATTTTTAAATCGCAATTTTGTATTAATATTAAATACTTCGTAAATTACAAAACCAACTGAGAAATATTTAAATTAAAAAAAATGGAAACACATCAAATTTTTTTTGTGATAATCATCGGAATTGTTGCAGGCGTTTTAAGCGGACTTTTAGGAATTGGAGGAGCCGTTTTAATTATTCCTGCTTTGGTTTTATTATTGGGATTTTCACAACAAACCGCACAAGGAACGACTTTATTAATGATGGTTCCACCAATTGGCGCACTTGCAGCATGGCAATATTATAAAGAAGGAACTGTAGATTTTAAAGTTGCAGGAATTTTAGCCGTCGGTTTTTTAGTGGGTGGTTATTTTGGCGGGAAATTTGCGAACCAAATTCCACAAGCGACTTTAAAAAAAATATTCGCGATTTTGCTTTTGGCCATTTCTTTAAAAATGTTGTTTTTAGATAAAGCTTTAAAATAATTTTAAAAAATTTTTATGAAAATAGAACAAATATATACCGGTTGTCTCGCACAAGGCGCATATTACATTGTCTCAGAAAATGAAGCTGCAATTGTGGATCCATTGCGCGAAATTCAACCCTATTTAGATCGATTAGAAAAAGACGGCGTAACTTTAAAATATATTTTTGAAACCCATTTCCATGCAGATTTTGTTTCGGGTCACGTAGATTTAGCAAAATCAACGGGCGCTTCAATTGTTTATGGACCAACTTCAGAAACTAATTTTGAAGTTATTGTAGCGAAAGATGAACAAATTTTCAATATTGGAAAAATTAAAATAAAAGTACTTCATACTCCAGGTCATACTTTAGAAAGTTGCACTTATTTAGTAATAGATGAAAACGGAAAAAACACTGCCATTTTTTCTGGTGACACTTTATTTTTAGGCGATGTTGGAAGACCAGATTTAGCACAAAAAATTGGAAGTATTACAAGGGAAGATTTAGCTGGAATGCTTTATGAAAGTTTAGAAACAAAAATAAAACCTTTAGCGGACGAAGTTGTTGTTTATCCAGCTCATGGAGCAGGTTCTGCTTGCGGAAAAAATATGCAAAAAGAAACAGTGGATACTTTGGGAAATCAAAAGAAAACAAATTATGCTTTAAATCAACCCAATAAAGAAAGTTTTATAAAAGAAGTTTTGGATGGTTTAACTGCGCCACCAAAATATTTCGGTATGAATGTGGCGATGAATAAAGGCGGTTACGAAAGTTTCGAAACGGTTTTAAATAAAGGAAAAAATCCAATTTCAGTAGAAGATTTTGAAATGGTTGCACAAGAAACTAACGCTGTAATTTTAGACACCAGAAGTGCAGCAGATTTTTACAAAGGATTTGTTCCAAACGCGATTAACATTGGTTTAAAAGGAGATTTCGCACCATGGGTTGGTTCTATGTTAGTTGATGTAAAACATCCGATTTTATTAATTTCAGATGAAAACACAGAAGAAGAAGTAATTACACGACTTTCTAGAGTTGGTTTTGATAATGTAATCGGTTATTTAAAAGGAAGTTTTGAAGCTTGGAAAAATTCTGGAAAAGAAGTAGATAAAGTTAACCGAATTTCGGCAGAAGATTTTGAAAATCAATATAAAGATAATTCAATAGTAATCGATGTTCGAAAAGAATCTGAGTATGAAGCAGCGCACGTAAATGAAGCTTTTAGCAAACCTCTTTCTAATATCTCTGAATGGATTTACACAATAAATTCTGAAGATAAATTTTTCATTCATTGTGCGGGAGGTTACAGAAGTATGATTGCAGCAAGTATCTTGCAAAGTCGCGGCATTAGAAATTTCGCGGAAATTGAAGGTGGTTTTAATAAAATAAAAGAAACTTCCATCCCTAAAAGTAATTTTGTTTGCCAATCGAAAACACTATAATGATTTAACTTAAAGTCTCTGAAATTCTAAAATAAAAGTAAAAACTTTTATAAGTAATTTTTTAAATTTTCAAGTCTCAAATCTAAAATCTAAAATCTCAAGTCTAAAATCTAATTAAAATGAACATTATAGAAAATAAAAACTGGACGAATAAACCAGAAGTTACAATCATTAAAAAAACGGAGAAAGTAAAACAATTTGCAGTTGCATTAGGGAAAAATGGCATTTTAAGTAAACACAAAGCAGCATTTCCAACGATGCTTATTGTACTCAAAGGTGAGATTAATTTTAATATTGAGAATCAAAATCACCATTTTAAAACATTTGACACTTATGAAATTCCAGTAAATGTGGAGCACGAAGTAACAGGTTTAATGGATGAAAATCTTTTTCTATTAACTCAAGAATTGTAAATTGAAAAATATAGTAAGTTGCGGAACCGTAAAAGAAGGTGAACTTTTAGACCAAAATTATTGGAATGAAAAATGGCTAAATCAAAAAATTGGATGGGATATTGGCTTTGTTTCGCCTGCAATTGCTTCATATTTTAAAAAAATTGCAGATAAAAATATAAGAATTTTAATTCCAGGTTGTGGAAATGCTTATGAAGCAGAGTTTCTCTTAGAAGAAGGTTTTACAGATATTTCTATTATTGATATTTCTCCAAAAGCATGTGATATTTTGAATAAAAAATTTAAAAATAATAAAGAAATAAAGATTTTCAGCGAAGACTTTTTTCAACATGAAGGAAATTATGATTTTATAATTGAACAAACTTTTTTCTGCGCCATTCCCACAATCAACAGAAATCAATACGCCAAGAAAACTGCAGAATTATTAGCGGAAAATGGTAAAATAATTGGTCTTTTGTTTAATCGAAACTTTGAACAAAAAGGTCCGCCTTTTGGCGGAAGTTCTGCGGAATATCAATTTATTTTTAAAAAATATTTTGAAATTATAAAAATGGAAGAATCTGTGAAAAGCATTTCGGAAAGACAAGGAATGGAATTGTTTATCAACCTTCAAAAATTAACTTAAAATGATAGAATTTTTTAAAAATCTTTTTGGTGGAAACACGGTAAGTTTCCCAGAATTAATGAAAAACGGTGCGCAAATTGTAGATGTACGTACAGAAACAGAATTCAATGGTGGTCATATTAGAAATTCTAAAAATATTCCATTGCAAAATTTATCTCAAAATTTGAATCAATTAAATAAAAATAAACCTATAATCACTTGTTGTGCAAGCGGAATGCGAAGTGCTTCTGCAAAATCTATTTTAGAAAAAAATGGGTTTATTGAAGTTCATAATGGAGGAGGTTGGAAAAGTTTGGAACAAAAAATATTAAAATAAGAAAATGAAAAAGCATTTATTTAGTTGGGATTTACGCCGAATTATTTATTTAATTGGTGGTTTATTCTTTATCGGTTTAGCCATAAAAGACCAGGTTTGGTGGATGGGTTTAATCGGAATTTATTACGCAGGAATGGCAATTTTTAAACTTGGTTGTGCTTCAGGAAATTGTGCAGTTCCTTTTACTGAAAAGAAATAAAATTAAATATAAAAATTGCTTTTCAGTCTCTCTTCTCAAATCTTTAATCTCATATCTCCAAAAAATGTCAACAAAATTTCAAGAATTGATACAATCTGAACGTCCCGTTCTAATTGATTTTTTCGCAACTTGGTGCGGTCCATGCAAAGTGCAATCTTCCGTTTTAAATACGGTAAAAGAAAATGTAGGCGAAAAAGCCAGAATTATAAAAATTGACATCGATCAATATCCAGCGATTGCCGCGCAATACGGCGTTCGCGGTGTTCCGACTTTAGCGGTTTTTAAAAATGGAGAATTGCTTTATAAAGAAAGCGGCGTTCATGATGTGAATCGCTTGACGGGTTTATTGAACTCTTATGTTTAAAATAATTTAAATAGAAGAAAATTAAAGCAATTCACTAAAAGGAAAAAATTACAGAAAATTTGTCACTCTTGAGAATTTCAACGCCAAAAGAAAGCAGCATTTAGTTTCCTATGGAATGACAAAAACACTTATAAAAAGGGAAAATAAGGTTTAAAAATAATCTATTTCTCCACTTCCAATTCCACCACAAAACCTTCATGACCTCGGATATTTATAAAATTTCCCCCTTCAAAATAAAGATATTGCCCTTTTATTCCTTTTAAAATTCCTTCAAATTCCGGGTTTTTATCTAATGTAAAAGAAGTGATTTTTTCCGGCGCTTCATAAGGAAAATCCAAACGCTCAACGTGGCCTTCATCAAAGTAGAAATTTTTAAATTCTTCGGGAAAATATTCTTTAACCTTATTTCTAAAATCTTTTAAATCCAAATCATCTTCAAAATCATCCTGCAGCATTTTCCGCCAATTGGTTTTATCCGCTAAATGTTCTTTCATTGCAACTTCTATCATTCCGGCTTCATAACGGTTTTTGGTTCTGGCAATTTCTAAAGCGAAAGTCGCACCTTGATCAATCCAACGTGTGGGAATTTGAGATTCCCGCGTAACGCCAACTTTGACGTCTCCAGTGTAAGCCAAATAAACAACGTGCGGTTTTAGCTGAATGCTTTCTTCCACGGCAAGATCGCGCTCACCAATTCCCAAATGTGCGGTTGAAAGTTCTGGTCTTATGATTGTTTCACTCGCATAAGGTGATTCAAAAAAGCAGTTTTTGCAAAATCCCATTCGGTAGACTTTCTGGTTTTTCCCGCAATTCACACATTCATAACCGATATGTTTTAGTCTTATTTTTTTATCAAATAATTTGTTGACGTGAACTAAATCGCCGGAAAGGTTGAGATAATATTGAATCGGTTTCCCATTTTCAGTAATCATTTTTAAAAGTTGCCCGGAGAATTTCATTTGATTTAATTTTGGTAAAAATAAGAATTTTGAAACGCACAACGCATATTTTTACCGCAAAAAAGGCAAAAGCGCAAAAAAAAATTAAGCAAATCAAAAGGTAGCAAAAGCAAAAAAATTTAAGTGACTTTTTGCAAACTTTTGAAATATTTTAAAAACGTAAAATCTTTTGTTTCTTTTGCGGTGAAATTTTTATAACTGTGGTAAAAGCGTACTTTTTACGTTTTGTTTTTCTTAATTTTGTGTTCTCAATTTCAATTATGAATTATCTCGTAACGGGCGGAAGTGGTTTTATCGGTTCACATTTAATAGAACAACTTTTAAAAAAAGGACATTCTGTCATTAACATTGACAATTTTGATGATTTCTATGATTATAAAATCAAAATAAAAAATACACTCGAATCTATTGGAAATACCGATAATTTCACTTTTAAAAATAAGAATTCTGATATTGAAAAATTAAAAAATTTAATTAATATTAACTATTATCTTTACTATCAAGACATCAGAGATTATGAAGGTTTAGAGGAGATTTTTAAATTTCATAAAATTGATTTAATTATCATCTCGCGGCTTTGGCCGGAGTCCGCCCCTCTATAGAAAGACCTTTAGAATATCAAGAAGTGAATATAAAAGGTACTCAAAATCTTTACGAACTTTGCGAAAAATTTAATATTAAGAGATTTGTTTGTGCGTCTTCTTCTAGTGTTTATGGAAATAGTACAAAAAATTCCTTCTCAGAATCTGATTGTGTAGATTTCCCTATTTCGCCTTATGCTGCAACTAAGAAATGTATTGAAATTTTGGGTCACGTTTACCATAATTTATATCAAATTAATATGATTCAGCTCCGTTTTTTTACGGTTTATGGACCGAGACAAAGACCAGATTTAGCTATTCATAAATTTTCTAAATTAATATCAAACGGCGAAGAAATTCCATTTTTTGGAGACGGTTCAACTGCAAGAGATTATACTTTTATTGATGATATTATTGATGGTGTTTTAAAATCCATCGTTTATTTAGAAGAAAATGAAAATGTATTTGAAATCATTAATCTAGGTGAAAGTGAAGTGATTACATTAAAGGAAATGATTTCCACTTTAGAAAATGCACTAAATCTAAAGGCTGAAATAAAACAACTTCCCATGCAGCAAGGAGATGTGAAAAGAACAAATGCCGATATTTCTAAAGCCAAAAAACTCTTAAAATTTGCGCCGCAAACAAACTTCCAAAATGGCATAAAAATCTTCGTGGAATGGTTTTTGAGAAATCGATTGTGATTTTTAAAATAAATAAAAATTAAAGTTTGTTGAAAATCAGACACAAAAAACTTTTTTATGTCGTCTAATTTTCTATTTTTGCAAAAAATTTAATATTATGTATTGGACATTAGAATTGGCCTCTTATCTTAGTGACGCACCTTGGCCGATGACCAAAGCAGAGCTTATTGATTATGCAATCAGAACCGGCGCTCCTATGGAAGTTGTAGAAAATCTACAAGCCATCGAAGACGAAGGTGAAGTGTATGAAAGTATAGAAGAAGTTTGGGCAGATTATCCCACAGATGACGATTTTCTCTGGAACGAAGACGAATACTAAAAAAGCAGTCCGCATTGTGCAGTCTGCTTTCTGCTCTTGCGATTCACTAAAAAAGCAATAATGACTGTGGAAATTATTTTATACAGTCTCAAGATTTAAAAAATATGGATGTTCTAAGTAAGGTTCTGAAAGGTTTTTTGGGCGATAAAAACGCGAAAGACTTAAAAGAAGTAAAAAAAGTTTTAAAAAAAATAAAGGCAATTGAGCCAGAAATAAATGCTCTTTCTGATGACGGAATTAGACAAAAAACTGCAGAATTTAAAGAAAAAATTAAATCTGCAACAGCCAATTTTACTTCCCAAATTGATGACGCTAAAGAAGCCATAAAAAATTCTACCAACGTAGATGAAAAAGAAGGTTTTTTTAGCAAAATAGAAAATTTAAAAAAAGAATCTTACGAAGTAGAAGAAAAAGTTTTAGGAGAAATTTTACCAGAAGCTTTTGCGGTGATAAAAGAAACTGCGAGAAGATTAGCCGAAAATGGAGAAATCCGCGTAACTGCAAATGAACGAGATAAAGAGTTAGCTACAACTAAAGATTTTGTAAAAATTGAAGGTGAACAAGCCGTTTATCAAAATGAATGGGATGCTGCAGGAACAGCCATTAAATGGGATATGGTGCATTACGATGTTCAATTCATTGGTGGGATTATTTTACATTCCGGGAAAATTGCTGAAATGGCAACAGGTGAAGGAAAAACTTTAGTAGGAACTTTACCAATTTATTTAAACGCTTTGACTGGGCGTGGCGTTCACGTTGTAACAGTAAATGATTATTTGGCAAGACGTGATAGCGCTTGGATGGGTCCCATTTATGAATTCCACGGATTGTCGATTGATTGTATTGATAACCATCAACCAAACTCAGATTCTCGTAGAAAAGCATATCAATCCAGTATTACTTATGGTACCAATAACGAATTTGGTTTCGATTATTTGAGAGATAACATGGTAACTTCTCCAGAAGAATTGGTGCAAGGAGAATTAAATTTTGCTATTGTAGATGAGGTGGATTCAGTTTTAGTAGATGATGCAAGAACGCCATTAATTATTTCTGGACCCGTTCCGCAAGGCGATAGACAAGAATATGATTTACTTAAACCAAGTGTTGATCGTGTTGCTTCAATTCAAAAGAAAACAGTTTCTGCATTATTTAATGAAGCAAAAAAATTAATTGCTGCAGGAAATACCAAAGAAGGTGGATTTAAATTATTACAAGCTTACAGAGGTTTACCAAAATCCCGACCATTAATAAAATTCCTTTCGGAAAGCGGTCATAGAGCACTTTTGCAAAAAACAGAAGCGCATTACATGCAAGATAATAATCGCGATATGCCGATTGTAGATCAAGATTTATATTTTGTGATTGACGAAAAAAATAATCAAATTGATCTTACAGACAAAGGTGTAGAATATATGTCTGCAGGAAATGAAGATCAAAATTTCTTTGTTTTAAATGATATTGCAACAGAATTAGCAGATTTAGAAAATAAAAATCTTTCAAAAGAAGAAGAGTTTGAAGCCAAAGAAGAATTGTTTCGTGAATTTGGTGTAAAATCTGAAAGAATTCACACATTAAATCAATTATTAAAAGCTTACACATTATTTGAAAAAGATGATGAGTACGTGGTAATTGACGGAGAAGTGAAAATTGTAGATGAATCTACAGGTCGTATTATGGAAGGAAGACGTTATTCTGACGGACTTCACCAAGCGATTGAAGCCAAAGAAAATGTAAAAATTGAAGCAGCAACTCAAACTTTTGCAACCATTACTTTACAGAATTATTTCCGTATGTATAATAAATTGGCGGGAATGACTGGAACTGCAGAAACTGAAGCAGGAGAACTTTGGGAAATTTACAAATTAGATGTAGTTGTAATTCCAACAAATAAACCTATTGTAAGAGATGACAGACAAGATTTAGTTTATAAAACAAATCGTGAAAAATACGCTGCTGTAATTGAGGAAATTGAAAGATTAACTGCTGCAGGAAGACCAGTTTTAGTCGGTACAACTTCTGTGGAAATTTCACAATTGTTATCTAAAGCATTAAGTTTAAGACAAATAAAACACAACGTTCTAAACGCAAAACTTCACAAAAAAGAAGCAGAAATAGTTGCAGAAGCAGGTGGAGAAGGTGTTGTAACAATTGCTACAAATATGGCAGGTCGTGGAACAGATATTAAACTTCTAGGTAAAGTAAAAGAAAATGGAGGTTTAGCAATTGTGGGAACTGAACGTCACGATTCTCGTCGTGTAGATAGACAACTTCGTGGTAGAGCTGGAAGACAAGGAGATCCGGGAAGCTCGCAATTTTATGTTTCTTTAGAAGATAATTTGATGCGTCTTTTTGGTTCTGAGAGAATTGCAAAAATGATGGACAGAATGGGTCATAAAGAAGGTGAAGTAATTCAACATTCGATGATTTCAAAATCCATTGAAAGAGCGCAGAAAAAAGTAGAAGAAAATAATTTTGGTATCAGAAAAAGATTATTGGAATATGATGATGTAATGAACAAACAGCGTGATGTAATCTACAAACGTAGAAAAAATGCATTGTTTGGTGATCACTTGAAATACGATATTTCTAATATGATTTTTGATGTTTCGCAATCTATTGCAAACCGCGCAAAACTAGAAGGAAGCTACAAAGAATTTGAATTTGAAATCATAAAATACTTCACAATGGAATCTCCCGTTTCTGAAGCAGAGTTCAAAACAATGCAAATTCCTGCATTAACCAAAATTTTATTTGAAAAAGCACAAGAAGATTATAATCAAAGATTAGAACTATTAAAAGAAAAATCTTTTCCAATAATAGAAAACGTTTACAACACACAAGGCTCTACTTTTAAATTAATTCAAGTTCCCTTTACAGATGGAATTAAAACAATGACGATTGTTACAGATTTAAAAGAAGCTTTTGAAACCAAATGTGAAAGTTTAATAAATGATTTCGAAAAAAACATTTCTCTTTCTATCATTGATGAAAACTGGAAATTGCATTTAAGAGAAATGGATGATTTACGTCGTTCTTCTCAAGGCGCGGTTTATGAGCAAAAAGATCCGTTGGTAATTTATAAACAAGAATCTTTTTATCTTTTCAGCGAAATGGTAGAAAATGTAAATAAAGAAATTATTTCTTTCTTGTACAAAGGAGAAATTCCAGCGTAAAAAACCAAATTTTTATTAAATTGATAAAAGCCGACTATTTCTAGTCGGCTTTTTTTATTAAATATTTTATGATTTCAGTCATATTCTTATTTAGAATAATTAAAAATAATTTACATTTGTGAAAAAATTATTCAACAATGAAGAAGACAACTCTTTCTATCACTCTTTTAGCCGGTTTTTTAACCTTCGCACAAAAAACAGATTCCACAAACACAAAAAATATTGATGAAATTATTATCAATACATACATCAAAAAAGAAAGTAGTTCTACTAACAAAATGCCTTTAAAAGCTATTGAAGACCCGCAGGTTTATTCAAGCATAGACAAAGACGTACTGCAAAATCAATTAATTTTAAACGTAGATGATGCATTCCGAAATGTAACGGGAGTGCAAAGAATGTGGAGTGCTACAAGCAGATCTGGTGACGGCGGAACTTTTATAAATATGCGTGGTTTTGTTTCTGGAAGCTCAATGAGAAACGGTTTGGTTGCACCTGTTTCAACTTCTATGGACGCAATTAACATTGAAAAAGTGGAGGTTCTAAAAGGTCCTTCTGCAACTTTATTCGGAAGTAACGCAACTTCTTACGGCGGCGTTGTGAATAGAGTTACAAAAAAACCATTTGATACTTTTGGCGGAAACATTGCATTAATTGGCGGAAGTAATAATTATTACAGAGTTCAAGCAGATGTAAATGCACCTTTAACACAAGATAAAAAATTATTATTCCGTTTAAATTCTGCGTACACAAACACAGGAACTTTTCAAATAAAAGATGCAAAAAATGAATATTATGCTTTCACTCCCGCAATTACTTACAAACCAAATGATAAATTAGAAATTAATGCAGAGTTTGAAATGTTTAGAACAAATGCATCTCCAGAAACTGGAATCTTTTTCTATTTTCCAGCCTCCACTTTGGGTTTTGATAATTTTAAAGAAGCTGCAAATTTCGGTTATGATTACAAACAATCTTATATCGGGAAAGGTTTAAAAACAGTTGCAAAAGTTAGAAATTTATTTGGTCAAGTTAATTATAAAATTAATGATCATATTACTTCTTCTTCCAATATAAATACATCATATTCTTATTCAAATGGTTTTAATCCGTATTTTTATTTAGCTCCAACTTCCGCTACAGATCCTACAATTAGTTTAGTACGAGCAGATCAATCTACTGAAAATAGCACAAGTAAATATTTTCAAATACAGCAAAATTTTAATTTCGATTATAAATTTGGAAATATGAGAAACAGAACTGTTGCAGGTTTTGACTATTTACAAAAAAATGACAATCAACTATTTATTTTCTCCAATTTTGATCAAGTTCCACTTCAAGGAGGAAATTATTCTAATTTCAACGCCACTTCAATGGCTACAGTTTATAATAATTTAAGAAATACACCGGGTTATGATTTTGCTGCAAATAATACTTATCCAATAACTGGAAAAACAAATTTTTATAGCGGTTATATTTCAAATGTTTTTACACCTATTTCTGGATTAAATATTTTGGTTGCAATTCGTTATGAAAATGTAGATGCTTTAGGCGGTAAAGTTGGACAAGCAATTGCAGATAGTTATTCACAATCTGCGTGGTCTCCAAAATTTGGTGTTGTTTATCAAATTGTTCCAAATAAATTTTCTGTTTTTGGAAATTATCAAAACAGTTTTAAAAGCAACGGCTATTATACTTCAAATACAGCAGGAAATATTTTACTTTCAGATCCAGAAAGAGCAAACCAGTTTGAAGGCGGTTTTAAAACCAATCTTTTTATGGGAAAAGTAAACGCCACTTTAAGTTATTATGATATTAAAGTTAGCAACACTTTACTCGGAACAGGCCAATTTACAAGCGGCGGACAAGCGGTACAAAACCAAGCCGGATCTTTAGTAAGCAAAGGTGCAGAATTAGAAATAAACGCTTATTTATTAAAAGGATTTTCAATGATTGGAGGCGTAAGTTATAATAATATGAAATATACAGAAGCCGATGCAGATGTAATTGGAAGAAGACCGACAACCGCTTCTTCACCTTGGTTGGTAAATTTAAATGCGAGTTACCAATTTCTTGACGGAAACTTAAAAGGTTTAGGTTTTGGCTTTGGTGGAAATTATGCAAGTGATAACAAAATAATGAATTCAGTTTCTATGGGAACTTTCATTCTACCCAAATATTTAGTTTTAAATGCAAATGCTTTTTATGATACTAAAAAATTTAGAATTGGTGTAAAAGTAGATAATTTAACAAATGAATATTACTGGAACGGTTACACCACGGCAAACGCTCAAGATTTAAGAAATATTTTAGGCAGTTTTACCGTAAAATTTTAGTATTAAATTAATTAATTTTTCATTGAAAGTTGGCGGATTAAAAACCGTCAACTTTTTACAATTTTTATAGAGAATGAAAAACATAAAGAAAAATAACAAAAAATCAGGATTTAAAAAATGGATTGGTAAACTACATCTTTGGTTTGGTCTTGGGATTGGTTTTCTAATTTTCATAATTTCAATAACTGGTTCACTTTATGTTTTTAAAGATGAGATTGAGAGTTATACTTTAAAAGAATATATATTTCACCACGAGCAAAATATTGATCAAAAAAGTGTACTTCCACTTAGCGTTTTAGAGAAAAAAATCAACGCGCAAACACATGAAAATTATCCAATTCATTGGGTTCAAATTCCTTTAGACAAAACCAGATCTTATCAATTTTTTTGGTATGAGCACAATGAAAGTGCTTGGAATTATTTTGATGAATATCCTATTTACAAATCAGCTTACGTTAATCCTTACACGGGAAAAGTTTTAGGAACTTACGATATTAAAAATGGCTTTTTTAATATTGTTAAAATGATACATTGGAGTTATCTTTTAAAAGAAAGCTGGGGAAAATATCTAACAGGAATTCCAGTTATTATTTTTATTTTCATGTCTATTACAGGAATAATTTTGTGGTGGCCGAAAAATAAAGCTGGAAGAAAACAAAGATTTAAATTTGACTGGAAAAATGTAAAAAGCTGGAAAAGAAAAAATTATGATTTACACAATGTCCTTGGGTTTTATGCTTCTGTTTTTGGCTTAATAATGAGTATTACCGGATTATTTTATGCGTTTTTTGTAGTTCAAGCATTTATTTATTTTACATTTTCTGGTGGTTCTACAGTTTACCCAGATTTCTCTAAAATTACAACAACTGCGCCTATAGAAGAACGAACGCCTTTTACGATTGATAAAATTTCCAAAACTGTGCAAAAACTTTATCCCAATTCTTACGCTTTTAGTTTAGATTTAGGACATCCGCATTTAGATGATCATTCTCACCCAAATTATGAGGTTTTTGTACAGCACCTTTCTTACTCTTATCACAAAAGCAGCAGTTTGATTTTTGACGAAAATTCCGGCAAACTCTTACATCGTCATGATGACAAAGACAAAAATTTTGGAGAGAAAACGGTAGCTGCAAATTATGATATTCACGTGGGAGAAATTTTAGGATTACCCACAAAAATTATTGCTTTTATTGGAAGTTTGATGATAGCTTCTTTACCAATTACTGGATTTTTGATTTGGTGGGGAAGAAGAAAAAAATCTAAAAAAAATAATCTTCATAAGCACAGAAAAGCAATTGCAAAATAGATTGTAACAAAAAAGAGAAAAATTCGTCAAAGTAAAAAACAAATTACTATGATTCAGAAAGTTTACTCAATTATAAAATCACATAAAATTTTTATTTTATTTACTTGGTTTACAAGATTTCTCCTTGTTTTGGCGTTTCTACCTTCCGGTTAAAAAAAGCTTTTGGGACTAAGATTTACAACTATGGGAATAGAAAATCCGATAGGTTTCTTTTTTGAAGCACTATATAGATCTGGATTTTACTGGAATTTTCTTAGTTTTGTTCAAGTTTTAGCAGCTGTTTTATTATTAATTCCTCGTACCTCTTTTTTAGGCGCCGTTCTTTATTTACCGATTGTAATTAATATTTTAATTATTGTTGTAGGAATGAATTTCATTGGAACTCCGATAATCGTAAGTCTAATGTTACTTGCCAATATTTATTTATTAATTTGGGATTTCCCCAAGACTAAAATACTACTGAAAACATTAATTGAAGTTTAATATTTAAATATTAAAAGCTATCTATTTTTAAACTCTTCCTTTTTGGAGGAGTTTTTTCAAAGAAGTTTTTTCTTTTAACTTTTGAAATCGATTTTTTTAGTAACTTTCATTTTCGAAAAATTAAAAATTTTATGTCATTATTAAATCTCTCAAAACAAGTTGCGCTTGGAATTGATATCGGCGGAACAAATACCAAATTCGGTTTAGTAAACCACCGCGGAGAAATTTTAGAACGTGGTCGTTTGAAAACCGAAGACTTTGAAAAAGTAGAAGATTTTATTAATGAATTATATAAAGAAATTAAACCTCTCATAGATAAATGTTGCAAAGACCGTGAGTTTGAAGGCATCGGAATTGGTGCACCAAATGCTAATTATTATAAAGGTACGATAGAAGATGCGCCCAATTTACGATGGAAAGGCGTAATTCCATTTGCAGAAATGATGTCAAAAAAATTTGGTGCAAATTGTAAAATTACAAACGATGCAAATGCAGCAGCTTTAGGCGAAATGCTTTACGGCGCAGCGCGTGGAATGAAAGATTTTATAATGATGACTTTAGGAACTGGCGTCGGAAGTGGGATTGTTTGTGGCGGAAATTTAATTTATGGACACGACGGTTTTGCCGGTGAACTCGGTCACACTATTGTAAAACCGGGCGGAAGAAAACATTGGAGTACAGGTTCTGAAGGCTCTTTAGAAGCGTATGCATCTGCAACAGGGATTGCAATTACTGCAAAAAAAATGCGAGTAGAATTTCCTAATTCCTTACTAAATAATTATCCCGAAGACGAAATAAATTCCAAAATTGTTTTTGAATGTGCAAAAAAAGGCGATGCAATTGCCATTGAAGTTTTTCGATATACAGGACAAAAATTAGGTGAAGCTTTAGCCAATTTTGTAATGTTTTCTTCACCTGAAGCTATTTTGCTTTTCGGTGGCGTTATAAAAGCCGGCGATTTTATTTTAAAACCTACCAAACTACACATGGAAAGAAATCTTTTACCAATTTTTAGAAATAAAGTAAAACTAGTTTTCAGTGAGTTAGATGAGGCAGATGCGGCTATTTTAGGAGCAAGTGCGTTGGTTTGGGAAAATAATTACACACAACCGCCGCAAATAAATTCTTAGTAAATTTAATTTTAGCATTTATTTATAGCACTAAATTTGCAATTGCTTTTGCAATCTCTTTTAACACTAAAATCGTATCTAATTTTAGTAATTATTTAAATATTAAAATGAAAAATTTTCTCACACTTATATTGGCTTTTTTTCTTGTTTCTTGTAATGGACAAGGAAAAGAAAGCAGCACATCACAAATGGCAAATGAGCCAGCTGACAAACCAAATTTAGAATATGTAACTCTTGGTGGCGGCTGTTTTTGGTGCGTTGAAGCGCCTTTAGAATCTGTAAAAGGAATAGAATCTGTAATTTCGGGTTATTCTGGCGGTTTTGTAGCAAACCCAACTTATGAACAAGTTTCTACAGGAGAAACTGGTCACGCCGAAGTAGTAAGAATTGGCTTTGATCCAAAGGTTATTTCTTATCAACAAATAATGGATATTTTTTTCTTTCTTCATGATCCTACAACGCTTAACAGACAAGGTGCAGATGTAGGAACACAATACAGATCTGTGGTTTTCTACAGCAATGAAAAACAGAAAAAAGAAACGGAAGAAGCGATGAAAATTTCTGAAAAATCTGGAAAATATAGCGGTAAATATTTTACTCAAATCGTCCCATTTGTGAAATTTTATCCTGCAGAAAAATACCATCAAAATTATTATGATAAAAATCCGCAGCAACCCTATTGTAGCGTTGTTATTGGACCAAAAATTGCAAAATTCAAAAAACATTATGGTGAATTGGGTTGGTTAAAACCAAATTCATAAACACAAAAAAGGCTCCAAAACGAAGCCTTTTTTATTTTTTTTTTTAGAAATTCTATTCTTGAAAATTATATTCATCACTTTCATTTACTGGAATATCTCGTAAAAATTTATCAAATCTATCTCCTGGATAGTTGCTTTCTGCTCCATAAGAATCTATAATCATTCCTTTGTTTCCTTCTTTATCTTCTGCAACATAAAGTACAGCTTCATCCGCTGGATTAGAATCTCCTTCAAAACGGAAAGATTTTAAAATTTTTAAATCTGAAGGTTGGTAATTTTTTTCAAAATCAGTCAGACAAACTTCACCTTTATTATTCATGCTAAACTCTTTTACAATACCTTTTTGTGCAAGTTTATTCATCACTTGGCTCATCGTTAACATTGGTTTTGGCTTTTCCATAATATTTTTTTTAGATGAGTTACAAAATTTATTCCAACCAAGATTAAAATGATTTAAATTTTTATCTTCATTCACTTTCATATTCTTTCAAAAAACTTTAATTTTGCACAGAAAGTAAAGATGTCCATACACACAAAAATCGTAGAGACAGCCATCACTTTTGATGACGTGCTTCTAATTCCATCATTTTCCGAGGTTTTACCTTCACAAGTTTCTTTAAAATCTCGTCTTTCTGATAAAATCACTCTAAATGTTCCTATAGTTTCTGCGGCAATGGATACAGTTACGGAAGCAGAAATGGCAATTGCTTTAGCAAGAGTTGGTGGTTTAGGTTTTATTCATAAAAATATGTCTATTGAAGAACAAGCTGCACAAGTAAATCGTGTGAAACGTTCAGAAAATGGAATGATTTCCGACCCCGTCACTTTAACGAAAAACCACACATTAAAAGATGCCAAACTCTTAATGGAAAATTTTAAAATTTCTGGTTTACCGGTTGTAGATTCTGATCATAAATTAATTGGAATTATTACAAACAGAGATGTAAAATACCAAGAAAACTTGGAAATGAAAGTGGAAGAATTAATGACGAAAGAAAACATTATAACTTCCGATAAGAGTGCCACTTTAGAAACCGCCAAACAAATTTTATTAAAAAATCGTGTAGAAAAACTTCCAATTGTAGATTCTGAGAACAGATTGGTAGGTTTAATTACTATAAAAGATATTGATAATCAATTAGAATATCCAGACGCGAACAAAGATGAAAAAGGAAGATTAATTGTCGGTGCAGGCGTCGGAATTGGTGAAGACACAATGGATCGTGTTCAGGCTTTGGTAAATGTTGGAGTTGATATTATTGCAGTTGATTCTGCACACGGACATTCTGCAGGTGTTTTAAATAAAGTAAAAGAAATTAGAAAGAATTTTCCCGATTTAGATATTGTTGGTGGAAATATTGTAACCGCAGAAGCTGCTGAAGATTTAATAAAAGCAGGTGCAAATATTTTAAAAGTTGGCGTGGGTCCTGGTTCTATTTGTACAACCAGAGTTGTTGCGGGAGTTGGCGTTCCACAACTTTCTGCTATTTATAATGTATTTGAGAAAGCTAAGAAATATAATGTCGCAGTAATTGCAGACGGCGGAATAAAATTATCTGGCGATATTGTAAAAGCGATTGCAAGTGGCGCAAATGCTGTAATGCTTGGTTCACTTTTAGCAGGAACTGATGAAGCGCCAGGTGAAGAAATTTTATTACAAGGCAGAAAATACAAATCTTATCAAGGAATGGGAAGTTTGGCGGCGATGAAACGCGGCGGAAAAGAACGTTATTTTCAAAGTGAAGCCAAAAAATTTGTACCAGAAGGAATTGAAGGACGAGTTTCTCACAAAGGAAAATTACAAGAAGTGATATTTCAATTAACAGGTGGATTACGCGCAGGAATGGGTTATTGTGGAACAAAAAATATAGAAAGTTTACAACGAGATTCTAAAATGGTTCAGATTACAGGAAATGGTTTGAAAGAATCACATCCACACGATGTGATTATTACACAAGAAGCTCCGAATTATTCGGTATAGATTTTCATTTTCACGCCAAGTCACTAAGATTTTTCGCAATTAGAGCAAAGGTTTTTACACTTTTTTAAAACTGAAGTGTTCTTTTTTGAACTTTAAAACAAAATAATTTAAGCTTTAGCAATCACAAAACTTTTGTTCCTTTTGTGGTTTAAAAAATTGTTGGTTTTAAAGAATTTTAAAATCATCGCCATCTTTTAAAAACGGAAACTTTTGTCTAAAATTTTCGAGTTCATTTAAATTTAATTCAGCAGAAACTATTTGTTTGGAAACACTAGAAATTACATTTCCTTCCGCATCAAAACAATAAGAACTTTCGGGATAAATAAGATTATTTCCGTCTGTACCCATTCTATTTAAACCAAAAACAAAAGATTGGTTTTCAATAGCTCGGGCTTTTAATAAAGTTTCCCATGCAGAAATTCTAGAATTAGGCCAGTTTGCGAGGTATAAAATTAAATCAAAATCATTTTTATTTCTGGAGAAAACAGGAAATCTTAAATCATAACAAACTTGTAATAAAATTTTAAAATTTTTATAGATGAAAATTTCTCTTTTCTCTCCTTTTGTATATATTTTATCTTCACCAGAATAGGAAAACAAATGTCTTTTATCGTAAAATTTATAAGAAGCATCAGGAAAAACAAAATAGCAGCGGTTGTAAAACTTTCCGTTTTCTTTTATTGAAGCACTTCCGCAAATAGCTGCATTTTTATTTTTTGCTATTTTTTGCATCCATTTTAAATTTAAACTTTCAGAATCTGCAATTTCTTTGGCTTCCATACAAAAACCTGTGGAAAACATTTCTGGAAGAAGGAATAAATCGGCACTTTCATTAATTAAAATATCTTCCAAAGTCAAAAAATTTTTTTGTTGGCTCTTCCATTGAATATCAAAATTAATTGCTTTTATTTTTAAAGAATCCATTTGTAAATATAACTAAAGATAAATAAAATTTTTTATTTTTTTTCAATGTTTATAAGAGTTGGAATCATTTTTGATTAACAGTAAATTAACAATAAAAAAAAATATTATGAAAAAGTTAGCTTTAATCTGTGCTCTGTTTTTGGCAGGTACAATGACTTATGCTCAAGCATGGGGAGGAAGAGGAGATCAAAAAATTCAAGTAGGATTTAATGGTTATGGTTATGGAACCGGTATTACAGGAACTTACGATTATGGTTTATCCAATATTATATCTGTAGGAGCTGGTGCAAATATTTATTTTGATGACTATAAAGATAATAATAAAAACAATAATTTTTTTGTATTTGGTAGATTAAATGCACATTTACAAAAACCTTTAAATTTACCTTCAAAATGGGACATTTATCCAGGAGTTGATGTCGGTGTTTTAGGAAAAGATTTCAGAATTGGCGCTCACATCGGTGTAAGATATTACTTTAATCAAAACGTAGGTATATATTTGGAAGCTGGTAACAACGGAAGTATCGGTGTTTCATTTAACTTATAAAAATTCTAATATTTTAAAATAGAAAGGCTCTCATTTTGAGAGTCTTTTTTATTGATAGGCTTTTTAGAATGCTTATATTTGCAAATTAATTTAAAAAATTCCATGACTTTAATCCAATTATTTCAATTTATATTAAGTATTTCAATACTTGTAATTCTCCACGAACTTGGGCATTTTATCCCCGCAAAATTATTTAAAACCAAAGTTGAAAAATTCTATCTTTTTTTTGATCCCGGATTTTCTATTTTTAGAAAAAAAATTGGCGAAACTGAATATGGAATTGGTTGGTTGCCTTTCGGCGGTTACGTGAAAATTGCAGGAATGATAGATGAAAGTATGGATACTGAACAATTAAAAAAACCTGCACAACCGTGGGAATTCAGAAGTAAACCAGCGTGGCAAAGATTGATAATTATGCTTGGAGGAGTTACTGTAAACTTCTTTTTAGCTTGGTTTATTTACTCTGCTTTATCTTATACCAACGGAGAATCTTTTCACGATTTAAATAAATTTCAAAATGGAATTTCAGTTTCAGAAGCAGGACAAAAAATGGGTTTAAGAAATGGCGATATTATTCTAAAAATTGATGGAAAACCTGCGGAAAGAATGGAAACCTCAACAATTAATATGTTGTTTGCAGACCAAGTTACGGTTTTAAGAAACGGAAAAGAAGTTACTTTCCCTATTAATGAGCATGGTGTCGCAGATGTTCTAAACCAAGAAGATCCAAGAGGTTATTTCGCCACACGTTCTCCTGCAATAATTGACAGTTTTACTGCAAACAGTAACGCTAAAATTGCAGGCTTAATGTTGGGTGATAAAATCGTGGGGATTAATAATAAAAAAATTAATTATTCTGATGAATTGGCGCCGGAATTAAATCAGAATAAAAACAAAACTGTTTCGGTTGAAATTCTACGAAATAATATTCCGCAAAAAATTGATGTACAAGTAAACAATAATGGAAAACTGAATGTAGTTTTAGGTGGAAAATTAGCACAAGAAAATTACGCTAAAACTTTTACCACGAAACATTACACCTTTGGAGAATCTATTCCACGCGGACTGAGAAGAACAATTGATGTTTTAACAATGCAGATAAAACAATTCAAGATTGTTTTTAATACCACTACAAAAGGTTATAAAAAAGTTTCTGGACCAATTGGAATTATCAAACAAATGCCTACAACTTTAAATTGGAGCGCGCTTTGGAGTTTCACCGCCATGTTTTCGGTTTGGTTAGCTTTTCTTAATCTAATCCCGATTCCAGGTTTAGACGGCGGTCATGTAGTTTTCACTTTATGGGAAATGATTACAGGAAAACCAGTTACGCAGAAAGTTTTGGAAAATGCACAAATGGTTGGAATCCTTTTTTTAGTAGCTTTAATGGCGCTAATTTTTGGAAGTGATATTGTAAAATGGATAACGGGAAAATTTTAATAAAATTTCTTAAAAATATTTGGTGTATATTATAAAACTTTTTATATTTGCACCACGTTAAAAACGACGTAACCTTCCTCTTTAGCTCAGTTGGTTAGAGCATCTGACTGTTAATCAGAGGGTCCTTGGTTCGAGCCCAAGAAGAGGAGCGAAGGTAATCAACCACTTACAGAAATGTAGGTGGTTTTTTTGTGGAGTAAATTTAAAATTTCCAATCTTCTAATTTAAAAATTCTTTTTGGTTTAGTTTTTAAAGTTATTTTTCTCTAAGAGAACAGACATTTGAGCAATTAAGAAAACAATAATTTCAAGAATAGGTTTTTATAAATTTAAAATAATAAAAATAAAAACCAGCGAAAAAATAGTGGTTTTATTGTTTTTAAACAAATTTATATTTAAGAAGGAATTTGTTTAATGTAACTCTTCTTTATTTATTTTTTTAAAGAAATATTTTTTTATAAAAAATACGATCAGAATCACGCCATGCAACAATCACGTTTTGATTATCAATTGCTTCTATCATTGGATAATTTGCATTTCCTTTCGGATTTCCCACTTTAATTGGAGTTGCGTTTTTTTCGCTCGTTTTTAAAATCATAATTTGACTAAAAGTTTTACCACTTTTTTCAAACTCTACGTTATACGCTACAATACTTTGTTCATTTGGTAATTGTGTAATTTGAGCAAACCTGCCTTTTTTAGTTAATATTTTTTTATTCAAAACTTTACCATCTCTGTCTAATTCAGCAAAGTGCATTGCTCCGTCATCTGCGCCAGAATACCATGTTGCGAAATTTTTGGAACCATGATTAGAAATCGAAGGTCCGTTATGAGGACATCCATTAATTATCCATCCATCTTTACTAAAATCTATTGGTTCTTGAAAGGTTTTACCATTATCATTTGAGATTGAAGAAGAAATATCTCGAACATTTCCATCCAACAAATCCCGAAAAGCCACAATAATTTGTCCATTTTTATTTCCACTAACTGCAACTCTACAACATTCACAAGTGCGCGTTGTAATTTGCACGGGTGTATCAAAAGTGTTTTGTGCATTTGTTTTTGCAAACATTACAACTCTTGTGTGTAAATTTGGGTTTGCATTAGAGTCCAACCAAACTGCAGCAATTTCACCATCGCCAATCCGAGCTAATCCAGAAAAAGATTGAGAAGCAATTTTTGCGGAACTAATTGCAACATTTGCAGGTTTACTCCACGTTTTTCCGTCATCTTTTGATGTTATAAATTTTAACAATGTTCTTCCCCATTTTGTGCCTGCAACGGGAACTGAACTTTCATAAGAAACGAAAATTGTTCCATCATTTTTAAATGCAATTTTCGGCATTCCTTCTTCATGAGTACTTACAGTATTAGGAATTGGAATTTTTTTAGCCACACTAAACTTATTTTCTTTAACATCCCATCTTGCAAAATAAAAACTTTTTATATCGTTGTTATCAGTTTCAATCCAGCTTATTACTAGTTGTTTTTTTGAATCTGTTGTCATAAAAACACTGGATGCATTTCTATTTTCATTTGAAATCAATTGCGGTTCGTCTTTGTTTTTGGGCGAATTACAAGAGTGAAAAATGGTGATTAAAGATATTATTGCTATGAATCTGTGAATTGTATTTTTCATTATTTTAATTTTTAGTAAGTAAATATTTAATTTTTATTCCGGCATAAAAACTTCTTGCAGGCGATGGATTAAAGTAAGCGGGTTCCTTTCCGTAACCAACTGCATTTATTGCATTATTTGAACTGTATTTTTTGTTAAAAATATTATCTAACCCCGCAGAAAGATCAACAACAAATTGTTTTCCTAAAGATTTACGATAACCAATGTCAAAATTTGAAACCGACCAAGCTGCGTTGTAAACCGTATTTTCATCATTTAACGGTAATCGATCACTATAATAAAAATTAAAATCGCTATAGAATCCATTCCGTATTTCTAAACTTATATTTCCGCTGAAAGTCCACGGTGCAATTCCAGTTAGTTGATTACCTTCAAAATTGGATAAAATTTGATTGTTTTTATCTTTTATTTTATAATCTTCAAATCTAAAATGGGAATAAGTTGCAGCAAAATTGGTTCTCAATATTTTGATTTTTCTATCATCATTTTGACGAATAATATATCCTGCTAAAGAAAGTTCGATTCCGGAATGATTCGTTTTCCCAGAATTATTATAAACCGTTATTCCTGGACGAATTTCTTGCGGGATTAATTCACCATTGATTTTCATTTTAAAAAAAGACAAATCATAAGCTAAGCGAGAATGAAATAAATTTCCTTTCGCATTAATCTCATAATTTACCGCTTTTTGTGCTTGTAAATTTTTATTAATGTACCCATTTTCATCATTTATTTCTGTAGAAGTAGGCGGTGAAAATCCCCAACTTACACTTCCATGAAGTGAAAGTAATTCTCCAAAATTATAACTCAAAGCAATCCGAGGTGAAATTTGACCATTAAAATTTTTAATTCCAGTTGATGTAGGGTTTAGAAAATCTGTAATGTCATACTTTAAACCACTATAATTTGCACCAATTGTGAAAATGGTTTTCCCAGACAGTTTCGTTTGTGACTGAATAAACAAGGAGTAAGATGTATTTTCTAATTGATTGTTACTTTTTACATTTCCTTCTTCGCCATGATTATTTACAAATTGAGTTCCTTTTACATTTGCACGAGCAAATTCGGCTCCTAAAATAAAATTTGTTGTTAATCCAAAAAGTTTTGATTTGTAATCAAATTTAGTTCTACCGCCATAACTTTGGTAAAAATTTCGAATATAAGCGTATGGAAGTGGGTGATTTAAATCGTAAAAATAAGTGTAAATACTTGTTGAGTTAGAAAATTGAGTATTGAAATCGTATTGTTGTCCAACACCAACTCTTGTCCAAGTTTGATATCTTCCCGCTTTTTTATCTAAATTAATTACACTCGCTTGTCGTCTATTTTCATTCATTTCCGTCTGAGTTAAAGCGCCTGCAATCTGAGTTTCTTGTCTGGTGCGAGTTAACAAAACCGTTATTTTGCGTTTTTCAGAAGGAAAAAACTGAAAGTTTGCAGTGAAAAATTGTCGTTTATCTTCGTTATGATCTCGATAACCTTTTAAAAATTGATTTCCCAAAGAAACGTAACTATTCATTTTATTAGAACCATTTCGATAAATTAAACCTTCTCGAAATAATCCAAAAGAACCAACAGTTCCGGAAGCTTCCAAACTTTCCTCTTGGTAGGTTGCTCTGTCCAATTTAAAATTAATTACTCCAGCTGTTCCACCTCCATAAATACTTGACGCGGGACCTCTAATTATTTCTGCTTGTCCTAAATCGTGTATATCCAAACCTTCAATTCTTGAAGTTCCATCAACTTCAGTAAGCGGGATTTCATTCACATAGATTTTAATATCTCTTATTCCGTATTGCGCTCGAACTCCATCACCACGAATAGAAATTTTAGCATCCGACAAAGAGCTCTGATCCATCCGAACTCCCGGAATACTATTCATCGCATTTTGCATAGAAATTCCACTTCCTTTTTGTATTTCTTTTCCACTGAGAACTGCAATTGCTCCAGCTGTTTCTTTAACTTTTTGATGGGTTCCATATCCTGAAATTCTAACTTCATTAATTAAAGTGGCATCTGGTTTCATTTGAATTTCAAGATCTTTTCCTCCTTCAAATTTAATTTCAAGATTGGTAAATCCAGAAGCGGAAATTTTTAAAATACCAGATGATTTGGGAACTTGTAAAACAAAAAAACCTATTTGATTTGTATTTACAGAAATACTATCTTTTAAAGTGATTATGCTTGCATTTTCCAAAGGTTTGTGACTTTCCAAATCATAAACATGTCCTTTAATTGTGTATAATTGTGCCGATAAATTACTTATTCCAAGTAAAAGTATCGGAAATAAAATTTTCTTAAATCCTTTCATTCTTAATTTTTCTAAATTTTCTTATTTAAAAACACAGCATCCTTTATCTTTAATCAAAAACAAAACTGATTAAGATATAGATGAATAAAACAGTAGTATTGATACAATTTTTTTCAAATCATTTTTACAATTTGAGAAAAAACTTAAAAATACATTTGAAAGTTTAGGAAATGGGAGGCTTTAAAAAGAGTCTTTGAAAAAAGTTATTCTTAAAATAATTTTGTTCAAAAAAATTATTACGCTCTTGAGAAAATTTTAGAACTTCGAAGTGAAAAGGTTCTTTGCAAAATAAATTTACATCAATAACTTTTACATTTACAAGTAAAGGTTGATTTTTATCGACATCATTCAATTTTTTGGACAATTGACATTTACCGTTACAATGCAATTCTGGTTTATTTGTATTAATACATTGAGCTGCAAATGAAGAACTATTTAAAACATAATCCGCTAATATTAAACTCTTTTGAAAAGTTTGAGAAAGTAGCAGAAAAGCCAAGCTAACTACTGCGAAAATATAATATGGATTTGCTTTTTTCAATTCAATACAAAATTACTCATTAATTGTTTTTTTAAATAAAATCAGTTGATTAAATATCCATTTTCAGATAAATATCATTGTTTTATGTTTTTATGAAGTCTTAAACTTTAATTTAAACATTATCTAAATAAAACTTATGTTAATATTTGCTAATTAATGTTTTTAAATTACAATTTCTTATAAATTTGCATATCATAAATGGATAATGCCGCAGAATTTCAACGCTAAGTTTTTTTTTACTTTTTTATTTCTCTTTTTTATTTCTCTTTTTCACAGCCAAATTCTGGTGAGTGGTGAGATTTTAGATTCTTTAAAACAAAAACCGGCAACCGAAGTTTCTATTTTTATTAATGAGAATTCTAAACCGTTAATTGTAACTTCTGGAAATTTTAAAATTTCTTCTGATTCTTTAATTTATAAATTGAGATTTCAGAAAAAAGGATTTCAACTAAAAACAGTTAATTTTTCTTCAAAAAACACACAAAATTTAAAAATAGTTTTGCGGCCAGAAAGTGTGGAAAACATTCAGGAAGTTATTATACAAGGAAAAGCCATAAAATATAAAAACAAAAAGGAAAATCCAGCTTACGCCATTATGCAAAAAGTTTGGGCACACAAAAAGAAAAATGGTTTAGATAATTACAAAACCTATCAATATCAAGAGTATGAAAAAATTCAATTTGATTTAAATAATATTGATAGTATTTTTATGAAGCGTAAAATTTTTAATAAAGTAGATTTTATTTTTAAATATGCAGATTCCGCCTCGAACGGAAAATTATCTTTACCGATGTTTCTCAATGAGTCCATTTATAAAATTTATGGTGAAAACCAACCTCATAAAAAGGTGAAGAAAGAATTGGTTGCTCAGAAAACTTCAGGTTTTCAAGACAATCAAATTATGGCGACGACGGTGAAAAATCTTTACAAAGAAATCAATATTTATGACAATACATTAAATTATTTTAATATTGGTTTTCAAAGTCCAGTTTCTACAGACGGTTTTAGCACGTACGATTATAACTTAATAGACAGTCTTTCCATTCGCGGAGAAGATTGTTATCACATCAAATATTTTCCGAAAAGAAAAGATATTTTGGCTTTTACGGGTGATTTATTTATATCAAAAAATAATTTTGCAGTGGTAAAAGTTTCGCTAAAATCTACTAAAAAAATGAACGTGAATTTTGTGAATGCCATTTTCACTGAATTAGAATTTGATAATCCCGATGATAATACTTTTTTACCTTTCAAAAACACCACTCAATTTGATATTTCTTTGGTAAGTAAAAATAAAAATGCACGGGGAATGCTCGCAAAAAGAACAATTAATTATTCTGATTATCAATTTAATAAAGTAATTCCAGAACAAATTTTTGAAAATAAAGAACCAAAAACAAATGAAGAATTAACAAGATCAGATGTTTTCTGGGAAGAAAACCGCACAGATTCCTTAAATGTCGCCGAAAATAATGTTTATAAAATGCTTTCGCAATTGCAAGAAGTCCCGAAATTTAAACGCTTTGTAAAAATATATGAAACGCTTTCTTCGGGTTATTATAACGTCGGACATTCCATAGATATTGGAAATTTGTACTCCATTTTTGGAAATAATGCAATCGAAGGAAATCGTTTGAGATTGGGCGCAAGAACTTATTTTTCTGCAAATGATGATTGGCGAATTCAAGGTTATGGCGCTTATGGTTTTAAAGATCATCAATTTAAATACGGCGTAGAAGCGAAGTATATGTTTAATAAAATTAATCGCTTCCAAATTGGCGTAGGAACTCGCCGAGATATTTTGCAATTAGGCGTTGGATTAACCGACGATGACGGAATTATGAGTCGATCTTTTGCATCTTCTTCCCTATTTTCTCGTGGAGATAATGTGTCTTTGAGCAATGTAAATCAAACCAGTTTTTACACTTCCATCGAACCTTGGAAAAATTTTCAAGTTAGAATAGACGGAACTTTGGAAAGTATAAAATCTGCAGACAATCAAGCTTTTAATTTAAAATATTTGGATAATGAAAATCAAGTGCGAAAAACTGTGAATGATTCTCATTTAACGTTAAGTTTAATCGCAAATCCAGGTGCAAAATTTTCTGAAACTGGGATAGACAGATATTCTCACACCACACTTTCACCCACTTTTGTTTTAAAATATACGCGCGGTTTGAAAGGTTTATTTAATGCGGATTTTAATTATAATAAACTGCAATTTCTTTACACACAACCTATTTTACTCGGAACTTGGGGGAAATCTAAAGTTAATATGGAATTGGGAAAAAACTTTGATACTGTTCCTTTGGCTTTGCAAAATATAATTCCTGGAAATCAATCTTATAATTTAATTCCAAATACTTTTTCTCAATTAAATTACTATGAATTTGTAGCCGATTCTTATGCAACAATCAATATTGAACACCATTTTAATGGAAAAATTTTATCTTATATTCCTTTAATTAAAAAATTAAAATTGCGTGAAATCGGTTTGTTTCGTGCCGCTTATGGAACTTTGAGCAATGCTTCGAAAGTAATTAATTTAAGTTCAATACAATATTCTGCTCCGTCAGAACATGTTTATTATGAATATGGATTTGGAATAGAAAATATCGGTTTTGGAAATCTGCGTATTCTTCGAGTTGATTTTAATTGGCGCGGAAATTATTTAGATCGACCTGGAATTACACGTTTCGGAATTAAAGCTGGTTTTCAAGTCAATTTTTAGCAGAAATAAAAACCGCTTCAGAGATTGAAGCGGTTTTATAATTTTAAATTACCTTGTAAATAATAATTCTCTGTATTTTGTAAGTGGCCAAAGTTCATCATCTACCATCATTTCTAAATCATCTACAGGAATTCTAATTTTTTCAAATAAAATTTTGACATTATTACAGAAATAAAACGCTCTTTCTTGTCCATTTGAAATTTTATGCGCTTCTGTTCTGGCTCTTAATAATTCTTCTACGGCTAATTTAATTGTAGAAACATTTGCAGAAATATTTTCAATCAAACTCATTTGTTCCTTTGCAAGTTTTTTAAAATCTTTATCACCAAAAATTTCTTTTAAACCTTTTACATTTTCTATCAAACGATTTTGATAATTTAAAGCACTTGGAATAATATGATTTCTGGCAATATCTGCTAAAACCCTTGCTTCAATATCAATTACGGTAGAATATTTTTCTAATTTTATTTCATTTCTGGCTTCAACTTCACGATGTGTAAAAACTTCAAGCTCTTCATATAAATCTACAAATTTCTTATCCATTTCTCTGCTCAAAGCTTCGGGTGTCGTTTTAAGATTACTCAATCCACGTTTTTTTGCTTCTATTTCCCAATCTCCAGAATAACCGTCACCTTCAAACATAATATTTTTAGATTGTTTAATATATTCTCTTAAAACATTAAAAATTGCTTCGTCTTTTTTAAGTCCTGTTTCTACTAATGCATCAACTTCTTTTTTAAAATCTATCAATTGTTTTGCAGCAATGGAATTCATAATTGTCATGGTTTCTGCGCAGTTTGCAGAAGAACCGACTGCTCTAATTTCAAATTTATTTCCAGTAAATGCGAACGGCGAAGTTCTGTTTCTATCGGTATTATCTTGTAAAATTTCGGGGATTTTCCCTACAACATTTAGTTTTAAATCTGTTTTTTCATCTGGAGATAATTTTCCTTCCGTTACTTTTTCCAATTCAGACAAAACAGAATACAATTGTGAACCTATAAAAACAGAAATAATTGCAGGTGGCGCTTCATTTGCGCCCAATCTGTGGTCATTATTTGCAGAAGCAATTCCAGCTCTTAATAAATCTGCATATTCATTTACGGCTTTTATTGTATTAATAAAAAACGTCAAAAATTGTAAGTTTTTCTTTGGATTTTTTCCTGGACTTAAAAGATTTTCGCCTGTGTCTGTACTCAAAGACCAATTGTTATGTTTCCCACTTCCGTTCACTCCCGCAAATGGTTTTTCGTGTAACAAAACATGGAAATGATGTTTGTGCGCAATTCTCGCCATTACATCCATCAAAAGAGAATTGTGATCTACCGCAACATTGACTTCTTCAAACATCGGAGCCATTTCAAATTGATTTGGTGCAACTTCGTTATGACGCGTCGTTACAGGAATTCCCAATTTCATACATTCAATTTCCAATTCTTTCATAAAGTTCATTACTCTTGTCGGAATTGAACCAAAATAATGATCATCTAATTGTTGTCCTTTTGCGGGAGAATGTCCGAGCAAAGTTTTCCCTGTTAAAACCAAATCCGGTCTTGATTGAAACAAAGCAGAATCAACCAAAAAATATTCTTGTTCCCAACCTAAAGTAGGAATTACTTTTGTTACATTTTTATCAAAATACTGCATCACGTCGGTTGCAGCTTTGTCAACTGCTTGAAGTGAACGCAATAATGGCGCCTTGTAATCTAAAGTTTCGCCGGTGTAAGAAATAAATATTGAAGGAATACAAAGTGTAGTTCCCATTATAAAAGCTGGCGAAGTTGGATCCCATGCTGTGTAACCTCTTGCTTCAAAAGTATTTCTAATTCCACCATTCGGAAAAGAAGACGCATCTGGTTCTTGCTGAATTAATAAATTTCCTGCAAATCTTTCAATTGCTTTTCCGCCTTCTATTGGTGTGAAAAATGAATCGTGTTTTTCTGCAGTTGCTCCTGTTAATGGTTGAAACCAATGCGTATAATGCGTTACACCTTTTGCCATCGCCCAATCTTTCATTGCTACTGCAACTTGATCTGCAATTGGGCGCGGCATTTTAGTGCCCTTTTTTATTGCATCCATTATCGATTGGAATGCATCTTTTGTTAAATATTCACGCATTGTATCTTCAGAAAATACATTTTTACAAAATAATTCTGAAAGTTTACATGGGATATCTACTGCGTTTTCACTTCTATAGCTTTTGAACGGAAGTGTTTCTAATGCTTTAAATCTTAATATTGACATTTTAAAGATATTTTTCTGCAAATTTATATTATTTTTTAATACAAAATTTAATTTACCCCCATTTTTTTAATAGCTATTATTGTGAAAATACATTTAATTGGAAAAATTGTACATATTTACAGGGGTTAAATTATTTTCAGTATATATTTAAAAGAATTACTAAAAATTAATTATCATTACAAAAGATGAAAATTCTTTATCTATTTCTTATCTTTGTGTGAAATTTTATTTATGGCAAAATCCAGAGCAAGAGAAACGACCGAATCTATCGAACGTTTATATGTAACATTAAGACATCTTTTTTATCGCGGTTTCTACAAACCAAGCGGTGTTTCAGGCGAAAGTTTAAGAAGTTTATTACTAAACATCAACCCAGAAATCTACGGAACAATGGGAGTTTCTAATAAAATAGAACTTGATGGTTTAATGTATGTTTTAGACAGACTTCCAGAGGGAATTGAGGAAACCGCATTTGTTCATTTAACCTCAGATGAAGGTTTTGACAAAGGAAGTTTTGAACCCATAATTCCGAAAAAAAGACGTCGACTTTGTTATAGAATTGACGAACATCAAATGAATATTGAAGTTCTTCTCGGTCGTTCTGAGATTTATGATATTCTCACGCATCTTACTTTCTTATATATTGAAGCAGATAAAATTAGAAATCTTGGATTTTTAATGCACGATGGAGGAAGACCAATTAGAACTTGGAGAATTATTGAAGAAGTTGCTTTGGGCGAAAAGAAATTTAGTAGAAAAGAAAAAGAAGTTGCAATAATTCATCTGTCTTCTTTATTGGGAAGAACTTTTGATGAAACTCTAAATGCCTATAACGCTTTTGGAGACGACAACAATCCTGATCGATTATTTAAAATTATTTACTATCTCGGAAAAGGAAGCATTGAAGATATCCAAGAAAAAAGAGAACGCGAAATACATTTCAGTGCAATTTTACGGGAAAGAGTTGGTCATCATTACTTCGGTGAAAAATGGGCAAATAATGTAAAAGAGATTTTAGCACGAAATAATTTGCATAATCGACCACTTCATATTATTTCTGCAAACATGCATTCTGTAAAAAATATGCTTTTTGCAAACGATGCGCTTAGTAAAAAACACAAAGGTGAAGTTGATTATAAACTTTATGAAGAAATTAGCAACAAAAAAACTTTACAAGATAAAATTCTTGATTATTCTTTGCAACAAGGTTTAATTTATATTGATGACCAAAGTGGAAGTAATATAGATGTTCAGATTATTGATCTCAGCAAAATTGATTTAAAAAACTCTCCTTTCGCACACACCAAATTTACGGGCGATGATGTAGTTTTAGTTTTTGATTATGCTTTTGGTGAACAAGCTTTTGAAGTAATGGACGAACTTTTACGCCCATTTGAATTCAATAAAGAAGAATTCAAAATGAATGTAAAATCTATTCACATTATGGGCAAAGCTGGAATTTTAACCGGTGCAAAAGGCGACATAATGATTCCAAACGCACATATTTTTGAAGGAACCGCGGACAATTATATTTTTGATAATGTCTTAAAACTTGAAGATTTCAAAGACGACGATTTAAAAGCTTTCGAAGGTCCGATGATTACGGTTTTGGGAACTTCTCTTCAAAACAAAGATATTTTGACTTATTTTATGAATACCTCTTGGAAAGCAATTGGTCTGGAAATGGAAGGAGCACATTATCAAAAAGCAATACAAGTTGCGAGTAAAATTAGAAAACATATTTCAGAAGATTTATCTGTTTCTTATGCGTATTACGCTTCAGATAATCCTTTAGAAACGGGTTCTACATTATCTTCTGGCGGTTTGGGCTTGACTGGTGTGAAACCTACTTATCTTATAACATTAAGAATTTTAGAACATATTTTTAAAACGAAAACTAAAAAGACAGTTTAAAATTATTAAGTTTTATTCTTAAAATATTTAAAAAGCCATTTATTCTTATAAGACTAAGTGGCTTTTTCTTTTGCATAGTTTTATCTAAAATTCTTATCTTTCCATTTCAAAAAATTAAATATGAACAAATCCTTTCTTGTAATTCTCACATTTATTTGCGGACTATTTTCTGCGCAGCAAAACGCTTATTATCAACAACACGCCAAATATAAAATGGATATTGATGTAGATGCACAAAACTACACTTACCAAGGAAAACAAACTATAGAATACACCAATAATTCTCCTGACGAATTAAATGTGGTTTATTTTCATTTATATTGGAATGCGTTTAAACCAGGTTCAATGATGGATCAACGTGTGCAATTTCGGGGTAAAACTGGAGATTCAAGATTAAATGTAAATGGCATTTCTCGTTTGGCTTCAATCCCGAAAAATCAAGAAGGTGCCCAAAATATTCATTGGATAAAGCAAAATGGAAAAAATTTGAAATTTGAAATTCAAGAAACCATTATGAAAGTTTATTTGGATGAAAATATAAAACCCAATTCTTCAACAAAATTCACCATGGAATGGGACGCAAATATTCCAATGCAAATCCGTAGAAGTGGCAGAAATAACCGCGAAGGAATTGATATGACTGTTACGCAATGGTATCCAAAAATTTCAGAATATGATTATGACGGATGGGCAACTTTTGACTATGTCGGTCGCGAATTT
This sequence comes from Halpernia sp., assembly GCF_048269545.1. Lineage (NCBI taxonomy): Bacteria > Pseudomonadati > Bacteroidota > Flavobacteriia > Flavobacteriales > Weeksellaceae > Halpernia > Halpernia sp. Next base: position 441,075 of record NZ_JBLXIJ010000001.1, on the reverse strand, counting down.
CATGCACCATTTGCGGATTTTGATGTAAATATTAAAATTGATAAAAACTATGTGATTGGTGCAGGTGGAACTTTAGAAAATCCGTCTGATGTAAAAGGATATTCTGCGTCACCAACTATTAATGCAGATAAAAATAATAAAGTCAATTGGCATTGGACTGCAAAAAATATTTTAGATTTTGCTTGGGCTGCAGATCCAGATTATACGGTGGATTCCTTTGCCGTTTTAAATGGTCCAAAAGTATATTTAGTTTATCAAAAATCGGATAAAACAAAAGCGTGGGAAGAATCAATTCCTTACATAAAAAAATATTATCAATTGATGAATGCTGCTTTTGGTGATTACGTTTATCCTTCTTATTCTTTTATACAAGGCGGCGACGGCGGAATGGAATATGGAATGTGCACTATGATTTTAGGTGAAGCAAGATCTGTAGAAAGTTTGTGTGGCTTAATGTTCCACGAAGGTTCTCATTCTTGGTTTCAGCAAATGCTCGCAACTAATGAAGCGATGCGACCTTGGATGGACGAAGGTTTTACAAGTTACGCCGAATCTTACGTGATGTATCAATTATTTCCACCTGCAACTCCACAACCAAATCCTTTTATAAATTCGTTGAAAGCTTACGCTAATTTTACAAAATCTGGATTAGAAGAACCGGCAGTTTGGCTCGGAGATCATCACGATAATGGAACAGCTTATACTTATGCAACTTACGTGAAAGGTGAAACTTTTTTAGTGGAACTCGGTTACATTATGGGCGAAGAAAATTTACAAAAAACAATGAAAGAATATTACAATCAGTGGCATTTGAAACATCCAACTGACCGCGATTTTATTCATATAGCACAAAATATTTCGGGAATGGATTTAAAATGGTTTCATCATTATTGGATTAATACCACGAAAACAATCGATTATGGAATTAAAAATGTTCAATACGACGCAACTTCTACAACGATAACTTTAGCAAATAATGGACAAGTTCCGATGCCGATTGATTTTGGTGTGATGCTAAAAGATAAATCTGTTGTAAATTATCAAATTCCATTAAATTTAACTAGAACTTTTAAGACAAAAGATATTAATGGTGATTTTAAAAGTTTGGCTTATTGGCCGTGGACGCAAAGAGAATACACTTTTACAATTCCTTACACAAAAAGCCAATTGGCGGTTTTAGGAATTGATTTTTCTCAAAGAATGGCAGATGTAAATCCGGCAGATAATTTTGTGGAAGTGAAATAATTTTTTGTGGAAAATAAAATGAATTCTATCGTAATAAATATCGGAAATACAAACATCAGATTTGGACTTTTTGATAGTGAAAATTGTGATGTAAGTTGGGTAATTAATACCAAACCTTATCATTCACAAGATGAACTTTATATTCAATTTCTGAATATTTACCAAACCTATAAAGTTGAGATTGAAAGCATTGAAAAAATAATTATCGGTTCTGTTGTTCCACAATTGACTTATGATATTTCCCGTGCTATTTATAGAATTCACGGTAAAAAACCAATAATTGTGGATAGAAATACGCCTTCAGAAGTGGAGGCGAAATCCAAACAAATGGGAACGGATATTTACGCCAATTTAGTTGCGGCGCATCATCTTTATCCGAAAAAAAAGAAAATTATTTTTGATTTTGGAACTGCTCTTACCGCAAGTTGTGTAGATGAAAATGGCGAAACTTTGGGTGTTATTATTGCACCAGGAATTATTACAGCGCTTAATTCTTTAATAAAAGATACCGCACAATTACCAGAAATTGAATTAATAAAACCAAAATCTGTTTTAGGTTTCGATACCGTTTCTTGCATGCAAAGCGGAATGGTTTACGGTTTTCTCGGAATGGTGGAAGGTTTTGTGGATAGAATAAATAAAGAAGTAAAAGACGATTGTTTTGTGATTGCAACCGGCGGAGTTTCTCATGTTTATAAGCCTTTAACGGATAAAATTCAAGTCGCAGACAGATTGCACACTTTGAAAGGATTGTATTTTTTGGGGAAGGATTTGTAGAAGATTATCTCTTATTTTTAAAAAATTCCCTCACAATCTGTGAACATTCATTTTCTAAAATACCTTCAACAATTTCTGTTTTTGGATGAAGTGTTATATTTTTACTCATAAAACCACGTTGCTCATCTTTTGCGCCGATCACAACTTTTGAAATTTGTGCCCAATTCAACGCGCCGCAACACATGACGCAAGGTTCTAAAGTAACGTAAAGTGTACAATTTATTAAATATTTTCCGCCAAGAAAACTTGCCGCAGAAGTAATTGCTTGCATTTCTGCGTGCGCCGTTACATCATTTAAAGTTTCTGTAAGATTATGAGATTTAGCAATAATTCTGTTATTCGCTACAATGACGCAACCTACAGGAATTTCTTCTTGTTCAAAAGCAATTTGTGCTTCTTGCAAAGCAATTTTCATAAAATATTCGTCTGTGAAAAATTCCAAAGTGTAAAAATTTAAGACAAAAATAGAGCTTTATATTTTGATAAAATAAATTGTGATAAAGTAATTTTTTGTTCTGATAAGATAACAATCTGTTCTAAAATGATTTAAAAAAAATTAGAAATTTTTGTGGAAAAGTAATTTAATTTTAAAGCAAAATTCTTTCTAATTTTGATAAAAATCTTAAAATGTTTGCGCTCATAGATTGCAATAATTTCTTCGTTTCTTGTGAAAGAACTTTAGACAAAAGTCTTGAAGGACAAGCAGTTGTGGTTTTATCAAACAATGACGGTTGTGTAGTTTCCAGAAGTAATGAAGCCAAAGCATTGGGAATTCCGATGGGAGCGCCAGTTTTTAAATACAAAGAATTATTTGCAAAATATAAGGTAAAAAGCTTCTCTGCAAAATTTGAATTGTACAATTTCCGCAGCCAACAAGTAATGAAAATTGCCTCGTCTTACGCTCTGGATTTTGAAATTTATAGCATCGATGAATTGTTTTTAGATTTCCATGGTTTTAAATATTTCGATTTAAATTCTTACGCCGAAGAAATTCGTGATAAAATTTTAAAAGAATCTCTAATTCCCACAAGTATTGGAATTGCTCCCACAAAAACGCTTTGTAAAGTTGCCAATAGAATTGTGAAAAAATTCCCTGATCGTTTTAATGGTGTTTATATTTTAGACACACCAGAAAAAATCGAAAAAGCTTTGAAATGGCTCGATATAGAAGATGTTTGGGGAATTGGGAGAAGATTAAGTGTTAAAATGAAAGATTTTGGTGTTTATAAAGCTTACGACTTATTGCAGAAACCTGAAACTTGGGTAAGAAAAATAATGGGAATTCACGGCGTGAGAATGATAAATGAATTAAAGGGAATTCGCCAATTAGAATTAGATTCTCCGTCTAAGAAAAAATCGATTTGTGTGAGCCGAAGTTTTATGCAAATGCTTACAAACAAAGAAGATGTGAGAGAACGGATAGAAACTTTTTCTATGTATTGTGCAGAAAAATTGAGAAAACAAGAAACTTGTTGCAAAACAATTTGTGTTTTTGTACAAACCAATCGTTTCAGAAAAGATTTACCGGAATATAGAAATGCAATTTCTGTGGTTTTACCAAATCCAAGTAATTCATCGATTACCATTGCAAAAATTGCAAATGAAATTTTTGAAAAATTATTTCTTGAAGGTTTTCATTATAAAAAAGCAGGCATCATTGTTTCGGATTTTGTGCCGGAGAATGAAAGATTGATCAATTTATTTGAAAAAGATGTGCAAAACAAACATCTTCCGGTGATGAAAGCTTTGGATAGACTGAACCGAAAATACGGAAAAGACAAAATAAGATTGGGAAGTATGAACGGGAAAAACACTTTTGGTAGAGCTCAACTTTCTGAGGAATACCAACAATTTTTAAAAAATAATATTTTACCAGAAGCGAGTTATCGGTTTCATTGATGTTTTAATTTAAAAAAATTGCCAAAGAAATAAGTTTTAAACTTTTTTCTTTGGCAAAATGCTTTTTCAGAAAAGTGTAATTCTTTAGAATCTATAACCAATTCCGAGCATTCCTTTGCCCGTAATTTTATCAAAATTTCCGCTGCCAAATCTGCGTGCGATTCCGCTACTTAGTTCAAAAATGATGTTTTTACGAGCTACCCATTTCCCACCGAAACCGATCCCCGCGCCAACGGTCGTATTTGTCTCTGGATTTTTTTGTGTATATCCACCGCCGTTGTAATAGTTATAACCTCCGTCTTTTGTGCTTGTAATCGGCACAAAACCTTCTACAAAAAATCCACCGCCATATTTTTTCCCAAAATACATTCTGTAATATGGAGAAATTTGTGAAAAAGCATTATTGTCATTGTCTTTAAAGCCAAAAAGACCGTTTATTCCTACTCCAGAATCTTTGTTGAGAAGTCTTTCATAAGAAAAATTTAGTGCGGCTCCTCCGATAAGTTCTATCGGACTAATCATAATGTCATTTTGCCTCTCGGAGGATTGGCTCTCCGTCTCTTGTGCGGAAATTGCTACGGTTGAAAGTAGTAATGCAGAAAATAATAATTTTTTCATTGTTTTTTAAATTTTGTCAAATATAAATTTTAATTCTGGATAAATTCTTGATTTAAATCAAGTGCACAAAATTTTATGAAGAAGTTGATTTTGCCACGAACCTGTCTACCGACAGGTAGATGCACGAATTTTATTTTTTATTTACTTCCCTTCAAAATTTGCGATACCCGTCGATTTAGCCCCGATTGAAATGGAAATCCTTTTGTTTTTTTACTAAAAACAAAAGATTGCAATGGAAAGCGGGAAGTAAGTTCTAAGATGCAAACTCATCTTGCTCCTAAAAAAAATTCCCGTCCAAATAAATGGGCGGGAATCTGTAAATTCTGATAAATTTTTATGCTTCTGCGCTTTCTGTAGCAGTTTCTCCACCTTCTGGCGTTGTGTTTTCTGCTCCTTCTTCCGCTGTTTCTTCTTCATCATCTGCATCTGCTCCTTTGATAGCTGTTCTTGCCATTCTTACCGCAACAACAACTGCATTATCTGGATGCATAAATGTGAATTTTTCAGTTTTGATATCTCCAACGTAAAGTTTCATACCAATTCTTAAAGCCGTAATATCTACTACAACTTCATCTGGAAGATTTCCTGGAAGTGCTTTTACTTTTAGTTTACGGAATGGGTTTCTAAGAACACCACCTGCAACAACACCTCTTGCACGACCTGTAAGTCTTACTGGAACTTCCATCATTACTGGTTTATCATCACTTAATTGATAAAAATCTGCATGAAGAATTTTGTCAGTTAAAGGGTGAAATTGAATGTCTTGCAATACTGCAGGAATTTTTTTTCCTTCTAATTCCAAATTAACCGTGTGTGCTTCCGGAGTGTAAACTAAATCTTTGAAAGATTTCTCTTCCGTAGAAAAATTTAGTGTTTCTTTTCCTCCATAAACAACACAAGGAACTAATTCAGCATCACGTAAAGCTTTTGTCGACTTTTTGCCTACGTTTTCTCTTTTTGTACCTTGAATTGTAATTGATTTCATATAAAATATTTATTATTTTTTATCGGTTAAATGTTATCGCCAAACTTCAGATTTGTTTGTTTACCAAGTTTTTTAGTGGCGATTTCATTATATAAATTTAAAAATTTTTCTTGTTAAAATATTATTTAATACATTGAAAATGAATTAAATAATAAACTTATTACTAATAGATTTGTGCTCATGAACCATGCGCATTACATCCGCAAATAACGGAGCGCAAGATAACACTTTTATTTTGCTTGACAAATTGTTTTTTATTGGAATTGAATCTGTTACGATAACTTCCAATAACTTGGATTTTTCTATGTTTTCATAAGCATTTCCAGAAAGCACAGGATGAGTTGCCATTGCTCTTACAGATATTGCTCCATTTTCCATAATAATTTCGGCTGCTTTACAAAGTGTTCCTGCTGTATCAATCATGTCATCTATTAAAATGACGTTTCTGTCTTTCACTTCACCAATGAGAAACATATCTTCAATAACATTTGCTTTTTTTCTTTCTTTGTAAGCAATTACAACATCTGCGCCGAGATGTCCCGCATAATTTTTCGCTCTTTTTGCACCACCCATATCGGGAGAAGCAATCGTCAAATCTTGGATATTATTAGACAAAATATAGTCTATAAAAATAGTGGAAGCATAAAGATGATCAACAGGAATTTCAAAAAACCCTTGAATTTGATCAGCGTGCAAATCCATTGTCATAACTCTGGTTGCTCCGGCTGCAGTTAAAAGATTAGCAACTAATTTTGCTCCAATTGGTGCTCTTGGTTGATCTTTTCTGTCTTGTCTAGCCAAACCAAAATATGGCAAAACTACTGTAATACTTTTAGCAGAAGCTCTTTTTGCGGCATCAATCATTAGTAATAATTCTAATAAATTATCTGCGGGTGGAAAAGTAGATCCTATTAAGAAAACTCTGCCGCCTCGAACGGATTGGTCGAGAACCGGCTCAAATTCTCCATCTGAGAAAGTTTGAAAATTAATTTTCCCTAAACTTTGTCCATAATACTCTGCAATTTTATTGGAAAGAACTACGCTGGTTCTTGTAGAAAATAAATAACTAGCTTGGTGATTTTCGCTCATCTTGGGTTTATTGATTTTTTACTTGTGCAAATTTAAAAAAATAAAACCACCTGAAATCATTTCAAGTGGTTTTAAATTAATTAATTTTTAAATTCTTATTATGGAAATTTTACTCCGGAATATTTATTAATATTAACCATTGGTAAGGTGGAACCATACTTCGCATTAATTTGCTTCATAAATTCATTAGCAATTAGACCATATCCTCTTCCGGTAAGGTGAACTCCATCTAAAGAAAAAGTTCCTCCAGTTACAAACTTTGTGGTGTATTTTACTCCATCAAAACTTATTCCTGAAGCTCCCGCTAACTCTATCATTTTTGCGTTTGCATCTACATACGCTAAATTATTTGCATCAGCCGCAGATTTAATTATTCCATTAAATGCTGTTGTAGCAGTCAAAACATTATCAACTTCACTATCTGTTCCTGTTCCAAATTTACCTCTTAAAACATGTTTATCCTCTAAAGGAAAAGTAACGCCGTATTTATTAAATGGTGAAACCGCATATGGTGAACTTGGTGCGGTACCAATTACAGAACTTGTTGTTAAAGGAATTAAATCCGCTGCAGTTGCATGTCTTGCTTGTCCAAAAACAACACCCATTAAGCCGGCTTGTTGTGGTGAAACACCTGCTTGAATTAATGCTCCTGTAATTTGTGCAGAAAGATTGGTTAAACTTTCATCTTTCAGAAGTAATGGATTATTTGCTAAACTTAATAATTGCAATCTATTTCCTTGCCCATAAGCTGTAAGAATTTGTTTTAAAGGTCCAAAGACTTGTGCATTTAAAGCTGAAACACTTGCTTGATCTAATGGAACAGGATTATAAGGAACTGTTGTAAAAAATGGTAAAGATGTTACATTTGGTATATTTGCAACGACTCCTTTAGCTCCTTGTGATATTAAAGTAGAAACTAATATTCCATAAGCTTGGCTAAATGTATTTGTTGGTGTAATTGGATTTGAATCATCTCCTCCAGATGTTGCATATCCTAAAACATCATTATTACCAATCCATAGTGAGAAAAATGTCGGTTTTTGTGACATTACATCGCCTAAAACTGTAGCATTTGCAGAAGAAGAAAATCTCACAAAATAAGGATTCGCAGTTCCTGTTGCTAAACCAGCTGCACTTCCATAACCGGGAGCCAACAAATGAAAAGATTTTGCTCCTGGAACCCCCATATTTTGATATGGTCCAGAAGAAAAAATATTGGCTAAAGTCGTAGTTCCAACTCCAGACGCTGGAACTGGCGCTAAAGCTCCATTTACAACAGCTAAAATCAATTTATTTCCTACTCCTACCGAAGGGATTCCTCCTAAATTGTCTGACATTAAAGGTTGTTTAAATTCTCCTCCACCTGCAAGTTTCATTTGGTTTGCCATCATTGATGGAAAAGATTCATTTTGCCCATCAACATAAAGTGCACCATTACTATAACCTGAAGTAAGAGAATTTCCAACCGCCACATATTTACTAAAATCGGCACTTCCTTTTGTAACTACAATGCTATTTACATCTTGGTCAAAATCCGTTTTACAACTTATCGTGAACAAAAGAGCAGAAGTTGCTATACTTGATATTAATATTTTTTTCATAATTATTTAAAAATTAAAATGCGTTATAAGAAAGACCTAAACCGAAGTAATATGCTTTAGCTTTAGCTTGTCCGATAAAATTATTGTAAGTGTTATTTACTTTTCTACTTTCTGGGAAGGCAATTCCACCAGCAACATCTACACCGAAACCTTTGAAAACTTTAAAGCCAAGCCCCGCCGTAATTACACTTGAATCAAAAGATGGTGTTTCTGCTTGAAAGTTTTTATCTGTATAGGGTGATTCATCATAGTAATATCCCGCTCTTAAAGCAATCATATCCGAAACTTGATATTGTGTTCCAATTCTAAAAGTTTTGGTATTATGAAAATTTTTCGGACTCACTAAAATTGTTGGATCATTTGGTTGATTACCAATCGGTGCATTTGCAAAATCTAAAGTCAGCTTATTATATCTTTCCCAACCAGAATAATTGAAATCTCCAGAAACTAACCATTTAGGTGTGATTTTATAAGTCGCTCCAATTGTAAATTCATCCACTAAAGGTAAAGTAGCTGTAAAAGTATCTTTTCCAGATGCATCTAATCCTAAAGAAGAATATAAAGCTGGAGAAATATTAAAACTTACTAAGCCTTCTTTTGCTTTCATATCTACTGGTGAACGGTAAGCCACACTTATATCCCATTTTGCGTTTGGTTGAAAATAAAAGCCTAAACCAAAACCACTTCCCGTTGCTTTGTCATCTTTTAAATTTAATGTTCCTCCAATTTGCGTAGCAGCTTTATCCCAATCTACACTTCCTTTTGCATAAATATAACTTCCACCCACGGAAACCCATGGAGCTAATTTTACGGAAATCATAGGTTGAAAGTAAAATGCTTTTAATTCTAACCTTTGAACAATTTCTCTTCCCGCCCAATTATTTGGCCACTCAATGGTACTTCCGAAAGGTGTAGAAAAACTAAAACCTAGTGAAACATTATCTAATACTTTATATGCAACCGCTGCATAAATAGGTGTTCCAATAGGACTACTTGTATCGTAAGACTCCAATGTGGATAAATCTTGGAAAGTTACGCTTGATTTTGCACCAAAACCGCCCGCTACAATACTTAATTTAGCAGGTATAAATGACATTCCAGCCGGATTAAAAAACGCAACACTTGCGTCTTCTGCATGTGCACTAGTGTGCGCCATCGCCAATTGTCTCACTCCTTGAAGAGAAACTCTAAAGCCTCCTGCATAAGCCATAAAACTTGACAATAATACTGTTGAAATTAAGATTTTTTTCATAAAAATGATTATTAATGATTCAAATATAAAATTTATTTAAATACTAATGTTAACTAATCTTAAATATTTTTAAACGAAAGTTAATTTTAAATCACTGTTTGAATTATTATTTTCTATAAAATATTAATTATGAATCAATTGGCTGAAAAATAAATTATAAATTTAAATTTGTTTAATATTAAACAAAAGAATGCATACCATAATAAAAAGATATTTTTTAACAATGATTACAACGAAAAGACAATTTAATAACCAAAAGAATTTTGTTAATTTTTAATCTTATTTTTTTAATTTAAAATTATACTAAATTTGCAATTAATATAAAACAAAAAATATGAGTTGTGGATGCAAAACATCCGGCGATTCTTCCCGTTCTTGCGGTACCAAAAGCGAAAATGGGTGTGAAAGTGTAGATACTTGCGGTAATAGTTATAAATTAAGTGTTTTTGATTGGCTTTCAGACATTCAATCTCCTTCTAAAACCAACAATGATTGGGTAGAAGTAAGGTTTAAAAATGAAAGAAAGTGTTTTTTTAAAAATGTTAATCAGTTACCATTGCATATAGGAAGCATTGTTGCAGTAGAATCTAGTCCGGGTCATGATATAGGTGTAGTAAGTCTTACAGGAGAATTGGTAAATATTCAGATGAATAAAAAACACCAGCCTGAAAATGAAATTTTAAAAGTTTATCGTTTAGCTACGCAAAAAGACATAGAAGTTTGGCAGGGTTTACGAGAAAAAGAAGAAAGTATAAAAATACAAGGCAGAAAAATAGCCTATGCTTTACAATTGGAAATGAAAATTTCTGATGTGGAATATCAAGGAGATGGTGCAAAACTCACTTTTTATTATACTGCAGATAATCGCGTAGATTTTCGACAATTAATAAAAGAGTTTGCTGGAACTTTCCGTTCAAAAATTGATATGAAGCAAATTGGCTATCGTCAAGAAGCAGCAAAAGTGGGTGGAATTGGTTCTTGTGGAAGAGAATTGTGCTGTTCAACTTGGCTCACAGATTTTCGTTCAGTAAATACAAATGCTGCTCGTTATCAGCAATTAAGTATTAATCCACAAAAGTTAGCTGGACAATGTGGAAAATTAAAATGTTGTTTAAATTATGAACTAGATTCTTATTTAGACACACTTAGTCATTTCCCCTCTTCAAATACTACTTTAGACACAGAAAACGGAAAAGCATTTTGTATAAAAATTGACGTTTTTAAGAAAAAAATGTGGTTTGCTTATGCGGATAAAGCAATGGCGTGGTATGATTTGCATATTGATGATGTGAAGGAATTAATGGAAATGAACAAAAAAGGACTTAAAGCCACACCTTTAGAAGAAGTTCGCGTCACAGAAATTAAAGAAAAAGCGGTCGATATTATTCAAGAAAATAACATGGATCGGTTTGAGAAGAAGAAAAACGCCTCAAAGAATAAAAAAAATTGGAATAAAAAACCAAAACCACAAAATAATACGCTCCTAAAAAATACTACAGAAAATAAACCAATTTCTGCTGAAGCAAATACTAATAATCCAAAAAAGAAGTTTAAGAAAAAATACCCGCCAAAACCTAACAACAATGCTTAAAATTGGATCAGTATTTTTATTAATTGTAATACTTTTTTCCTGTAATAGAAAAGATGAGCAAGTTTATGTGAATGACTTAGACGGCACATGGAACAAGAAACAAAAGCAAGAATTTGAATTTAAAATTAATGATGTTCAAAATCCGAAAAATATTATATTTGTAGTAAGAAATAATAATAATTATCCATATAGCAATCTTCGTTTAATTGTGAATTTTGAATCCCCAAATAAGAAAATTACAACAGACACATTGAATTATATATTAGCAAAACCCAATGGAGAATGGCTTGGAACTGGTTTTGGAGAAACAAAAGAAATTTTATTTCAATATAAATTAAATTATAAATTCCCGAAAATTGGTTCCTATAAAATAAATGTCACCCAAGCTATGAGAAGAGATATTCTTCCGGGAATAGAAGATTTAGGTATAAAAGTAGAATCGGCAAAGCCATAAAAAATAATGGAAAAAAATACAGGCACAGGTAAAAAGTCAAGCGCAACCTTTCCTTTACCTCCGAAAAAAAATAAAAACTCCGGCTACAAAAAGTGGATTAAAATAATTTGGATTTCACTTATCGCCGTAGTTTTAGGTATTTCTGCTTTATTCTTTGCAGTTTCACAAGGATTTTTGGGAGAAATGCCCGATGTGCAAGATCTTGAAAATCCAGATATTTACGTTGCTTCTGAAATTTGGTCTTCAGACGGCGTTTTATTGGGGAAATTTGAAAAAGAAAAAACCCAACCGGTTACCTATAAAGAATTACCGCCATTTTTGGTTTATGCTTTACAAGCAAAAGAAGATGAGCGATTTAAAGAACATTCTGGGATTGATTTAAAATCTATTGCGCGTGCAATTTATTTTGGGGGCGAACGAGGCGGTGGTTCTACTATCACACAACAGTTAGCAAAATTATTAATTACAAAAAAAGCCTCTCAAAATAAAATAGAAAGAGCGTTTCAAAAACTAAAAGAATGGTCTATAGCAGTTAGTTTAGAAAGAATTTATACGAAGGAAGAAATCATCACTTTATACTTTAATAAATTTGATTTTCTATTTAATGCAAATGGAATCGAAATGGCTTCAAGAGTTTATTTTAATAAAAAGACCAGCGAATTGACACTTCCTGAAGCCGCAGTTTTTGTAGCGATGTTAGAAAATCCCGTAAAAAATAATCCTTATAGACATCCTGAAGCAGCAAAAGTGCGACGTGACGTAGTTTTAAAACAAATGTTAGATACAGGATATTTAGACCAAGAAACTTATCAAAAAGCAATATCTGAACCGATTAAAGTAGATTTCCATCCCATAAAATCAGTAGACCAAGGTTATTCAGCTTACTATAAATTTTATCTTCGTAAAGAAATAGATGGTTATTTAAAAGATTACGAAAAGAAAACGGGTAAAGAATTAAATCTTTATAAAGATGGATTAAAAATATTTGTAACCTTAGATTCTAAAATGCAACTTTATGCAGAAGAAGCAATAAAAGAGCACCTTACAGATTTGCAGAAAAGATTTGACAATGAACAAAAAGGTAGAAAATTAGCACCTTTTTATTATTTAGATCAAAAGGAAATTGATGCTTTAATGCTTCAAGCAATGAAAAGAACTGGACGTTACAAGCAATTAAAAGCTGCAAATGTTCCAGAAGATTCCATTATGCTTGATTTTAAAACGCCCACAAAAATGTCCAGATTTACTTGGAATGGTGATGAAGAAGTAGAAATGACGCCATACGATTCTATCAGATACAGTAAAGCAATTGCTCAAGCTGGATTAATGGCAATGGAACCCGCAACTGGAGATATAAAAGCGTGGGTCGGTGGAATTAATTGGCAACATTATCAATATGACCATGTAAAACAAGGGAAAAGACAAGTTGGTTCAACTTTTAAGCCTTTTGTTTATGCCGCCGCAATTATTAATTTAGGAAAAACACCTTGTTCTATAGTTTCAAACGAACCTTTTACAAAAGGAAAGTGGACTGTTTCTGAAGGACACGGTTCCATGACTTTAAAGCAAGCTTTAGCAAGATCTATGAATCCACCTGCAGTTAGAACTATGGACGAAGTTGGTGTTGATAATGTTATAAAATTAGCTCGAGATATGGGAGTTACGAGTGATATGCAGAGAAATTTAACCACAGCTTTAGGTTCTTCAGATATTACAATTTACGAAATGCTCGGTGCTTATAACACTTTTGCTAACTATGGTAATTATATAAAACCCGAAATGATTTGGCGAATAGAAGACGCAAACAATCGGGTAATAAAAGAAATAAAACCTGTTGTAAAAGAAGTGATGAATGAATTGTATGCTTATACAATGATTGACATGATGAAAGGTGTTACACAACCAGGCGGAACCGCAGCTGGCGAACTGGGAAGAAGAGGCGTTTCCCAAGCGATTGAAATTGCCGCAAAAACAGGAACAACTCAAAATAATTCCGATGGTTGGTTTATTGGAATGACACCAAAATTAGCAACTGGCGTTTGGGTGGGTTGGGAAGATAGAGCCACTCACTTTTATGGAACCGGCGAAGGACAAGGAGCAAAAATGGCGCTTCCAATTTGGGCGATTTTTATGAAAAAGGTTTGGGCCGATAAAACATTGAATGTTTCACCCGATGATAAATTTGCAAAACCTTCCACATGGACTGGGAATTGTGATGATTTACGTGGTTTAGGCGGCGGTTACGGTGATGAGGGTGGACTTCAAACGATGGAAGAAATTAAAAATCCAAATCCAACTGAACAAAAGAAATCTCCTGCAAAAAAAGAAGACAATGTGAATGAAAAAATTAATTCAACAGACGACGTTGATTTTAATAAATAAAAGTAAATCATATTTTCATTAAAGTCTTTCAGAAATGGAAGACTTTTTGTTCTTAAATACCGAAATTTGTTTAAATTGAAATTATGAATTTATCTAAAATTTCTTCACCATTTATAAAAAAATTTCCTGGAGATTTTTCCGGTAATACACAGCAAAGACAAACGCCCGGAGTTTTATTTTGTACGGTAAAACCTGTGGAATTTGAACATCCAAAATTGATTGCATTTAATGAAAAACTTTCAGAAGAAATCGGTTTAGGAAATTTTGAAGAAACAGATTTAGGTTTTTTAGCTGGAAAAAATTTACCAGAAAATATCGAAACTTACGCTACAGCTTATGCGGGACATCAATTCGGAAATTGGGCAGGACAATTAGGTGATGGAAGAGCAATTTATCTCGGAGAAATTTCAAATGTATTAAATAAAAAAACAGAACTACAATACAAAGGAGCAGGTGCAACTCCTTATTCCAGAACCGCCGATGGAAGAGCGGTTTTGCGTTCTTCTGTTCGAGAATATTTGATGAGTGAAGCCATTCATTATTTAGGAATAAAAACCACGCGTGCTTTAAGTTTGGTGAAAACTGGCGAAAATGTTGTTCGAGATGAAATGTACGATGGAAATCCACAATATGAAAAGGGCGCGGTAATCATAAGAACTGCAGAATCTTTTTTACGTTTCGGTCATTTCGAATTGATTTCTGCACGGAAGGAATTGGATACTTTAAAAGAATTAGCAGATTTTACAATAGAAAATTATTTTCCAGAAATTGACAAAAATAAACCAGAAAAATATGCAGAATGGTTTCAAAATATTTCTGAAAAAACTGCTGATTTAATTGTTGATTGGTTTCGAGTTGGTTTTGTTCACGGCGTGATGAATACTGATAATATGTCAATTTTAGGTTTAACAATTGATTACGGACCATTTTCTTTTTTAGATGAATACGATTTAAATTTCACTCCAAATACAACCGATTTACCTGGAAGAAGATACGCTTTCGGAAACCAAGGAAAAATGGCACAATGGAATTTATGGCAATTGGCAAATGCACTTTTTCCTTTAATAAATGACGAAAAAATTCTACAAGAAATTCTTAATAATTTCAGTGAATATTTTTGGAAAAAACACGACAAAATGCTTGCTAACAAATTTGGCTTGGATGAAATTTTAGATTCAGATCTAGAATTTTTCACGCAATGGCAAAGTATAATGCAAGATTTGAAAATAGATTACACTTTGTTTTTTAATAAGTTAGAATTAATTACAGAATCTTCTGATGCAAAATTTTTTGAAGCTACGTTTTATGAAGAATTAAGTAAAAACTCAAGAGATAATTTTAATCAATTTTTAAAAGTTTACCGAGAAAGATTAACAAAAAATAAAATTTCTCGTGAAGAATCTCAACAATTAATGGCAAAAAACAATCCGAAATTTATTTTACGAAATTATCTACTTTATGAGTGTATTTCAGAATTAAATCAAGATAAAACTGAACTTTTTAAAAAATTAAGAAAAGCCTTAGAACAGCCTTACGAAGAAATTTATCCTGAGTTTTCTATAAAAAGACCAGCGAAATATGAAGGTATTGTTGGTTGCTCAAGTTTGTCTTGTAGTTCGTAAAAAAATGTAATTTTGCGGAAATTAATTTCATTTGAATTTCAAACAAAAATCCACAGATATTTTAAAAACAATATTTCCAAGCGAATGGAATGAGTTTTTTTTATTCATTTTCTTTCTTACTATTTACGGTATTTTAGGAAGTTTTATTGCGCTGAATTACAGAATTATTTTTGATAATAGAATTCCGTGGGACGCTTATTTTAGTTTTGATAACCGCGCAATTATTATGACAGGCGGAGGTTTTGAGCGGCATCCACTTTCTAATTATTTTTTTGATGGCATCAGAAACTTTGCTTTTTGGATTTCTAATGGTAAAATGGATTCTACTTTCAGATTGGTTTTAGCGTTGTGCAGCAATTTTGCAGTAAGTTTAAGTTTGGTGCAAATTTTTAAATATTTAAAAAATATCATTAAACTTCCTCTAAAAATTTCACTTTTAATAATCGCGTTTTTCGCACTTTTTTCTACCAATATTTTATTGTCTTTTACGCCAGAAACTTATACTTATACTTTGTTTTTATTGGTTTTATTTAATTATTTTTCCGCTTTAAAGTTAAGAAAAGACGAAAAAATTTCAGGTGTTGCAATGGTTTTATCAACCGTTTTTTTAGGCGGTTTAACGATTACAAATGCAGTGAAAGTTTACATTCCAGTTTTATTTGAAAAGAAATTATTTTGGAATTGGAAGAAAATTTTAAATGCAAAATTACGCGTAATAATTTCTATCCTTATTTTTGCGTTGCTTTACTTAAACCGTTTAAATTTCAATTACCACCTCATCTTTCAAAAAACCGAAACACAATATGAGAAATTTTCTAACCCGAAAATAACGCCACTTTGGGATATGATTTCTTCTTGGTTTTTTGGCGGAAATATTTTGTTTTCAAATTTTGCCATTCGAGATTATCACAGTTTAAAAGGATTTAAATACAAAGCTTTGTTTATGGACGTTTACAGCAGTTGGATTCCTTATGTTTTTGTAGTAATTGTTTTAATTTTAATCCTTTGGAGTTACGGAAAAAATTTCAAAAATAAACTCGTTCAAATTCTGATGATTTCGTTTTTAGTAGATGTCATCATACATTGTGTTTTAAAATTCGGTTTGCACACATCTTATATTTACGGCGGTCATTTTGTGTTTGTTTATCCGCTTTTATTGGGTTGGTTATTTTTTGCTTATAAAAATTCACCGAAAGTTCAGTCGATTTTATACGCCATAACTTGTGTTTTAGTGGTTTATTTGGGAATCAATAATTTTATAAGAATGGAAGAGTTTTTTGATTTTCTGAATGCTTATTATAAATAAATTCTTAAAACTTTTATAGCGTGCATTTGTCATTCCTTAGGAATTTAAACGGTTTAGATTAACTAGAAAGCTCGATTTGTTTTAAATTAATTTATTTTATTGAAAAGTCGCAGCCCGACTTGAGCGGAGCTCTTTTTGCCAAAAAAAATTAAATTTCAGCAAAACTTCTTTGGCAAAAAAGCGGGAGCGGAAGGCGGAAAAGCTGCCCAAAAAATTATAAAAATTACTTCTTTTTAGTCCGAACTCTTTTCACTTGATCTTTAATGAAAGGATATTTTAGTTGCATATCTTCCGCTAAATCTGCGTCTAATTCGATTGCAATTTTTAAACTTTCTCTACCTTTTTTATCTTCATTTAAATGAAAATAACAATTGCTTTTTTGGTAAAATAATTCGGCACGATTGTGAATTTTTAAAGCCTTTTCTACCGCTTCTAAAGCTTGAGAGAATTCTCCTAAAAGCATTAAAACTTCTGTAAAAGCGTACCAATTGTAAAATCTCGTCGGTTCATGGTCTAATAAAATTTTGATACAAGCTAAACTTTCTTCAAAATTTCCTGCATCAATATATAAAAACGCCAATCTTTTTTGATAATCTAAATTAATTTCATTAAATGAAACCGCTTCTTTAGCAAAATGCAATGCTTCTTTCATGGATCCCATTTCCTCATAAATGTAGGATTGCTCCATCATTGAAAGGTAAAATTGTGGATCTTCTCTCAAAGATTTTTGAAAATAATTTAGTGCTTGAATTGGCAATTTGCATTCTTTATAACAAAGCCCGATTTTGTATAAAGTGAATGCTTTTGTGTATTCTAAATCAAGCATTTCTTCATAAACTGCAATGGCTTTCTGCCATTCTTTCATGGCTTCAAAACAAGCTGCTTTATTCGCATAAACGCCGATTGATTGGGAATTTATAGCTAAAAGAAAATCAAAACCACGGATGGCTTCTTCGTAATTTTTTTTGTTAAAATAAAATTGTCCATATTCATACCATCCGGTTTCTGAGAAAGGGAATTCATCTAAAAATTTGTTTAAGAAATCAATTGCTTCTTCGCCTCTATTCATTTCATTATAACAAACCATCGCATTTTCCAAAGAATAATCATCCAAAGAATCGACTTGTAGAGCGAGTTTGTAATGTTTCAAAGCGCTAAAAGGATCGCCTAAATTGTGATATTCATCGGCAATGAAATTGTGCAAAAAATTTTCTTCATCTTCTAGTAGCAAAGCTTTTTCGCAAAATTCAATAGATTTTCTAGGATTTCCTAAATTTGAATAATATTTTGCGCAACAAACTAAGAAATCTGTGTTTTCTTGTGCAGATTCTTTTAGTTCATTAAGTAATTCTTTAGCTTTTGTATATTGCTCTAAATCTAGAAAAACTTCTAATTGTTTTATTTTAATTTGTTGAGAATTAGGATGCACTTTTAAAGCAAAATTGGTTGCCAATTCTGCAAAATTAATATCTCCCATCTCTAAATAATAGATAATGATATCCTCATATTCTTCTGTATCGAAGTAGAGCTCCTCATTATTTTCTACCATTTCTTCGAACTTTTTCACAAGTTCATTTTCAAAAAATTCTTCCAATATATTTTTAAATTTTAGACTTCTCTTATTGTCTAATTTTTTTTACTTTTTATTTTAAATAATGACCTTTTAATGATTGAATATAAATAATATTATTAATTACTTCATATACAATTCTGTGTTCAATATTTATTCTTCTACTCCAACTTCCAGACAATTTATATTTTAATGGTTATGGTTTTCCAATTCCCTCGAATGGGTTTTTTGCAATATCGATAATTAATTCAGATATTTTTCTCTGAATAATTTTATTTCCAGATGATTTCCAAAAATCAAGATCTTTTAAAGCTTGTTTAGAATATTCTATTTCCATAGATCTTCTACAGCAATTTTTTTTGTGTCGCCATTCTTAATCTCTTTTCTGGATCTTTCAATTTTTCTCACGAAATCCTCATCATAAATATCTTTGGATTCTTCAAATTCTATCTCAACAGCTTCTAAAATTCTTTTGATTTTAAATAATTCCTTCTTATTCTTCGGTTTAATGGTAATCGTCATTGCTTAATTTTTTACTTAAATAAAATTACGAAATTTTAAATTAAATCAAACTTTTAATCTTTGCAATCATTTTATCTCCCAAATTATCTGCTTCTTCTTGTGAAAATGCTTCCGTGTAGATTCTGATAATTGGTTCTGTATTAGATTTTCTAAGATGTACCCAATTATTTTCAAAATCTATTTTTACACCATCTACAGTGGAAACTTCTTCATTTTGATACTCCTTTTCCATCTTTGTTAAAAGTGAATCCACATCAATTTCTGGCGTTAATTGTATTTTTTTCTTACCCATAAAATAACTTGGATAAGTTGCTCTCAACTCTGAAACCGTTTTATTTTCTTTTGCTAAATGGGTTAAAAACAAAGCCACTCCAACCAAAGAATCTCTACCGAAATGCAAATCTGGATATATAATTCCGCCGTTTCCTTCGCCGCCAATTACGGCGTTTTTCTCTTTCATTAAATTTACGACATTTACTTCTCCAACTGCGCTCGCAAAATAATCTGAATTATGTTTTTTTGCAATATCTCGCAAAGCACGGCTTGAACTCAAATTTGAAATGGCAACACCTTTTTTATTTTTCAATAAATAATCTGCAACCGCAACCAAAGTATATTCTTCACCGAATAATTCGCCATTTTCATCCACCAAAGCCAAACGATCTACATCTGGATCTACCACAATTCCTAAATCTGCTTTTTCCTCTTTTACCAATTTGCAAATATCTCCCAAATGTTCTTTTAAGGGTTCTGGATTGTGCGGAAATTGTCCGTTTGGTTCGCAATAAAGTTTGATAGTTTCGCAACCTAATTTATCTAAAAGCATCGGAATTGCAATTCCTCCAGTGGAATTTACGGCATCTAAAACGACTTTAAATTTTCTAGATTTTATGGCTTCTGCATCAACCATCGGTAAATTTAGAATTTGTTGAATATGAATGTCAAAAGCATTTTCATTGATTTCATAAGTTCCTAAATCATCAACTTTCGCGAAATTGAAATTTCCATCTGCGGCTAATTTTAAAACATCTGCACCGTTTTCAGAATTGATGAATTCGCCTTTTTCATTTAATAATTTTAAAGCATTCCACTCTTTTGGATTATGAGAAGCCGTTAAAATAATTCCACCGTCTGCATTTAATTCTGGAACCATTATTTCCACAGTTGGCGTTGTGGAAAGTCCCAAATCTATCACATTTATTCCCAAACCTTGCAAAGTTGCGCAAACTAACGAATTCACCATTTTACCGGAAATTCTTGCGTCGCGACCAACAACAATGGTTAAGTTTTTTTTATTTTTATTAGTTTGAAGCAAAGTTCCGAAAGCGGCAGAAAATTTTACCACATCTAAAGGCGTTAAATTTTCATCAACTTTTCCACCGATTGTTCCGCGGATTCCGGATATACTTTTTATTAAAGACATAGAATATTTTTATTAAATAAATAATTGGTGCAAAAATACGGAAATTAGAGTTTGAATATTTATTTAGATTATCAAAAATTTTTAAGAACAGCCGCAATTTTTATCACAACCTGTTTTACTATTTTTAAATTTTTTAAGAGATAAATTTTTTCTGACAATTTTAAATAAATAAAAACCCGCAAAAAGAAAAACAAATCCGATGATGATGTATTGAAAAACTAAAGAATTCATAATCTTAGAATTAAATTAAAAAAAAGTTTACTTAAGAAAGTTTTATTTAATGGGAATCAATGTCCGCATTCTCTGTCACAGCCAAATTCGCCTTTCTTTTGCTTTTTAGTAGAAAAATTTTCTGTAATTATTTTAATTAAATAAAATGCCGCAAAAAGAAAAACGATTGCGATAATGATGTATTGTATAATTAAAGAGTTCATAATCATAAATTTACGATTTTAAAAATAATTAAAAGAAAATTTATTTAAAAATCTGATAGACGACGAGCGACGCAAAATATGCCAAACCAGACATTCCCAAAAGTTGAGCCAAAGTCCAGCGCCAAGATTTTGTTTCTTTAAAAACTACTGCAATCGTAGAAACACATTGCATCGCGAAAGCATAGAAAATTAAGATAGAAAGTCCAGTTGCAAAATTGAAAACTTTTTCGCCATTGGATTTTGTGTCATTTCGCATTTTATCAATCATTCGCGTTTGTGGCGCGTCTTCATCCAAAGAATATAAAGTGGACATTGTTCCAACGAAAACTTCTCTCGCAACAAAACTTGTTAAAATTCCAACGCCCATTTTCCAATCATAACCAAGTGGCGCAATTGCAGGTTCGATGGATTTTCCCATTTTAGCCAAGTAAGAATTTTCTAATTTTACATCTGTAGAAACAAATTGTTTGCTTTGTTTTGGCGGTCCAAAATAACTGAAAACCCAAATAATAATACTTACAATGAAAATGATTTTTCCTGCGCCTGTAATAAATTCCCAAACTTTGCCTAAAGTCAATTTAAAATTATAACGCCAAAGCGGCATTTTGTAAGCGGGCAAATCCATCACCAGAAAACTTTTTGAAGTGTCTTTGATTACTTTTTTTAAAATTAACGAAGCCAAAAGTGCCATGAAAAATCCGAGAAAATACATGAACATCAACATTAATGCTTTGTATTGAATTCCTAAAAATGTTTTATCTGAAATGACTAAAGCAATAATAATACTGTAAACCGGAAGTCGCGCAGAACACGTCATAAAAGGCGTTACCAAAATAGTAATCAATCTTTCTTTGACATTTTCAATGTTTCGTGTGGACATAATTGCGGGAATTGCACACGCCGTTCCAGAAACCAGCGGAACGATACTTTTTCCATTTAAACCAAAAGGTTTTAGGAATCTGTCCATTAAGAAAATAACACGCGCCATATAACCGGAATCCTCCAATAAATAAAGGAAATATAATAAAATCCCAATTTGCGGTGCAAAAACCATAATTCCACCAATTCCAGGAATTATTCCATTAGAGATTAAAGAATTAATTGGTCCAGCTGGAAGATGATTAGATGTAAAATCAGAAAAAACCAAGAAAAATTCTTCAATCCATTTCATCGGATATTCTGCCAAAAAGAAAACACTTTGGAAAATCAGTAACAAAACAAGTGCGAAAATTAAATATCCGAAAACTGGATGTACTAAAACTTTATCTAACTTCTCGGTTAGAAGTTCTTTAAATTGCGGTTTTTTAGTTAAAACTTGAGCGACAATCTTATCTATTTTTTGATAACGCCGAACAGTTTCCTGTGCCTGTAAACGTTTCGGAACGAGACATTTTACATCATTCTGCATTAACTGATCATTAACGGTTTCTAGTTTACCGAGATAAGTTTCAGAAGATAAAAGCGTCCAAACTTTATATTGATTGCTTTCGTGAATATTTTCTAAAATTTTAAAGACCAAGCCTTTTTGCTCCATCGGAATTTCAAAAGAAACTTCTTTAGAAACAGAAAATTGTTCTTTAAAAACAGCTTTTCTAATATCTTCAATTCCAATATTTGCTTTTGCATTGGCTTTTATAATTGTTACATTCAGTAACTTGGAAAGTAAATCTAAATCTAAATTAACACCTCGTCTTTCCGCTTGATCTATTTGATTTACAACTAAAAGAGTTGGGATTCCTAAATCTTGAATCTGTTGAAAAAGCAACAATCCTCTTTTAATACTTAAAGCTTCTAAAACATAAACAACACCAGAATAATTTGGCTGTTCATCTATTAAATATTTTGCAAAAATTGCTTCATCTTCTGAACCTGGATAAACGCTGTAAGAACCAGGTAAATCTATCACTTCTACTTCCTGTTCGTTATAAGTATAGCTTCCAGAATGACTTGCAACAGTTACACCTGCGTAATTTCCGGTTTTTTGTTTTTTATTACAAAGCCAATTAAAAATAGTGGATTTCCCTACGTTTGGGTTTCCTACTAAAATTATTTCTTGTTTGTTTTTGGACATTTACTTAGAAATTAGATGTTAGACATTAGATGTTAGACTAAAATCTAAACTTAAATTGATTAGAAATCTTCAGTGATTTATATTTCAAAAATTAAAGAGTTGCTTTTACAAATATATATTGTGCTTCTTCTTCTCTTAATGCAATTCTACTTTTTTCTTCACCAAACTCAATGTAAAGCGGTCCTTTAAAAGGTGCTTGATAAAGTATTTTGAATGTAGTTTCAGGTAAAAGTCCCATTTCAATAATTTTTGTGGGCATTTTTAGATTATCATTATCATAACCTTCAATTCTCCCGATAATATTTTTCGGGAAGCAACATAATTTATTAGAAATATCTCCTTTCAATGGTATAATTTGAAGTGCAAATATAGTTATTTAAATTTAATCTAAATAAGGATTTTTCAATTAAAGATAAAAATCATAGAAAACCCAAAAACATTTCTGTTTCTGGGTTTAGAACTAAAATTATTTTTTATTTATTTCTTGGGTGAAGAAGAAATTTCAATAGGATTATCATTTGAATTAAAAAAATCTTTGGCAATTTTCTCTTGTTCTTTTAAGTATTGTCCGAGAGTTACATCACTTCCCGGCATTTTTCTATTCATAACTTCCGCATTACTCATATATGGTCTCGCTTCGGCAAGTGGATCCGCTTTGAAATTATTATAGGCTTTTTCAAATCTTTCTTTAGATACAATATTCACTTTAGAACTCATTCCATATTTTTCATTTATTTTTTCTGCTTCGGTTTGTTCAGAATAATTTTCAAGTTTTTTATTGCCTTTTAAAAGCCAAGAATAATTATGTCCAGAATCTTCAATTTTAACAATTAAACCTGGCAAACCAGAAAATTTATACGGTCCATCTTGAAAAGGAATATCTGTGGAAAACCAAGCCGTCCATTGTCTTCCTCCAAAATCTGCAGTCGCTTTTTGGGTGTTGTATTCTCCGATTTTTTCTTTTTCGGAAGAAATTTTCCAATTAAATTTTAAATCTTCTTCATATCCGAATAAATTTCGGCTAATTCTGTCTTCATAAGTGGACTTCATTGATGGGTAAGATTTTATTACTTTATAAGTAAACTTTGGTAAAACTAAAGATTTAGAAATATCTTTCCATGTTTTGGTTTTTTCCATTTCATCAACTGCCACTTTAATTAAGGAATCTTGCGCTGGAAGAGTGTAATCTTGGTAAATGGATTTATCTTTACTAATATCTAAAACCGTCATTACTTTTTCCAACTTTGCGGAGTCTTGTTTGGGTTTGAAGGTAAGTTCATAAAAAAAACGATTCGCTGTTGTTTGTGCATTTAAAGCAAAAGCAATCATTAAAAGAACTATAGAAAACTGTCTTTTCATTGTAATGTTATTTAATCTAATTAGTAGTTATTTTAAAAAATTGTTACATAACTTTGAAGAAGTTTTTAAAATTTCTCACACATTTTAATAAATAAAGAAATCAAAATTAATTTTAAATAAAACAGAAATGAACACTTTACAAAATTTAAAAACAGAACTTTTGGAAGAATATGAAACTACAAAAAAGTTTCTTGAAGTTTTCCCCGAAGGTAAAAATGATTATGCACCACACAAAAAAAGCATGAAAATGATGCCTCTTGCAACGCACATTACAGAAATTTTTGCTTGGCCAGAAATTATTTTTAAAACTGAAAAATTAGATTTTGCCACAGGAGATTACAAACCTACTTTTTTAAATAAAAAAGAAGAACTCATCCAAAAATTAGAGCAAGATTATAATAAAGGAAAAAATGCTTTAGAAAACGCAAAAGATGAAGATTTAACTAAAAGATGGACGATGAATAATGGAGAGACCGTTTTAATGGATTTCAGTAAATATGGAGCAATTCGTCACGCTTTAAATCAAATTACGCATCACCGCGCACAACTCGGCGTTTATTATAGATTAAATGATATTGCTTTACCGGGAAGTTACGGACCAAGTGCAGATGAAAACTTTTAAGAATAATAATTTTAAATCAAAAAAAATCCTGCTTTTTATTGAGCAGGATTTTCTATTTAATAAAGGAAAGTTTTATTTAAAATTAAATTTCACCGTAAACATTACCTGAGTTGGTCGAAGTTGCATTCTTGTATAAGATTGATTCAAAGCGTCATTATTAAATCTTTCAAACACTTTTCTGTTAGTAATATTTAACCATTTTAATTCAAAATCTATTTTCTTTTTCGCCCATGTGTATTGATAAGCAATATCGTAAAATGCATTATGATAGCTGGTTAAACCTTGCGCAGAATTTATTTGATCCCAATTAAAAGTAACGGTATTATTTTCTAAAGGATAAAATGCTGCAGTTAAATTGTGATTATATCCCGTACTTTTTGATTGGTTAAACTGGTTGTCTTGTTTGCTCCAAGATTTTGTAAAATTAAAATCTAAACTCATCCAAGAAAAATAAGCGTTATTAAATTTAAAGCCAAAAGATTGTGAAGTAGATTTATTAGTAAACCGAACATTATCTTGCGAAGAGTCTGAAGTACTTTCAGAATTGTTTCCGTTGATTGAAGCATTGGTTTTAAATTTTGGGAAATATTTTCCCACTTCTACACTTTCTCTATTAGAAACACTTGTGTTGTCTGAAACAATATAATTTATAACCGTAAATCCAGAAGCATCAATAGAAGGCGACGCCAAAAGATTATTTTTATTGTTTGAATAATTATAACGAACATTAAAAAATAAATTGTTCAGTGGATTTCTATACTCAATTCTCGGTCCGAATCCTTTTGAAAATGTTTCAGAAATAGGCGTATTTGCAGCAATTGAACCCAAATTGGTTGGACGAGTTAATATATTTCCTGAATAAGCATTATTAATATCTCCAAAATTATAATTTAAACTCCCGAACAAACTGGCTTTCCAAAATGAAGCGAAAGAATATTGTGCGAAAGCATTGGGTTCAAAAGTAACTTTATTAAAAGATTTTGAAACATTTCTTTGTGGATCTTCTGCGTTAATGTTATTTAATTTCACTGGGAAATTAGAGTACAACATCCAAGCGTCATTTTTATAATTAATTCCAACTGCAGCGTAAGGCGTTGTTGTGGTATATTTTAAATCATTAACATATTTATTTGGATTGAAATTTACTACAGAGGTGTTTAATCCAATTAAATTGGATGTCAATTTATTATAAACATAATCTAAACCCACTTCTGGTGTAAAAGTCCAGTTTTTCATACTAAAACCAATATTTGCAGAATGACTTGCTTCAAAAGTTTTTAATCTGAAATTCTGTTGTACAAAATTTTGATTAACATCAAAGATTTTATTTCCCGTATTATTTTCAAAAGTTAAATAATTAACTGGTGAAATTTGTAAAGTTTGAGAATCATCTTGGTAATTAATGTAAGACATTAAATTTACCATTTTTTCTTTCCAAGGAATAATTGTACTTAATGAGTTTTGAAAAGAAGAAGTGGGAGATTGTGTTGCTTCAGAAGCATTTCCATTAATTCCATTTGCAACACGATTTACAAGTGCGCGATCACCGTTCCAAAATTGGGAAAAAGTTGTGGTGTTTTTAAAAAACCCTTTTTTGGCATTTTTAGTAAAAATAACTTCACCTTTAACTTTATCTGTGTAGTAATTATTTTTTAGCGTAGTTTCGGTGGTATTAATTTGTTGGCTTTGTAAGTTATATCTATTAACTAATTGATAGGATTCTCTTGCAACCGCATTATTTGTATAACTTGCATTTACTTTTAGTTCCCACTCTTTTTTAGTGTCTATATTTGTTAAATAATTGGCTGCTAAATAATGTACATTATTAAATAAATAACGTTTTTCTGGCAAATTTGGAACAGAAGCATTTTCTACACCCAGCCAATTATTTTGCGAAACACTACCTCTTCTTCCTTCATAGCGATTTCCAACAGAAAGAAGATTTCCATCATTTTCTACAGATTCACCATTGTTATTGGTTTTATAATTCACAACCCATTGGGATTTTTGTCCAAAAAACATCGGTGTTAATTTCACATTATAAGTCCATGGATCGCCGAAACCAGTTCCTATTTCTCCACGACCGGTCATTGTAACAGATTTTTTTAATTTTACATTAATAGCTGCATTCTGTGAAGGGACTTTATCTTGAAGCATTTTTATCGGTTGGTGATTTTCCATCACTTCCACTTTTTGCACAGCATCTTTTGGTAAAGCATTATTAATACTTCCATAAGCGCCTTCCATTAAATCTTTTCCGTTGACATAAAATTTATTAATGGGTTCACCTTGATAAAGAATTGAACCATCTGTATTCACTTCAATTCCTGGAATTTTCTTTAAAACATCGGCTAAAGAACGGTCGCTTTTATTTTCAAAAGCTTTTAAATCGTAAGAAATCGTATCACCACGTTTGGTGATCATTTTTGTTTTGATTTTTACTTCTTTTATTTCTGTAGCTTGAGATTCAAGTTTGAAATTAGAAGTTTGAGTAGAATTTGAAAGTGATTTTGTAACAGGTTTTTGGTTGAACGCTTTTATTTTTAAATCTACATTCGGTGCAGAGGTTGTAAATGTTACTTTATATTCCCCTTTAGAATTAGTAATAGAATACGCAATAATTGCATCTTTTCCAGCTTCTTCAATGGTGACACTTGCACTTGCGATTGGTTCACCATCAGAATCTGTGATTTTACCAGAAATGGTGTGTTGCGAAAATAAAATTCCCGATACTGAAAGCAGTAATAAAAATAAAAGTTTTTTCATGTAATAAATTTCTTCTCAATAAGTCTTTAAAACACAACTCTTGTTACAAAGTTTTTATTCAAATTATAGACTTATGATTTTTAAATAACCAATTAGTTAAAATATTCTATTAATTTTTTTAATAAATTTGCTCTTTCAAGATAAAATTATGGCGCTTCATTTAAAACCAATTGATATTGTTGAAGATATTTCTAAAGAAGATTTTTACAATAATTATCTAAAACCAAGAAAACCTTTGGTTATAAAAAACATAGCAAAAAAGTGGCCCGCTTACCAAAAGTGGACAATGGACTACATGAAAAAAACTGTCGGAGATGTAGAAGTGCCACTTTATGACAGTTCAAAAGCAGATCCAGCTGCACCAATCAATTCTTCTGCAACGAAAATGAAATTTGCAGATTATATCGATTTAATACAAAAAGAACCAACAGATTTAAGAATTTTTCTTTTTGATCCCATAAAATCTGCGCCAAAATTATTAGAAGATTACATTTCACCTACAGAATTAATGGGTGGTTTTTTAGATAAATATCCTGCCATGTTTTTCGGCGGAGAAGGTTCTGAAACTTTCCTGCATTTTGATATTGATATGCCGCACATTTTCCACACGCATTTTAATGGAAGAAAACATGTGCTTTTGTTCGATTATAAATGGAAAGACAGATTGTATAAAATGCCTTATGCAACTTATGCATTTGAAGATTATGACATCGCAAATCCAGATTTTGAAAAATTTCCTGCATTAGATGGAATAGAAGGAATTGAATGTTTTCTAGAACATGGCGACACACTTTTTATGCCGACCGGTTGGTGGCATTATATGAAATATTTAGACGGAAGTTTTTCAATTTCGCAAAGAGCTTGGGATAAATCTTGGGCGGTGAAAGCACATTCTCTTTATAATTTAATTATTCAGCGAAATATTGATAATATTCTGAAGAAAAAATACAAAACGCGATACATGGATTGGAAAGAGAAAAAAGCCGTAGAAACCGCAAACAAAGCTCTGAAAAAAGGTTTACCGAAATAGGTTTTAAACCACAAAAGGAACAAAGGTTTTGTGTGATTAAAAGATTAAATTTCTCTGATTTAAAGCTTAAATAAAGTTTTTGCTAATTCGCGGGATTTTTAAAAAATTGAACTTCTTTTAGAAGAAAGTAATTTTTAAAAGTTTACCGAAATAAAACTGAAACACCTTCAGAAATTTAAAAATTTTTTTATTTTTTTGATTTTAATAATTTCCACCCATCTGTAGAATAAAGCGCTAAGAAAATTAAAACAGGTTGGAAAAATAATCTTCCTAATCTTTTTTCGTCTGTGTTTAAACCACAGCCATCTAAATGATTTGTGTATTGATGAATATTTCCAGGGAAAATTAAGACATAAAAAATTGCTAAAATTAAACCAACATATTCTTTTTGTTTTACTAAAAAAACCATCGCTAAACCAAAAGAGATTTCTACAATTCCAGAAGAAATGACGGTGAAATCTTTTGAAAACGGAACAAAATCTGGAACCTGCGCTTGAAATATTTCACGTACAAAAGTTAGATGACCAATTCCTGCAAAAATCATTGCAATTCCTAAAGCTATTCTGAGGAAGTTTTTCATACTAAAATTTTAAATTATTTTCTGGAATTTTAATATTTGTGGAATCCTTATTTAATTGATTAATCATTCAACTTCAAAACCGCCATAAACGCAGATTGTGGAACTTCTACACGACCAATTTGCTTCATTTTTTTCTTTCCTTCTTTTTGCTTTTCAAGCAATTTTCTTTTTCTGGAAATATCGCCTCCGTAACATTTTGCAGTTACATCTTTTCTTAAAGCTTTTATAGTTTCACGAGCAATTACTTTTGCTCCTAAAGCGGCTTGAACAGCAATATCAAATTGCTGACGCGGAATTAATTGGCGTAATTTTTCACACATTTTTTTCCCAATATTATATGCGTTGGAATCGTGAATTAATGAAGAAAGCGCATCTACCATATCGCCATTAATTAAAATATCCATTTTTACCAATTTCGAGGCGCGCATTCCAATGGGGTGATAATCAAAAGAAGCGTAACCTTTTGAAATGGATTTTAAGCGGTCATAAAAATCAAAAACCACTTCAGCTAAGGGCATATTAAAAACCAATTCTACACGTTCAGAAGTAAGATAACTTTGGTTTACAATTTCCCCTCGTTTCTCAATACATAAAGTCATAATTGGTCCAACAAAGTCTGATTTTGTTATAATCGATGCTTTTATAAAAGGCTCTTCTACTCTGTCTAAAATAGTTGGATCCATCATTTCTGAAGGATTATTTATGAGAATCGGTGTTTCAGGATTTCTTTTGGAATAACCAAGGTAAGAAACGTTTGGAACCGTTGTAATTACATCCATATTAAATTCCCGATCCAATCTTTCCTGCACAATTTCCATGTGAAGCATTCCCAAAAATCCGCAACGGAAACCAAATCCTAATGCCGCAGAACTTTCTGGTTCGAAAACGAGGGAAGCATCATTTAATCTTAATTTTTCTAATGAAAAACGCAACTCTTCAAAATCTTCAGATTCGATGGGATAAATTCCTGCAAAAACCATCGGTTTTACTTCTTCAAAACCTTCAATTGCTTTTTCCGCGGGATTAAATACACTTGTAATTGTGTCTCCAACTTTTACTTCGCGTGCATCTTTAATTCCAGAAATAATGTAACCCACATCGCCGCAAAGAATTTCTTTTTTTGGCAATTGTTTTAATTTTAAAGTTCCCACCTCATCGGCTTCATACGTTTTTTCTGTAGCAAAAAATTTAATTTTTTCACCTTTCGTAATTTTTCCATTTACTACTTTAAAATAGGCTTCAATTCCACGAAAAGGATTGTAAACCGAATCAAAAATTAAAGCTTGAAGTGGTGCATCCGGATCTCCGACAGGTGCTGGAATTCTAGTTACTATATGTTCTAAAAGGTCTAAAACGCCTTCTCCGGTTTTACCAGAAACGCGCAGAACATCTTCATATTCGCAACCGATAAGATTCATGATTTCGTCCGTTACTTCTTCGGGATTTGCAGAAGGAAGATCAATTTTATTTAGAACAGGTATAATTGTTAAATCATTTTCTAAAGCCAAATATAAGTTGCTTATCGTCTGAGCTTGAATACTTTGTGCAGCATCTACGATAAGAAGCGCACCTTCGCAAGCTGCAATAGAACGTGAAACTTCGTAGGAAAAATCTACGTGTCCGGGAGTATCAATTAAATTAAAAATATATTTTTCGCCTTGGTACTCATAATCCATTTGTATGGCGTGAGATTTTATGGTAATTCCGCGTTCTTTTTCCAAATCCATATCATCCAAAGTTTGAGATTGTAATTCTCTTTGGGTAACTGTATTGGTATATTCTAAAAGACGATCTGCTAAAGTTGATTTGCCGTGATCAATATGTGCAATGATGCAGAAGTTTCTAATGTTTTTCATGAGTTTGTTGTAGTGAACAAATTTACCACTTTTTTTAAGTAATTTTTTAAACTAAAATTCTTGGGTTTAGTTTCATTTTATCTCTTAAAAAAAGAAATATTGAAGAATTTTTAAATTTAATTTTTAATGAAACTATTATTTCTTGATAAATTTAAAACTCTTAACTCCGTTTTGTGTTTTTATTGTTAAATAATATAAACCTTTTTGAAGACTTTTTATATCTATTTTGTTTGAATTAAATTCTTTAGAAAAAACTAATTTTCCCGTACTATCAGAAATAGTCAAATTATAAATATTATTATTCTTAACATTTTTAATATAAATAAAATCTGAACTAGGATTTGGGAAAATTTCTAAATTAATATCAGATTTTGCTAAATCATTTAAGCCTAAACCAGAATCTGTCGCTAACCAAGCTGTCGCATTTAAAAGCAAAGGTCTGTGATTTCCATTCGCATCTCCTGTATAACCATTATAAAGTGAATCTCCAGAATCTCCCGTTCCATCATCTGGAACTGAACTATCTCCTAAAGCACAAACTTTCCCAGTTCCATAAGTTGCTGTTGCAAACATTACATTTACCAAACCAGTTGTAGAAGAACCAGATTTAAAAATTAAACCTTGCACTGTGGGATTGTTTGTGGTATTTAAAGTCATGGTTGTACCATTAAAAAAATCCATCTGAGTGGGAGTTCCAGAAGTGCCATGTAAAATGGTATTTGTGAGGAAATTTGCAAAATTAGTTGTAGCTCCAGAAATATTTGCTAAATCGAATGTAATACCAAAAGGATTGGTTTTCACCGTATTGGTACTAAAAAAATCATTCCAAATATTGGGAGAATCCCATCCATCTTTGTTTCTATCACTTATATTATGATCACTAATAATAAAAAGTCCTCCTCCATTTTTTACAAAATTTACCAGTGCATTTTTTTCTTCAAGTGCAAATTGAAAGTTGGGCTCATCTATTATAAATACTTTGTAATTGGATAAATCCTGAGAATTAGTTTTGTCTCCATAGGTAATTTTTCCATTATATGGCAATGTTTCAACTGTGTAACCTAACTTTACTAAATCTACAGCCCACGCGCTCAAAGCACCTTTCCAATAAGTTTCTGGTGTATTATTAGTAATTCCACTTTGTGCGGGAGTTGGAATTTGTTGCGGATTAGAATCACTTCCACCTGTTGAATAAGTCCCTAAAGAAGTTGCTTTTAAATTATTTGTATCGGCATCAATTACCCAATCTGCATTACTTGCCATTTCTGCTTTTGTAGCATCAAACAAAATTTTAATTTGTGCTTTTGCAGTAAAAGCCAAACAGAAAAGAAATATAAATATTAATTTAATTTTCATTGTTAGAATTTTTTAAATAAATAAAACATCTTTCATTTAAAAAAGATATTTAAATAAAAAAATCCCGATTTATTCGGGATTTTAATTTATAAAACGCGTGGTAAGTTTACGCGTTTGGTTCAATAGATACAAAAGATCTATCGTTTGCTTTCTTTCTAAATACTACAGTTCCATCTACTAATGCATGTAAAGTATGGTCTTTTCCCATTCCCACGTTTAAACCTGGGTGATGAGTTGTACCTCTTTGTCTTACAATAATGTTACCTGCAATTGCAGATTGTCCACCGAAAATCTTCACACCTAATCTTTTAGAATGAGATTCTCTACCGTTTTTGGAACTACCAACTCCTTTTTTGTGTGCCATTTTATTTTAATGTTTTGAGTTAATATTTACTCTGCAGACTCGCTGTCAGATTTCTTAGTTGCTTTTTTTGCCACTGGTTTTTTGTCAGTCGCATTTTCTTTTTTAGCTTTCGGAGTCGCTTTTTTCTCTTCTTTTTTCTTATCATCAAAACCAGTAATTCCAGTAATTTGAATTTGAGTAAGAGATTGTCTGTGTCCGTTTTTCTTTTCGTATCCTTTTCTTCTTTTTTTCTTGAAAACGATTACTTTATCAGCTTTTAAATGCTTAATGATTTCTGCATCTACCGTGATACCTTTTACAGCCGGGGCGCCTACTGTGGTTGCTCCGTTTACAGTAAGAAGAACTTTTTCAAAAGACACTTTCGCACCTACTTCTCCTTTCAAACGGTTTACAAACAACTTTTGGTCTTGCTCAATTTTATATTGAAGCCCTGCTATTTCTACAATTGCAAACATTGTTTATTATTTTGTTAATTAATTCAGGGTGCAAAAATAAGAAATATTTTTGAGTTATCCACAATTCAATATTAAATTTTAATTAAAAAATAATTAAACTTCATTTTTAAAAATATAAATAAACTCAACTCAGCTATTTTCTTATTTCTTTTCTCGTTTTTTTATTTAAATTTGATTTTCAAATAAACTATGAAAAGAGATTTATACATCGATTTTGCGAAGGGACTTGCAACGCTTTCCATAATATTTATTCACACAGCTTATTGGTCTGGACAATATTATATTCCTGCAGAAATCCGTATATTTTCTTTAGTGTTTGATGTTCCTATTTTCTTCGCTTTAAGTGGTTTAACATCTGGAAATAAAATTGAAAAAACATTGTACAGATTGCTGAAATTACAAATCACTTATATGATTTTCGTAACATTTCTTTTCTTTTTAGATTATTTTTTCAAAGTTTTCGGTCTTCATTTTTTTGATATAAATTGGCTAAAAAACTTCTATTCCACTTTTGGTTCTAAATATGTTCCTATTAATATTTCTGATGTTCCACAATGGCAAAATCTCGGGAATTGGTATCTTCATCAATACACAAACGCAGACACTTTTCCCGTTGTAATGGGAAGTTTCTGGTATTTAAAAGTTTATTTTATTTTAACGGTTTTCGGAGTTTTAATCCTAAGATTTTTCTCAAAACATATTTGGTGGTTTATTGCACTTTGTCTTAGTTTAACCGCGATTTTCAATATTTTCCCACATTATTATCCAACTGGACAAGTTGGTTATGTCGCATTTTATCTCGCCGTTTTTTTAGTAGCGCATCAATTAAAAGGAAAAAAAATACCAACCAAATTTATTCCTATTTTGTACGGAAGTTTAGCTATTTTATTAGGAATTCTCTTTTATACTTTCGGCAAAGACGTATTTTATTTAATGAATAAACAGAAATTCCCGCCAAAAACCGCTTATGTTTTATGGTCTTTATTTTCATTAATAACAGTTTTTATCTTATATAATAGACTGAAAATTAATAAAGATAATGTAATTAATTATATTGGAAGAAACGCAATTTTCTTTTATTTCGCACAAGGTATAAGTTCTTCATTGGTTTATTTTGCAGTAGTACCTCTAAAAGCGCATTTTAATTGGATTGTTTTAATGATAATTATTTATTTATTGAATGTTTTACTAGCAGTTGGAATTGCAATTAGTTTAAAAAAACTCGATACCCTTGGCTGGAAAATTTTAGAATATCTACGTAAAAAAACAGCCTCTAAAATAGAAACTGTTTGATATTAGTTTTTAAGATTTTTACTAATCTCTTTTACCACCACCTCTAGAAATTAAGGCAACAATAATAATCAAAACTACTGCGCCAATTACCCAATAAATTGGATTTGTGTACCAATCTGTTGTAGTTGTGCTTTTTGTAGTATTTACATCTACTTTTAAATCAGGTGTTTTCTCTTGCGCAAAAGCGACAACACTAAAAAAAATTGTCATTAAAAAAATTGAAATTTTTTCTGTCAGTTTCAAAAAATTGTTTGTAGTTTGCATAAGTTTATTTTTTAATTAGTATTAAAGATTCAATATTTATGCCAATTAAATTAATTTTATTATTAAAAATTTAAAAATACTATTGCTAACCGCCATTATTATTAATAAAACGCCATGAAAAGTAATTTCAATATTTACGTGAGACTTTTCCTTCGCTCTTTTTTACAAGGCTTGGTAATTATTGGTCCAATTGCTGCGACCATTGGTATTATTTGGTATTTCATTTCGGGAATTGACAACCTTATTCCGTCAATTTCAGCACAATTTCCGGGCTTGGTTTTCCTTATTGTTATTTTTGGAACGGCTTTTATTGGTTTTATTGGTAACAAATTTATAATCGGTAAAATTATTGTGGATAGTTTTGATTATCTATTAGAACATACGCCTGGAATTAAATTTATTTATACCTCTCTTAAAGACGTTATGTCTTCATTTGTAGGTGATAAAAAAAAGTTTAATATTCCCGTTTTAATTCTTACATCCGCAGAACCAGAAGTTTGGCGTGTGGGTTTTCTTACACAAAGTGATTTATCTGGCGTGGGTTTTCCCGGTTATGTTTCCGTTTATTTACCACATTCTTACGCCGTTTCTGGTTGGGTGGTTTTTGTTCAAACAGAAAATGTAAAAATTTTACATAATGTAGATGCCGCAAACGCAATGAAATTTGCTGTAAGTGGCGGTGTTGCAGGTTTTCATTCGGACGCTTCCGTTTTCAAAGCGCCGGAATAATAAGTAATGTGCAATTAGTGGAGCAATAACAAAATTGTTTATTGCTTGTTTTCACATTTTTAAAATACTCATTATTTATTTTAACCATTACTCATGAATTTACCATACTCAGAACCTTACAGAATTAAAATGATTGAAGAAATCCATCAATCAACAAAAGAACAAAGAATAAATTGGATAAAAAATGCACACTTTAATCTATTTAATTTAAAAAGTTCTCAAGTTTTTATAGATCTTCTCACAGACAGCGGAACTGGCGCAATGTCGGACAGACAATGGAGCGCTTTAATGTCGGGTGACGAAAGTTATGCAGGTTCTCGTTCATTCGATGAACTTCATCAAACTGTACAAAATTTAACAGGATTTCCTTTTCTTTTACCAACGCATCAAGGAAGAGCTGCAGAAAATATATTATTTTCGGTTCTGGTAAAAGATGGAGATATCGTTCCAGGAAATTCACATTTTGACACTACAAAAGGACATATTGAAATGAGAAAAGCCCACGCTTTGGATTGTACCATAGATAAAGCTTTTAACGTAGATGATCTTTATCCTTTTAAAGGAAACATTGATTTAAATAAATTAGAAGAAGTTTATAAAAATAACCCAAAAGAAAAGATTCCATTTTGTTTAATTACAATTACTTGTAATTCTTCTGGTGGACAACCTGTTTCATTGGAAAATATAAAAGCGGTAAAAAAATTATCCGATCAATATGGAATTCCTATTTATTTTGATTCTGCAAGATTTGCTGAAAATGCTTATTTCATAAAAACAAGAGAAGCAGGACAAGAAAATAAATCCATCAAAGAAATAGCAAAAGAAGTTTTTTCTTACGGAGATGGAATGACGATGAGTTCCAAAAAAGACGGCTTGGTAAATATCGGTGGATTTATCGCTTTAAATAATGAAAAAGTATTTCAAGAAGCTTCTAATTTCACCATTATTTTTGAAGGATTTATCACTTATGGCGGAATGGCGGGACGCGATATGGCGGCTTTAGCGGTTGGTTTAAACGAAGCCACAGAATTTGAATATTTAGAAAGTCGAATTTCACAAGTGGAATATTTAGGAAAAAGATTAATAGAATTTGGAATTCCAATTCAGAAACCAATTGGAGGTCATGCAATTTTTGTTGATGCACTGAAATTTTTACCTCATCTAAAAAGAGAAGAATTTCCTGCACAAACTTTAGGGATTGAACTTTACAATGAAGCTGGAATTCGTGGTGTTGAAATCGGGACTTTATTAGCAGATAGAGATCCAGACACGCGAGAAAATCGTTATCCAAAATTAGAATTATTGCGTCTTGCAATTCCACGCAGAACTTATACTAATAATCACATGGATTATATTGCAGTGGCTTTAAAAAATGTTTTTGATCGTAGAAATGAAATTAAAACAGGTTATAAAATTATTTGGGAACCAGAAATTTTAAGACATTTTACAGTAAAATTGGGAAAAGTTTAAATTAAGAATTCATTTTTTAAACCGCAATTGAGAATTCTGTTGCGGTTTTTTTTGATCATTATTCAGCACTAAATTTTGTATTTTTGTAATATGAAATTTCAATTAGAATCCGAATATAAACCAACCGGTGATCAACCACAAGCAATTGAAGGATTAGTAAAAGGTTTAGATTTGGGTGAAAAATACCAAACACTTTTGGGAGTAACTGGTTCTGGGAAAACTTTTACCATTGCAAATGTGATTAATGAAGTGCAAAAACCAACTTTGGTTTTGGCGCACAATAAAACTTTGGCTGCGCAATTGTTTATGGAATTCAAAGAATTTTTTCCAAATAATGCGGTGGAATATTTTGTGAGTTATTACGATTATTATCAACCAGAAGCCTTTATTGCGTCCTCCAATACTTACATTGAAAAAGATTTATCCATAAATGAAGAAGTAGAAAAACTGCGACTTGCCGCTTCTGCGAGTTTGCTTTCTGGGAGAAGAGATGTTTTAATTGTGGCTTCAGTTTCCTGTATTTATGGAATTGGAAATCCAACTGAATTTCATAAATCTCTAATTTCTTTAGCAAAAAACGAAAAAATTACGCGTACGAAATTACTTCACAACTTAGTAAGCGCGCTTTATTCCAGAACATTAAATGAATTTCAACGTGGAACTTTCCGTGTGAAAGGTGATGTGGTAGATGTTTATCCAGCTTACGCAGATAATGCAATTCGAATTCAATTTTTTGGGGATGAAATTGATACAATTCAAAGTTTTGATCCCGTTTCCGGAAACGTAATGTCGGATTTTGACGAAATTAAAATTTATCCGGCGAATCTTTTCGTGACTTCAAAGGAAACTATGAACGGTGCAATTCGCGCAATTCAAGATGATTTGGTAAAGCAAGTTGATTTTTTCAGACAAATAGAAAAACCTTTTGAAGCCAAACGTTTAGAAGAACGCACAGAATTCGATTTGGAAATGATCAAAGAATTGGGTTATTGCAGCGGAATTGAAAATTATTCGCGTTATTTAGATGGAAGACTTCCTGGAACTCGACCATTCTGTTTATTGGATTATTTTCCGAAAGATTTTTTAATGGTAATTGATGAAAGTCACGCCACAATTCCGCAAGTCCACGCGATGTACGGCGGTGATAGAAGCCGAAAAGAAGTTTTGGTAGAACACGGTTTCAGACTTCCTGCAGCGATGGACAATCGACCATTAAAATTTAATGAGTTTGAAGAAATGCAGAATCAAGTAATTTATGTTTCCGCGACACCTGCCGATTACGAATTAGAAAAATCCGGCGGAACTTATATTGAACAAATCATTCGTCCCACTGGACTTTTAGATCCGGTGATTGAAATTAAATCTTCTTTAAACCAAATTGATGATTTAATTGAAGAAATTCAAAAAAGAGTTGAAATTGACGAAAGAACTTTGGTTACGACTTTAACTAAAAAAATGGCGGAAGAACTAACGAAATATTTTACAAAATTTGGAATCAGAACGCGTTATATTCACTCGGATGTCGAAACTTTAGAAAGAATTCAAATTATGCAAGATTTGCGTTTGGGCGTTTTTGATGTGTTGGTTGGTGTCAATTTATTGCGTGAAGGTCTGGATTTACCGGAAGTTTCCTTGGTTGCGATTTTAGATGCGGACAAAGAAGGAATGCTTCGTTCGCGCCGTTCTTTGGTTCAAACAATTGGTCGTGCGGCGAGAAATATCAATGGAAAAGCGATTCTTTATGCCGATAAAATCACAGGTTCTATGCAAAATGCAATTGACGAAACCAATTACCGCCGCGCCCGACAGATGGAATACAACGAGAAACACGGCAAAGTTCCAATGGCTTTAAATAAAAAAATCAGCGAAGCTTTGGTGGGAAGAAGTAAAGATTTCCCGGATCCAAAATACACTCAAAAAGAAATTTTGCAAAAAGTGGCAGAAGAAAAAGCATCTTATGGTGAAAACACAGACATTTTAATCGCGGCTAAGAAAAAAGCGATGGAGAAAGCGGCAAAAAATTTAGATTTTATTGAAGCAGCGAGATTGCGGGATGAAATTGCTATGCTGAAAACGGATTAAAATTCTCTAAATTTGTCCTAATGCAAAGCGAAAAAATAATTTTAGGAATTGATCCCGGAACCGCAATTATGGGTTTTGGTTTAATTTCAGTGAAGAATAATAAAATGGAATTGATTTCCATTCACGAACTGATTCTGAAAAAATATCCCAATCACGAAACGAAACTGAAAGTTATTTTTGATAAAACTTTGGCTTTAATTGATGAATTTCATCCAGATGAAGTGGCTTTGGAAGCGCCATTTTTTGGGAAAAACGTTCAGTCGATGCTGAAATTGGGCAGAGCGCAAGGCGTGGCGATGGCGGCAAGTTTACACCGAAATATTCCTATTTGTGAATATTCCCCGAAAAAAGTAAAAATGGCAATTACAGGAAACGGAAATGCAAGTAAAGAGCAAGTCGCAGGTATGCTGAAAAATTTATTTAATTTAAAAGAATTGCCTTTAAAATCTCTTGACGCATCGGATGGATTAGCGGTTGCGGTTTGCCATCATTTTAATTCGGGAAATATTTCTACGGGAAAATCTTACTCAGGATGGGACGCTTTTTTGAAGCAGAATCCGGAGAGAAAGAAATAATATGATCTGAAAATTTCATTTAAAGTCTAAGATCTAGAATCTAACATCTTAATGTCTATTCTTATTTAAAATTTTGCAATTCTACCAATTTAAAATAAGTCGATTTTTTGTCCATTAATTCCTGATGTGTTCCCTGTTCTACAATTTCACCTCGTTCCATTACCACAATCCAATCTGCTTTTTGAATGGTAGAAAGTCGGTGAGCTATAATTAATGAAGTTCGGTTTTCCATCATTTTGTCTAAAGCGTCTTGCACCATTTTTTCAGATTCCGTGTCTAAAGCAGATGTGGCTTCATCCAAAATCATAATTGGCGGATTTTTTAAAACGGCTCTTGCGATAGACAATCTTTGTTTTTGTCCGCCAGATAATTTATTTCCGTCGTCACCAATATTTGTATTATAAGAATCTGGAAGTTCTGTGATGAAAAAATCAGCGTTTGCAATTTTTGCAGCTTCGATTACTTCTTCCTGCGTTGCAGAAGGTTTTCCCATTAAAATATTATTGTAAACAGAGTCATTAAATAAAACCGATTCTTGCGTAACCATTCCTAATAAATGTCGGTATTCTTTTATTTTTAATTCTTTAATATTTGTGCCGTCGATTAAAATTTCACCTTCAGAAACATCGTAAAATCTTGCTAATAAATTGGCGATTGTAGTTTTCCCACTTCCAGATTGCCCGACCAAAGCAACTGTTTTTCCTTTCGGAAGCGTGAGTGAAAAATGTTTTAAAATTACGTTATCTACATCGTAATAAAAACCAATATTTTTAAATTCAATTTTGTCATTAAGATTTGAAATTGGTTTTGGATTTTCTACTTCTTCAATTTTTAAATCATAATCTAAAACTTCAGATACTCTTTCTAAACTCGCTAAACCACCTTGAATAGAAGAAATTGCAGCAGATAATTTTTTTGCTGGATCTAAAATTTGGAAAAACAAACCTATAAAAACCAAGAAACTTTGCGGTTTCATGGTATGCGCTTCTAAAATCTGAGTTCCTGCGTACCAAGTAATTATTAAAATTGTTACAGAACCTAAAAATTCACTCATTGGAGAAGCCATTTCACGTTTTCGGCTCATTCCAATTGCAAACTTTTGCCATAAATTTGTTGTATCATTAAATCTATTTTTTAAGATTTTATCTGCACTAAAAATTTTAATTACTTTAGATGATTTTAAAGTTTCATCAACCAAAGAAAAAAGATTTCCCAGTTCATGTTGTGCAGAATGGGCTTGTCTTTTTAAACTTTTCCCAACAATTGCAATTAATCCACCCATAATTGGGAAAACAATAAGTGAAAATAAAGTAAGATTTGGTGAGATTAAAAAAAGCGCAATTAGTGAAGAAATAATCATAAATGGCGAATTGATAACATCAACTAAAGCGCCCATTATTCCACCTTGAACGGCATCAATGTCATTAGAAATTCGGCTCATCATATCGCCTTTTCTTTGTTCTGTAAAGAATGAAACAGGTAATTTTAAAAATTTATCATACAAAGCAGTGCGTAAATCTTTGGTAATTCCAACTCTATAATTCACTAAAAAATAAGCGCCGAGATATCTAAAAATATTTCTTAAAAGAAATGCAACCGCTGTAATACTACAAAGCACGGCTAAAACTTTTACTGCGCCGTATTTATCCATATCAGTTTGAATGGTATATTGCGTTAAGTTTTTTACATAAGTTGTGAAACTATCCGTCCATACTGGTTTTACTGTTATATCTATTTTATCCACAGTCCCAAAAAGTAAACCTAAAATGGGCAACATTGTGGCAAGTGAAAAAATGTTTAAAACTGAATATAGAATATTAAAAAAAATACTAAGAAAAAGATACTTCTGATGTGGTTTTGCGAAAAATAATATTCTTTTTAAAGGCTTCATTTAATGGTAAATTAGGCGGTAAAATTACTGATTTTAAAATAATTAATTTTTACTGAAACCTTATTTTAATTTAACGAAGAAAGTCTCCTGCGAATTTTGCATAAGAAGCAGATTTTTAATTCTTTTTTCTAAAAAACAACTATTTATTTATCCATTTCAATAATTACGAATATTGCAGCCCGGCTTGAGTGGAGCTCTTTTTTGTGGAGCAACGCGGAACAAAAAAAGCGGGAACGGAAGACGGAAAAAGCTGCCCAAATAAAAAAGCAGCTTCCGAAGAAACTGCTTAACTCAAAAAAAATCGTTGTGAGTTTATCGCAAACGGTCTACAGATTTTACGATCCTTTCATCTCTCCGGATATAAATGTTTGCAATTTGCAAACAGATAATAGATATCACCGGAAAAAGTGGTTCAATACCTTTCTCAGGAAAATTAATTCCTCCAGATAATTTTAGTAGCCAATAAGACAACAAACCAAGCAACAAAACGTTTAAAATTATACTGAGTTTATTCAGTGCAATTTGTCTTTTTCTATTTTTAAAACCAAATAAACTTAAACCTCCTAAAATTACTAATACAGCGCAGGAAATAAGCATAATTGGTGCTTTCATTTCTACATCCAAATCGGTGGAAACGCTGTATAAAAATACGGCTCCAAAAATTGCAATTAGCAACCAAATACTTTGAATTCTTTGTAACATTAAGATATAAGTTTAATTAAAACTTGGTTGCACAAAAGTAAATTAATTTTTGCACAATTCAAAAAATAGTGTAGATTTGCAATACAAATTACAATAAAGACATAAGTCTCCTGACTTAAACTTCTTATTTGCACACACTTATAATTTACATATTTAACATATTTTATGTTTAACCTCGAAAAATTAAGGTCTAAATCTTCTGATGATTTAACCAAAATCTCTGATGACTTAGGCATCAAAACTTCTAAAAACAGTACAGAAAACGACAAAATTTTTGCTATTTTAGATTATCAAGCTTCAAATACCAAAGTTGCAAAAGATTATTACAACTCTACGGAACAAGCCGCGGAAAACAATTCTACAGCTGAAGAAAAAAAACCTTTAAAGAAACCGGCTCCCAAAAAGAAACCTGTGAAAAAATCAGTAGTTGCGACGGAAGAAAAACCACAGGAAATTAAATTAGAATCCAAAGCTGAAGAAAAAACTGAAGAAAAAACTGAAGAAAAATCAAATCCAGCTCCAAAAGCTCGTAAAAGAGTGGAGAAAAAACCAGCAGAAAATTCTTCGGAAGATATAAAATCTGAAAACAAATCTGAAAACAAAAACGAAAATTCGGAAGTTTCGGAACAAAAATCGGATCAAAAAGCACAACATCCGAATCAACAAAATAAAAACAAAGAGCACGCGAACAATAACGCAAAAGCAAATAGCAATAATCCGAATCATCCAAACAATCGGAAACCAAATCCTAATCAAAATAAAAATCATCAAAATCCAAATTCTAAAAATTCTGATCACAGTGAAGAACATGAAAAGAAAAAAGAATTTAATTTTGACGGGATTGTAACAATAGAAGGCGTTCTGGAAATTTTACCAGATAATTATGGCTTTTTAAGATCATCAGATTTTAGCTATATTTCTTCACCAGATGACGTTTATGTTTCTACCAATCAAATTAGAAATTACGGTTTAAAAACGGGAGATACCGTTCGTGGAATTGTAAGATTACCAAAAGAAGGCGAGAAATATTTTTCACTTTTAAAACCAACAGAAGTAAACGGACGAGATTTAGATTTCATAAAAGACCGCGTTGCTTTTGAATATTTAACACCGCTTTTCCCGCAAGAAAAATTTAATTTAGCTGGAAAAGGTTCTACACTTTCAACAAGAATTGTAGACTTATTTGCACCAATTGGAAAAGGACAAAGAGCAATGATTGTGGCACAACCGAAAACGGGTAAAACAATGTTGCTAAAAGATATTGCAAATGCAATTTCTTCTAATCATCCAGAAGCTTATATGATGGTTCTTTTAATTGATGAAAGACCGGAAGAAGTTACGGATATGGAAAGAAGTGTAAATGCAGAAGTAATTGCTTCTACTTTTGATGAAGCCGCAGACAAACACGTGAAAGTTGCCAATTTAGTTCTTGCAAAAGCACAAAGAATGGTAGAATGTGGTCACGATGTGGTGATTTTATTAGATTCTATTACGCGTCTCGCAAGAGCTTACAATACAGTAACTCCAGCTTCAGGAAAAATACTTTCTGGAGGTGTAGATGCAAATGCGCTTCATAAACCAAAACGTTTTTTTGGTGCGGCAAGAAAAATTGAAAATGGAGGTTCTCTCACAATTATTGCAACCGCTTTAATTGATACTGGTTCTAAAATGGACGAAGTCATTTTTGAGGAATTTAAAGGAACAGGAAATATGGAATTACAATTAGATAGAAAAATTTCTAACAAAAGAATTTATCCTGCAGTTGATTTGGTTTCTTCCAGTACGCGTCGCGATGATATTCTTTTAGATGAGGTGACTTTACAGAGAATGTGGATTTTAAGAAAATATTTATCTGATATGAATCCTTTAGAAGCAATGGATTTTGTAAATAAACAAATGAAAAACACTTTAAACAACGAAGAGTTTTTGATGTCTATGAATAAATAAATTTCTTAAATTAAAATATTAAAGCCAATCAGATTTTTATTTGATTGGCTTTTTTAGAAAGAATATTCATAATTTTAGTGCAATTATTTTATTATGAGAGAAAAAATTTTCACTTTATTTGTTCTTTTTACTATTTTAAATGTTTTTGGTCAAAAAGTAAA
Source organism: Halpernia sp. (assembly GCF_048269545.1). Lineage (NCBI taxonomy): Bacteria > Pseudomonadati > Bacteroidota > Flavobacteriia > Flavobacteriales > Weeksellaceae > Halpernia > Halpernia sp. Next base: position 396,732 of record NZ_JBLXIJ010000001.1, on the reverse strand, counting down.
TGCAACTGCCAATATTTTTGTGGTGTACCAAGCTCAACTAAAAGAAAGTAAAGATTACGAGAGTAGATCATATCCAAAAGTTGCCTTACTGATTGGAAAAGATTTTTCTTTTTCTTGTGATGACGGTCTATTGGGAAAGTTCTATGAAGGCTATATTCCAGAAAGTTCAAATCTAAATTCAGCAGTAATTTACAATATCGATAAAATTATTTATTATAAAAACTCAACTTATACTGAATTGCTTTATCCTGTAATGGATTTTAAACTTGGTTATTTGGAGAAATATAATATAAAATGGAAAATATTACCAAAATTTAAAATTATTAATGGAAGCAATTGCCAAATGGCAACAACTGAAAAATATGGTAGAAATTGGACGGCTTATTTTTCATCAGATTATTCTTTTCCTTACGGTCCATATAAATTTTCGGGTTTGCCGGGATTAATTATGGAGATATTTGATGAAAAAGATGATTACCATTTTACTGTTATCTCTATTCAAAATAAGAAAGTAGCAATTAACTTTGATGCTGATAACTATAAAATTTTAACAAAAAAGAAATTTTTAGAGGCAGAATACAATCTAAAATACACCTTAAATTCTTATCCTCCGATGGAGGAAGGAGAGTTTAAAAAAGAAATGGAAGAAATGATAGAAACAATCAAGAAGAAGGGAAACAATCCTATTGAATTAGAACCTTTTGACTAATATTTTAAAGCCAATCAGATTTTTTTTGATTGGTTTTTTTGTTTTTAAAAGATAAGCTTTAATTCCTTGATTAATATTTATTGTTTAAAATTTCTTTTAAAAATCTAAATTTTTATTAAAATTTATTGACTTCATCAATGTTAAAGATTTAATAAATTCAATCTAAGATTGAGACAATAGCATAATTTTTGCTTATTTTTGAATAGAACATTTAAAAATAATAATATTATGTCATTTCAATTACCAGAATTAGGATTCGCGTACGACGCATTAGAACCACACATAGACGCGAAAACGATGGAAATTCACTACACAAAACACCATCAAGGTTATGTGGATAATTTAAATAAAGCGATTGCAGGAACTGACTTAGAAAATAAAAGTATTGAAGAGGTTTGCAAAACTGGAACTGACAAACCTGCAGTAAGAAATAACGGTGGCGGACATTTTAACCACAGTCTTTTCTGGAAAATTTTAAAACCAGGCGGAAGTAAAAATCCAGTTGGAAACGTAAAAGCACAAATAGAAAATTATGGGGGCTTTGATAAATTTAAAGAAGATTTTTCTACTGCTGCAAAAACCAGATTCGGTTCAGGTTGGGCTTGGTTATGTAAAAAAGAGGATGGTTCTTTAGCTGTTTGTTCTACACCAAATCAAGATAATCCATTAATGCCAGTTGCAGATTGTCAAGCAACGCCGTTATTAGGAATTGATGTTTGGGAACACGCATATTATCTTAATTACCAAAATAAAAGACCAGATTATGTGACTAATTTTTTCGATTTAATTAATTGGGACGTTGTAGAAGAAAATTATAACAAATAATTTTTAATCATATATAAAACATAAAAAAGGTTCAGTTTATAACTGAACTTTTTTTATGTTTAAATTTGAGTAAATTAAAAAAATAATTATTGACTAAATCCGTTTAATTTTAAACCATATTTCCACTGAACGTAAGCAAAAACTTGATATAATTTATACTCAAATTTTAACCCGTAATTTTCTTGTGGATTATAATCTATAGAAGATTCTATAACATTTTTATATCTACCAGAAAAATATAATGAATTCCACTCACTTACTAAAGAAGCATTTCTGCTTTTCAAATATGATTCTGTGTAAAAACTCATTGGTTTTGCGATTGCATTAAGGAAATAGTCATATTGTGAATCTATAACTTGAAGATCCCATTCTCCGTCATTATTTTTCTCTGGTTTAATTTCTTTATTTTGTTCTGAAGCCGCTTGGTTTTGAGGAATACAAGAAAAAATTGTAAAAGATATTAAAAGAATTCCAAAAATTTTTTTCATTTTATTTTATTTTGGATTGTATTCTCTTTGTAATACCACAAAGGCTGGAAAGTGATCGCTATAACCGCCGGTGAATTGGTCACCGTTCCAAGATCGGAAAGGATAACCTTTAAAACTCCCGGTCTTATTAATTAAATAAGAAGGTGCAAAAATCTCTGCTTTATAAACAGAATATTCTTTTCCTACTTTATCACTAATTAAATTAGAAGACACAATAATTTGATCAAATAAATTGGGAGAATCTCGATAAGCTAAAGAAGCTACTCCCTTTTTATAAAGTGGATACATTAAATCAACATAAGGTCGATCTGGTGTTACATCTTTAATATCTCCTACTGCTCCCAAATGATCTTTAATACTTGGACTTACAGGATCATCATTAAAATCGCCCATCGCAAATAATTTTGTAGAAGGATCTAATGCTCTCACACTGTCCATTTCTTTTTTTAATACATCTCCTGCTTTATTTCTTTTGGGTAGAGAAACTGCTTCTCCGCCTAATCTTGACGGCCAATGATTCATAAAAAACGCAACTTTTTCATTATCTAAAAAACCGGTTAAAACAATAATATCTCTCGTGTACTGTTGTTTTCCATCTTCATTAAAAATTTTTATTTCTTTTTTTAAAGCATTGGTTGGCGTAAATCTTCTTTTTTGATAAAGCAAAGCAACATCTATCCCACGATAATCATAAGAATTAAAATGAATAATTCCATAATCATATTTTGCTAAAGTTGGATAATGCGCAATATCTTCTACAACTTTTCGGTTTTCTACCTCAATTAATCCAACAACAACAGGTGCTGTTTTTGTGTATTGAGCACCAATTTGAGAAATTACTTTCGCGATATTATGCAACTTTTCTTCATATATTTTTTTTCCATAATTTTTTGGACTACTGGGAGTAAACTCATCAGAAGATCCTTGTAATCTCACAACTTTTTTACCTTTCAGAGCATAGTCATTCCACGGTCCATCATATTCTTCGTGTGCTAAAAACTTTATAGAATCTATAGGAATACTTCGGTGAAAAGCAGGATTACTTATCGCTTTCGTCCCATCTATATAATCTGCAGATTGAATAGTGTCCCACATATTTTCAACATTTAAAAATCCTACTGTTGCGACTTTTCTCAGCTCTCCTTTTTGTGAAAATCCGAAAATAAATAATAACATCAAAACCAATGTATAAAACTTTTTCATTTTAATATAAATTTTAATTTAAACAAATCTACAAAATTAATTTTTGCAGATTTTGTTAAATTCATATAAATTTTAAATTTTTTTTGTTAAATTTACCCACTTAAAGATAAATTTTTTGTTAATCTTTATAACACAATACTTAATAATATGTTTAAAAAACTATCATTAATCGCTTTATTTACGTTAGTTCCCAGCTCTTTTTATTTTGCGCAAACTACAGTATTTGCTTATTTGAAAGATGCAGCAGGAAAACCGATAGAACGTGCAGAAGTAGATTTAAAAGGTCTCTCGAACAAAGTTACAGCTGATAAAATTGGCTACTTTCAGTTTGTTGATTTAAAAGAAGGACACTATCAAATTGAAATTTCAAAACCAGACTTTGAAACCAAAGTAATGGAATTTGATGTTGCCAAAGAAAAAAGAAAAGATTTGGGTGTAATAACTTTATATACAAGTCTTACTGAGGCGGATCAAGGTATTACAATTTTAGATAATAGTGGAGATGAAGAAGACAATAGCCAATCTTCAACTGTTGGTTTACTAACTTCTTCACAGGATGTTTTTAGTAGAATTGCTGCTTTTGATTTAGGTGCATATTGGTTTAGACCAAGAGGTATTGATGGAAGAGCTGGAGAGTTTATGCTAAATGGTGTAACTATGACACGTTCTGATAATGGAAATGTAGATTTTGGAAATTGGGGTGGCTTAAATGAAATCACGCGATATCCAGAAGTTGCAACCAATCATTCTCCTTCAGAATATGCTTTTGGCAGCGCAAGTTCTGTTATTTATAAAAACACAAAACCAAGCGACAATCGCAAAGGATTTCAAGCTACATATTCTCTCACCAATCGTAATTATAGAAATCGTGCTTCTCTAAGATATTCTTCGGGAATGAATAGAAAAGGATGGGCTTATACAATAATGGGCGCAAGAAGATGGGCACAAGAAGGAATACAAGAAGGAACTTTTTATGATGCTTTCGGAACTTATTTAGGTATTGAAAAAAAGATTTCAGATAAACATACTTTGGTTTTTAATTTTTTAGGTTCTCCTTATAGACGTTCTACATCAAGTCCAAGCACACAAGAAGTTTATAATTATGGCGGTGTTCATTATAATTCTTATTGGGGCTTTCAAGATGGTGAAAAAAGAAGCGAGCGTGTAAAAACAAGTTTTGAGCCGCTTTTTCAATTATCTCATTATTGGAAAATCAACAATAAAAATAGTTTGTGGACCAATGTTTCTTACCAATTTGGAAAAGAAAAAGCCTCCAGATTAGATTGGCAAAATGTTCCAAATCCTTCTCCTCAATATTATAGATATTTACCAAGTTACTACGATGATCAAATAAAACAAGCATTAATAAAAGATCCCAATGCAAACGTTGATAATTTGAAAGACGCCTATAATACAGCTTTAAACGGATGGCAAAATGGCGATCCAAATTTCACACAGATTAATTGGACTAAATTATACCAATCAAATCTTTCGCAACCTGTAAATAATCTTTATGGCTCTTCTGGGAGACGCTCTTTATATTTTGTAGTGAATGATGTAAATGATGATAAAATATTTAATGTCGGAACCCATTTCGTTCATAATTTTAATGATACTACAAAATTCTTATTAAATATTTCTTACCAAAATTATCGCTCTGAACTTTATCGAGAAGTTGCTGATTTATTGGGTGGAGATTTTGCTTTAAATAAAGATCCATTTGCAGCTACCAATAATCCTGGAACAAGCGGTTTATACAACCAAGGCGAAAGTGATTATACCAAAAGAAAAGGCGATAAAATAAACTATGATTATAATTTTACAAGAGATGAAGTTAAAGTAAACCCAGGCTTAAGTTTTTCTACTGGTAAATTTGATCTTTTCATTTCTGGTTTAGTAGGTTATTCTGCTTCTACAAGAGAAGGAATTTTTAATCATTATTTATATCCAGATGGATTTGGAAAAAGTCCTAAATATGATTTTTGGAATTTTGGAATTAAAGGACAAGCTATTTATAAAATAAACGGTAGAAATTTTATTGTCTATAATGGAGCTTATTTTTCGCAAGCACCTTACTTAGAAGATGTTTTTATTAATCCAAGAGTTAATTCTTCAGTTGCGCCAAATCTAAAAAGCACAATTACCAATGCGAATGATTTAAGCTACATACTTTCTTCACCATTTATAAAAGTGAGATTAACTGGTTATTTAATAGATACACAAAACGAAACAAACGTTCAAAGATTTTTTGCAGACGGCATTCAACTTGACGCTCAAAACGCAGAAGGTGATGCAACACAAGTACAAAGTGCTTTTGTAACTCAAGTAATGTCTAATGTAGAAAAAAGAAATATGGGTGCAGAATTAGGTTTAGACATAAAAATCACACCTACAATTTCTTTACAAGGTGCCGCAAGTTATGGACAATTTACTTACAGAAATAATCCAGAAACCTATTTTGCTTCGGATGCAGCAGGAACTTTTGCTAACGGACAATCTTATTTAGATTTAGGAAAAGCTTATTTAAAAGATTACAGACAAGGTGGGACACCACAAGAAGGTTACTCTTTGGGAATTCGCTATAACTCTCCAAAATATTATTGGATTGGCGCAAACTGGAGTTATTTAGGCGAAAACTATTTAGATCCTTCTGCTATAATAAGAACAGAAAGATTTATTCAAAATTCCGTATCTGGTACACCTTATCCGGGAATTACGGAAGCTGCACTTAGAGACAGATTACAACCAAATAAATTACCTTCTGCCTATTTCTTTAATGCAAATGCAGGGAAATCTTGGAGATTAGGAAAATATTATGTTTTAATTACTGCTTCAGTTAATAATATTTTTAATAATACAAAATATATTACCGGCGGATTTGAACAAACCAGAAACGTGAGTTTCCCAAAATTTGTACAAGATAATGACAGAGAATATCCATTATTTGGACCAAAATTATTCTATACACAAGGTCGCTCTTATTTTGTAAACTTACAATTCAGATTTTAAAAAAAATTAATTATAAAAAGATAAAGTAATGAATATAAAAAAATACTTAAAACCGGTGTTAAGTTTAGCTATTGCAGCTATAACCATCACATCTTGCGTTCGCAGTAATGACTGGGAAACGCCGCCAATTAATTGTAATAATAGATTTGATGCCTCCACAATTACAATGGCAAATTTTGTGGCAATGGCACCTCCAACTAACACAATTAAAATTCCTGAAAGTGGAGCTCCAGTAATTTTTGACGCTTATATAATTTCATCCGATGAAAATGGTAACTTTTACAAAACCATTTCTTTCCAAGATAAACCAGAAAATCCAACCGTAGGATTACAAATGGAAGTTGATCGCGCAAGTAATTACGCAGATTTCCCTGTTGGAAGTCATGTAAGAATTAAAGCAAATGGTTTAGTTTTAGGAACAGATCGTGGTGTAATAAAATTAGGTTCCGTAGATCCATCTTTTGCAATTGGAAGAATTCCTAATTCTTTATTTTCAAGATATATTGCGGGAGTTTGTAACGGTGGAACAATGGAAATTGCTACAATTAAACCGACAGAATTACCAAATTTAGCTGCTGCACAAGATCCAAAATATATTAATACTTTAGTTACTGTTAAAAATGTACAATTTGCCTCAGGAGATTTAGGTAAAACTTATTTAGATTATGTAGCAGGCGCAGGTGTAGATACAGATAGAAATATAGAAGACAACACAGGAAGTAGTTCTATTATAAGAAACTCTGCGTTTTTTAGTGGTGGTAAAACCATGTTACCAAAAGGAAATGGTGCTGTAACTTTTGTTGTAAGCAGATATAATTCTTCTTGGCAAAATCTTATCAGAAGTTTATCCGACGTAAATATTCCAGAAAGCGGAAATAGATATGACGCAACTCCACCAAAAGGCGGCACTGCAGTAAGTTATAGCGGGTCTTTCTTAGAAGATTTTGAAAGTTATGGCTCAGTGAATTTATTAGAAGTATTTCCAAAATATATTAATGACCCATTTGTAGGAAATAGATATTGGCAACTAAGAAATTTTGGTGGAAATAATTATTTACAACTTAGTGCAAATGCAGGTAACGGTTCTTTCACTACTTACTTTATTGTCCCTGTTGATTTTACAGCGGCAAATTCTGTGAAATTTGACGTGAATGTTGGTTACTATAATGGAGATGCGCTCAAAGTATTTACAACTAAAGATTACACTGTTTTAGGCGATATTAGTTCTGCAACTCTTACTGATATTACTTCTAATTTTACAATTCCAAAAACTCCAACCTCTGGTTATGGAACTTTAAATAATGCAGGTACTTACAATTTCCCTGCATCACTTACAGGAAATGGTTTTGTTGTATTTGAATACAAAGGAGCAAAAGGTGGCGTTACAACAACAATTCAGTTAGATAATATTTCTGTTCAATAAAAAACAATTCATTTAAATTTTTTATCCAAAAGCTGTTTCGAAAGGAACAGCTTTTTTATTTTATTTTAAAAAAACTTGGAAACTTCAAACTGTTATCAAATAAACTTATTAAGAATTTAGTAATTACGTATATTTATAAAATTAAAAAATTAATATGTCAAAGAAATTTCTCAGCACTTTAATTCCTATATTCCTTTTTAGCAATATTTTATTATCTCAAAATAATTTCTCAAAATTTGTAAATCCATTTATAGGAACTGGCGGTCATGGTCATACTTTTCCCGGAGCAATTGTTCCTTTTGGAATGGTTCAGCTTTCTCCAGATACTAGAATTGATGGAAGTTGGGACGGTTGTAGCGGTTATCATTATTCAGATTCTGTGATTTACGGTTTTTCTCATACACATCTCAACGGAACTGGTGTTTCAGATTACGGCGATATCTTACTAATGCCTACAATGGGCGAAGTTTCTTTAGATAATAAAAAATATTCTTCTACTTTTTCTCACAAAAATGAAAAAGCTTCCGCAGGATTTTATGAAGTGTTATTAGATAAAAATAATATTAATGTAAAATTGACTACAACAACAAGAGTTGGTTTCCACGAATATACTTTTAACAAATCTGGAAAAGCGAATATCATTTTAGATTTAAATCATAGAGACGAACTTTTGGAAGGCGAAGTAAAAATAATTGATCATAAAACCATAGAAGTTTTTAGAAGAAGCAAAGCTTGGGCGCAAAACCAATATATCTATGCAAGAATTGAATTTTCTAAACCGATGTTACTTTCAAAAATAAAAAACGACAATAAAAATGCAACAATTAACGACAAAATTTTTGAAGGAAAAGTCTTGGCTCTTGCGTTTTCTAATCAAGTAAAAGCCGGAGAGAAAATTAAAGTTAAAGTTTCTCTTTCACTTACAGGTTATGAAGGTGCAGAAAAAAACATGTTAGCTGAAGGACAATCTTGGGATTTTAATAAAATTAAAAATGATGCAGAAAAATATTGGGACAAAGAATTATCTAAAATTGAAGTTTCTTCTTCCGATAAGGACAAAAAAACCATTTTTTACACTGCACTTTATCACGCTTTTACGCAACCGAATATTGCAAATGATGTCGATGGAAAATACAGAGGAAGAGACAATCAAATTCATAAAGCAGATCAGGATTATTACACGGTTTTTTCACTTTGGGATACATTTCGCGCTTATCATCCTTTGATGACATTAATTGATAAAAAAAGAACTTCAGATTTCATCAATACTTTCATTTTGGAATATGAACAAGGAAAAAGATTACCAATTTGGGAACTCGCAAGTAATGAAACGTATTGCATGATTGGTTATCATTCAGTTGCAGTAATTGCAGAAGCAATGAAAAATGGCGTAAAAGGATTTGATTATGAAAAAGCTTTTGAAGCAGCAAAAAATTCCGCCAATTTATTTGATGATTTTGGTATGAAAACTTATCGCGAAAATGGATTTTTAACCATTGATGACGAACATGAAAGTGTTTCCAAAACGTTAGAATATGCTTATGACGATTGGTGTATTGCACAAATGGCAAAAATATTAAATAAAAAAGAAGATTATGAAAGTTTTATGAAACGTTCACAAGGATGGAAAAATCTATTTGATTTTGAGCAAAAATTTATCCGTCCAAAATTAAATGGAGATTGGCTAAAACCATTTGACCCAAAAGAAATTAGCAACAATTTCACCGAAGGAAATGCGTGGCAATATACTTTTTTCGTTCCACAAAATATTCCAGAAATGATAAAATTTTATGGTGGAAATAATGCTTTTGAGAAAAAATTGGATCAATTATTTTCCGAAACTTCTAAAACAACAGGTAGAACACAAGTAGATGTTACAGGATTAATCGGACAATATGCGCAAGGAAATGAGCCAAGTCATCACGTTGCTTATCTTTATAATTACATCGGAAAACCTGAAAAAACCAAAAAAAAAGTTCATTTTATTTTAAATAATTTCTACAAAAATTCTCCAGATGGATTAATTGGAAATGAAGATTGCGGACAAATGAGCTCTTGGTTTGTCTTAAGTTCTTTGGGAATGTATAAAATAACGCCCGGTTCTACAACCTGGGAAACCGTTGAACCTTTTTTTATTGAAGAAAAAATCCATTTAGAAAATGGTGAAACTTTACACTTTAAAAATAAAAAAGACATAGATAATTGGGATAAAACACAAGACTCTTCAGAAGACAAAATAATAACAAATGAAAAAGAAATTGTGATTGTCCCTCTAATTTCTTTTAAAAATAAAACCTTTGAAACAGAAGAAGTTATTTCTATAAAATCCTTTCAAAATTATCCCATATTTTACTCAATTGATAGTGGCGATTTTCAAAAATACAACGCACCATTTACAATTAATAAATCCTCTATAATTAAAGCTTTTACAGAAAATGACAATCATGAAAAAAGCACTATTATAACTTCAAAAGTTTATAAAAAACCAAATAATTATGAAGTTAAATTTAATTCAAAGCCAGATTTACAATATTTTTCTGGCGGAAAACAAGGACTTATTGATGGAGTTTTTGGCGACAGCAATTGGAAGAAAGGCGATTGGCAAGGTTATCAATCTCAAGATTTTGAAGTTGTAATTGATATGAAAAAATCAAAAGAAATTTCTACTATTTCTGCGGACTTTCTACAAGATACAAGATCGTGGATTTTAATGCCTACAAAAGCAGAATTTTTCATTTCCGATGATGGCAAAAATTTCAAGAAAATGGGAGAAATTAATTCTAAAACCAACCCACAAGATTACAATATTCAAATAGAAAAACTAGCGATTTCTTTTGTAAAAACCAACACAAGATATATTAAAATAATTGCCAAAAATTTCGGGAAATTACCAGAATGGCATCAAGGTTTTCCCTCAAATGGAGACGCTTATATTTTTGTAGATGAAGTGGAAATTAAATAAATTAAAATTTAATTTAAAAATTTAATCATAAAAAAACCGCAACAAAATTGCGGTTTAGATTAAAATTTTTTTAAAACTTGACTTCGTTGGTTTCTTTTCCTCTTTGGAAAGTCATTGTTTTTTGATTCCCTTTGTAAGCAATATTTACAATATTTATTTGCTTTGGATAAGTTTCTAATAAAATGGCGTTAGTAATTTTTAAAGAACTTATTGCCGGAACGCCAGATGATTCAAAATAAACCCAAACAGATTCACCATTTACTTGGCTTCCTGTAAAAGTTAATCTAATTGGAGAGCCATTTACTGAAACTGTAAATCTATTGTTTACATATTTTTTCACTTCTGCTTCATAACCAACCGTGTTTGGATTGATATTTATAGCATTAGAAATGTGTTCTGTATTCATTTTAGTCGTGAATTTTAATGTTTTGCTTCCATCTACATAATCTACTTTCGTCATAGAAGAAAAGAAGTCTGCAACTGTAAAACTCATTAAAAGAACTACGGCAAAAACACCGAATACTTGTAAAATTTTTTTCATTTTAATTATTTGTATTAATATTGGCTCAAATTATATGCCAATTAAAAATTAACGTTAACTGCATATTTTTCATAGAACGCTTTTATGTGTGCAACCGCATCATCCGCAGAATCTACAACACGGAAAAGATTAAAATTTTCTTCAGCAATTGTTCCATTTGCCAGTAACGTATCTCTAAACCAATCTAGAAGTCCGCTCCAAAATTTGGACCCAACTAAAACTATGGGAAAACGCCCAATTTTTTTTGTTTGTATTAAAGTTAAAGCTTCCATTAATTCATCTAAAGTTCCAAAACCGCCCGGAAGAACGATAAATCCTTGCGAATATTTAACAAACATTACTTTTCTCACGAAAAAATAGTCGTAATCTAAAGAATAGCCCTTGTCAATATATGGATTAAAATGTTGTTCAAATGGCAATTCAATATTTAATCCGATGGATTTTCCTCCACCTTCATGCGCTCCTTTATTTCCAGCTTCCATTATTCCTGGTCCACCGCCGGTAATAACTCCAAATCCTAATTCAGTTATTTTTTTAGCAATTTCTGTTGCCATTAAATAATATTTATCATCGTTTTTTAATCTTGCAGATCCGAAAATAGAAACACAAGGTCCTATTTTGGCCATTTTTTCATAGCCATCTACAAATTCTGCCATGACTTTAAAAACCATCCAACTGTCTTTGGTAACGGTTTCGTCCCAAGTTTTTTGCCGAAAACTTTCTTTTAATCTTTTATCTTCTAAGTTATTATCATCTATCATACAAAAAGTTTTTCTGCTTGTTCTACAGCTTCGGGTTTTCCTACATCTACTAAATTTGCGTTGTGGTAAAATCCTTTAATAATGTCCGTTTTCATTAAATCTAAATATTCCTCCATTATTGAGAACTTTCCACGACGTTTTATTTTATTAAAAATTGAACCATTTACACAGTGTATTCCACTAAAAGCCATTGGTTTAAAAGCTTTGTTAAATTCTGCTAATTTTTGTTCGCCAGAATCCACATTCAACCAACCGCGCAAAATTTGTTCTTCATTAAATAAAAGTTTGCGAGAACTTTTACGGTCTGAAACAGCTAATGTAACAAAATTCCTTTGCTTTTTATGTTCCTTAATTAAGACGTCAATTGCTAAATCTGTCAATATATCTGCGTTCATAATTAGAAAATCGTCTTCGTTTTCTAAATATGATTGTGCAAATAATAATCCACCACCGGTTTCTAAAAGTTCATCTTTCTCATTTGAAATGGTAATATTTGCATTAAAATTATTATTTAATTCTAGAAATTCTACAATTTGATTTCCAAAATGATGCACATTAATAACAAAATCTTCGATACCAAAGGTTTGTAAATATTTTATATTTCTTTCCAAAAGTGGAACTCCATTTACTTTAAATAAAGCTTTTGGATGTTTGTCTGTAAAAGGTTTTAAACGCGTTCCTTTTCCTGCCGCAAAAATCAATGCTTTCATTTCAATTTCATACTTTTAATTGTGGTTGCTCATCATGAAATAATTTCACTGTAGTTTCAGGATAATTATTTTTAATAAATTCTGCGATTTTTTCAGCAGAATAAACGGAACGATGTTGTCCGCCGGTGCAACCAAAATTAATTTGCAAATGTTCAAAATTTCTATCTAGATAATCTTCTATTGTGATAGAAATTACATTTTTAATTCCTTCTAAGAATTGTGGCATTTTGGTTTTTTGTTCTAAAAATTCTTGCACTCCAATTTCCTGACCCGTTTGCGGTTTAAATTCTTCAATTCTTCCGGGATTTAAAATTCCCCTGCAATCAAAACAAAATCCGCCGCCGTTTCCTGAATTATCTTTTGGGATTCCGCCTTTTTTGTAGGAAAAACTGTGGATTTCTATTTTTAGACTCATATTACTTTTTATTCTTTTTTTAGTTATTTTTCCATATAGTTGACAATTAATAATCCTTAATGTTTTAAATTTTAATTTTTAAACAATTCAATTTAAAAATTAATTTTTCCAATTCTGGATAATTTTTTATTTCGTCCCAAGAATAAGCGAAATTTTGAATATTTTTTACTCCTTTTTCAATACTTTTTAGAAAATGTTCTTTCTTCTGAACCAATCCCCGAAATCCATAAGCTCCTAAAACTTGCAAAAAACGAATCAGTTGCAGAGGTTTTATTGAATTTTCTAATTGATTTTTAACTTCTTCATTTTCCCATTTCGATAGATAAAATTTAAGCATTTCTTGTTTAAAATCTTCAGAGAAATTAGCTTTTGCTTGAAATAATAATGAAATCACATCATACATTAATGGACCTTCCATCGCCGCTTGATAATCGATGAAAAAAACTTCGTTTTCTTTTACCATGATGTTTCTGGCTTGGAAATCTCGCAACATTAAACCTCTTGGTTGCAGTTTTTCTAATAATTTTGCCAGTTCTAAAAACTCAGAAATTAATTTAGATTTTTGATAAGGCAGTTCCAAAACATCAATAAAAAAACATTTAAAATAAAATAAATCATTTAAAATTGGAAGCTCGTTGTAACTTGTATATTCAAAGGTTTTGGTGTAATCTACTTTTCCTAATGATTTTTTTTGCAGTTCAAAAAGATGTGATAAAACTTGCTTTACTAATAATTTCACTCGTTCTGTTTTACCATCTTTGGCTATAATTTCAGATAAAGTTTCATTGCCCAAGAAACTTTGGATGTAAAGATTTTCTGCCGAATTAATTTTAAAAATTTTTGGTGTATTTAAATTTAATTCTGAAAATAGTTTAGAAAAATAAAAAAAAGATTGATTTTCCGAAATATTAGAATTGAAAGTCATCACAAATTTTTGTTGTGAGTTTTCTACAATGTAATTTTTTCTGGAAGAACCGCTTTGTGGTAACTCCAAAAAACCGAGCGTTTTTTCTTGCGAAAAATCTTCAAAAAACTCTAGAATTTCTTTTTCTTCCATGGAAAAACAAAGATACTAAAAAATGAAGATTTTGTTATCTTTGTTATATGTTCAAAGATTTTTTACCGATTTTAAAAGTGATCTTAAGGTTTATTATAATTTATCTTGTTTTGCTTTTTGCGTACCAATTTTATCTGAATTATTTTGCTAGTTCTGCAATAGATCCTTTTTCAAAATGGGTTGCAGCACAAAGTGGTTTTTGCCAAAATTCTTTAGGATATACGACGGAATTGGTGGATGATGCGAGATATCACACGACTTGGTTTTACGTTAATAATAATTATATTTCTCGAATGGTAGAAGGTTGCAACGCAATCTCTATTATGATTTTATTTTTGGCATTCATTTTTGTTTTTTATAAAGGTGCAAAAACTTTTATTTTTGCGGCGGTTGGTTTAGTTGTAATTCACCTTATGAATGTTTTGAGAATTGTCTGGTTAAATATTATTTTAGTAGAATATCCGAAATATGAAACCATTTCACACCAATATATTTTTCCTGCAATTATCTATGGAACAATTGTTATTCTTTGGCTTATTTGGGTGAAGTTTTTTGTTTTAAAACCGAAAAGAAGAAATTAAAATGAGAAATTTACGATGGTTATTTGTAATTCTTGGAGTTTGTGGATTAATTGGCGTTCGCTTTGTAGAAAACCATTTATTTTATGATCCTTTTTTAGAATTTTTTAAAAGTGCAGATATCAATGCGCTTTTTCCCGATTTTAATTGGTTTCCTTTGATTTTAAATTATTTATTTCGGTTTGGTTTAAATTTAATTTTCTCCTTAATCATTGTACAAGCTTTATTTTTAAATAAAAGATGGACTTTGCAAGCGTGGGTTTTAATGACTTTGGTTTTTGCAATTACCTTTATTATTTATCTATTCTGCATTTATAATAAATTCGAAATTGGCTATTTATTTTCTTTTTATATGCGCAGATTTGTGATTCAACCACTGATTTTATTGTTGATAATTCCGCTATTTTATTACCGAAAAGTTCAGTCTGAGAAAGGTTTGGAAATTTAATTAATTCTTTATAGAATGTTTCTGAACTTGGGAAATATTTTTTTCATCCCAAATAATTTTTTTCTTAAAAGCGTGCAAACGAACGGGGCAATTTTCTACTTGGCAAATTTCACAAGAAAATTCTTTGCAATCGTCCATGTGAATGTTGAATTCAATTTTTCGGTCTGAGTTTTTTGCAATTAATTTCACAACTTCTTCCATTTCATTGTGCGCATCTCGCAGTTCATAATACCACGGTAAAGTTAAATGTGCATCCACATGAAGCCGACTTCCATATTGCTGAATTTTAGTATTGTGCAAATCTATCCACGCAGGTCTTCGGTTGTGATTTAAAAGTGAAGATAATTTACGGAGCATTTTGGGATCTGCTTCATCCATTATTCCGCCCAAAGATTTGCGTACAATTTTGTAACCGACAAAAATAATATAAATTCCAAAGAGCAAAGCAACAACCGAATCTATCCAATAAATTTTAGTAAAATAAACGATTACCAAACTTATAATCACTCCTAAAGTTGTAAAAGTATCGGCCATTAAATGTTTTCCGGAACTTTGTAAAACAATAGAATTTTGTGCTTTTCCTTTTTTAAAACTTAAATAGCCTAGAAAATAATTCACAATTGCGGTAAGTGCAACAATGTAAATACCGTAATCTATTTTATCTAAAATATTACCTTTAAACAATGAAACAACAGCTTGTCCAATTATCATTAAACCAGCAAAAATTACAAGCGCTCCTTCCACTCCAGAAGTAATGAATTCTACTTTTCCGTGTCCGTACGGATGATCTTCATCTCGTGGTTTTGAAGCCAAATAAAGCGAATATAATCCCATAAAAGCGGCAATAATATTCACAATACTTTCCATTGCATCGGAAAAAATTGCGTCGGAATTAGTTAAAAGCCAAGCTAATAATTTTCCAAAAAAAAGTAGCACACCAATTATGGCGACATTTCTTTGAAAAGCGAAACTTTTTTTTGATATTTCTGCGTCTTCTTTCATAAAAAAAACGCCCAATCTAGGCGCTCATTTTTTTTAAACTAAATTATTTTTCACTAAATATTCTGCAATTTGCACCGCATTTGTCGCGGCTCCTTTACGCAGATTATCTGCAACAATCCACATATTTAAAGTTTTATCTTGAGAATTGTCTCGGCGAATTCTACCGACGAAAACCTCATCTTTTCCTTCAGAATATAACGGCATTGGATAAAGATTATTTTTCACATCATCTTGAACTATAATTCCTGGTGTTTTTGAAAGTAATTCTTTAATATCTTCAATTTCAAAATCATTTTCAAATTCTATGTTCACACTTTCAGAATGACCACCTTGAACTGGAACTCGAACTGCAGTTGCCGTTAATTTAAATGAATTGTCATCTAAAATTTTCAAGGGTTCTGTCATTAATTTTATTTCTTCTTTGGTGTAATCATTTTCAGAAAAAACATCGCAATGTGGCAATGCATTTTTAAAAATTTCATAAGGGTAAACCTTTTTAGATTTATCTCCGAGAACTTCAGAATTTAGTTGATCCACTGCGTTTTTACCTGTTCCTGTAACGGATTGATAAGTAGAAACGACCACTCTTTTTAAATTATATTTTTTATTTAAAGGATGTAAAACCATTACCAACTGAATTGTAGAACAGTTTGGGTTTGCAATAATTTTATCTTCTTTTGTTAAAGTTTTTGCGTTAATTTCTGGGACAATCAATTTGTGTGCAAAATTCATTCTAAAAGCTGAAGAATTATCTATAACTGTAGTCCCAACTGCTGCAAATTTTGGAGCAAATTCCAAAGAAATATCACCGCCTGCAGAAAAAAGTGCAATTTCTGGTTTTGCCTCAATTGCATCTTGCATTGAAACTATTTTACATTCTTTACTTTTAAATGTAATAGTTTTTCCAACAGATTTTTCTGAGGCTACAGGAAATAATTCCGTTACGGGGAAGTTTTTTTCTTCCAAGACTTTTAACATGACTTGACCAACCATACCGGTGGCGCCAACCAAGGCTACTTTCATTACTAGTATATTTTAAAATATTGATTAATATTTTTTCAAAGAAATTTGCAAAGCGATGTATATAATATTTATCACTTTAATTATGCGCCAAAAACACGCATCCACGGAAATGCATATGCAAAAAATGCTACTGCAATCACTCCGAAAATTACAATTTTCATGGCGATTGTTTCGTGCGTTTTCGTATATCTATAAACAATTGTTAAGAGAATTGCCGCAACTAGCATTGAAAAAGGATGCTCAACAAAAGTATGTCTTGCGTAGGAATCTTTCATTAAAGTTCCGCTATCTAATGCAGCTTTAAAACCTGGAGAAAATATTAATAATAATGGGATTCCTACTAAAACCTGAATGTGAAATAGTATCATAGTGATCAAAGTTGATTTTTTTAGTAATTTAGAAATTCGGCCAGAATAACCGAACATACAGATCAAAAGTGACATTGTAAAAACCAGCACTAAAAGAAGCACTAGATAACCGATTCCTTTGTGAGCGTTTAGAAAAACATTGTAAAAATCCATAATTTATTTTTTTGATTTTGTGAAATACAAATATAAAAAAATCCCGGCTAAAAGCCGGGATTTAAAGTTATATAAAAACTGTTTTAGAAATTATATGCAATGTTTACAGAAAATGTTCTTCCGAAACCGAAAAACACTTCATTTGCTGTTGCTACACCGTGGTATAATTTACCAGCTTGTTCGTACGTTGGCGCACCTGGAGCATTACTTGTTGCGTCTGAAGCATGAATGTTAGTATAAGAATTTTGGATATAAATTTTGTCTAATAAGTTATAAACATTTGCTCTTACAGTAAAACTTTGTTTTGCATTAGGCAAACGGAATTTGTAACCAATTCCCATATCTACTAAACCATAACTGGGCAATTCTAAAGCTCCTTTTGCTGCTTTAGCTTGATCAGAAAAGTCAAGAACGTTCAAATTAGCATAAAGTTGGTTGATATATCTGTAGTTAGCACTAATTCTAAATTCTTTTATTGGTTCTACTTCGAATCCCAATGCGGCAGTCGTTTGAGCTGCGTTTCCAACTTTAATTTTATCTAAATAAAGCGTTTGGGTTGCTGCGTTTCCACTTGCAACTATATTTCCTTGGTTATCAATCGGATCATTTGACTCATTATATATGGAACCGTTTGCATTTCCTTTGTAATGCCAATCTGCAACAGCAACCATACCTGTAAGTTTTAACCACTTATTAATTCTAGAATTTGCTTCAAACTCAACCCCTTGGTGAACTTCTTCAACTCCTTGAATATTAGCATAAGCATTACTTAAGTAACCACCTCCTGGTAATTTAATACTTACTCTAGCACGCACATATTGGTCTTTCCAGGTAGTTCTATACCCATTTACATTTACATTTAACCAAGATGCTCTGAAACCATAACCTGCTTCTAAACCAAATATTTTTTCATTAGTTAAGTTCGGGTTTAAGTAATTTTTATTATTTTGATAAACTGCTTTAATAAAGGGTTGTTTAGAATAGTAACCTGCGTTAACAAAAACATTATTTCTTTCATCAATATTATAGTTTACACCTACTTTTGCATTATATCCTATAAGATTTTTAAATCCTGTTTTAGCATATAATAGAGGATTCGTAGCAGATGGTTGATTGGTTGGTGAAACTAATTTCCCGTTTAAAGTCGTTTGACCATCTACAATGAAATTATCAATTCTTTGGTAACCTTGCTGTGAAACAGAACCTTGTACAAAAGCAGAAACTTTATCATTAGAATATTCTAACTGACCGAAACCTCCATAATAAAGAACTTCTCCATCATTACTAAAGTTTACTCTATCTTTGAGAGGATCAATTTTTCCACCGAAAGGGTTAAAGCTTGCATTTGCGCTATATGTGTTGGAAACATAATTTGGTGCAGTCAAATTTAAATTTTTCGTGTCTTTGTATGCAGAAGCACCTAAAAGATCAGTAATTATATAGTAGTGATACCCGTAATAATATCTACCATCAAAACCAACTGAAAAATTTAAATTATCATTAATCTTGTGGTTGAAATTTGAAATTAAACCAAACCAGTTATGTGAATTAACAGAAGAAGCTCTAACAAGAGTACCTTTATCTGGTGTGGAAGCAGCATTTGCAGCAACAATCGCATCAAAATTGATTAAGCCATCTGCGTTTTTCCAAGAAGCATCAGCTCCTCTTTTGCCACCATTTACACCACCATAATCTGATGTTCCCCCACCTCTACCAAAAGAAGCGTAAGCAACAGTGCTTAATTTTGAACTTGGAGACATTTTCCAATCCCAGTTTAAAGACATCACCGGTTTGTGATAATAATTTCTTTTAAAAGTATATTCCTGTCCGTTTAAAACACCCTCTTCATTATTGTATCTTCTGTCTGGACTGTCGTAAGAACCTCTATCAATTAGAGTTTGTAATTTAATTTCATACGCTCGTTGGTTGTGCCATTGTGGTGCACCAGTTAAGGTAAACTGAAAATCATGTTTTCCTTTTTGGTAACCCAATGCGAAATAATAATTGTAACCTTCAAACTGGGTCCCGCTTGCATAAGTAGAACCGCCAGTTCTGCTTAATAAAAACGAGGAAGACCAACCTTTGGCGTTTTTTCCGGTATTATAGGCAAAAAGTTGTTTGTTGTAGCCGTCATTACCAAAACCGAAAGAGGCTTTACCGCCTTCCCTTCTGTCTGCTGATCTGGTTAAAATATTTACCGTTCCACCAACAGAAGCAATTGCCAATTTGGATGAACCAAGACCTCTTTGAACTTGCATCGCAGAAGTTACATCAGATAAACCAGCCCAGTTGCTCCAATAAACAGAACCGTTTTCCATGTCGTTTACAGGAACACCATTGATCATTACAGCGATATTTTCTTGAGCAAAACCTCTAATGTTTAATTTGGAATCTCCAAATCCACCACCACCTTTAGTGGCATAAACAGAAGGTGTACTGTTTAAAATTTCAGGAAATTCCTGATTTCCTAATTTTTCAATAATTTGCGATTCTTTAATTGTAGAAACAGCAACAGGCGTTTTTCTATCTTTTGCGATATCAGCAACACCGCTAATTACCACTTCATCGATAGCTTTTTCCTTACTAAGTGTATCTTTCACACTTTGAGCATAATAAACACTTGCCGTAGAAAGCGTAATTAATGCCGTAAACATTGACTTTTGAACTAAATTCATAATTAATTGTTTTTTAGAGTATCTAAGTTTGGTGCAAAAATCGTTTTTTTTTTTGAAACTATCATTAACAAAATGTTAAATTTTAATATTTTGTTAACTTATTTATTATAAAATTGGCTTGCAGACTATTATAAGCGTGGAACTGACATGTGTAACTTTTTTAAAAATGCGAAAAACCTAATTTTTTACCGCCTTTAAACTTAAATCAATATTTTTAGCCGAATGAGTAAGCGCACCTGAAGATATAAAAGTAACGCCAGTTGATGCAATTTCTTTTATATTTTCTCGCAAAATCCCACCGGAAGCTTCAGTTTCACATTTTCCCTTAATTATTTCTACTGCTTTTTTCATCATCGAAACATCCATATTATCAAGCATAATTCTATCTGCGCCTGCAATTAATGCTTCCTGAACTTCTTCTAAATTTCTAGTTTCAACTTCAATTTTCAATTTTAGTTTCTTTTCTTCGACGTAATCTTTTGCCATTTGAACGGCTTTTGTGATGCTTCCGTTGTAATCGATGTGGTTGTCTTTCAACATGATCATGTCATAAAGTCCGTATCTGTGATTGGTTCCACCGCCAATTGCAACGGCCCATTTTTCGCAAATTCTAAAATTTGGTGTGGTTTTCCGAGTATCTAAAAGTTTGGTTTTTGTACCAATTAATCTTGCGTCCCATTCATGCGTTAAAGTAGCGATACCGCTCATTCTTTGCATACAGTTTAAAACTAATCTTTCCGTAGATAAAATTGAACGGGCGCTTCCTTTTATTATAAAAGCAATATCTCCAACTCTTGCTTCTTCTCCATCTTTTATAAAAACTTCTATTTCTAAATTTTTATCAAAAGTTTTAAAAATAATTTTAGCCATTTCAACGCCTGCCAAAATGCAATTCTCTTTTACTAAAAGTTGTGCACTTTGCACCAAATCTTTTGGAATAGTGGATAAAGTAGAATGATCTCCACTTTGGATGTCTTCTTCTAAAGCGCTATTAATAAAAGTTTTTAAAGCTTTTTCGGTAATGTATTTTGGTTTTTTGCTCATCTTTTTTATATATCTTTTTTTGAATTCGCGAATCTTGCAGATTTCATTTATTTTAAATAAAATTATTATAAATTTAATTTTGATTTATCCATTCACTGTAGGAACCCACATATAATTTTGGAATTTCAAATCCTGCATAAGCCATTGCTAAAATCGTGTGACACGCAGTCACTCCTGAACCACAACTAATAGCAGTTTTTTCAGCGAAATAATTTTTAAAAAATTGATTAAACTGTTCTTTTAAAACTTCAGGTTTTTTAAATGTTCCATCCTCGTTAAGATTTTCATTAAAAGGTAAGTTTTTAGCATAAGGAATATGTCCCGCAATTTTATCAATTGGTTCTGTTTCACCGTCATATCTCGCTTTATCCCGAACATCAATTAAAGTAAATTCTGGGTTTTGACTTAAATTTTTAACAAAATCTAAATTAATTTGAGGAAAAGTCCAATCTTGATTTTCATTTAATAATTTAAAATCTGAATTTTCTTGAACCTTATTTTCTACAAAATCCATTGGAAATCCCAATTTCTCTGCCATTTGCAAACCGCCGTCTAAAACCTGAACGTTTTCTATTCCTACAGATTTCAACATCCACCAAAATCTTGACGCTGCATTTGCACCAAATTTATTATCATATATAATAATGTGTGAGTTTTTTGAAATTCCTAATCTTTGCAAAACTTTAAAAAAATCATCCAACTTGGGCAAAGGGTGTCTTCCACCAAATTTTGGATTTTCTGGAACTGCTGCTAAATCTTTGTTTAAATCAACATAAAGTGCATTTTGAAGGTGTTTTTTTAAAAAATTATCATAAGAATTTCCGCCACTTCCGGCATCTACTATGATTAGATTTTCTTTAGATAGAATTTTTTGTAATTCTTTAGCGGAAATTATGGGGGAAAGTTTCATTTTAATTTTATTTAAACCAAATCCTTATTAAAAAAAGCACCTTTATTTTCATTCATCGCAATCGACTGAACGATAATAAGTTCAGCAATATTTACCAAATTTCTTAACTCAGAAAGTTTTGGCGAAAGAATCGAATATTTGTAAAGTTGTTTTACGGCTTCGGAAATTTCTTTTTGTTTGTTTAATGCTATTTTTAAACGTTCATTACTCCGCACAATACTCACCAAATCGCTCATCATTTCTTGCAATTGCTTGCGAAGATAACTTACCAAAACCATTTCATCCATCATTTTCATTCCGGCCTCATTCCATTCTGGAATTGCTTTTAAATCTTCAAAATTAAATTCATTTTTTTCTAAAAGTTCTACCGTTTTCATTGCGGCATTATGACCAAAAACCAAACCTTCCAGCAAAGAATTGGAAGCCAAACGATTTGCGCCATGTAAACCAGAATTTGTACATTCTCCAACTGCAAAAAGATTTTTTATAGAAGATTGTCCGTCTTTGTCAATTTCAATTCCGCCACAAAGATAATGACACGCAGGAACTACAGGAATTAAATCTTTAAATGGATCAATTCCTTCATCTAAACATTTTTTATAAATATTTGGGAAATGTTCTAAAAATTTCTCTTTGTTCATTTTCCGGCAATCCAAACCAACAAATTCATCACCCGTAATTTTCATTTCATTATCAATTGCTCTTGCAACAATATCGCGCGACGCCATTTCTTCCCGTACATCATATTTTGCCATAAAAGCTTCTCCATTTTTCAAGCGCAATTTTGCACCATCACCACGAACGGCTTCAGAAATTAAAAACAACATTCCATCAATTTTGCTGTAAAGCGCCGTCGGATGAAATTGGTAATATTGCATATTGGAAACTTTTCCTTTTGCTCGAGAAACGAAAGCAATTCCGTCGCCAGTTGCAATAATCGGATTGGTCGTATTTTTATAAACGTGACCTGCACCGCCAGTTGCGACCAAAGTTATTTTTGCTGTAATTTTTTTGATTTTTTTTGATTTTTCATCCAAAATATAAGCTCCATAACAACTGATATTTCCTTCATCCAATTCCTTTCCCGGAACGTGGTGTTGCGTAATCAAATCTATCACATAATGATACGGCAACATTTCAATATTTTCAGAATTATTTACGGTTTCTAAAAGTGCACGTTCGATTTCAAATCCTGTAATATCTTTATGATGTACAATTCTGTTTTCTGTGTGACCGCCTTCTCTTCCAAGCATTAATTCGCCATCTTTTTGATCAAATTTAGTTCCCCAATCTACCAATTCTTTAAATCGTTTCGGGCCTTCTTCCACTACCATTTTTACTATAGAAATATCGTTTTCTCCATCTCCAGCGCGCATAGTGTCATCAATATGTTTTTGGAAAGTATCGTGATCAAAATCTGTTACTACAGCTAAACCGCCTTGTGCGTATTTTGTATTGCTTTCGTCTTCATCGGCTTTTGTAACGATGATAATTTTAGCTTCGGGCATTTTCTCCGAAATCTTTATCGCGTAAGAAAGTCCGGAAATACCAGAACCGATTACGAGAACATCTGCTTTTATCATTTAAAGATGTTTTGAAGTGATTTTATTTGATTTAATTGTTTGATAACATATTTATATTTCATCAAATAATTACAAAAATTTAAATAGTTTTTCATCAGGTTTTCTTACCTTTTCTAAAGTTTTAAAAAAATCGTCATCTGCTCTGTAACCTAAAGCCAAAGTGACACAGACTTTTTCTTTTTCAGAATCTATATCTAAAATTTCAGCCATTAATTCTGCGTCAAAACCTTCCATCGGACAAGAATCTACTTTTTCTAAAGCTGCAGCAAACATCAGATTCCCCAAAACAATGTAAGTTTGTTTTTCAGCCCAACTTTCCAATTCTTTTTTTTGAAGATTTACAAGATGATGATCTATAGAATTTCTAAAACCAGCTAAAATTTCTGGTGGTGTTTTTCTTACTTCTGTAATATGTTTGAAATAGCCGTCCAAATAATGTGCTTCAATATTTTTTCGGGAAATTAAAACTATTAAGTGTGAACAAGTAGAAATTTGCGAAGGATTTCCAAAAGCAGGAATTAATTTTTCTTTAATTTCTGAACTTTCTACAACCAAAATTCTGTAAGGTTGTAAACCCAAAGAACTAGCCGCTAATTTTCCAGCTTCTAAAATGGGGGACAAATTTTCCCGAGATACGGGAATTTCTTTATTAAATTTTTTTACTGAGTAACGCTGTTTTAAAGCATCTATGTAATTCATCTAACAAATATAAATATTTTAAAAAAGATATTTACTTTAAAGGTTTACTGATTTTTTGCAATCTTGATTAAAATTATTCCTGGAAAAGGCCTCCATTATTTGCGTTTTCAAAATAATCATCAGTTTCCAGATTTTCACCTTGCGAAGCTTTTACTGCAATTTTATCACAAATTTCATTTTGAATATGTCCGTCATGACCTTTTATCCAATGAAATGTAACCTTGTGTTTCTTTAATAAAGGAATTAAACGTTGCCACAAATCGGGGTTTTTTTTATTTTTAAACCCAATTTTCACCCAGTTTTGCAACCATTTTTTGTTAATCGCTTCAGAAACATATTTGCTATCTGTGAAAACATGAACGTCTTCTTCCCCATTTTTAAGTTGTTCTAACCCAACAATTACCGCCAAAAGTTCCATTCGATTGTTTGTAGTCAAACGAAAACCTTGCGCAAAATTTTTAGAATAATTTTTTTCGGGCATTTCCATTACAATTCCAAAACCACCTTTTCCGGGATTTCCACTGCATGCGCCGTCTGTGTAAATATTAATTGTCAAAATTTTATTCTTTTAATTTGTTCTTGCAGAACTTATTTTCTCGCAGATTTTACAGATAAAGCAGATAAATTGCAAAAAAAATATTCCAAATTTGCTATATCTGTGAGAATTTTCAGTAAATTTTTTTAGACTTTTGCGAGAAAAATTTTTAAAACGGCATTCCGTCGTCTTCATTATTCATTGCGGAACCAGAGACGTTTGGTTTTTTAGGTAAATCAAAAGCTGCTCCCGGATCTATGGTTGTTCTAAGTTTTTCAAAACCTGAAAGTTGATCATTTTTTTCAAAATTAGAAGCTTGGTAATCGTTTGGACCTCCAAATAAATTAAGGTCTGCAAATTTTGCAATATTCTTATAGAAAGATAATCGAACATCAGCTGTTGCGCCATTTCTATGTTTTGCAATAATTAATTCTGCTTGATTTTCTGTGTGAGATTCTTCACCTTCTGGATCATTATCCCAAGTGGCGATTTTATAATATTCTGGGCGGAAAATAAAAGATACAATATCTGCATCTTGTTCGATTGCGCCAGATTCTCGTAAATCTGAAAGTTGTGGTCTTTTCCCAGTTCTTGTCTCTACACTTCTTGAAAGTTGTGAAAGCGCAATTACTGGAACATTTAATTCTTTCGCAATAGCCTTTAATGAACGGGAAATAGTCGCAATCTCTTGTTCTCTATTTCCTGCGCCACCTTTTCCAGAATTAGCGGTCATTAATTGTAAATAATCTACCATTATAATTTTCACGCCGTGTTGCATAACCAATCTTCGACATTTTGCACGAAAATCGAAAACAGAAAGTGACGGTGTTTCATCAATAAATAAAGGAGCATTTTCTAATTCGGAAACATTTCTAAATAAAATTTCCCATTCTTCATCGGTCATTTGACCTTTCCGTAATTTTTCAGAAGAAATGCCGGTTTCTGAAGCAATCATTCTTGTAATTAATTGAACAGAAGCCATTTCTAAAGAAAATAAAGCCAAAGGAATTTTATGTTCTACTGCAATATTTCTTGCCATTGAAAGTAGAAACGCAGTTTTTCCCATTGCAGGTCTTGCTGCAATAATAATTAAATCTGAATTTTGCCAACCGCCGGTTTCTTTATCAATTGCTGTAAAACCAGAAGGTATTCCGGAAATACCTTCTTTGTCTCGTAATAATTTAATTTTTTCTATCGCTTCTTTTACTAAAGAATTTGCGGTGTCAAATCCTTTTTTAATAGTTCCGTTTGTAATTTCAAAAAAAGATTGTTCTGCTTTATCTAATAATTCAAAAACATCGGTAGTTTCTTTATAAGAATTGTCGATTACATTTGCTGAAACATTAATAAGAGAACGCAAAATAAATTTTTCTAGAACAATTCTAATGTGATATTCAATATGCGCAGAAGAACTTACGGCTAAAGTTAAATCTATAATATAATTATCGCCACCTGCGGAACTTAAACGTTCTGTTTTTTTTAAGGCTTGAATTACAGTCATTAAATCAACTGGCGCATTGTCTTCAAATAAAGAAGTTATCACTTTAAAAATTTCTTGATGACGCGGATCATAAAAAACTTCGGAACGTAAAAGATCAATTCCGTAATCCAAACCTTTTCTATCAATCAAGAAAGAACCGAGAACTAATTTCTCAAATTCTACGGCATTCGGCGGCATTTTACCATCAGAAATGGATAATTCTTTTGCAAAATTACCGTGGATGAGTGAAGAAAGTGTTTCTTTTTGTGACATGGTACAAAGATAAAATAATAAAACTTTGATGGAAAATTACTAACTAACAAAATAAAAAAATGTAGCACAAATAATTAATTTTCAATTAATTAAAAAATTATTATTGTTAGTAAGTTGAAAAATACAATCTCAAACTTATAGCCCCGATTGAAATGGAAATCCTTTTTTTCAAAAAAAAGATTGTAATGAAAAGCGGGTGTAAAATGGGAAAAAACAAAAAACGAAATGCTTCAAAAATTTAATATTCCATTTTACGAAGTTTTGGAAATTTTGTTGCCACAAAAGCAGAAATTAAAACCGTCATAACCCCTCCAAAAACTACAGAGCGAACAACGCCCATTAATTTTGCAGCGACCCCGCTTTCAAATTGACCCATTTCGTTACTTGACATTATAAAAATAGAATTCACACTCAAAACGCGACCACGAATATGATCTGGCGTTTTCAACTGAACAATTGTACCACGAATGACTACTGAAATTCCATCTAACATTCCGCTTAACATTAAAAAGAAAAAGGATAAAGCGTACCATTCTGAAAAGCCAAAACCCATGATGCAAAATCCGAAACCCGCAACTGCAGCTAATAAAATTTTACCTTGATTTTTGCGTAAAGGAATTAAAGATAAAAGCAAAATAATACACATGGAACCAATGTCTGAAGCGGCATTTAAAAAACCAAAACCTTCTGCTCCTACTTTTAAAATATCACTTGCGTAAACGGGAATCATTGCAACTGCACCACCAAATAAAACCGCAAACATATCTAAAGAAAGCGCTCCCAAAATTTCTTTTGTTTTATAAATATAATGAATTCCTTCGCGCATACTTTCCCAAACTTTTACTTCTTTTTTATCGTAATCTGATTCTTGTTTGTTTAATTTCCAAAAAAAGAAACTGGCAAAAATAACGAGTCCAATTATTACAACTAAAGTCCATTTTAAAGTAATATAAGCAATAAGCAAACCTCCAATTGCGTGTCCACAAACTGCTGCGATAAGAAATGTCGCTTGATTTAATGTTATTGCATAAGCTAAATTCTCTTGTTTTACTATTTTTGGAATCATTGAAGGCACAATTGGTCCGATAAAAGCACGTGCGATTCCTGTAAAAAATATGACTCCATAAATATAATATGTGGTTTGATGACCAGTAAATCCTAAGTTTATAAAAGCAGGGATTAAAAGTAAAGCAATTAGTATAACATAGGAATAATTACAAATGAGTAATAATTTCTTTTTCTCATTCATATCAATTACATGCCCCGCATAAAGTGCGGTAGAAACAGCCGGAACAACTTCTGACAAACCAATTAAACCAATTGAAAGTGGATCTTTAGTCAACTGATAAACCCACCATCCTAAAAGAGTTGCCAACATTCTGAATGCAAATATTATAAAAAAACGCCCAGAAAGAAGATGGCGGAATTCAATATTTCTGAGAATAAGAAGTGGTTTTAGCGAAATCATTTGGCAAAAATAAATTTTTAAAGAATTAAAAGAGAATTATTTTTAAATTTTAAACGAATAAAGATTTACAAATGCATTAATTAAAAATGAAAAAAACCACACTTAAAAAGTATGGTTTGGAAATGATAATCAACTGATATTAAGCTTTAGAAGCTTCTACAGAGACTTTTCTAAATTCTTTAAATAATTTGCTTAATTCTAAAGCTGCTTTTCTTGCTCTTGTACCTGCTGCTTTATTTCCTTTTTCTACTTGTTGTGTAGATTCGTTTGTAAATGCTTCAAATTCTGCATTAATTTTTCCAATAAGATCTTTCATAGTAAATTTTAATTGTTAAAAGTAAACACAAATATAAGATTTTAGGTGGATTAACCGCAAGTTTTCTGAATTTTTTTAAATAAAAATTAAAATATTTATTAAATCTTGTTTATGTAAAATAAAAAACGCTGAAAATCAAAAGATTAACAGCGTTTAAAGTACCTCGGACGGGACTTGAACCCGTACATCCTTACGGACACAGGATTTTAAGTCCTGCGTGTCTACCAATTCCACCACCAAGGCAAAGTGTGGAGCGAAAAACGGGATTCGAACCCGCGACCCCGACCTTGGCAAGGTCGTGCTCTACCAGCTGAGCTATTTTCGCATTTTATTTTCAAAAATATCTCAAAAATGGTGCGGATGAAGGGACTCGAACCCACACACCTCACGGCACCAGATCCTAAGTCTGGCGTGTCTACCAATTCCACCACATCCGCTTAAAAATGAACTTCTTTTCTTTTTTTGTGACTGCAAAGATATAATGTTTTAATTTTTACAGCAAATTTTTTTGAATAAAAATAAAAAAAATAATTTTTGCTTTACATTTTTCATTTTTAAAATCATTTTTATTACTTTTACCACATATAATATAAGAAAATGGATTTACAAGGAACAATAAAAAAAGTGACTGATTTGCAGACTTTTAACAGTGGTTTTCAGAAAAGAGAACTGATATTAATGACAGAAGAGCAATATCCACAGCCAATAAGTATTGAATTTCTTCAAGATAAAGCAGATTTACCAACAAAATTCAACGAAGGAGATTCTGTGAAAATTGGTATTAACTTAAGAGGTCGGGAATGGACTTCGCCAGATAATGTGGTGAAATACTTTAATTCTATTGTAGGTTGGAGAATTGAAAAATTAGAAGGGAATAGTACAGAACCAACTGCTGCAACGCCGAGTCCTTCAGCAAACAATACCGCATCTTCTACAGATGTTTTTGCTGAAGAAGAGGACGATTTACCTTTCTAAAAATTTAAATTAAATAATTGAAATCAATTAAATCCTGCCCTTTTGGAGCGGGATTTAACTTTTTGAAAATATGTTTTTATTAAACCCCGAAGTAATTTCCTTTCCAAATCCTTCAAAGTTCCAACCAGAATCTGGTTTATTGGCAATTGGAGGAGATTTATCACCGGAACGTTTGAAGTTGGCTTATGAGATTGGAATTTTCCCATGGTTTAATGAAGGTGAAGAAATTCTGTGGTGGTGTCCTGATCCAAGATTTGTTCTATTTCCAGAAGATTTAAAAATTTCAAAATCAATGGAGAAAATTTTAAAAAGAAAAGGATTTAAGTTTAGTGAAAATCAATGCTTCAAAGAGGTTTTAATTAAATGTCAAAAAATTAAGCGAAAAGATCAAGATGGAACTTGGCTTTCAGATGAGTTAATAGAATCTTTAGTAAAACTTAATCAAAAAAACATCGCACATAGTTTTGAAGTGTGGCAAAATGAAAAATTAGTCGGTGGTTTTTATGGTTTAAAAATAGGAAAAGTATTTTGTGGTGAAAGTATGTTTTCTGAAGTTTCAAATGCATCTAAAGCAGGTTTTATTAATTTTATTTTAAAAAATAAAAAAAAATTGGAATTGATAGATTGCCAAATCCATTCCAAACATCTTGAAAGCTTGGGCGCAAAAATGATTTCAAAAAGCGAGTATTTAAAAATATTAAATAATCAAAATGAGGCCTGAAAAAGAAAAATGGATTTTACTAATTTTGCTCTCATTAATTTGGGGCTCTTCTTTTATTTTAATTAAAAAATCTTTAGAACATTACAATCCTTTTGAAGTTGGAGCTTTACGAGTTTTAATTGCGGGGATAATTCTTTTGCCTTACGCAATTTTAAAAATTAAACTATTCCCAAGAAAACTATTAAAATGGTTAATTCTTGCTGCAGTAACAGGTAATTTTATTCCTATGTTTCTTTTCCCAATTGCAGAAACTAAAGTTTCGAGTAGTATTGCAGGAATCATAAATTCAATGATGCCAATTTTTATCATTATTTTAGGATTGCTCATCTGGAAAACGGAAACCTCAAAAAGACAATTAATTGGTGTTTTCATAAGTTTTACAGGTACTTGTATCCTCACTTTTGCGACAGGTGAAACTGGTGGATTCAAACTTTGGCCAATTTTACTTCTTCTTGTCGCCACTTTATGTTATGCTATAAGTATGACGACAGTGAAAGCCAAGTTACAAAGCATTTCGGCTAAAGTTTTATCTGCATTTGTTTTTTCATTTGTTTTATTTTTACCGTCATTAATTGCACTATTTTTCGCTGGATTTTTTGGTGAATTTAGCTTTGATAAAAACCATTTGGAAGGAATTGGATATGTGTCACTACTTTCTGTTTTCGGAACTGGTCTTGCGATGATGCTCAATTACAGATTGATGAATATTTCTACACCTTTATTCGCTTCTACAGTTACATTATTAATGCCAATTGTAGCAGTAATGTGGGGAATTCTAGACGGTGAAAAACTATCCTTTTTTCAATTTATTGGTGGATTAATAATTATTAGTGGATTAATATTTTTAAGAACTAAAAAAGCAAAAATCATTTCTACAGAAATTCAAGATAACTAAAAGCCTTAAAAAAGTGTTTTTCCCACTGAAAATTTATTTCCTAAATTAGCGCAATGTTTATACAAGACTATATTTCTAAAGATTATCCCGATTTTGATATTGCAGATTCTATAGAAGAAGCAGCGGAAATTGCCAGAGAATTTTCTTATTCTCACGTTTTCGTGACCAAAAATAAATTATTTTTAGGCGCAATAAGTTTGGCTTTCTTAGAGGAAAGCCCAGAAGGAATTTTGCAATCTTTAGAAATTCACTTTGAAAGATTTGCAGTTTTAGAAGACGGTCATTTATTAGATTCTATTAAGCTTTTCCATATTTTTAACTCTAATTTGGTTCCTGTAATTGACAAAGAAGAACGTTATTTAGGCTACATTTCTTGTGATGATATATTTAATGAATTTTCAAAATATCCATTGTTTTCAGAAATTGGAGCTGTGATTATTGTACAAAAAAATTACAGAGATTACTCTTTTTCAGAAATTTCAAAAATAATTGAGGAAAATAATTCTAAAATTTTTGGTAGTTTTATCAGTTCCTTGGAAAGAGATGAGGTTCAAATCACTTTAAAAATTAGCAGTGAAAATCTCAGCTCAATAGATGAAACTTTTGAAAGATATGGTTATGAAGTGGTTGAGAAACATTATGATGATGAAAAAGAAGAGCTATTAAAAGCACGTTTTGGTTTTTTTCAAAAATATTTAGAATTTTAGGAAATGAAAGCAGCTATATATTCTCAAAAAAAAGATCTTGATACTTTTTTATATTTAAGTAAATTCATTTCAGAACTTGCCAAGAAAAGCGTAGAAGTGACGCTGCATGAAGTAATGGTGGAAAGTCTTAATTTTTCTAAAGATTTTCAAACCTTTTCTAATAAGCAAAATCTGCGGGAACAAAAGGTAGATTTGTTTTTTAGTTTTGGTGGCGACGGAACAATTTTAAATGCTTTAATTTTTATCGAAGATTTAGAAATTCCCATTGTAGGCGTTAATACTGGGAGACTTGGTTTTCTTTCAAGTTTTACTAAAGAAGAGGTTTTTAAAGAATTGGATACAATTATATCTCAAAATTACCGTCTAAGTCAACGTTCTGTAATTGAAATTGTAGCGCCCAATTCTGGTTTATTTTTTCCGTACGCCATTAATGATATCAGTATTTCTAGAAAAGAAACCACTTCTATGATTACGGTAGAATCTTTCCTAAATAATGAATTTCTGAATGTTTTTTGGGGAGATGGTTTAATAATTTCTACACCAACTGGCTCTACTGCATATAATTTAAGTTGTGGGGGACCAATTATTTCCCCAGATAATAATGTTTTTGTAATTACTCCAATTGCTCCACATAATTTAAATGTAAGACCTCTAATTGTGAAAGATGATGTGGAAATAAAATTAAAAATAGAAAGTCGCGTGCCACAATATACACTTTCAATGGATTCTAGATTGTGTCACATTGATACAAATATAGAGATTATTTTACGCAAAGCACCCTTCGAAATTGCTTTGGTACAACCAAATAATCTGAGTTTTTATGAAACAATTCGTCAGAAATTACTTTGGGGAAAAGATAAAAGAAATTGATGTTCTCATCATAATTGCTTAACTTTATGGCCTCAAAAACATTACAGAAATTTTAAAAAAATATATTATGAGCAGAAAGTTTCCAGCAGGAGTTGCCACAGGAGAACTAGTAAGTGATATTTTCCAATACGCAAAAGAAAATAAATTTGCTTTACCCGCTTGCAACGTCATAGGATCTAGCAATGTAAATGCAGCGATGGAATGTGCAGCAAAAAATAATGCACCATTAATTATTCAGTTTTCTAACGGTGGCGCAGCTTTTAATGCTGGAAAAGGTTTGAGTAATGAAAACCAACAAGCTGCAGTTTTAGGAGCAATTGCAGGCGCAAAACACATTCATACCTTAGCTGAAGCTTATGGCGCAACTATTATTCTACATACAGATCACTGCGCAAAAAAATTATTACCTTGGATTGATGGTTTAATAGATGCGAATGAAACTTATTTCAAACAATACGGAAAATCACTCTATTCTTCTCACATGCTCGATTTATCTGAAGAACCTTTAGAAGAAAACATGGATATTTCTTGTAAATATTTTGAAAGAATGGCGAAAATCGGTATGACTTTAGAAATAGAATTAGGAATTACTGGTGGTGAAGAAGATGGGGTAGATAATTCTGATGTAGATTCGTCTAAACTTTATACGCAACCGGACGAGGTTTCTTATTGCTATGAAAGATTAAAACAAGTTTCTCCAAACTTTACAATTGCTGCTGCTTTTGGGAATGTTCATGGCGTTTACAAACCTGGAAATGTAAAATTAACTCCGAAAATTTTAGATAATTCTCAAAAATATGTTCAAGAAAAATTTGGAACAGAACACAATCCTATTAATTTCGTTTTCCATGGTGGATCTGGTTCATCATTAGAAGAAATCCGAGAAGCAATTGATTACGGTGTGATCAAAATGAATATCGACACGGATTTACAGTTTGCATACACAGAAGGAATCCGTGATTATATGATTGGAAAACAAGATTATTTAAAATCCCAAATCGGAAATCTAGAAGGTCCAGAAATTCCAAATAAAAAATTCTATGATCCACGTGTTTGGGTTAGAAAAGGTGAAGAGACTTTTATTACAAGATTAACAGAAGCATTTCAGGATTTAAATAATATTGATACACTTTAAAAAAATTATGAATTATAAATTTTAAATTGTTTAAAATCTAAAATTCAAAATCTAAAATCTAAAATCTAACAGATGGCATTCGATTGGTTCAAAAGAAAAGCAAAAAATATCACCACTTCTACGGAAGACAAAAAAGATGTTCCACAAGGACTATGGCATCAAACTCCGACGGGAAAAATTATTGAGTACGAAGAATTGAAAAGAAACAATTATGTCTCTCCAGAAGACGGTTTCCATGTAAGAATCGGAAGTAGAGAATATTTTGATATGCTTTTTGACAGCGGAAAATTCACAGAATTAAATGCAGACGTTGAAAGCATCGACATGCTTAATTTTAAAGATACAAAATCATATAATGATCGTTTAAAAGAGGTAAAAGCTAAAACCAAATTAACCGATTCTATTAGAAATGCAGTCGGCGAAGTTAATGGTGTGAAAATGGTTGTTTCTTGTATGGAT
Source organism: Halpernia sp. (assembly GCF_048269545.1). NCBI lineage: Bacteria > Pseudomonadati > Bacteroidota > Flavobacteriia > Flavobacteriales > Weeksellaceae > Halpernia > Halpernia sp. Next base: position 362,312 of record NZ_JBLXIJ010000001.1, on the reverse strand, counting down.
TTTGCATTTATTGGTGGATCTCTTGGTTCTGTGATGGGCGAGAAAATCCGTCGTGCAGTCGATTATTGCATTGAAAATCGTTTACCATATATGATTATTTCACAATCAGGTGGTGCAAGAATGCAGGAAGCGACTTATTCATTAATGCAATTGGCGAAAGTTCAGTCAAAATTAGCGCAACTTTCTGAAGAAGGTTTGCTTTATATCGCTTATTTGTGCGATCCAACTTTTGGTGGAATTACCGCATCATTTGCAATGACTGCCGATATAATTATGGCAGAACCAGGCGCTTTAATTGGTTTCGCAGGACCGCGCGTTATTCGTGAGACCATTGGTAAAGATTTACCAGAAGGTTTCCAGACTTCGGAGTTTTTGCAGGAAAAAGGTTTCGTAGATTTTATTGTTAAACGCACAAATATTAAAGAAAAAGTGTCGCAAACAGTTAAGCTTTTAACTAATGTTTAACTCTTTTAGTTAATTAAATTATTAAAAAATCTCTCTTTTATCAGAGAGATTTCTTTTATGAGAACTTTTAAAATTCTTTTTAATGCGCTTCGTTCTCTTACCATCGGAAAACTTTGGAAATTATTTTGGCTTTTTCTGCAACATCCTTTATTTACCATAATCTCTTTTTACGCAACTTTAAAAACTTTTAATATTGCGAAAAAAGAATATCCAAAAACCAATTCTAATGATGGCGAAGGAAATGCTTTTCGTCACGCACTTTGGTGTTGTTTGATCATGATGTATTGTTGTAAAATTTCTTCACCAAAAAAGTCTTTGGATTTTACAAAAAAAATGACGGATTTACACGAAGAGCTTTTTCCAAACAAGCCTTTACAGAAAAAAATGGATCTTCACAACAATAAAATCGGAATGAATTTTTTCATGGAACTTTTGCCAGGAATTCACCGTCAATTTTTTGAAACCTCTTTCTTTATTGAAAAATTAAAAGATAAAACAGCAAATGCTAAAGTTTTAAAAAATCTAAATGATAACTTTGAAGGAAGTTTGGTTTATCTAAATTTTAATGAAAAATAATTTTATTTGTGTTAAATATTTTGATAACTTTACGTTAAAATATTACCTTTATATGAAAAACAACTTTGCAAGCAACAAGCAACAAGCAACAAGCAACAAGCAACAAGCAACAAGCAACAAGCAAAGAAGTAAAATCTCAAGTTCGTAGATTTTTGATATTATTTTCGCTTACGATGATATCATTTCTTTCAAACTTCTACGCACAGACTGTATCGCCTAATAGCCTAAATCCCTATAATATAGAAATAGGACAACAAAATTACTATACTTTTTCTGTCTCTGGTTTACTCCCAAATGCTAATGTTATAAAATGGGAGATTTCTTCGGACATTGATGTTTGTGTAAACGGTAGTCCAGTTGGATACATTAAGAATCTTAATAGTTCTACTTATTCTGTTTCAACTAATGCGACATCAATTACAATTCCTGTACAATGGGGAGATTGTTGTCATTTTGAAAAAACTGCAAAATTAAAAGCAACCGTTACTTATAAAGTGGGTTATGATCAAGGTACAGCCTCGGGTACACAAACCGTAAATTTATATAGAATTCCTTGTAGTATACCAATCACGGGGCCAGATGTTGCTCCAAATTGTTGTTCCTCTGTTCTAACTTATTCTATTGGTGATACAGGAGATGCAAATAAGTTTGAATGGTCAGTTAGTAGTAATGCCCAAATTCTCTCTGGTGCAGGCACTAAAACAATTACTGTAAATCCCGGTGTAGGCAATTATACGGTTGGTGTTCAAGTTTCGCGCATTGGTAACCCTATATACTACAAAACTTCTGTTAAAGAAATCACTAGGACAGATTTAGCAGCAACCTTAACAATACCTTTTTACGAAAATAAATTTCAAAATTTTATTTGTAAGAGTTCTGGTCTTACTGCAACACTCGCAATCAATTCTGGAGGTTGTGCAAATCCAAATATAACTTGGAATGCGCCAAATTGCACTGTAACTTATTTAGGAGGTAATAATTACAATATTGTACCTTCCAATTCATTAGCAATTGGCACTATGGTGCATATTTCTGCAACGGTAAACGTAAACGCTTGCACTGTTACCACACAACAATTTGATTTAAGGGTTTTGGATAGTCAATCTCCAACAACGCCTAATGGATATTTGTATTACACTAATGACGGAGATTTTTGTACCGCAGATTTTTTAGAAATGCATTTTAGCGATGTAGCATTTATTAATGGTAATATTAAAATTACTCCGAATTTTATGCCCGGTCCCGCAGACGCAATTCACTATCGCCCTGGAGTTCAAAAGAAATTTAGAGTTTATAATATTAACTTATGTACGGGAGAAAGTAAATGTAAAGATTATTATATATTTCCTCCTGCTCCTTGCGCAGATCCTTTTGCTAAAAATGCGACATTTTCAATATCTCCAAATCCAGCAGAAAATGATGTAATTTTGGAAAACTTGTCTACAGAAGACTCATCTTACCAAATATTTAATATGAATGGCGCTTTGTTAAGTTCTGGGAAAGTTAAAACAAAAGGTAAAGCAAAAATTAATACTTCTAATTTAAAACGTGGCACATACACGGTTGTTCTTTCATCTAAATCTTCCAAAACATCTAAACAACTAATTATTAAATAATGAAAAAGATACTAATACTTATCCTTTTTTCAATTTTTATCTTAAATATTAATGCACAGGGAGGAAACCAAGAAATCCAATTTGGTGCGAATTTTATGCCTTTTTTACATTGGAAAAAGAATAGTTTCTTAGACAATAGTTCCCATATAAAAGTGAAACCAGCAAAAATAAATGGAATTTATGGAGGTGTTTTTATTGAAAAATATATCAATGAAAACGTAGGTTTTAAAATTGCAATTAATTATGGACAGCAAAAAAGTGAAGTGCAATCTAAATTAGTTGCAAAAGAAAACGGCGTATTCGTGATTGATGAGAAAAACATGTATTTTCAGGTACGATCAAAAAATACTTTTGAATATTTTATTATTCCAATTACCGCTCAATATGCAATTCCTTTAGATAGTCAAAATAAAATTTGGGGTTTAATTGGAGCAGGTCCACAAATTTCAATATTTTCAAAATTTGAAGTTATTAAAGATGGGATAAATCGGGATGGAAGTTTTTCAAATACATTAGGCTCATATAATTCTTCAGACTTTGATTCTTACAAAAAACTATTAATTGGCGGCACTTTTTATACGGGAATAAAGTTCAAAATTTCAGATGCTTTTAATGGTTTTACAAATATAAAGTTTGATTATGATTTTAGTAATGCTTCAAAAGCAAACTGGATTAATAATGAGACTAATCCTAATGAATATGGACAGTTAGAACTAACTGACCCAACATTACCATATTCTTCTGTCAATGCTTCAAAATTTCATAATATGCGGCTAGGTTTTGAGTTTGGTATAGAATATGATTTTAATTAAATAAATTTTTATTAACATTAAAGAACCTCAAAACGAGGTTCTTTTTTTGTTTAAATTTATTTTGAAATTTTTTTATTCTATTGCAATCGTTAAAACACTGAGATTCCAACTTTAACTTTTGTTACTTTTGTGGTTTAAAAACTTTTATTTATGAAACTAAAAATCTTTTTCGTGTTTTTCTCAATCAGTTTGTTTGCTCAAAACCAATATCTTACACCGTTCGAAAAAGGTAATGGCAATCAATCGCCAACTTATAAAGAAGTTGTAGATTATTACGATAATCTTGTGAAAAATTTTGATAAAATTAAAGTTATTGAAATGGGTTTAACTGATTCTGGCGAGCCTTTGCGTTTGGTGATTTTTAATCCAGAGAAAAATTTTGATTTAAAAACTTTTAAAAATAAAGCGGTTATTTTAATCAACAACGGCATTCATCCCGGCGAACCCGACGGCATTGACGCGACAATGATGATGATGCGCGATTATGCGATAGGAAAATTAAAAGCGCCAAAAAATACCATTATTGCCGCCATTGAAGTTTACAATATTGGCGGAATGTTGAACCGCGGCAGTTTTTCGCGTGCCAATCAAAATGGCCCGGAAGAATATGGTTTCCGTGGAAATGCCAGAAATTTTGACTTAAATCGGGATTTTATTAAAACAGATTCTAAAAATTCTGATAGTTTTCAGCGGATATTTCAGGCTTTAAATCCTGCTGTTTTTATTGACAATCACGTGAGCGATGGCGCAGATTATCAATATACTCTAACTTATATTTTAACGAATAAAGAACGGCTTGGAACTATTTTAGGAGATTTTTACCACGGCGAAATGAACGATTGGATTGTGGCAGATTTAAAAAAGAAAAATATCGATCCAATTCCTTACGTTGAACTCGAAGGAAAAACCCCGGAAAAAGGTTTCGAACAATTTATGGATTCGCCGAGATATTCCACAGGTTACACCACTTTGTTCAACACCATCGGAACTGTTCCCGAAACGCACATGCTGAAACCTTACAAAGACCGCGTGAAAGTAACTTATGAAAATATGTTGAGTTACATTGCTTATTTGGACAATAATTATTTAAAAATCAAAGAACTAAGACAGAAAAACCTCGAACAATATATGCCGAAAAAATCTTACGCAGTTCAGTTTGCGTTGGATTCAACAAAATTTAAAATGATTGATTTTCGAGGTTTTCAAGATGGGATGAAACCGAGTAAAATTTCAGGTCTTCCAAGATTATTTTATGATCGAACAAAACCTTACACCAAAAAAATCCCTTATTACAACACTTATAAAGCCACAAAAGAAGTCATAATTCCAACTTATTACGTCGTTCCACAATCTGAATGGACGGTTTTAAATAATTTAAAAAGAAATCACATTCAATTTATTGAGTTAAAAAGTGACAGTTTAATTACCGTTCAGTCTTATAAAATCAAGGATTACAAAACAGTTCCAAAACCTTACGAAGGTCATTATTTACATTATAACACTGAACTTTCAAAAACTACTGAAAAAATAAAATTCCGAAAAGGTGATTATTTGATTCCCGTAAAGCAAAATGGGGTGAAATATTTGCTTGAAACTTTAGAGCCAGAAGCTGTTGATTCTTTTTTAATTGGAATTATTTTGATTCTTTTCTCGGTCAAAAAGAATATTTTTCTTCCTATGTTTTTGAAGATACAGCCGAAAATTTATTGAAAGAAAATCCAACTTTAAAGACTAATTTTGAAAAGAAAAAAGCAGAAGATTCAGAATTTTCAAAAAATGGAAGCGCACAACTCGACTGGATCTACCGCAATTCTAAATATTTTGAAAAATCGTTTATGCAATATCCAATCTATAGAATTCCATAGATTTTGAAAGTCTGTAAATTTCATTAATTCCATAATTTTCATTTTTGTCATTCCGTAGGAATCTCGGCTGTAATTGTAAAGTGTTTTAAAAATCCTGAAAATTCTTGATAATATAAAAAAATCGATTTTCAGCTTAGATTCCTAAGAAATGACAAAGATTCTTTTAAAAACTTTGCGTCTTTGCAATAAACTTTACTAAAAAATTTAACTTATTTTTACCTAAAAATTTTTGAATGGCATTAAGTAAAATCTGGAGCGCTTTTATCATAGTTGCAATTACAATTGCAGGTTTGAAATTTATGACTTCCAATAATTACGGAAGTATTTTCAACGATATGGTTGTAGGAAAAGGCGGCGATACCGTTCATATTGCTTCTAAAAATATGGCAGAAATTACGCCATTCATTCAAAATAAATTAACAAAAAATCCTGATTTTGCTGATAATAGAATTCATTACAAAATAAATTCAGATAAATCTCAAGTTAAGGTTTATCGTATTCAAGAAACTGATGGGGTAATTAACACAAGTGAAGTTGCTGTTAATATTTGTCTTGGTTTAATAGGAATTATGACGCTTTTTATGGGTTTTATGGGAATTGCAGAAAAAGCCGGCGGAATAAATCTTTTAAGTAGAATGATTCAACCATTTTTTTCGAAATTATTCCCGGAAATTCCAAAAAACCATCCTTCTTTTGGACACATGTTACTGAATTTTAGCGCCAATCTTTTAGGTTTAGATAATGCAGCGACACCATTTGGTTTGAAAGCGATGGAAAGTTTGCAGACTTTAAATCCCAACAAAGATCGTGCAAGTAATTCGCAAATTATGTTTCTCTGTTTGCATGCGGGCGGAATGACTTTAATTCCGGTTTCAATTATTGCAATTCGTGCTTCAATGGGTTCTGTAACGCCAACTGATATTTTTCTTCCGTGTATGATGGCGACTTTCGCAGCAACATTAGCCGCGATGGTTGTAGTTTCTCTCCATCAAAAAATTAATCTTTTCCAGCCAGTTGTGATTGCTTATGTTGGCGGAATTTCCGCGATTATCGCACTTTTGGTGGTTTATTTAGTGAGATTAAGCAAAGAAGATTTAGACCAATTCAGCAAAGTTTTAAGTAGTGGAATTATTTTACTCATTTTTATCGCTATTGTTTTAGGCGCACTTTATAAAAAAATAAATGTTTTTGAATCTTTTATTGACGGCGCAAAAGAAGGTTTTTATGTTTCAGTAAAAATTATTCCTTATTTAGTTGGAATGTTAATTGCGATTTCACTTTTAAGAACCTCTGGTGTTTTTGATGTAATTATTGATGGAATGAAATATTTAGCAAATCTCGCTAGTTTAGATACAAGATTTGTAGATGGTTTACCGACTGCTTTAATAAAACCTCTTTCTGGTTCTGGCGCAAGAGGAATGATGGTTGATACAATGACCACTTTTGGAGCGGACAGTTTTCAAGGGAAATTAGCTGCGGTTTTACAAGGAAGTTCAGACACTACTTTCTATGTAATTGCAGTTTATTTCGGAGCAGTTGGAATTAAAAATACACGATATGCAGTTACTGCAATGCTTTTAGCAGATTTAGTTGGCGTTATTGTATCTGTGATTTTAGCGTATTTATTTTTTGCTTAAAAATTGTTTCGTAAAATTGTAAAAGCCTTTGCTAAATAAGTTAAATTGGCGGTTTTCAAGTAAAATAAATTTTCAGCTTTTGGGAGATCTAGCTTCTTATTTGTAAAATTTCAAAAGATTTATTCTATTTAATTCCTATTCAAATTTCTACCTTTGTGCTAAATATTAAAAATGATACAAGATAAAGATTACATTATTAGAATTGTAAAACAATTTTCAGAATTTCTTTCTAAACTTTTATTAGGCAAAAATGAAGGCGAACTTACAGAACAACAAAGGGTTTTCGATACCAATATGAATGACACTTTTAAAATGGATTTTGAAACCTTGGCTGCAAAGTCTACCGATGAAATTATTAAATTAATCGAAGCAAAAGACAGCGGACATCAAATCCCATTTTTTGAATTAGCAGGACATTTATTCTATTTCAAAAATAAAGAAAATCCAAATCCCAATTTTACTGAAAAAGCACTTAAATTCTATGAAATTTATCTTCAAAAAAGCGGCATTTTCTCCATGCCAATTATGAGTAGAATTGGTGAACTCAAAAAAGTATAAAATTTAATGGAAGAACTAAATTTATTGCTATCTGAAAAAGAAATTAATTTAAAAGAATTAAAGAAAAAGCACACACTTTTAGGATGGTTTCGCGTAGTAATTTTTTTGGCAATTTCTTATTTCTTACTAAAATTCTTCATTTTTGAAAGCGGTTTAGAAATTCATCTTTATCTAGGGATTTTCTTCATTTTTCTATTTTTTGTGCTTGGTGTTTTTTTGATTAATCTAAAACAAAAAATTAATTTTTTTAAAAATTATCTGCATATTGGAGCTCAAATAAATAAAAAAACTGAATTAGAAACTGGTCTTGATTTTGAAGAAAATATTGATAATCATCCTTTTGCAAAAGATTTAGATATTTTAGGAAAAAATTCGCTTTTCTCAAATTTGAATTATTGTGAAACCGTTTTAGGCAAAAATAAACTCAAAAATTTTCTTTTAAATTTAAGTTTAGAAAAGGAAAAAATAATTACAAAACAGAAATCAATTGATGAACTTTCCAAAAAAACAGAATGGAATATTCATTTTTTAGCTTTAGCAAAATCGCTCAATATTGAAGGAAAAATAAGACATCCAAAAACCACAAATATGGTTTTTGAAAATGCACTTCCTGCTAAAGTTGCGGTTTATTTAGTTCCGCTTTTAACCTTGGTAACTTTAGTTTCTTTAATATTCATTTCGATTTCGAGTTTATATTTAACTATTATTTTTGGTGGGATTTTAATTATTTCTCGCATTATTTTACTAATATATGCTAAAAAAACCAATAGTATTTCTGAGACTTTAGCCTTCAATTCTGAACAATATGAACAATTTTTAGCGGTTTTTTTACACATCGAAAAAGAGAATTTCGAACAAAAACTTAATGTTCAACTTCAAAGTAAATTTATTTCGGGCAAAAGTAAATCTTCTAGAAAAGAAATAGAAAAATTGGCTCGTCTTTTAAGAAATTATGAAAACGGAAATAGCAATATCGGTGTAATTTTAAATAATTTTTTCCTGTGGAAACTTAATTTTGCAATGAAAATTGAAAATCAAATTAAAAATATTGAACAAGATCTACCGCAATGGTTTGAAGCATTTGCAGAATTTGAAGCTTTAATTTCGCTCGGAATTTTTAGATTTAGAAATCCAAAATATATTTTCCCAAAAATTTCAGAATCGGGAGAAAAATTTAAAGCCGATAAAATAATTCACCCGCTTTTACGACAAGAAAATGTGGTTTCGAATAATTTTGAAATTACAGAAACTACAGAAATCTCCATAATTACCGGCGCAAATATGACGGGGAAAAGTACTTTTTTGCGAACTGTGGGAATTAATTTGGTTCTCGCAATGAACGGCTGTGTAGTTGCAGCAAAAGATTTTTCTTTTGTTCCAATGAATTTATTTACTTCAATGCGAACCAGCGATTCTTTAAACGATGGAACTTCATATTTTAATGCAGAAATACTACGTTTGAGAGTTTTAGTAGAAAATTTAGAAAAAGGAACACCTCAATTTATCATTTTAGATGAAATTTTAAAAGGCACAAATTCTCAAGATAAATTAACCGGATCAGAATTATTTCTTGAAAAATTGATGAAAAACAACACACTCTTTTCTTGTTTAATCGCCACGCATGATTTGGATTTAACGAAAATTGAAGAAAAATCTCCAACTAAAATAAAAAATTATTGCTTTGAACTTCAAAACTATAATGGAGAACTAGAAACAGATTATAAACTTCAAAAGGGCGTTACCAAAAGTATGAATGCCATTTATCTGATGAAGAAGTTTGGAATTATTGATTGAATCTTTATTTTTTTTGCAACATCTCTTTTAGTAAAGTGATTTGCTCATCTTTAGCTTTTATTAATTCCTGGTAAACTTCTTTATTTTCTTGGTGCAGGTTTTCTACCTGTTGATGGCCAATTGCATTTTGATTATCATATACGTTATATACGTTCTGTTTGCTTAATTCTAAAAGTTCTGCCACATCTATTTCTAATAATTTAGAAATGGAAAACAACCGGTCTATTGTCATTTTTGTAGTATTATTTTCTATTTTTGCATATGAAGCTTGGTTTAAATCTAATTGATGCGCCATATATTCTTGGCTGAAACCTTTTAGCTCTCGGTGTTTTCTTATGTTTTTACCTAAAATGTTATTCATAATTTGAATCTATTAGTCGCAGATATAATAAATTATTCATAAAACGAATAGCTTAAAATAAATTTTCTTTCCAACTTAGCGAAATGAAAAAACATGTGTACAATTGTTTTTTATAAAAAATTAATATTAACTTTAAAAAATGAAAAAATGAAAAAAATCTATCAATATTTAAGTGTAGTAACTTTATTAATAATTTTAACAACTTACTCTTGTAACAGATCTGAGAATGAAACAGTTCTAAATAAGATTACACCAACCTCAGAAAGTCTATCAGAAAATTCAGATTTTCAAAACCTAGTATTGTTAATTGAAAATCAAGCAAATAAAACGACCAACCTAACAGAACTAAGAATTTTGCATAAAAAAAATAAGTTAGACGAAGCAGAAAAATTAAAATTTTATCATTTTTTAGGTTTTAAAAATGAATTAAGTTTTATACAATATGAAAATGATATAATAGCAATAAATAATAAACTTGCTCTTACTTATGATTTCACAAAGTTTACCGAACCACAGAAAACAGATTTAATAATTGGAGCATTAAATAAAAGTAAAATGACAAGTAGTAAAGCAGGACCTTGCGAAACAATATATTCAGGCTGTAGAAGATCTGCATTAGGAGTTCACATCGCAACAACCGCCGCTTGTATTGCGGGCGGAGTTGGAATTGCTGGATTATCATTTGGAATTGCAGCTCCATTAGGAGGAGCTTTAGCAGGGGCTTGTGCCGCTGGTTCTCAAATTGCATATGAAGGAAATATTGCAGTATGTAATGGTAATTATCAACAATGTCACAATTAAATCAGATGACAACAAAAACACACAACAATCAAATATTTCTAATTATTCTTTCAGGTTTAATTATAGGCTTCAACAAATTTATATTTGAAAATCCTAAATATTTCATTCCATTATTTGTTATAATTTTCGTAATATATATTGCAGAAAACATCATTAAAAAAAGAATTTATAACTTCTATACGATTTTCATTAGTGTTTTTTTAATTTTTATATTAATTATGCAGTTTTATTTTCTAAGTTTGAAAATTTAAGAACACCATTTTTTCACTTTGAATTTGAAATAAAATTCCCAACATAAGTTTATGAAAGGGAATTTTTTGGTAAATACCGAATATTGAGTCGCTTAATAACCGAACGAAAATAAAATTTTATTATTAAAAAAGTGCTAATTCTAATTCTCTTTTAAATATTAAATTATTTTGTAGATTGCATATATACAATACTTACAGGCGGACAAAGACAAAGAATTGCAATTGCAAGAGCTTTATACAAAAATCCAGAAATTCTCATTTTAGATGTAGCCACTACTTCATTAGATGGTGAAACTTTGTATAAAAGTAGGTGGCAAAAACAAAGTCTTTCTTTAGACTCTTTGTAACATTTCTCTAAAAAAAGCAACCAATTCTCTAAAACATTCTATGAAAAAATTCATTTTAGTTTCTCTTTTATTTTCTTCCACTTTTGCGTTTGCTCAGAAGCAATGGACTTTACAAGAGTGCGTGAATTATGCTCTGCAAAATAATTTGCAAGTAAAACAAAGTGATTATTCTAAAAAAAATCAGGATTTAAATTTAAATATGGCAAAACGCCAATATTTACCATCGGTTTCAGGAACAATAAGCAATAATGCGAGTTTCGGTCAAAACCAAGATGTTTTTGGAAATATTCGAAGAAATGATAATTTTAATAACAACCTAAATGTTGGTGCTAATATTTTACTTTTTAATAACGGAAGATTAGAAAAACAAATCAGAAAGTCTCAATTTGATGTAGAAGCAAGTCAATTTGATACAGAAGCCACAAAAAATAATATTTCTTTACAAATAGCACAGCAATATTTAACCGTTTTATTGAATAAAGAAATTACAAAAATTGCAAAAAGCAGTTTAGAAAACGCACAAAAAGTTTATGACCGTGCAAAAATTACCACTGACGTTGGAACAACTCCACAAACGATTTTAGCAGAAGCAGATGCGTCTCTTGCAAGAGAAAAACAAAATGTGAATACCGCAGAAATTAATACTAAAAGAAGTCTATTTTCTTTAGCACAATTATTACAATTATCAGATTATAAAAATTTTGATATTGTAAGTGTCCCAATTGATGGTCAGTTAGATGCGCCACTTTATTCAGCAGAAAATATTGTAGAAAAAGCCACTACAGATCAACCAGAAATTAAAGCTGCTGAAAACAGAATCTTTTCGGCAAAGGCAGAAACCGAAGTTGTAAAAACAGCTTTTTGGCCAACAATTTCAGCGACTGCAGGAATTGGAAGTTTTTACTATAATTCCTTAACAACTAATACAGTGGGTGTAGATTTAGCAGGAAATCCAATCAGAGAGAAGAATCTTTTCAACCAATATTCTAATAATTTCGGACAACAATTAGGCTTGTCTGCAAATATTCCTATTTTTAATAAAGGCATTACAAAACTTCAAGTAGAGCAATCGAAAATTAATGAAGACATTGCAAAAAATAATTTGGAACAGCAAAAACAGACCATTAAAGAAAATGTTCAGAAAGCTCAGTTTGATGCAGAAAGTAATTATGAAAGTTATCTTGCAGCACAAGCAACTGAAAAAAGCAGCAAACTGGCCTTAGATTTCGCGGAAAAAAGTTATGAAGCTGGGAAAACAACTATTTATGATTTAAGCAATGCGAGAAATAATTTTGCTAATGCGCAAGGTTCTGTAGCTCAAGCAAAATATAATTATCTATTTAGTTTAAAACTTCTTAATTTCTACGCTGGAATTCCTTTAAGCTTATAAATGTCGATTCAAATTCTGCAAAAATATTTGCCCGAAACGGCGTTTCCTTTTTTGAAAATTTGGTTTGCAAATCATCAAATTCACATTCATATTTCTCGAAATCGTAATACAAAACTTGGAGACTATCAAAAATTAAAAGACGGTTCTCATAAAATTTCCGTAAATCACAATTTACAACCCGAACTATTTTTTTTTGTTTTGACACACGAATTGGCGCATCTTATTGCATTTGAGAAATACAGAAAAATTTCTCCACACGGTAAAGAATGGAAACTTACTTTCCGTGAAATGTTGCTTGAAAGTTTAAGTGTTTATTCTGCAGAAATAAAACCACACATTTTACAATTTTCGAAATCACCAAAGGCCAATTTTATGGCAAGTGGACCCATTGTAAAATTTTTTCACAAAGATGATTTGTCTGAAAATGAAATGTTTATAGAAGGACTTGAAATGGAAGATTCATTTTTATACCGTAAACAAATTTATAAAATTCGGCAGAAACTTAAAAAGAATTATCTTTGCGAGAATCTAAATAGTGGCAAAAAATACATTTTTAAAGCACTTGCCAAAGTAGAAAAAATTGAAAATAATAATGGAAATTAATAATCAATACTGCGTCATAATGGCGGGTGGAATTGGAAGCCGTTTTTGGCCCATGAGTACGCAAAAAAACCCGAAACAATTTCAAGATATTTTAGGAACGGGCAGAACAATGATTCAGCAAACTTTTGATAGAATTAATAAACTGATTCCTGCAGAAAATATTTTTGTAATTACCAATAAAGAATATATTGAAATTTCACACCATCAATTGCCCGAAATTCCTTTGGAAAATATTGTGGGAGAGCCGGTTATGAAAAATACTGCTGCTTGTAATCTTTATATGCTTAATAAAATAGAGCAAAAAAATCCAAGAGCAAATATTATTATTTTACCTGCGGATCATTTAATTTTAAAAGAAGAAGTTTTCATAAATAAAGTAGAAAAAGCATTTGAAATAACTGAAAATAATGATTATTTGATTACATTAGGAATTAAACCTACTCGTCCAGATACAGGTTATGGTTACATTCAGTTTATGGATAAAAAAAATGAATCTGTTTTTAAAGTTAAAACCTTTACAGAAAAGCCAGATTTAGAAATAGCAAAAACATTTTTAGAATCTGGAGATTTCCTCTGGAATGCAGGGATTTTTATTTGGAATGTAAAAAGCATTAAAAAGGCTTTCGAAAATTTAATGCCCGAAATGACACAACAATTCTCTGAATGTGAATATAATAGTGAGGGAGAAAATGCTTGTATTGAAAGAATTTATCCAAAAGTAAATAAAATTTCTATTGATAATGGAATTTTAGAAAAAGCGAAAAATGTCTATGTAATTCCTGCAGATTTAGGTTGGAGCGATTTAGGAACTTGGACGTCAGTTTATGAAAATGCTACTAAAGATGAAAACCAAAATGCCTTTAAATCTAAACATATTTTAACCTATAATTCAAAAGGAACTATTATTAAATTAAAAAATAATAAAGCGGCCATTATTGACGGACTTGAAAATTATATCGTAATAGACACAGAAAAAGCACTTTTAATTTGTCCAAAAGAGAACGACCAACTTATTAAAGATTACGTTTTAGAGTTGAAAAATTTTAAGAAAGGAGAAAAATTTATGTAAATAAATTTATTTCTACAGAATTTCTCTTTTATCTTGTATACCAATAATTTTACTTAATTTTAATAAATAATTATTAAAAATGCTGGTAAAAATATTCGGTAGTGCAATCCACGGCGTTTCTGCACAAACTATTACTATTGAAGTAAATGTTGATCAAGGAGTTGGTTATCATTTGGTTGGATTACCAGATAATGCAATAAAAGAAAGTAGTTTTAGAATTTCTGCAGCATTAAAAAATGTAGGATATAAACTTCCAGGAAAAAAAATCACCATAAATATGGCGCCCGCAGATTTGCGAAAAGAAGGTTCTGCTTATGATTTAAGTATTGCTATTGGAATTCTTGCAGCATCTGACCAAATAAAAGCAGAAAATCTAGGTGATTATATTATTATGGGGGAACTCTCTTTAGACGGCGGTTTGCAACCATTAAAAGGGATTTTACCAATTGCCATAAAAGCAAGAGAAAAAGGTTTCAAAGGTATAATTTTACCAAAACAAAACACCAAAGAAGCCGCGATTGTAAACAGTTTAGAAGTTTACGGCGTCGATAATATTAAAGAAGTTATTGATTTTTTTAATGAAGGTACTCCAATTGAAAGAACCGTAATTGATACACGAAAAGAATTTCAAGATAAAATAAATTTTTTCCCTTTTGATTTTTCTGAAGTAAAAGGACAAGAAAATGCAAAACGCGCGATGGAAGTTGCAGCTGCAGGAGGACACAATATTATTATAATTGGACCGCCTGGAAGTGGAAAAACAATGCTCGCAAAAAGACTTCCAAGTATTTTGCCTCCATTAACATTGAAAGAAGCTTTAGAAACTACAAAAATTCATTCCGTTGCAGGAAAAATGGGAACGAACACAAGTTTATTAACAGTTCGCCCTTTTCGGGCGCCGCATCATACAATTTCGGATGTTGCATTAGTTGGTGGCGGAAGTTATCCGCAACCTGGAGAAATTTCTTTGGCGCATAATGGTGTTTTGTTTTTAGATGAAATGCCAGAATTTAAAAGAACCGTTTTAGAAGTAATGAGACAACCTTTGGAAGATAGAGAAGTAACAATTTCTCGTGCGAGATTTTCAGTAAATTATCCTGCAAGTTTCATGTTGGTTGCTTCTATGAATCCAAGTCCAAGCGGATATTTTCCGGATGATCCCAATAATACTTCTTCAGTTATGGAAATGCAGCGTTATATGAATAAGCTTTCGGGTCCACTTTTGGACAGAATCGACATTCATATTGAAGTGCAAAAAGTAGAATTTGATCAATTAACGGACAAAAGAAAAGGAGAAAATAGTTTGCAAATTCGGGACCGTGTTTTAATTGCGCGCGAAGCTCAAACTGAGAGATATAAGGATTTAGAAATCAACTATAACGCACAAATGGGACCGAAAGAAATAGAGAAATATTGCGAGTTGGATGAAGTATCTCAAAATTTAATTAAAGTAGCGATGGAAAAATTGGGGCTTTCTGCAAGAGCTTATGATAGAATTTTGAAAGTTTCTAGAACCATTGCAGATTTAGAACAAAGTGAAAAAATAAATTCTTCTCATATCGGCGAAGCAATTCAATACCGAAGTTTAGACAGAGAATTTTGGAATGCTTAAAGGTTAAAATGGAATTATTTCAAGAAGATTTTTCAACTGAAAAAAATTATTTACCATATGACGGAATGGTGAACTATTTTGGAACAATATTCTCAGAAGAAGAATCTAATCATTTTTATTTAAAATTATTAAATGAAATAGAATGGAAAAACGATGAAGCTATCATTTTTGGGAAATTAATTTACACTAAAAGGAAAGTCGCTTGGTACGCCGATGAAAATTTTAACTATACTTATTCTAAAAGAACGAAAAAAGCTCTGAAATTTACTGAAGATTTGCTTTTTCTAAAAAATTTAGTAGAAGAAAAAACAAACGAAACTTACAATTCTTGCTTGCTAAATCTTTATCATTCTGGTGAAGAAGGAATGGCTTATCACAGCGATGGAGAAAGAGATCTTAAAGAAAATGGTGCAATTGCTTCCTTAAGTTTTGGTGCAAAACGAAAATTTTCTTTTAAACATAAAACTACAAAAGAACGCATTGATTTTAATTTAGAACCCGGAAGTTTATTAGTAATGAAAGGTGAAACTCAAAAAAATTGGCTTCATAGATTACCTCCCACAAAATTGGTAAAAACGCCAAGAATAAATTTAACTTTTAGAAGTATTAAGAAATAATTTCAATAAATTATTGACTAATAAAAGGTTTAATAATTTTCTTTTTCAAATTTTTATCATCATCCACAAAACCAAAATTATAAGAAATCCCGACTCCTAAAGTTTGTTTCATCTGTAATTTCTGAATTTGATCGTGATCATAAAGTAAATCCAAAGTAACTAGAGTGCTAATAAATTTATTAAATTTCAAATTCAGAACTCCGCTGTAACCTACATCTACACGCTCCGGATGAAAAAGGTAATTGGTGAAAAAATTAAGATTATTGGTAAAACTTACGTCTTTATATATTTTTAAACGATACTGAAAACTGAGCATCGCCCCCAATTCACTACGTAAATTTTGACCATCTCTTTCCAATCCAAAATTTCCAGCTTTTTGTAATTGAGGATCTGCAACAACTGTAAATTTCCCATTTATCGGGCGAAAAATAATCTGAAAATTTTCTTCTGGATTATATGAAACACCGAGACCAACATTAATATAAGCGGGCGCTAAAAAAGTAGAAGTTCTATCCGCTTTCGTTGGATTTGGAGTTGCGCTATAATTATAACCCGGCATAAATTGAGACAGAAATTGAAAACCCGTGGAGAGATAATAATTATTGGCTAATTCATAACCGTAATTCATACTCAAATTCATATAATCCTCTGTTTTTCGGGTAGATTGCCCCGCAGTGGCTACCAAACCATAACCCATTTTAATACTATAATCCAAAAAGTGTCGGTCTTTTTTGTAATTAATTTGATAACTAATTTTTCCAATCACACCTATATTATTATTCCCTCCTGAATTCCAATTAGAAAAAGAAGATTGGTTAAAAATCAAAGTATTTTGTCCATAATAAAACCAAGTTTTTGGATCTTTTGTTCTAAGAAGATTAAACGGAGTTAATGGAATTTCTTGCGGCGCTTGCGGAATTAAAAACTGCTTTTTAATTGCAATCGTATTAACTGGCGCAAGATAAACTCGGGATAGTTTAACTTCAGAAAGACTGTCCAAATGAGCTGAATTTTTTTTCCATTGCAGTTGATTTAAAGAATCAATTGACTTTAAATAAGAGGTTTGCTGTGATTTTACAAAACCTATAAACATCAAAAATAAAAATATCAATCTCATCTAAATTCTTTAGTATTGACTGCAAAAGTATTGAATATTAAATAATTTGACCAAATTCACTCTCAAGAAAAGTATCATTTTGGCGGAAAAAAAACTTTTTTTAAATAATTTTTGCCAAATTTACTAACTTCTAAAAATGGCTTTAGATTTGAGTCGCAGATTTATTATGTTGAGAAACTCAATTACATTTCGTGCTATATTATTTCCTTTTCTAATGTTAAGCGCAATGTGGTTTGTTTTTATGTTACAAATTCATGGTTTTTTTGAAAATTGTAGCGGTGCCATAATTCCTTTGGTTCCAGAAGGATTAAAAGGAATTTTTTTCGCGCCATTATTACACGGAAGTTTTGAGCATATCATCGGAAATAGCGTTCCAATCGGAGTTCTAATGTTTCTACTTTATAAGTTTTACCCAAAAGTTGCAAATATGGTTTTCTTTCTTGGTTGGGTTTTAACGGGTTTATTAGTTTGGCTTTTACCACCAATTGATATTTTTACGGGAGAATACTCTTACACTTGCATTATCGGTGCAAGCGGTTTGGTTTATCTGATGGCATTTTTTCTTTTTTTTAGCGGAATTTTTAAATGGGACACCAAACTTTTGGCGATTTCTTTGGTTGTTGCTTTTTATTATGGAAGTCTAATTTGGGGAATGCTTCCCGAAGAATTATTTTCTCATCTTGAAGAACCAAGTAAAATTTCTTGGCAAACGCATCTTGCAGGAGCTTTAATAGGAAGTATGATGGCTTTTATGTTTAAAAAGATTGACAATAAAAAGAAACGTTTTATTTGGCAATTTCCGAATTATTATTCTGAGAAAGACGATAAACTTTGGCAAGATTATAAAGAATTACATCCAGACGATTTTAATGAACTTCCTCATAAAAAGAAAGATAATGTTTGGGATAGATTAGATGAAATCAGAAAAAATGAGTAAAATTTTGTAGTTTTGAATGTAACTTTTCATGTATGTTTTCAGAAGAGCATTTATATTCCATTGCATTAAGGCGAACCAATTTAATTGGTGATATTAATTTTCAGAAGTTAGTAGAAGCAGTAGGTTCTGCAAAGGAAGTTTGGGAAATTTCAAAATCTGGACTTCGGGATATTTCAGGAATTGGCTCTAAAATTTCTAAAGAAATTGGCAATTCTGAACATCTGAAATTTGCTGAAAACGAACTAAAATTTTGTGAAAAAAATAACATCCAAATTTGTTTACGCCATAAAAATCAACTTCCCAAACTTTTAAATGAATGTGAAGACGCGCCCGCAGTTCTTTACAAAAAGGGAATCTTTGACGAAAACAAAAGAAAAATTAGCATCGTTGGAACTCGCAATATTACAACTTACGGAAAATTATTTATAGAAGAATTAACTGAAGCACTAAAAACGCAAAATTGCATTACAATTAGCGGACTTGCTTTGGGAGCAGATGCAGAAGTTCACCATTTTTCTATTAAAAATAAAATTGATACAACAGGCGTTTTGGCGCATGGTTTCCACACTTTTTATCCAACAAAAAATAAAAAATTATCAACCGAAATTCTAGAACTCGGCGGTTGTTTATTTACTGAATTCAATTCTTCTCAAAAACCAGATCGGGAAAATTTCATCCAAAGAAATCGCTTGATTGCAGGACTTTCTCCCGCAACAATTGTAGTAGAATCTGCTTTTGGAGGTGGTTCTATGAGCACGGCAACCTTTGCAAATAATTACAACAGAGATGTTTTTGCTTTGCCTGGAAAGATTTCCGATAAATACAGTCAAGGTTGTAATCAATTGATTTTTCAGAATAAAGCACAAATAATTTCTACTATAGATTTACTATTAGAAAATCTTCGTTTTAGCGAACCAAAAGAAAAAACGGCAGATCTTTTTCCTAAATCAGAAATCAGAAAATTAATGACAGAAACGCAAGAAATAATTTACAATGTTATTGCACAAAATCCAAAAATTACATTAGATGATTTAGCTCAAAAATTGGAACAACCTTCATTTAAAATTTCAAATATCATTTTAGAATTAGAACTTTTAGGGCTCTTGAAAACGTTTTCAGGGAAACAATTTTCTACAATTTAATTAATGTCTTTTATTGATACTTTACACAAAATTCTTTTATTCTTAAATATTATTAGTTTAATTAAGTATTTTATGAGATTAATAAAATAATACCATCAAAAAAATAGATTTTAACTAAAACCATAAAAAGTTTTGATAGATTTGAAAAAAAAATTAAATTTGTTACAACAATATCTTAAAATATGGAACATTACACGGTAGAACAAAAAATTGAAGAATTTATTTCTAAAATTGAAGCCAAAAATCCAAACGAACCAGAATTTTTACAAGCTGTAAAAGAAGTTGCAATTACAGTACTTCCTTTCATTGCAACAAGGAAAGAATACAGTGGTATGAAGCTTTTAGAAAGAATGGCAGAGCCAGAAAGAACAATTATATTCCGTGTTCCGTGGATTGATGATAAAGGAGAAATACAAGTAAACCGTGGTTTTAGAATTCAAATGAATTCTGCAATTGGTCCATATAAAGGTGGAATCAGATTTCATCCAACTGTAAATTTATCCGTTTTAAAATTCTTGGCTTTTGAGCAGGTTTTTAAAAACTCTTTAACCACTTTACCAATGGGCGGTGGAAAAGGCGGCGCAGATTTCGATCCGCAAGGAAAATCTGATATGGAAGTAATGCGTTTTTGTCAAGCATTTATGACGGAACTTTGCAAACATATCGGTCCACAAACCGACGTTCCTGCAGGAGATATCGGAGTTGGCGCAAGAGAAATTGGTTATTTATTCGGTCAGTATAAAAAAATTAGAAATGAATTTACCGGCGTTCTTACAGGAAAAGGAATTGCTTATGGCGGTTCTTTAATTCGACCAGAAGCGACAGGATACGGCGTGGTATATTTCTGCGAACAAATGCTAAAAACAATTGGTGAAACTATAAAAGATAAAATCTTTGCAGTTTCTGGGTTTGGAAACGTTGCTTGGGGCGTGATAAAAAAAGTTGATGAATTGGGCGGAAAAGTTGTTACACTTTCTGGTCCAGATGGTTATATTTATGATAAAGACGGAATCAAAGGTGATAAAATTGATTATTTATTAGAATTGAGAGCAAGTGGAAATAACCGCGCAGAAGATTATTTGAAAAAATATCCTGAAGCAGAATTTCATGCTGGAAAACATCCTTGGGAAGTAAAATGTGACGTGGCAATTCCTGCTGCAACACAAAATGAATTAGACATTCATGACGCAAAAATTTTGGTAAAAAATGGCGTGAAATGTATTACAGAAGCTGCAAATATGCCATGTGATTTAGAATCTATCAATTATTTTATAGACAATAAAGTTTTATTTTCTCCGGGAAAAGCCTCAAACGCAGGTGGTGTTGCAACTTCCGGTTTAGAAATGACACAAAACTCTATTCGTTTAAACTGGAGTTCTGAAGAAGTTGATGCGCGTTTAAAAGAAATAATGATCGGAATTCATACCGCTTGTAGAAATTACGGTAAAGAAGAAGACGGTTATGTAAACTACGTGAAAGGTGCAAATATTGCAGGTTTTGTGAAAGTTGCAGAAGCTATGCTTGCGCAAGGCGTTGTTTAAAAATAAAAAAAATAACATTATTTTAAAAGTCCGATTTTCTCGGGCTTTTTTTGTGAATTTAATAAAAGATTTACGTTCTATTTTTTAAAATAAGGAGCAACAACATATCGTTTTTCCCGATTTTCTTTAACATTAGATACCGCTATTTCCTAAAGAATAAGTATCAATTTTTTAAAAATAATTATAGATTTGTAACAATGTTATTTAAAAAACCTCTGCTTATTATTGGTTAAACAATTTTAATTTTTTGCTTAAAATAATTACAAATGAAAATATTTAGAAAAACCCGGTTCGATTTACTGGAAAAAAGTAGATTTGGCAAATACCTTTTATATGCCACCGGAGAAATAGTTTTAGTAGTAATCGGAATTTTAATTGCTATTTCTATAGATAATTGGCGGGAAGAAAGAGCAATGAAGGAAAAAACTATATTTGAACTTAAGATGCTCTCAACAGAATTAGATAGTGATATTGCGGAATATACTACCAGAATAGAAGTCTGTCCGATGATTATAAATTACTTACAAAAACTGTCAACAAATGATTATGAAGATTTAGATTTAAATAATTTTCAAAAATTTGTATCTGCGAATGACAATACCATGCTTTTTGGAGATTCTTATACTATTTTAAAAAACAATGGCGGTCTTGATTTGATAAAAGATGCGGATTTGAGAAAAAAAATGGCATTTTATAATGATGTTAGAAGAGAAATCACTTTGCAAGAAATACAATATGGTAAAAATGCCGCGCTTGCTTACATTGATCCCACGGTTTTGTCTTTTCTGGATTTTGATTCAGAAAATAAATTGGTGACAAAAAAAATATTAAAAGTAATTAAAGAAAAAAAATTAAATAACATCATCAATTTGCAATTAGCAACTTGGAAAAAGTATTTATTTCTCTACCAAGGCGATAAAACCTACGCGCTTAATTTAAAAAAGCAGATTAATAGATATATTGAAAAACAAGAATGAAACAAATAGCATTTGCATAATTTCTGCTACAACTTATAATCGTCCCGAACTTCTTTAGTATTCGCAAAACAAACGGGAGAAGAATTTTCTATATTTTCATTTTTAGAAAACATTTCTTTATTAAAATTTTCAGATTGGTTTTTAGCAACGGAAAGCGTTTTCCAATCTTCATTTTTTAGCATTTTTGCTATGTAAATCAATTGTCCAACGTGATACGGATAATGCGCTAATTGGCGTAAAACCGCATCTATAATACTATGTTTTTCACCTCTTATGAAAATAGTATTATTAATATTTTCATTATTTATTTGGTTTAAAGCATCGAATAAACATTTCCATCCTTTTTCCCAATAATCAAGAATTTCTTGTTTGGTTTTAAAATCATTTACAAATTCTGCGTCTCGGTTTCGCCAGGATTTTTCACCGTCTTCTGTAAGGAAATTAGTCCATCTGGAAAGCATATTTCCTGCGATATGTTTTACAATAATTGCAATAGAATTGCTTTCTTCATTGTATTGCCAAAAGAATTGTTCTTCAGAAAGTTGAACGAAAGTTTTGTCGCCTAAGTCTTTGTAGTATTTAAATCTTTTAATAAATAACTCTTTCATTTTGTAAACTTTTTAAGTTAATTTAAAATATATTATCCAATCTTTTCCCGCATTTTCTCCACCCAAACAAAAGCAGCCGGACAAATTGCGGTATTTTTTAGCATCAAATTATTAATCTGAAAAACTTTTTTTCTATCGGTGTGTGGATATTCTCTGCACGCTTTTGGACGAACTTCATAGATGGAACATTTATTATCTTCTCCTAAAAACCAACAAGGCAAATTTTGCAAAACTTTATCTTGATCTTCGTCAGTTTGAAGAAATTTTGACTCAAAATTTTTCGGTTTCATTTTGAGATGTTTAGAAATTCTTTCAATATCTTTTTCTGTAAAAAGCGGACCGGTTGTTTTGCAACAGTTTGCACAATCTAAGCAATTAATTTCTTTAAAAACCTCTTCGTGCGTTTCCTGAACGATATAATCTAAATTTTTCGGTGCTTTCTTTTTTAAAGAATCTAAAAACTTTTTTTGTTCTTTGGCTTTTTTCTGCGCTTCCGATTTGTAAAATTGTAAATCCATTATGGTAAATTTACTTTTTCAAAATCATTAATTTTATCCAAATCTAAAACCGTTGTCCGACGGTTTTCTGAGGAATGAAACATCGGTAAAAATTTTGCGCCACAAACTATTTCATCATTTGTATAAGAAGTTCTCTGCACAACCGTATTCGCAAAACCTTCATCAAATGCGCGAACTTGTACAAAAACTTCAATATCCGTTGTTGCTAATAAATCTTGAATGTTTTCAAAAAAGGGAGATTTCTCATCAATCTTATGAACAACCGTCCAGTTTAGAGCCAAAGAATTTATTTTTGGAAGTTCTGCAGGAATATTAAAAAAACTGGTTGCAGCTTCTGGATTTTCTCGATTGCTAATTGCAACTGTTAAAATAACTTCTGCATCGGTGAGTAAATTATTTTTATACGGCGCCATTCTTAACATTAAAGCAGAACCTTCTTTATATGGAGAAATTAGAGCGTTTTTACTAAATTTTAGAAACGCACGCGGTCTGGAAAATCGGCCATAAAATAATCCTGTCGCAATTGCAAAAGAAAGTAATCCTAAAAATGCTTCAAATGTAGAAACTAAACTCGCGAGAAATCCAACGGGCGCAATTCTTCCATAACCAACTGTGGTAAAAGTTTGAGAACTGAAAAAGAAAATATCTGTAAATTCATTTTTCCAACTGCTTTTATCAATTCCTGTAAGATGTTCAATGCCGATTAAATAATAAATTATTGCAAACATAATATTGATTGCAATATATCCTAAAATCAAAAATAAAATAAATTCCCAACTTTTTAAACCGAGCATTGTGTGATACCAACTGTATTTTTCAAGCGGATTTAAACCAGAACGTTTTACATTTGGAACGCCATTAGAATTCAAAAATCTACCCGAAGCAGTTGAACTAAATCCTGTATCATCTTCTGATTTTAACCGGGAAAATCTTTTAGTGAATTTTGACATTCTACAAAATTAATTTAAAAAATATATGTGAAAGAAATAATAACACAAAATTCTTAGCGCACTTTTTTGGCGCACAGATTCTCCAGAATCATTTTTAAAATCTTTAAACTTAATCTTTGCGTACTTTGCGTGAATTTTATTTGCGGCTTTGCGAGAAACTGCGCTAAATCATAAAAACCATCTTTAAAATTTCCGTAAATTTACGCTATGAAAAAGTTGGAAACTCGCGAAGATGTAGAATTTTTGGTTAATAAGTTTTATGAAAAAGTAAGAACTGATGAAACCATCGGATTTTTCTTTAATGATGTAGCGAAAGTAAATTGGGATTTACATTTACCGAAAATGTACAGTTTTTGGGAAACTTTACTTTTCGGAAAAGCGTCCTACAAGGGAAATCCAATGATGGCGCATTTCCCTATCAATCAAATTGAACCAATGGAAAAACGCCATTTTGATCAATGGGTAAAACTTTGGACTAAAACTTTAGAAGAAAATTTTGAAGGAGAAAATGCAGAAGCCGCGAAAACAAAAGCCGAAAATATCGCCAGTTTGATGGGTTATAAAATGGAAATGGCGCGGCGATAAATTTAATTTTTGCCCACAGATTTCACAGATTTTCACAGATTATTTATTCTAAAAACAATCTAAAAAAGGATGATAAAATTCCCAATCGTTTTAAAACTTCCCTTTTAATATATTCTGTCGCACATCGTAATCTAATTTTTCAATGGCATATCTTAAAGTTGTTCTCGGCATTTTGTCGTAATTCTTTTCTAAAAAACTGAGTAGTTCTTGTTCATTTTTCTTACCCATTTCTCGCAATAACCAACCATTTGCTTTGTGCATTAAATCGTGAAAATTTTCAAGATTTTTTAAAACAAATTTTTTAGTTAAAGCAAATTCTCCTTTTTTAATGTAAAACATGGTAGAAACAATTGCCATTCTTTTGCTCCATAGATTGTCTTCTTCTGAAAGTGTTTTTAATATTTCATCCTTCTGATAATTAAAACAATAATTTCCTAAAATTTTATAACAAGAAACATCTACCAAATCCCAATTATTAATGAGTTTTTTATTTTTTAAATAAAATTCTACGATTTCTTTTTTTTCATCAATGCTTTTATTTTTTTCATATTTTAAAACAAGCATTAATAATGCACAATGGCGGTGTTCATGAATTTTTGAAGACAACAATTCTTCTAATTCTTCAAAAGAAATTTTTTGAAAATATTCTTTTGCTACTTTTCTTTGTTCAGGAACTGTAACACCAATAAATTCATCACCTTCTCCATATTCTCCTTTTCCAGTTTTGAAAAAATACGGATAAAATGCGGCTTTTTCTGGAATTGAAAGGTCAAAAAGTATAGATTTAATTTCTTGGAATTGTTTCATTTATAATTAAACATAAAAGGAAACTCTGTAGTTAAATATTTTCTTCTTCCTCAAAATACTGGAACAGAAAATCATTATACGGAAAACGAGAAATATGAATTTTTTGCACCTCATCGTAAATCATTTTCTTCATTTCAGGGAAATTTTCCTTTGTTAAAGCAGAAATAAAAACTGTCGGATATTTAGATTTTGCCATCCAAGTTTTCTTCCATTCTTCCAAAGAAATATTTTTATGGGTTTCTGGCGACATATCGTCTTCTGCTTTTTTCTCGTAAGAAAAATCGTCGATTTTGTTAAAAACCATAATCATTGGTTTTGAACTTGCGCTAATTTCTTCTAAAATTTGATTGACAGAATTAAGTTGATCTTCAAACCCTTCGTGTGAAATATCTACAACATGAATCAGCAAATCGGCTTCACGAACTTCATCTAAAGTAGATTTAAAACTTTCAATTAATTGTGTCGGTAATTTTCTAATAAAACCAACCGTGTCAGTCAAAAGAAAGGGTAAATTTCCAATCACGACTTTTCTAACAGTTGTATCTAAAGTTGCAAATAATTTATTTTCAGCAAAAACATCAGATTTTGAAATGGCATTCATCAAAGTAGATTTCCCCACATTTGTGTAACCAACTAAAGCAACTCTAACCATTTTTCCTCGATTATTTCGTTGCGTTGCCATCTGTTTATCAATAACTTTCAGTTTATCTTTTAACAAAGTAATTCGATCGCGGATAATTCTTCTATCGGTTTCGATCTCAGTTTCACCTGGACCACGCATCCCGATTCCACCTTTTTGTTTATCTAAGTGAGACCACATTTTGCTTAATCTTGGTAAAAGATATTGATATTGAGCGAGTTCTACTTGCGTTCTAGCGTAAGAAGTTTGTGCGCGTTGAGCGAAAATATCTAAAATTAAATTGGTCCTATCGAGAATTTTAACTTCAATTTCTTTTTCTAAATTTTTTAACTGTGATGGCGAAAGTTCATCATCAAAAATGATAGTTGTAATTCCGTTTTCGGTAATATATTCTTTTATTTCTTGCGCTTTTCCAGTTCCTACAAAAGTTTTCGGATCCGGTTGTGTAAGTTTTTGAACGAATCTTTTTTCTACTGTCGCACCTGCGGTAAAAGCCAGAAATTCCAGCTCGTCCATATATTCTTTTAATTTTTTTTCATCTTGGTTCTGTGTAATCACGCCTACAAGAACGGCTTTTTCATATTGATGGTCTTTTTTATCTAGCATATAATTTTGTCTCGCTTTTTTACAAATGTAGTGATATTGGAAATTATCTAATTCATCAAAATTTATTTTTAAAAAAATTCTAATCCCAATCCGCAGCAATAAATTTCATTTCATTTCCTTTATCATCAGTTAAAGTAAGATAATGTCCGTCAATTTTATAAGAGTTCATCATTGGTAAAGCTTTCCCAAAAGCACTTTCCAAGTCCATTCTATCTTGGCAAAACATCATTGTACTTCCCACTTGCGAAAATTCAATTTTATTATTTGCTGCGGTTTTTATTGTAAAAAACATATTATTACAACCCATTTTTGCGGAATACTGATTCGTGTTATTCACATTGGGAACTAAGTTCATCTTTGCTTGAAACTCTGTTAATTTTTCTTTACTAAAATGTTGAAAAGAAACCAACATCCATTCTTTTTGAAGGTTTTTTTTCGAAGAATTTGTTGAATTTTGAGACATACAACTCCACATTAAAGCTGATGTTAAAAAACAAATCAAGATTATTTTCAAATTTTTCATACTTTTAAATTTTAATCTACACTTGCTAAATTCATACCAAGAAATAATAATTAAATGGAAAATAATTCACTCGAAACCGAACGATTAATTTTAAAACCAGCCCAAATAACTGATGCAGAATTTTTCTTGAAATTATATACAGAACGTCTTTTCATAAGATTTATAGGCGATAGAAAATTAAAAAACAAAATAGACGCAGAAAACTATATTAAAGAAAAATTTTTACCGCAATTTGAAAAATTAAGTTTTGGTAATTATGTTATTGAACGAAAAAGCGACGAAGAAAAAGTTGGAGCCGTCGGTATTTTTGTTCGTGAAGGTTTAGAAATTCCAGATATTGGATTTTCACTTCTAGAAGAATTTCACAAGCAAGGTTATGCTTTTGAAGCAGCAAATTTTTTAAAAAATCACGTGTTTCAAAATTATAATCTTAAAAAAATATCTGCAATTACATCCGAAGACAACTTCTCTTCCCAAAAATTAATAGAAAAATTAGGTTTAAAATATGTGAGAATGGTAAATTTACCCAATGATGAAGAATGGTTGCGCTATTACGAGAATTAATCACAAAAGAGAAAAAAGTAATTCTGAAAAATGAGAAGCCGCAAAATTGCAAAGCAAAACATTAATTAATATTCATTTTGTAATCTTATGAATTTCTTATCGAATTATTTTTCTTTTAATTCTTTTGCGGTAAATTTTTTATTTTAAAATTTGCGCCGCGTGATTTTTGGTTTCAACTTTAGAAATAACTTCGGTGCAAATTCCCTTTTCATTAAACAAAAAAGTAGTTCTTACAATTCCCATAAACTCTTTTCCCATAAATTTTTTGAGTTGCCAAACGCCGAATTTCTCACAAATTTCTTTGGACTCATCAGACAATAAATCATATTCAAAGCCAAACTTTTCTTGAAATTTCTTTTGATTCTTTACTGGATCTGCGCTAATTCCTAACACTTCAAAACCTTGTTTTTTAAGTAAACTATAGTTTTCGTTTAAATTGCATGCTTCTGCTGTACAACCAGGTGTATTTGCTTTTGGATAAAAGAAAACAACCAACTTTTTACCAGAAAAATCTGTTGATTTTATTATGTTTCCGTCTTGGTTTTGGGCTTCAAAGTTTGGTAACGTTTCTCCTACTTGTAACATATCTTTAGTATTTTTGTGTAAAGTTAAATTTAAAATGACAAAAAAGCAACGCGCGAAAATAATTATCGAAGAATTGGAAAAAATATATCCTGAAGTTCCGATTCCTTTAAACCACGATTCTCCTTTTCAATTATTAGTTGCAGTTGCACTTTCTGCGCAAACGACGGATAAAAAAGTAAATGAAATTGCGCCAAAATTATTTGAAGTTGCGGGAGATGCTTTTAAAATGAATCTTTTAGAAATTGATGAAATTAAATATTTGATTAAACAAATTGGACTTTCAAATAAAAAAGCCAAGAATTTAAAAAAATTGTCAGAACTTTTAATAGAAAGACATAAGGGAGAAGTTCCTCAAACTTTTGAAGAACTGGAAGCGCTTCCAGGAATTGGTCACAAAACGGCCTCTGTTGTGATGAGCCAAAGTTTTGGTGTTCCCGCTTTTCCTGTAGATACACATATTCACAGATTATTAAAGCGGTGGAAAATTTCTGAAGGTAAAAACGTTGTTCAAGTTGAAGAAGATGCAAAGAGAATATTTCCAAAAAAATTATGGAATAAACTTCATTTGCAAATTATATTTTATGGAAGAGAATATTCTCCGGCGAGAGGAAAAGGCGAAAAAGATTTTTTAACTAAAATGCTGTTTGATAAATAACTACAAAGATCTTTTGATGATTGACATTAATTCTTTACCTCCGTTTTTTAATAGTTTTTGAGCCAAAATTTCACCTGCTTTTTCAGAAGAATTATATTGAAATATTTCATCCGTTTCGATACAATCTTTCCCATCAAGTGAACAAATTCTTCCAAGAAATCGAATTTCATTTCTAACATTAATTTCTGCAAAAGCACCAATTGGAGCGGTACAACCGCCTTCTAAAGTCCGAAGAAAATCCCGTTCAATTGTTGTGCAAATTGCAGTTTTAGAATCTTCAATACTTTTTAAAATGTCGTTAATTTCCGTTTTATCTTCGTGACCTGCAATTCCTACAACGCCTTGTGACGGCGCGGAAAGAAGAAATGGTAAAAATTCATAATCTAAATCTAGATTCATTCTTTTAATTCCTGCTAAAGAAAACAAAGTTGCGTCTGCAATTTCTTCTTCTAATTTGCGAAGTCTGGTTTGTACATTTCCTCGAATATCTGTTAATTCTGTACCTGGAAATTCTCGCAACCAAAAAGAACGTCGTCGCAAACTGCTCGTTGCAATTTTTAAATCTTTTAAATCTTTATTTTTTGCTTTAGAATTTCTTACCAAAACATCATGATGAAAATCTCTCGCTAAAACTGAAATCAATTTAACTCCGTAAGGTAGTTCTGTCGGTACATCTTTTAAAGAATGAACGGCAATATCAATTTCGTCATTAAGCAAAGCAATATCCAAATCTTTGGTAAAAATCCCTGTAATTCCTAATGAATAAAGAGGTTGTGTAAGATTTTTATCACCTGAAGAAATAATTGGAACTATATCTGTTTTAATATTTTTGTTCTGAAGTTTCTTAGCTACTTGTCGCGCTTGCCATAAAGCTAAAGGCGAATTTCTGGTTCCAATTCTAATGCTTTTCATTGAATTCATTATTTGGCATTTCCACTAAAATTTCGTGCATTAATTTACTTACTTCTTCAGCTTTCCACGGATTATCAATAATATATTTCGCAAAACGATTGGTAATTTTTTGAATTAATTTTTCCGATAAAACCATATCTTCCACATTTACATATTTATTTTTTCTGTGAATTTGATGCATTTCGTGGTTCTCAATTTTTTTTAGCGAAGCTTTAAATTGATGAATATTTGGTGCTAATTTTCTCTTTTTTTCCCACTCCATAAATTCTTTGGTCATTAGTTTAATAATTTCTTCGGCTTTGGGAATTTCTTTTTTCCGAAGAACCATCGTTTCCTGAATTTGAGAAGCAAGATTGTCCACATTTACCAAACTTACATTCTCATTTTCTGTAATATCTTTCTCAACATTATTAGGTATTGATAAATCTATTACCAAAGTTTGTTTTCCATTTGGGAAATGAGATTTATTAATAATGGGTTTTTGCGCGCCAGTTGCTACAATTAAAATATCTGTTTGATGCAATTCTTCTTCAAAATCTTTAAATGCAATATGTGGGATTTTATACTTTTCCGATATTTTCTCTGCTAATTCTGAAGTTCTATTTGCAATTTTAATGCGTGGTTTATAAACGTGTTTTACCAAATTTTCCACTGTATTTTGCCCTATTTCTCCCACGCCTAAAAGTAAAATATTTTTATCAGAAAGTTGAGTTTGGTTATTTAGAATATAATGAACCGCTGCATAAGACATAGACGCCGCTCCATTAGAAATCGTAGTTTCGTTTTTAATTTTTTTTGAAATCTGAATCGCAGAATTAATTGCTCTTTCTAAGAAAGGATTTGCACTGCTTTTCTCTTTTTTAAAACGATGATATGCGTTTTTTATCTGTCCAATTATTTCAAAATCACCAATAATTTGACTTTCCAAACCTGAAGCTACACGAAATAAATGGGTAAGTGCTTCTTCTCTTTTTAAAATAGTTACAAATTGCATGAATTCTGGTAAACCCACTTGTATTGCTTTGCAGTACAGCTCTGCAACTAATAAATAATTGGGTGTAGTGGTGTAAATTTCAGTTCTGTTGCAAGTAGAAACTACAAAAGCATCGCCAAGATGTTGCTCGTGAATTGCAGCAACAAAATCTTTAATATGGTCATCAAAAAAAGCAAATTTGCTACGGATTTGTGCATCTGCTTTTTCGTAACTCACGCTCAGAACAGCGAAGTTACTCGTTTGATGAATTTGTGATTTTGAGTCCATAGGAAATGCAAATTTAAGATTTTTATTCTGATTTCTATAAGAATCTATTAATGAAAGCAATGATAAAAATCAATCATTATTTAATTTAATTTCCTCATTTTCAGATGTAAACCGATTGGTTCTATCATAAAATAATCTCCCTCCGCTTCAAAACCATTTTTAAGGTAAAACGGTACAACATCTTTTCTTGCATTTAACCAAATTTTCTCTGCTTTAGAATGAATGAGATCGGTTGCAAAATCTAATAATTTGCCGCCAATATTTTTCCCTCGTTGATTTATAGAAACTGCCATTCCCCGGAACTGAAAGGTATTTTCATTATTTTGCATTACAGTTAAAATTCCCACTAAAATTTCATGTTCAAAAAAACCCAAATGAAAAGTATTTTCATCGTTATCGCCATTATAAATAAATTGATAATTGGGAATATTTTCTCCTAAAATATTTTTTCTAAGACCATAAGTATCATGAGATGAAATTTTTTTTATCATTTAAAAATAATAATTTGATTAATAATGAGTTAAAACATCAAAGATACTATGAAATTTAATAAAATTTTAACCAAAATTATTTGAATTCTAATTTTTAGAACGGTTCTAAATTTATATCTTTGTAAACTTAAATATACAGGAAGAAATGGGATTATTTGATTTATTTACGCAAGAAATTGCGATAGATTTAGGGACCGCAAATACATTAATTATTCACAACAATAAAATTGTGATCGATCAACCTTCAATAGTGGCGATAGAACGCTCTACTGGAAAACCCATTGCTGTAGGTGAACAGGCGAAACATATGCAAGGAAAAACGCATGAAGACATTAAAACAATCAGACCTTTAAAAGATGGTGTAATTGCTGATTTCCATGCTTCTGAACATATGATAAAAGAATTTATTAAAAAAATTCCTGGTATAAAAGGTCGATTATTTCAACCGGCATTGAGGATTGTAATTTGTATTCCTTCGGGAATTACGGAAGTTGAGAAACGAGCGGTAAGAGATTCTGCACAAAAAGTAAACGCAAAAGAAGTAAGACTTATTTATGAACCAATGGCAGCTGCAATAGGAGTTGGAATTGACGTTCAAAAACCCGAAGGTAATATGATTATCGATATAGGTGGTGGAACTACTGAAATTGCAGTAATCGCTTTAGGAGGTATTGTTTGTGATAAATCTGTAAAAATTGCAGGTGACGTTTTTACAAATGATATTGCTTATTATCTAAGAACTCATCACAATTTATATATCGGTGAAAGAACGGCGGAACGAGTGAAGATAGAAGTTGGTTCTGCAATTGAAGAATTAGATATGCCAATTGAAGATATTCCAGTGCAAGGTAGAGATTTGATTACGGGGAAACCAAAAGAAATTATGGTAAATTATAAAGAAATTTCCAAGGCTTTAGACAAATCAATACTAAGAATTGAGGATGCAGTAATGGAAACTTTATCTTTAACTCCACCAGAATTAGCAGCAGATATTTACAAAACTGGTATTTATCTTGCAGGCGGTGGTGCGCTTTTGCGCGGTTTAGGAGATAGACTTCATAAAAAAACAGGACTTCCTGTTTTTGTCGCAGAAGATCCTTTGAGAGCTGTAGTTCGTGGAACTGGAATTGCATTGAAAAATATTGATAAGTTTAATTTCCTTCTTAAATAATATTAATTTCCTTAGCTTAAAACGATGGCATTTTTGCTGAGATTATTTTCAAAAAACGCTTTGTTCGTTTTTTTTATATTCTTACAAATTACAGCACTGGTTCTAATGTTTACCAGAAATACTATGCAGCAATCTTATATTGCCGCTCAATCTGCTGCATTTAATTCTTGGGTTTCTGGCTATATAGATGAAGGCGCTTCATACTTAAAACTGAAACAGGTAAATGAAAATTTAGTTCAACAAAATAAAATTTTAATGGAGCAGGTTTATGGAAAAGAAAACAATGAAATACCAAAATTTGTAAAAGTAATAGATACAGCCAAAGGTGGACAAATTTATACTTTCGTTGATGGCGATGTAGTTTACAACAGTATTAACAGACGTGATAATTATTTTACAATTAATAGAGGCAAAAACCAAGGCGTATTTCCTAAAATGGGTGTAATTGCTCCAAATGGGCTTGCCGGAATTGTCATTAACACTACAGATAATTACGCATTGGTGCAATCTGTTTTGAGTGTACATAAAATTAGAATTAGCGCTTCTTTAAAAAACTCTGGTTATTTTGGTACATTAACTT
Organism: Halpernia sp.; assembly: GCF_048269545.1. Taxonomy (NCBI): domain Bacteria; kingdom Pseudomonadati; phylum Bacteroidota; class Flavobacteriia; order Flavobacteriales; family Weeksellaceae; genus Halpernia; species Halpernia sp. Next base: position 328,768 of record NZ_JBLXIJ010000001.1, on the reverse strand, counting down.
GGCTCGGAGAAGATTCTAGAACGATGCATCTTTCTGATGTTCCGAAATATGTTCCACTTCAAGTAGGAGATACAATTGTTACCGACGGTAAATCTTCAATTTTTCCTGAAGGAATTATGGTTGGAAAAATTGCGGGATTTGAAGTAGATAACAAAACTGGTTTTTGGGATATTTCTGTTGAACTTTCGGAAAAGATTGGGAAATTGAATAAAATTTTTGTCGTTAAAAATTTAAAGAAAATGGAGATGCAGAAAATAAGCGATACCTTAAATGCTGTAATGAAGAAAAATGAACAGTAGAAGTATTTTTACCGATATTATTTTAATAATCTCACTTGCAGCCATTCAAATATTTGTATTGCTAAGAATGCCGTTGTTTGGGAAATATATTCCTGTACTTTATCCCGTGTTCGTTTTATTTTATCCCTTCTTTAGAAACAGATTCGTGTTTTTAAGTTTAAGTTTTTTATTAGGTTTAATCATTGATATTTCTCTCGGAACATGGGGAATCAATGCTTTTGCGACGGTAACTATCGCTTATTTTAGAACTTTAATATTTCGAAGAACTACTGAAACTTCAACCGATTTCTTTTCCTTTTTAACCTTAAACTGGACACAGTTTTCGCTTTTTATTTTTTTAAGTATTTTCATCCATCAATTTTTGGTACAATACTTAGAATTTTTTAAATTAAGCAGATTGCTAGAAGTTTTTATAAATGTATTAATGACGAGTATCATTTCATTCGTATTCATATTTATTTATGCTTTGGTATTTAGAATTAAACAAAAAGTGTGAAATCTCAATATCTAAAAGTTACTTTTGTTATAATAATAATTGCGATAATATTTATCGCAAGACTTGCCTATTTACAATTATTTACGGATAGATATGCACTAAATGCTGCAAATACTTCCATTAAAAAAGAATATGTAATTCCACAAAGAGGTGTAATTTTTGACCGAAACGGAAAAATTTTAGTAGGAAATCAACCTTCGTATGAAATTTCTTTTACAGAAGCTTTAATGAAGCCAGATTTTGACACTATCGGATTTTGCAAATTGGTAAATATTACAAAGCCTACTTTTATACGTGTTGTAAAGGGATTAAAAAAAGAAAAATATTTTTCAAAGTTAACGCCCATTACTTTTATGAAAAATATTAGTCGGGAAGAAATTGCGCGCATTCAAGAAATTATTTTCAGATATCCCGCTTTTAGTATTGTTCGACGTCCTCAAAGACAATATGAAATTTCAACTTCTGGAAATCTTTTAGGTTTTACCAATCAAGTTAATGATTATTACATTAAACGAGATTCTACTTATTATCTTCCCGGAGATATTGCAGGAATGAGCGGAATTGAAAAATCTTACGAAAAAGAATTGCGTGGGAAAAAAGGCATTAATTATATTCAAAAAGATATTCGTCTTAGAAATATAGGACCTTACAAAGCGGGCAAATTAGATATAGATGTGGTTACAGGAAAAGATTTAACACTAACCATCGATTACGATTTGCAGAAATTAGCCGAAGAAATGCTTGTAAATAAACGTGGAGCAGTAGTTGCAATAGATCCAAAAACGGGCGAAATTTTAACTTTAGCAACTGGTCCAGATATAGATCCCAATGTTTTTACAGGACCAAACAAAACCAAAGAACTATACAAATTACAAATGGATAGTTTTAATATGCCCTCTTTTGATCGATCTATACAAGCTGCTTATCCACCCGGTTCTACTTTTAAGTTATTAACGGCTCTTGCGGCATTACAAATGGGTGTTATTACCCCAGAAACAGTTTTTCCTTGCGGTGGCGGATTTAATTATAAAGGCGTTAGAATTAAAGGTCACGGTGGCGCAATTCCATTGATTCCTTCCATACAAGTTTCAAGTAACTGCTATTTCTCTTATGCATATTTAGCAATTTTAAATAAATATCCAGGAAATCCAAGCAAAAGTATTGATGAATGGGCGAAAATTATGCATAGTTTTGGTTTAGGACAATATCTTAATAATGATTTGGCAACGGGTTCTGCAGGACTTATTCCAGACAGTAAATTTTACGAAAAAAGATACGGCAAAAACTGGAAACCCATACAAGCCGTTTTTAATGGAATGGGACAAGGCGATATTTTAATTACTCCAATTCAGATTGCTAATTTTACAGCAGCAATTGCAAATAAAGGTTATTATTATACGCCTCATATTGTAAAATTAATTGATGGTAAACCAAACCCAGATCCTCGTTTTAAAGTAAAACATCAAACTTTAGTTGATAAAAAATATTTTGACTACGTCTTAAAAGGAATGGAGCAGGTGATGGTTGCGGGAACGGGACGTAGTTTAAAATCCGCAGATTTCACACAACTTGCAAAAACAGGAACTGCACAAGTTCCACAAGGAAAAGACAACTCTATTTTTACTTTAATTGCACCTGCAGAAAATCCCAAAATTGTTGTAGCTTCTGTAATGGAGCACGCAGGTTTTGGAGCCACTTGGGCAGGACCTGCTTCTTCAGTAATTGCGGAGAAATATGTAACCGGAACTGTAAAAAGAGACTATCTGATTAAAAAAATGTTTGGAGCGAGTTTTATGGGTGAATACAAACGGCAATGGATAGAATATTTAAAAAAAATAGGAAAATATGTTCCACCAAAACCAGATTCAATTCAGTTAAAAAAGAAACAAGACAGTTTGCGGTTAATATTTAATAAAAATTTAAAATTAGAAGCTCAAAAAAAGGAAGATTCTGCTAAATCTAAAACCAAGAAAAAGTGAAAACAACGGGTATAGATAAATTAGGTTTAGGCTTATATATATTGCTTTGTCTTTTCGCCATTGCAAATATCTATAGCGTAGAGCCTGCGAGTGGTCAGAAACAATTAATGTGGTTTGGTATTTCTATTTTTGTAGGAATTGTAATTTTCGTTCTACGTGCGAAATTCTTTGAAAATTTATCTGCCGTTTTCTTCGTTTTGGGCGTTCTATTGTTAGTTGGTCTTTTTCCTTTTGGTAGCGAAGTCTTGGGTCAAAAAAACTGGTATAAATTTGGGCCAATTAGTTTACAACCAGTAGAATTTGTAAAATTAGCTATAAGTTTAATGTTAGCAAACTACGTTTCTGGATCAGATTTTAATATTAAAAAATCAAAATCATTATGGACCGCTTTAATTATTATAGGAATTCCTGCAGTTTTAGTTTTGGCAATTCCTGATGTGGGTTCTCTTTTAGTTTTCTTGGCTTTTGTAATTGCACTTTACAGAGAAGGTTTAAGCGGTTGGTTTTTCGGAGTAATTGGTATAATTGCACTTATATTTTTACTTTCTTTAGCAATCAATCCGCTTTATTTAATAATCCCAATTTTATTAATTAGCGCTTTTATTTTATTTGTTAATGGTAGAAAAATACATTGGAATATTATAAGTATTTTAGCAATAGTTTTAGTAATCGGAGCAATGTGTGCTCTTGCCTATGGTGCGCCAAAAATTTTAGAAAAAATGCCAACGCACCAAAGAGAACGGATTGAAGTTTTATACAAAGGTGAAAAAGCATTTCGGGACACTTCAGGATATAATTTATTGTATTCCAAAACTGCAATAGGTTCTGGCGGTTTTTTTGGAAAAGGTTATAGAGAAGGTTCTGTTACACAAGGAAAATTTGTTCCGGAACAAAGTACAGATTACATTTTTTGTACTGTTGGTGAAGAATGGGGATTTCTTGGAAGTATGCTTTTAATTTTAACCTACGGGCTTTTCATCGGTAGAATTTATTACTTATCTGAAAAACAAAAATCTGTTTTTAATCGTGTTTTCGGTTATTGTTTTGCTTCTATTTTATTAATGCACTTTTCCATAAATCTTGGAATGGTAATGGGTTTATTTCCAACCGTGGGAATTCCGTTGCCCTTTTTTAGTTATGGTGGAAGCTCACTTTTGGCATTTTCTATCATGACTTTTATTTTCTTTAAATTAAATTATACAGACCGAAATAGTTTGGTTTAAGAAATATTTATTTTAAAAAATTAAAATTAAAGACACTTTTTTTTAATTCTTCCTCTCAGTTTTTTTACATTTGTTCTAAACAACAAGGAAAATGCACCAAAAAAAATTAGGAGAATGGGCGGCAACAGCGATTTGTGGAAATGATATTACCTCTTCTTGTCTTTACGTTTCTGCTCTTACCATAGTTGCAGCAGGACAATACGCTTGGTTAGCTTTGCTTTTTGTAGCTGCTATTTTATTTTTATACAGAAAAATTTACGGCGAAGTTGTAGGAGCACTTCCTTTAAATGGAGGCGCTTATAATGTTTTGCTAAATAGTTCTACCAAAAGCAATGCAGCTCTTGCAGCTTGCCTCACTATCCTTTCATATATGGCAACTGCTGTAATTTCTGCGAGTACTGCAATGCATTATCTTCACGAAATTTTCCCCATTCTAAATGCCAATTATGCAACTTTTTTTCTTTTATTACTTTTTCTTGGTCTAACTATTTTAGGAATCACAGAAAGTTCAATCGTAGCGCTTATCATTTTTGTAATTCACTTAAGCGTCATGCTTTTGCTAATCATTTTCTGTGTTATTTTTATTGCAAATAATGGTTTTGCAATTCTGTATGATAATTTTGCACTTCCAGTTCGTGGAGGAAGTATTGCAACTGCGCTTTTTTTCGGTTTTGCAGCAGCAATGCTTGGAATTTCAGGTTTTGAAAGTTCCGCAAATTTTGTAGAGGAGCAAAAGAATGGTGTTTTTCCTAAAACACTTCGCAATATGTGGATTGCAGTCTCAGTTTTAAATCCATTAATTGCATTTTTTGCAATTTGTATAATGCCAATTAGTGTTGTAGATTCTAAAGTTGATTATTTCTTGAGTTTTATGGGCACTTTAACTGGCGGGAAATGGCTTGCTTTAATCATATCTATTAATGCAGTAACCGTTTTAAGCGGAGCAGTTTTAACTTCTTTTGTGGGCGTAAATGGACTTATTAAAAGAATGACGTTAGATAGAATTTTACCGCAATTTTTTCTCAAAGAAAATAAAAGAGGAAGTACTTATAGAATTTTGATTATGTTTTTTGTACTTTGTGTTTCTATTTTAGTGGTTACAAATGGTAAAATTTTGCCTCTTGCTGCGGTTTATACGCTTTCATTTTTAACAGTAATGGCTTTCTTTGCTTTGGGTAATTTACTTCTAAAAATTCGCAGAGCGCGTTTACCAAGACCAGAAACTGCACCCACTTTCTTCGTGGTTCTAGCTTTGTTTGGGGTTATTGTTGCTCTTTATGGAAATGTAAAAGCCAATCCTGCTTATTTAGTTACTTTTTTACAATATTTTATTCCTGCAATGCTTCTTATTTCTGCAATGTTAGTTCGAAATGATATTATGATGATCATGGTAAAAACAATGCAATCTATTACCAAAAGCTTTAGAAAACTGGCTGTTTTATCAAGAAAAAGTCTACATAAATCTATGCACAACTTAAGAAGCCAAGAATTTGTTTTCTTTTCTAAAGGAGATGATATTGCAACTTTAAATAAAGTGATGATATACATTAGTCAAAATGAAATTACTAACAAGGTGAAAATTGTAACTATTTTAAAAAATCACATGCAACCAAGCGAAAAGTTTCTTTCTGATTTTGATACATTAGATCGCGCTTACCCAGATATGGATATGGAATATATTGTTTTGGAAGGTTGTTTTAATCCAAATATGGTAGAAAAACTGAGCAAAGAATGGAACATTCCGAAAAACTTTATGTTCATTTCTTCTCCTGGAGAAAGATTTAGTTACCGTGTAGAAGAATTGGGTGGAGTCAGATTAATTCTATAAGACTATTTTTCATTAAAATATTTAAACTGCTTTTTCTTAAAAGCAGTTTTTAATATTTTGAAATGATATAATGAGACATCTAAATAATATTATATATTCTTTATTTTAATATAAACCATTTTTAAATTTAAATTCTAAAACGTATAGTGCATAAAAAAAGTTACCATTTAGGCAACTTTAATTATATCAATTATAAATATTATGTTTTAGTTTTGTGCTACATTGCTTTCTTCTCCAAAAGCATTACTAATAATTCTCTTTGCAAATCTAAATTTTGGCGCCCAATAACTATCACTAAATAAAGAAGAAATCATCACTCCTTTTGAAGTTGCAGCATGTATAAATTTCACTTCACCATCTGAAGTTACTTCTTCAACAATTCCTACATGAGAAATTCTTCCTCTTTTTCCATGAGAAAAGAAAACCAAATCTCCTTTTTGCAAATTATCTTTGGAAACTGTTTCTCCTTCTGTTGCTTGCGAAGCAGCTACTCGCGGTAAATTCATTCCTACTGCTGCACCAAAAACGGAGAGTACAAAAGCTGAACAATCAATTCCATTTCTAGTCATTCCACCATATTTATAAGGTGTTCCAAGATAAGATTCTGCTACACTTAGAATCCCATCAATTGTTTTTGAATGTCTTATGGCGTTTGCAATTTCTTGATTTTTTAATGCGGAATTAACATTTGCAACAATTGCAACAGGGTTTTCTTTAAAACTACTAAGTAATTCTTTTTTGTTTTTCTCTAATTTCTGAGAATCTATTGATGCAAGTTTGGCATTTGATTTGTACTCTGTCGGATAGAGAGTTGGAGCAGAAACAACATAATTAGTTACACATGACTGTAAAGATATAGTTGCACACGCGGAAACTAAATAAAACAAAAATCTTTTCTTCATATATATTAATTAACGGTGTTAATGGTAATTTTTTCTTTTTAAAGCAAAACAAAAATAGGAATTACTAAAAAAGGAAGGTATAAAATAGATTTATCTCACCTTTATTTTAACACACTTTAACATAATTTTAATTCATGTTAAAGAAAAAAAGTCTGCATCGTCCTATTTTGGCGCGATGCACTTTTTTTAATTTTAAGAAAAATTAACATTTTTCAGAAATATTTCTTTTTCTATAAATATTTAAATCAAGTTTTTCAAGATAAAATTTAAGTAGAGTATAACGATTTTTCTTCAGAAATTCCTTCAAACATTTTATGTTCTTTTTTAAAAGAACGACCTCTACAATCAAATTGTAGAGGTCGCCCAACATTAAAAAAATAAACTATTATGGAGTTATATAATCTGCAATTGCAAATTATTTCTGTTTTACGGATGTTTGTGGTTCATCATTTTACTTCGCACTAAACCTTCTGTATGAAATAATTTTAAAACTTTCTGTGGTTTTATTACTTGATTAAACTTTGCTGCATATTCTTTTCTTAAATTTAAAAGTTCTTGTCCTACTTCAAAGCTATTATTTAATGCTTCATTTGCTTCATTATCCGTCATATTTTCAAAATCTCTATTTGGATTAAATTTATTTCTAATACTTTTTTGTTTTTTTTGGTAATCATTATATAAATCTACAAACTCATCTTTTTGATTCTCTGGTATTTGTAACTCATTTAACACTAAATCTTCTTTAAATTGTTTTAAAGCCTCAGTTTTTTCTTTAGGTGACATCTTTTTTATTTCTGCTTTTCTCTCTTGAAAACCCATTTTAAGCATCGAGGTATTTTGTGCAAAAGTGGGATTTAAAGCAAAAAGAAATAAAATACTGGCAGTGATTAATTTTAATTTCATATTTTTTTTAATTTCTCTTAATTATACAAATCTAAATAAACATCTTGTTCTGTATTATTCGTAAAAGCAGCAATTTCAGTAGAAGAAAAATTATCTAAAACTTTATCAACCTTATCTTCTATTGGTGAATTTTGCATGTTCTTATTTACTTTTTGTAAAGCTAAATTATTGTTTTGTACTTCCTCTTTTATATTTAGATGCTTAACTCGCGTTGAAGTTAAATCTAAATTTGTTTTAATTGCATTTTCACTATTCTTTTTTTGTGTTGTATCTGCAAAAGAATTTGGAGTGTTTTCTGTAGAAATAATCTCATTATTTACAGCAATCTGATTTTTTTTCGCAGAAATTTCTCTATTGTTTGTGTTTAAAATAAAACCAATTCCCATTAATAAAAGAAAAACTGCAGCTGCTGCATAAACCCAGCTTTTAGAAAATCCTATAGATTTTCTTTTGTTAATTGTTTCTTCCAAAACCCTTTTTTGTACTTGCTCAAAAGTATTAATTGGGATTTCATAAGGCGTTTTTCTTTCTAATTTTTCTATATCAAAATCTTCCATTTCTATATTTCTTCTGAATTCAATTTTATATAATCTTCAATTTTTTGCTTTGCGTAATGATAATTTGTTTTACAAGTTCCAACCGACATATCCAAAATTTTTGAAATTTCTTCATAAGGCAAATCATCATAATAACGCATGGTAAAAACTAATTTTTGTTTTTCAGGCAAAGTGTGAATTGCTTTTTGCAGAATTATTTGTATTTCTTCTCCTGTCGCTACTGCGCTTTCTGCTGTTAAGTTTTGTAAATGATATTCTGCATCTTCATCACTTTTCTGCATTTTTTTCATTTTGTTTAATTGTTGCAAAGCTTCATTAGTCGCTATTCTATAAAGCCAAGTGTACAATTTACTTTCTTTTTTAAACTGATGAAAGTTTTGAAAAGCTTTTATAAAAGTATCTTGCAAAACATCTTGCGCTAAAGAATGATCTACAATTAATCTTCTTATATGCCAATAAAGCCTACTTTGGTAAGCGTCCATCAAAGCCCGAAGTCCTTTTTCTTGGCTTCTAGGTTTTGACATCCATTCGATAATTTCTTGCTCGGTTACCTTCATTTGGCGCGTACATTCTTTTGATATGAGAATAGCTAAAAAGTTAAATCTCTATTATAAAATAAAGACAACTTCTAAAGCTAACAAAGTTTAGACCAAGAAAATTACATTTTTTAAAAGTTCTTGTCTTTAATTTCAAATGTACTAATTCTTTATATTTGTCTAATGAAAATTGTAATTATAGGTTCCGGAAATGTCGCTTTTCATTTAGCAAAAGCATTTACACAGAATGAAATTTCAGTGTCGCAGATTTTTGGGAGAAATGAAACAGATTTAAAAGAAATTAGCGAAGTTTTAGGTATTCCATTTTCAACAGAAAAATTATTAGATGCAGATTTATACGTTATTGCTGTCAAAGATGAATCCATCGAAGAAGTTTCAAAAATTATTAAAGAAAAAAATTGTTTAGTTGCGCATACTTCTGGTTCCGTAGAAATAGAAAAATTAATTGGAAATTATAGAAAAGCGAGTTTTTATCCTTTACAGACTTTTTCAAAAACTAAAAGTTTAGATTATGATAAAATTCCTTTTTTCTTAGAAGCAAAAAATGACCAAGACTTTGATTTACTTAAAAAATTAGCTCAAAAAATATCGCCCAAAGTAATGAAATCTACTTTTGAACAAAGAAAATACATTCATTTGACGGCTGTTTTCGCATGTAATTTTACCAATCATCTTTTTGCAAAAGCTAAAGAAATTTCGGACAGTCAAAATATTCCATTTGATTATTTTCTGCCATTAATTGATGAAACCGTAGAAAAAATCCACCAAATTTCACCGAAAGATGCACAAACTGGACCTGCTATTAGACAAGATGAAAAAATTTTAAATTCGCATAAAAAATTAATTAAAGATAAAGATGCAAAAGACATTTTTGAAGTGATGAATACTTCCATTAAAAACATGTATAAAAATCAAAATAGTGAGTTATAAAAATAAATTAAAAGACATTAAAGCATTTGTATTTGATGTTGATGGAGTTTTCACAGACGGAAGTGTTTATCTTTTACCCGATGGAAATATGTCACGCGTGATGAATGTTTTAGATGGTTTAGCTGTAGTGAAAGCCGTAAAAGCGAATTACGAAATTTGTGTGATAACAGGCGGAAATGATCCAATGGTAAAACACAGAATAGAATATTTAGGAATTAAAGATTATTATCCAAAATCCCCAAATAAAATAATTGATTATCAAAATTTTAAATTAAAATATAATCTAAAAGATAGTGAAATTCTAACAATGGGCGATGATATTCCAGATATAGAAATGATGCAACTTTCTGCTATTTCTACTTGTCCCAAAAACGCAATGCCCGACGTAAAATTAATTTCAGATTACATTTCCCCAATAAAAGGCGGAAAAGGCGCAGTTAGAGATGTAATAGAACAAGTGATGAAAGTGCAAGGAACTTGGCAAGAAGATAATACGCAATCTGTTTAAAATGAAATCGCCAATTTACAAATTTAGCAAATAATCTTTCGTGAAAATTGAGCCATTGCATTTGACTTTTAAAATTATAAACCTCTCCAAATGAAATTATTATTAGCTTCACAATCTCCGAGAAGAAAAGAATTATTAAAAAATTTAGGCTATGATTTTGAATCGGTAAAATTAAATTGCGAAGAAATTTATCCAAAAGATTTACCCGCAAATGAAGTCGCTGCTTTTTTGTCAGAATTAAAATCTAAAAGTTTTCGGGAATTAGAAAAAGATGAAGTTTTAATAACTGCAGATACTATTGTGGTCATAAATAATGAAATTCTTGGAAAACCAAAATCTAAGGAAGAAGCCAAAAAAATGTTAGAAAACTTTCCGGAGAAATGCACGAAGTTTTTACGGCGATTACTTTAAAAACTTTAGAAAGATCTATCACAAAAACAGACGTTTCTAAAGTTTATTTTGATGAATTAAATAATTCCGAAATAGAATATTACATTAATAATTTTCAAGTTTTAGATAAAGCAGGAAGTTACGGTGTGCAAGATTGGCTCGGAATGGCAAAAATTAAAAAAATAGAAGGAAGTTTCTACACAATTATGGGATTACCCACGCATTTGGCTTATGAAATGCTGCAAAATTTTCATTAATTTCAATTAAAAAATTCACTATTTTTACAAAAACACAACCAAGTTATACTAAAAGCGACATTCTGAAGTTATATCTATTTATGAAAAAACTATTATTTTTTCTTTTCTGCTTTCTAATTATTTTCTCTTGCTCCTCACGTAAAAAAAAGAGTGATTCTACCTTTATGAAAGGCTTTTTTACCTATTATAATACTTTATTTAATAGTAAAACTGCGTTAGATACAGAACTTAGTAACAGAGACAAAACACATAAAGATAATTTCTATGCGCCTTACATTCATTTGCTTACTTATGAGGAAGATTCCGCTTTGCTTAATGACTTAAACGGTGAAAATTCACCAGAAAATAGCACGATTTTTTCTAATAATCCAACTGGAATCCCTTCTTCAAATCTGAATAATAATTCTGGAAAAAGTGCAACTATTTTAGAAATTTCTGAAGCAAAAGCGTTGAAAGCAATTGATAAATATTCTGTCATTAAAAATGGTATAGAAAAAAATAAAAAAATGTTTGATGCGCATTTACTTTTAGCACAAGCTCGCATTTACCAAGGAAAACCATTAGAAAGCATAGATGCTTTAAACTATATTTTTGTTCATATGAAGAAAGATAAAAGAATGCCTTTAGCAAAAATATATGAAGCTTTGGCTTACGCTAAAATGGGAAATTATTTCAAATCGAACGAGCTTTTTCTTGCCTTAAAAAATGAAAAATTAAAGAAAAAATATAAAAAATTAGCCAGTCTTTATTATTCTGAAACGCTCTTAAAATATGGCAAAAAACAATTGGCTGTAGATGAATTAGAAAACGCTTATAATCTAAATAAAAACAGAAAATTACGCAGTAGAATTTCTTTTTTGCGTGGACAAATTTTAGCCAGTTTAGGTAAGAATGAAGAAGCAAGAGAAAGTTTTGTTACCGCTTATAAAAATGCAAATGATTTTGAATTTGAAGTAAAATCCCAAGTAGAAATTGCCAAAACCTTTAACGGAAAAGATGATGATTATGAAGGCGCAAAAAAATATCTCGAAAATATTAGCAAAAAAGGAACTTACGCAAGTCGGAAAAATGAATTTTATTATGCTTTTGGTTTAATGGCAAACAAAGCCGGTAAAAAAGAGGAGGCCAAAGAATTTTTTGCAAAATCTTTAAAAGAAAAAATGTCTGATCCACAAATCAGAGGTTTGGATTTTTATGAAATTGGCAAAGCTTATTTTGATAATGACGACTATCTTTCTGCAGGTGCTTATTACGATTCTGCTTTGGCTGTAATGAATTATCAACCCACAAAAATTTTATTAAAAGAGCAATCTGAAAACATTAAAAAGTTAACCGCCAATTATTATTTAATTAAAAAAAATGATAGTATTTTAAATTTAGCAAAAATGTCTGAAGCGGAAAAAGAAACCTATTTTAATAAATATATAGAAAAAATAAAAGCCAAAGAAGCTGCAGAATTAGCCCAACAAAAACGAGATGAACACAGCAAAGGTTTTGATACAGGAGATTATAACGCCAATTCTATTTTTAATAATACGGGCGGAAATGCTTTTCAGGATTTTGGAGCCACTTCTGCTGCAAAAGGTTTTTATTTTGCCAATCAAAACGCCGTTTCAAAAGGAGAATCTGATTTTAAAAGAATTTGGGGCGATCGTTCTTTAATTGATAATTGGAGAACTTCTGCGCATACCAATACTCTTGAAGATTTAAAAAATAAAGCTTTAGGAATAACTTCAACTAAAGATCCACGAAGATTAGAAACCAGTTTTTATATTGAAAAAATACCAACAGACGGTGCAGAAATTTTTGCTTTAAAAAAAGCACGTGATACCGCAAGTTTAGGATTGGGTAGAATGTTTGAAAATTATTTTGGTAACACAAAATTAGCCACTAAAACCTTATATGATTTGGTAGATGCAAAACCAGAAGATGACGTAAAATTACAAGCATTGTATCAAATTTTTGCAATGAATTTTGAGAAAAATCCTACTGCTGCAGAACGCGCAAAACAATTAATTTTAAGTGATTTTCCGTACAGCTCTTACGCAGAATATGTGAAAAATCCAAAGAATAATAACTTTTCTCAATCTTCTCCAGAAGTTGAAAAAACTTACGCAAAAGCTTTCGATTTATATGAACAAGAGAAATTTAATGAATCTAAAGCTTTAATTGATTCTGCTTTGGTAAAATATCCAAAAGATGGTTTAGTTCCGAAATTTACTTTGTTGAATGCCTTTAATGCAGGGAAAACTTCCGGTAAAGAAATTATGATTTTGCAATTAGAGCAAATCGCTTTAAATTATGCAAAAACTCCAGAAGGCGAAAAAGCACGAGAAATGTTGAAATATTTAAAGAGCGACATTTCTGTTGAAATGACTGATGAAAATGGTAAAAAAATAAAAGATAATAGTGTTCCACAAACCATAAAACCAACCGCTCCAACTAATATAAACTCCATGAAAAGTGATGATCCAATTGGCATAAATCCGAACGGAAATCAGAAAATTGGACCTCCTCCATTAAGAAAGAGAAGACCGCCGAATGAAATAAAGGATAATGGAAATTAAAATTTTAATTAATCTTTCTCTTCTTTGCTTTTATTCCTTGAAAATCTTTTAAATAAAAAGGCTCAAAATAAGCGATGTCTTCAAACTCATTTTTAATGAATTTCTCTGCTGCTTTTTTAATTAAATATTGCGCAGAAGGATATACATTTTCATTAAATTCTGCCGATTGAATTTTTAAAATTTCTTTAGCTTTTTTTGCTCCATCTCCAATAAATAAAACTTTATTTTTTGCGTATTTTTCAAATGAATTTTCATCTAAAACCAAAGCTTCAGTTGGTGAAATTACTTCTCCATTCTTGTTATAAACTGAAGTATAAACTTCCATTCTTCTTGCATCAATTAATGGAATAATAAAATCAAAATCTTGATTAACAAAAGGTTCTATCATAGAATCCATTGAGTCTACAGAAATAAGAGGAATATTTAAACCAAAACAAAATCCTTTTGCAGAAGCAGCGCCAATTCTTAATCCTGTGTAAGAACCTGGTCCTTTTCCGAGACAAACTGCATCTAAATCTTGTAATTTAATTTCTGCTCCTTCTAAAGCCCATTCAACGAATTGATGCAAAGATTCAGATTGTTTATAATTTTCTGAAACTTCTTCGCACAAACATAATAATTCTGTTCCGTCTGAAATGGCGACAGAACAATTTTTGGAGGAAGATTCAAGGTGGAGGATTTTCATTTTTTTGATAAAAATTAGATTTGGAAATTGATATGAAGTTTTTTTAAATTAAATTAAAATCAAGACTTGCGGTAAATTGTTCTTGGTTCAGCTTGTGCGGTAGGAAAAATAGCAACTTCTGCAATGGAAACATGTTTCGGAGCATTAATTATATAAGCAATTAAATTTGCAATATCTTCTGCTTTTAAAGCGTCATAACCTTCATATACTTTTGCAGCGCGTACTTTGTCTCCTTTAAATCTTACATTTGAAAAATCTGTCTCAACTGCGCCTGGTTGAACATTCGAGACTTTTATCCCAAACTCAGTAAGTTCTAAACGCATTCCTTCAGAAATAACATCAACTGCTTTTTTAGTTGCGCTATAAACTACCCCATTTGCGTTTGTTTGTCGTCCTGCAACGGAAGAAATATTTACAATATGTCCAGAATTTCTATTTTTCATTTGTGGAATAACTTCTTTAGAAACGTACAAAAGTCCTTTAACATTTCCGTCAAACATGGCGTCCCAATTTTCTACATTTCCCTCAGAAATTGGTTCTAAACCATGTGCATTTCCGGCGTTATTAATTAAAACTTCTATTTCTTTCCATTCTTCTGGAAGCGATTCAAAAGCTTTTTTAACTTCGTCATTTGAACGAACATCAAAGTTTAAACTAAAAACTTTTGTAAAAGCTGAAAGTTCCTTTTTTAATTCTTCTAAAACCTCAGTTCTTCTTCCGCACAAAATCAGTCTATAATTCTGCGTTGCTAATAATATTGCTGTTGCTTTTCCGATTCCGGAAGTTGCACCGGTAATTAATACTGTTTTCACTTTTTAATTTTAAAAATAATTGATTGTAATTTTAAATAATTAATTTAATTTCCATCAATACTCAAAAAAGCATTGATAATATGTGTAATTTGAAGTTTGTTTTTTGAATCTGGGAGAATTGTAATAATATCAAATCTGGTGTTTAAATCTTTTTTATAATTTTCAGAAAAATCATTTGCAGCAGAAATGAGAAGTCGCATTTTCTTTTTATTGATGGCTTCTTGTGGTTCTATAAAAGCATCTGTTCCACGCGCTTTTACTTCTACAATTATTATTTCCTTTTCAAATTCTGCAACAATGTCTATTTCCGCTTTCATAAAACGGTAATTTTTTGCCAAAATTTTATAGTTTAAATCTTCTAAAAACTTGACCGCCATTTCTTCGGCTAATTTTCCAAAATCATTATGTTCTGCCATTATTTAGTAAATTGATACGCCCACCAAATAAGTAAAATTTGCAATGGAAGCCGTAAAACTGTGACCCAAAAATATTTGTGATGAATTAAATAAAAATCTTTTGCCATTTCAATATTTGCAGGAAAAACCGCAATGAATAAAGCGATTGAAAGATAAGCGCCGAAAGTCTGCGTTTGTGGAAAGAGCAAAAGAACACCGCATAAAATTTCTACAATTCCGCATATATAAACCAATTTCAGATGAAACGGAATATATGACGGCATAATTTTTACAAAATAATACGGTTTCAGAAAATGTGTAATTCCCACAAATATTAATAAAAAAGCGAGTACAAATTTTGAATAATACATACTATTTTAGATATTTAACTTCATTAACATTCCCTACTTTTAAACTAATATTTGAACCTATTATTATTGGTTTATTTTCAAAAATATGGCCATTTGGAAAACCAAAAAGAGCAGGAAATTTATATTTAGAAATTCTTTCAGAAATAATTTGATAAGCCATCTCATCGAAACTTTCTTCGTAATTATTGTTGTTTTCTTCTTTTCCCATATTTATCATTCCTCCAACAATTAAACCTTTAATTTTTTTGAAAACGCCCGCCAAATCTAGACTCATCATCATTCTATCTAAAGCGTAAAAATTCTCCCCAATTTCTTCAATAAATAAAATTTTATCTTTAAAATTGAATGAAAATTTTGTTCCTAAAAGTGCATAGATTAAAGCCAAATTTCCACCAACTAATTCGCCTTCGCAATTTCCTGTTTTATTGAATTTATTTTTTGTGATATTATAAGTAGGAAATTTTCCTTTTAAAATTTTAAAAATATCGTCATAACTTTCTGCAGAAACGCCAAATGAAGATGTTTTTAAAGTTTGTCCATTAATTGTTGCGAAACCATTTTTAAGTAAATAGCTGTGAATTACAGTATTATCAGAATATCCAATATACCATTTGGGATTCTTTTTAAATTGATTTAATTTAATTTTTCCTAACAAATGTTGACAACCATAACCGCCACGAGTTGCCCAAACTGCAGAAACTTCTGGCGCATTTAATGCCCAATTTAAATCTGAAAGTCTTTCTTTTTCCGTTCCTGCATAATTGTAGCCATGATCAAAATTATTAAAAATATACTTTCCCAAAACAGGAATATAATTGTGTAATTCAATTAATGTTAAGCTAGATTCTAATTGTTTTTTTTGCACTGCTCCAGCTGGAGAAATGATTGCTATTTTATCGCCCTTTTTTAGAGAATTAGGAAATATAATGTTTTTCATTATCGAGATTGCGTTTGTTCAGTTTTTTCTGCTTCTTCCAATCTTTTATTGAACTGATTGAATTTTTTAAAACTTTGTAGGAAAATTAATAAACTGAATATTATTAAAACAATACCTACTCCTTTACGAATTGAATTGGCTAATTTCTGGGTTAATTTTGTATGAAATTGTTTGGCTAAAAATATTTTAAGTAAATCGATTAAAAGATATGTTGCAATTACAAGTCCGATGTAAAGTACAAAGTCATTGCTTTTAGGGTAAGAATTCCGCACGGAAATGACCGTTACCAACCAAAATAAAACGACACCAATATTTAAAATATTTAATAAAAAACCATTAATAAACGCTTTATAATAATTCTGTCCTATGAGTTTCTCTTCACCTGAAAGATGCATTTTGGTTTTAGAATTCATCATAAAGAGTGCATAAACGAAAATTATCAAAGCTGTAATCCTATAAAATCCTGGATGTTGATCTATTAAAGTAACCAAGTCATCACTTGCAAAATAAGCTGCAACAATACATAAAATATCTGCTGTGACTACGCCGAAATCCAGTGATAATGCATGTTTTGCTCCTCGTGAAAAGCTGGTTTCTATTAATAAAAAAAATATAGGACCTATGAAAACCAAACTTAGCATAAAGCCTAAACCGATCGCTGAAAAAATTAATTCTAACATGCGTTGAAATTTTTAATTGATTTCTTGTGAGAAAACTAATTTTCTACAATTTTAAAATCAAGTTGTTTGGCAATAAGATTAGCTTTTACCACTTTAATCTTCAATTCATCTCCCAACTGATATTTATTTCCCGTTCGTTTTCCATAAACAGCGTGTGTTTTTTGGTCATATTGATAAGAATCATCCATCAAATCTCGTAATTTTATTAATCCTTCTGCTCCATTTTGTGGAATTTGAACCCAAAAACCGAATTCTGCAACGCCGGAAATTACGCCTGTAAATTCTTCATTGAGGTGTGATTGCATAAATTTCACTTGCATAAATTTTATAGAATCTCTTTCTGCATCTGCAGCTAAGCGTTCTTGTGCGCTACAATGTTTGCACTTTTCCTCATATTCTGGTTTGTAAGGAGATCTTCCGCCATCAAGATAATGTTGTAATAAGCGGTGCGCAATTAAATCTGGATATCTTCTAATTGGTGAAGTAAAATGCGAATAATAATCAAAACCCAATCCGTAATGACCAATTGGATCAGTGGAATAAATCGCTTTACTCATACTTCGCATCGCCAAAGTTTCAATCATGTTTTCTTCGCCTTTTCCTTGCACATCTTTCAGTAATTTATTTAAAGATTCCGCAACTTTTTTAGTATTTGCCAAATCCATTTTATAACCAAAAGTCCCCACAAATTCTCGCAAAGCTTCTAGTTTTACTGGATCTGGATCTTCATGAACTCTATAAATAAAAGTATTTTGCGTGGGAGTTCCATTCTTTTTTAAAGAAACAAATTCTGAAACTTTTTTATTCGCTAAAAGCATAAATTCTTCAATTAAATGATTAGAATCTTTGCTAATTTTAAAATATACACCTATTGGATTGTGGTTTTCATCAAGATTAAAACGGACTTCACTTCTATCAAAAGTAATCGCACCATTTTCAATTCTTTCTTTTCTTAAAATTTTTGCGAGACGGTCTAAAGTCAAAATTTCTTCTGTTAAGTCTCCCTCTTTTTTCTCAATTCTTTCTTGTGCATCTTCGTAAGAAAAACGGCGATCAGAATAAGTGATTGTTCTTCCAAACCATTCTTTTATTACTTCTGCTTTATCATTTAATTCAAAAACAGCAGAAAAAGTATATTTTTCTTCATTCGGACGAAGTGAACAAACTTCATTACTTAAAACTTCGGGAAGCATTGGTACAACGCGATCTACCAAATAAACTGAAGTTGCTCTTTTGTAAGCTTCATCATCCAAAATTGTTCCTGGTTGCACATAATGGGAAACATCTGCAATATGAACACCGATTTCCCAGTTTCCATTTTCTAATTTTTGTATGGAAAGTGCATCATCAAAATCTTTTGCATCTTTCGGATCTATGGTGAAAGTGCAAATATTACGCATATCGCGACGCTTTTCTAATTCTTTTCCGCCAATTGATTTGTCTATATTCTGTGCTTCTCTTTCAACTTCTTCAGGAAATTCATAAGGCAATCCATATTCTGCAAGAATTGAATGGATTTCTGTTTCATGATTTCCTGGAGTTCCTAAAACTTGAATTATTTCCCCCGATGGGTTTTTGTTTCCTGGTTCCCAATTAAGCATTTTCACAACGACTTTTTCGCCATCTTTTGCACCATTAAAATGATTTTTAGAAATAAAAATATCGGTGTTTAGCACTTTTTTATCACAAATAACAAAGCCAAAATCTTTATGTTCTATCAATTGGAAAGTTCCAACAAATTCGGTTCTATTTCTCTCGATAACTTCTACCACAGAACCTTCTAATTTTTTTCCTTTAAAATTATAAGTGATTATTAAAACTTTATCGCCTTGCAAAGCATCTTTCACATTTTTCTGATGTATAAAAACATCATCTTCTAATTCTTCAACTTTTACATAAGCGTTTCCACTTTGGTTAAAATCAATTTTCCCAGTTAAAGTTCCTTTAATTTTAAGATTAATGATATACTTTCCTTTTTCTACTTCTTTTATTTTTTCACTTGCTAAAAGTTTGTGCAAAGCTTGAATAACTTGTTCTCTTTGTCGCGGGTTTTTATAATCTATTCCGTCAGAAATCTGTTTATAATTATAGATTTTAGTGGAATTTCCATTCATAAATCTTACAATTAATCTTCCTATTTCTTGAAGTTTATTGGTGTTTTTTTCGCTATGATATTTCTTTTTACTCATATATTTTTATTAATTCAAGAAAGAAAAATTTTAAATCCTAATTTCTAACAAGAAATTTTATCCACTCTATTTTGATGTCTTCCGCCTTCAAACTCTGTTTCTAAAAAAGCATCTATCATTTCTAAAGTTAATTTTTCTGAGACAAATCTTGCAGGAATTGCAATCATATTTGCATTATTATGTTGTCTCGCTAGTTTTGCAACTTCAGTTTCCCAACAAAGAGCACATCTTATATTTTGGTGCTTGTTCGCGGTAATAGAAACGCCTTCTCCGCTTCCACAAATTAAAATACCAAATACATTTTCTTCTTTTTCTATAGAAATTGCTGCAGGATGTACAAAATCAGGATAATCAACGGAATCTTTAGAAAAAGTTCCGAAATCCTCTACTTTAAAACGTTCTTTTAAATGCTCCTTAATGAGTTCTTTGTATTCAAAACCGGCATGATCTGCAGCGATTGCAATTTTTTTCATTTTCCTTTTTTACAAATTTAAGGTATAATTGTTTAATTGCATATTTTTTGAGGAGAAATAGAAGTTTTAGAAGTTTAAAATCTTCGTAATTACTTAACTTTAAAACGTTTGATTATTTTATTAATACTGAATATTAAAGAAATCTAAAAATATGTTAATAAATATCAAAATAACTGTTGATAAGTTTTTATTTTTTTCTCTTTTCTAATTAAAAATTTATTTCTATTGGAAATTAAAATTGGAATTTTTTGAAATTAGTTTTTTAAAGTTTTAATCGTTTTTATGATTTTTTTCCATAACTAATTCATTAACAAAATATTTGACAATATTTTATCCACAAATGTCTATAAAACTATTAAATAATTAATATTCAACTAATTAAGTTGTTGATAAAATATTTAAAAATTAGTATATAAATGAAGATAAATAAAATAAAATATTTTTCCACAATTCTAACAACACCAACAACAATACTCATATTCTTTTTTAATAATTAATGAAATATAATGATGAATGAATGACTTTTGTGAGTTGGGAAACTTTTCAATTTTAATTTTTTTAAACCCATTTAGAAATCCTAAATTTGCTCAAGTCAAAACTCTAAAAAATTATGAAAAGCATTTCCGATTTCAATTTTGAAAATAAAAAAGTTCTAGTTCGTGTTGATTTTAACGTTCCACAAGATGAAAATTTAAATGTTACTGATAATACAAGAATAGTTGCAGTAAAACCTACTTTAGATTTAATTTTAAATGAAGGTGGTTCTGTTATTTTAATGACACATCTCGGAAGACCAAAAGGAGAGAAAAATGAGAAATATTCTTTAAGAAATATTCTTCCAGAAATTGAAAAAGTTTTGGGAAAAAAAGTAAAATTTGCAGAAGATGCTTTAGGAGAAAAAACCCAGCAAATGGTAAATCAATTAAAACCTGGAGAAATTTTACTTTTGGAGAATCTCCGTTTTTATAAGGAAGAAGAAAAGGGAGATAAAGATTTTGCAGAAAAATTATCAAAATATGGAGATGTTTATGTGAATGATGCGTTTGGAACAGCGCACAGAGAACACGCTTCAACTGCAGTAATAGCACAATTTTTTCCTTCAACTAAATTTTTCGGTTTATTGATGGAAAAAGAATTAAAAGCAATTGATAAAGTCTTAAATTCTGGTGAGAAACCAATTACAGCTATTCTAGGAGGTTCAAAAGTTTCAACAAAAATTACAATTATAGAAAATATTTTACCGGCTATTGATAATTTAATTATTGGTGGAGGAATGGCTTTTACTTTTATAAAAGCACAAGGCGGTAAAATTGGAAAATCATTAATTGAAAACGATAAAATGCAATTGGCTTTAGAAATTTTAGAAAAAGCAAAAGCAAATAATGTTAAAGTTTACTTACCTGTAGATACCTTTATTGCAAAAGAATTTAATAATGAAGCTGAACAAAGAGAAGTCAATATTTATAAAATTCCAGAAGAATGGATGGGTTTAGATGCAGGAAGTAAAACACAATTATTATTTAATGATGCTATAATAAATTCTAAAACAATTTTATGGAATGGACCAATTGGTGTTTTTGAAATGGAAAATTTTTCTAAAGGAACGGTTGCATTAGGAGAAAGTATTGCAAAAGCGACGAAATTAGGAGCATTTTCTTTAGTTGGCGGCGGCGATAGTATTGCTTTTGTGAAACAATTTGGTTATGAAGATAAGGTTAGTTATGTTTCCACCGGAGGTGGAGCAATGCTTGAAAGTTTAGAAGGATTAGAACTTCCAGGAGTTGCAGCGATAACCAAATAAAAAATATTATTCACAATTTCAAAAATAATTTAAAAAAGATTAATTTCAATCTTTTAAATTATTTAAATTAAAAAATCTACTTACAAATTTGAAGTAGATTTTTATTTTTAAAATATTAAAGCCGAATTTTGCTTTCAGAAATACATCAAATTTTAATTATCTACTTTTTTTCGATAATATATATCAAACTAGAAAATTCGTAGTTTTTTGAGGCTTTAAAATTAGAAATTGCTCCGAAAAGAGATCCTTTTAACCAAAATAGAGGTGTTTTTTTATATTTTTCACTCAACATTGAAATATAAAATGAATCAAGTAGAAGAGGGCGGATTTTTTTGAGTTGCCAATTTTCGCTTTTACTTTTTATTAAATTTTCCATTCCTGTTTTGGTAAAATGAAAAATATGACGCGGTACATCATAAGCTGCCCAAAATTTCCCATAATGTTTTGCGTCAAAAGAATCCGGATTTGGAACAGCGATAAATAAAATACCACCTTTTTTTAATTTTTGAAGAAACAAATTTAAAATTTCATCTTGATTTTCTATATGTTCAAAAACATGCCATAAAGTTATAGCGTCTATACTTCCATTTTTTATATCATCAAAATCTGAAATAAGTTTAGTTTTGTTTAATTTTTTTAGAGCAGATTTTCTTGCTGTTTCATTTGGTTCAAAACCAAAAGTTTGAAAATCATTTTCAACAAATTTCAAAAATTCTCCTGCTCCACAACCATAATCTAAAATTTTTGGTCCCGTTTGTATAAATTTTAAAACGATATTCCGTTTATAGTTTAAATTAAATCTTTGTAAATATTTGTAAAATTTTTCTTTCAAACTTCCAGAATCTTGATGATGAGAAATATAATTTTCACTATCGTAATATGGAGCCAAATCAGAAGGAATTGGAGTAGTTTTAAAAACTCCTGAAATTTCTGTTTCTGTTATTTCAAATTCTTCTTGCGTGAGGAAATGATCTATAATTTTCATTTATTTTTGGATCTTCTAAGATTAATTCAAAACTTTAATTTTTTTAATTTTATAAGATTTTGAAAGTCCATTTGGATTGCAACCTAATTTACCTTCTGGAACTTCAAGACCTAAATTTTTATAAAATTTCAACCAAAATTCATCTATTTTTCCAGTTTTAGGATTAATAAAAGTCATAGGTTTTAATTCAAAAATATGAGCGTCTCGGAAACTTCTTTCAATAAAATCTGAACAATAATAAGAATTTTCATTTAAAACATAAGCTGTATTGTAAGGTTTCCCAAGCATTGAATTTGCTTTTAATAAAGCATCTGAAATTGAATATTGATATTGAGATTTTAAACGATAGAGTACAACTTTGGTATCATTATGATTATTTAAAAACGCCTTTAAAGAAGATTTGCTTGAACCATTTTTTACAGAAGCGTCTAAAACATTTATTTTATTATTTTTTCTCTCAGCAATTGCAATGTGATCAAATGAAATTGAGTTATCATTTTCAGTTACTCTGCTGATTGCGCCAGATAAATTTTCCTTTTTTGCTTCTACAAAAAGTAAATCCCCATTTTGAATTTCATCATATTTTAAAGCTGTGCAGTTTTGTATTAAAACTAAAATAAAAATAAGGTAAATTTGTTTCATAATTTAAATGTTTCACGTGAAACATTAGAATTTATTTTCCGATATAAACCATTAAAACATTAATATCAGAAGGAGAAACACCACTTATTCTTCCAGCTTGAGCTAAAGTTTTTGGACGAATTTTTGTTAATTTTTGTCGTGCCTCAGTTGATAAAGAAGCAATTTTTAAATAATCAAAAGCTTCAGAAATTTTAATATTTTCTAAACGATTAAGTTTATCTACATTTGCTTTTTCTTTCTCAATATAACCTTTGTATTTAATATTTATTTCCGCTTGTTCACGTACTTCTGTGGAATATTTTTCTATATTTTCTTTTAAATCGGGGATTGCTTCTAAAGTTCGTAACGTAACATTTGGTCGGGTTAAAATTTGCGTTGCGCGATAAGCTTGATCTACAACAGCAGATTCTACACTTTCTAAAACAGGATTGATTATTTTAGGTTTTAAAGAAGTTTTCCCTAAATATTCTTCTAATTCGCGACTTTTAAATATCTTTTCTTCCACTTTTTTTAATCGATCAACTTTAGCTAAACCCATTTGATAAGATTTTTCGGTTAATCTAATGTCTGCATTATCTTGTCTTAAAAGTAAGCGATATTCTGCTCTTGAAGTGAACATTCTATAAGGTTCTTCTGTTCCTTTTGTAATTAAATCATCTATTAAAACACCGATATAAGCTTCGTCACGGTTTAAAATAAATTCAGGTTTTTCATGAACTTTATTATGTGCATTAATTCCTGAAATTAAACCTTGTCCTGCTGCTTCTTCATAGCCAGTTGTTCCATTGATTTGTCCTGCAAAATAAAGATTTTCAACTAATTTTGTTTCTAAAGTGTGGTTGAGTTGAGTAGGAGGAAAATAATCATATTCTATTGCATAACCAGGACGGAAAACTTTAGCATTTTCAAAACCTGGAATTGCGTGCATTGCTTTTATTTGAATATCTTCTGGTAAAGATGAGCTAAAACCATTTAAATAAACTTCAACTGTTCTCCAACCTTCTGGTTCTGCGAAGAGTTGGTGACGATTTCTTTCAGCAAATCTATTTATTTTATCTTCTATACTTGGACAATAACGAGGTCCGATACTTTGTATTGTTCCGTTAAACATTGGAGATTTTTCAAAACCCGTGCGTAAAATATCATGGACTTTCTCGTTGGTGTAAGTAATATGACAACTTAATTGTTTCGTTATTTTTGGTGTATTTGTATAGCTAAATTTTTGAGGATTTTCATCACCTTTTTGTTCCTCCATTTTGCCGTAATCAAGGGTTCTACCGTCTATTCTTGGTGGAGTTCCCGTTTTCATTCTTCCAGCATCAAAACCTAAACTTACTAATTGTTCAGTAATTCCAAAAGATTTTGGTTCGCCCATTCTTCCTCCACCTAATTGCTTTTCACCAACATGAATAAGTCCGTTTAAAAATGTTCCGTTTGTAAGAACAACAGATTTTGATTTTATTGAAATCCCTAATGAAGTTTTTACACCACATACTTTATTGTTTTCAATAATTAATTCTTTCACCATATCTTGGAAAAAATCAAGATTTGGTGTTTGTTCTAAAGCAATTCGCCATTCTTCAGCAAATAACATTCTATCGTTTTGTGTTCTTGGAGACCACATTGCAGGACCTTTTGAGAGATTAAGCATTTTAAATTGTATCGCAGATTTGTCCGCAACAATACCAGAATAACCACCCATTGCATCTATTTCTCTCACAATTTGCCCTTTTGCAATTCCGCCCATTGCAGGATTACAACTCATTTGTCCGATGGTTTGCATATTCATTGTTACTAAAAGAGTTTTAGAACCTAAATTTGCAGCAGCTGCAGCGGCTTCACAACCTGCGTGACCACCTCCTACAACTATAACATCATATATTTCGTTTATCATAAACTTTATTGTTTCACGTGAAACATTACTAAAACTATCTTAAAAAACCAAAACGCAACTAGCCCGATTGAAACGGAAATCCTTTTATCATTTTACAAAATATAAAAAAGATTGAACTGGAAAGCGGGAAATAGCTCCTAAAAAAGATTTAAATAATAATCTTCTTTGTTACGCATTACTGAAATTTCTTCTTCAGATTTGTCTTTATAGCCACAAAGATGAAGAATGCCGTGAGCTAAAACGCGAAGAAATTCTGTTTCAAAGTTTTTATTTAGCAGTTTGGCGTTATCAGAAATGCGCGGCAAAGATACGAAAATATCCCCGCTTATAGTTTTCCCTTTCACATAATCAAAAGTAATGACATCTGTGTAAAAATCGTGTTTTAAATAGTTTTGATTGACTTTCAAAATATAGTCATCATCAGCAAAAATATAAGAAATTTCTCCTTCTTTTTTATTTTCTGACTTTATTAAATTAATTAACCAAGGTGAAATTTTTTCAGAGATTTCAATTGAATCTATATTTTCAAAAAAGAATTGTATCATAACTTTAAAACCAATGACCGAGAATAACGTTAAAAGTTCCGCTATTATTATTCAACGGATGACTATAATTTGCTTTAATTTGTCCAAAAGGAGATTTATATCCTATAGTTATACCTGCAGATTTGTAACGAATATTCAAAAATTCTTTCACTTTAATCTCGTCAAATAAATTTGCAATACTAAACGTTCCTATCAAAAAGAAATTTTTAGAAATACTATATTGAATATTATTAGAGGCTAAAAGAATATTATCGTTTGAAATTTGTCCCAATTGATAACCTTGAAACGAGACAAAATTTCCTAAATTTTGATCAAAAATACCTCCAATATGAAATTTATAATTATTATAATCTTCACTTCCCACAGTAAATCCTGAGAATAAATGAAGAGAATAAGTGAATTTATTACTGATGGGGAAATGGATTTTGATATCTGCTTTTGCTTGATAAGATTTACTTAAAATGTCCTTATTAGATAAATCTAAAATTTTCCCTTCTGCATGTAAATAAAAACCCCGTGTTGGAAATTCTTTATCGTCTTGTGTATCACTTTTTACAAAAACATACGCATTATAAAATGTTTGAGAAGGAAGTCCGGCAATTTTAAAAATATCATTACTAATTCCGCCTCCAAGAGCATATCTATCTCGCCAAATAGATTGAATATAGGCTTCATTACGAAACCAATTTACAGTTTGTACAACATCTCCATTACTGTCTTTAGTGTTAAAACTCATACCAGAAGCGTAAACTCCAAAACCTGGAATATATCCATTATCAATAAAATAATTAAAATAATAACGCGGTTTATCACCAATTATGCCGTCTAAAGAAATGGTAGAATTTCTGAAGAAAAGCCGCTTCACAGTTGCATTAATAAGCAATCCTGTTTTAAAGATTTCATCATAATGTAAACCAAATTTAAGAAAAAAGCGTGTATCATCTTCTTGTACATCTACTCGCAGAATATTGTGATTATCGGTTTGTAATATATCGTAATTGATTAATTTATAATTATTTGTGGCGTAAAGTTTATCAATCATTTTATTGATATTTCCATAAGTTAAAAGAGCGGGCGTTCTAAGATTCATTTTTCCACGAACATAGGCTTTGTTAAATATATTATTATTTACGAGTTGTAAGCTGTCAATTTTATAAACATTGGAGTAAATGCCCGTCATTGGAGCCCGTAGAATTGTATCCGATTTTTTAGGAAGTAGTTTAAGAATGGAAATATACTTTTTGGCTTCAACATAACCAGAATCTAAAATTTGTTTTTTTGCATCATAACTTGTGGCAGAAAGATCACCTAAATTAGGATGAATATTAATATCGGTATATTTGTATTGAACTTTCGTTTCTTTTTGAATTCCAAAATCTATTACTTGATTTAAAATTGAAATGGCACTATTTAAATTGCCTTTTTTTGCTAAACCTTGACTTAAATCTACACCAATTACAACATCAATTCCTTTATCCTTCAGTGGTTTAGAAGGATAATTAATCGTCATTGCTCCATCAATATATAAGCTGTCACCAATTTTCACAGGATCCATTAAACCAGGAAAAGCAGAGCTTGCCATAATTGCTTGTGATAAATCGCCTTTTTCAAAAATATTTAAAGAACCAGTTTCCAAATTAGTTGCAACGCACATAAAAGGAATGGGGAGTTTTGAAAAATCTGTTATATTAGAAACATTTCTAAATAATTCTTTTAAGAGATAAATATTTTTTTGACCCGTTGAAATTGCCTTTGGTAAAACATTAAATTTCCCATTTACAACAGGAATTGTAAACAAATATTTATCTATAGATTTATTTAAAAAAGAAGTTTCTTGTCGTGTTTTTTCGTTTGCAATAATGGTGTAAAAATCAGTGTCTAAAACAATTTTTTCAATTTCTTTTCCTGTATAACCAGAAGCGTAAAGTCCGCCCACAATAGCGCCCATCGAAGTTCCAGAAATATAATCTACTTTAATTCCTAAAGAATCTAAAACCTTCAAAACGCCGATATGTGCAAAACCTTTTGCTCCTCCTCCGCTTAAAGAAAGCCCAATTTTTGGGTGCAGTGGAACTACAAAATCTTTCTTCACTTGTCCTTGCAAAGAAAATATAATGAAAAATGCTACAAAATATAATAGTTTCTTCATTGGTTAATCTTTAATATAAATTCTTTTTACACGTCTAGAAATTGATGTTAAAACTTCGTATGGAATAGTTTTACAATAATTTGCAAAGTCCTCTAAACTTGGGTTTTCATTAAAAATAATTACTTCATCACCTTCGTTTGCAGGTAAATCGTCTAAATTTATCATCATCATATCCATACAAATATTTCCTACAATTGGTTTCAAAATTTTATTAATTCCTACTTTTCCCACGCCATTTCCAATTAAACGTGGAATTCCATCGGCGTAACCTACTGGAATTGTTGCAATTCTGGTTTTATTTTTTGGAATAAATTTACGATTATAACCGACACTTTTACCTGGTAAAATTTCAGAAATTTGTGATATTAGAGTTTTTAAACTAACAACTGATTTTAATTGTTTTTGAATTTTTTTATTTGAAGAAATTCCCACCATTCCAATTCCAATTCTTACCATATCAAATTGGTAATCAGTATAATTAACGATACCTGAAGAATTTAAAATATGTCTTAAAATAGAATAATTAAATGCTGAAACAATTTTCTCTGAATTATCACTAAATATTTTCAATTGTTTCCTTGTATAGTCGTTTTCATTTTCATCATCGGCGGAAGATAAATGGCTGAAAATACTTTTAAGTTGTAAATTATGATACTTCAACTGATAGATTAATTCATCTAATTCATCAGTCTTAAAACCAAGACGATGCATTCCTGATTCTAATTTAATATGAATTGGATATTTTGTTTCAATTCCTTTTTGCTTTAATTTTTCTACAAACTGATTTAAGACTCGAAAACTATAAATTTCTGGTTCTAAATTATAATCAATAATCCCATTATAACTGTGTTGTTCAGGATTCATTACCATAATAGGAACTGTAATTCCTTTTTTTCTTAAATCTATTCCTTCATCAACATACGCAACCCCCAGATAATCAATAAGATGATGCTGCAGAAATTCTGCAATTTCATAGCCGCCTAAACCATAAGAATAAGCTTTTACCATCGCCATCATTTTTGTTTGAGGCTTTAGCAAAGATTTATGTATATTAATATTGTGAAGTAAATTATTTAAATTAACCTCTAAAACAGTATCGTGTTTTTGAAGTTCTAAAGTTAATTTTAAACGATCAATTTCAAATTTTCTTGCTCCCTTTAATAAAATAATGGAATTTTCAATTTTGTTTATTTCATGATTATCAATAAGTTCTTCGGCTGTTTTAAAACTATAAACATTATTTAAAAATAATTCTGAATATTTTGTAATTTCATTTCCAACTAAAAATATTTGATTGAAATTTTGCTCATTTGTGAGTTTGGCAACATATGGATATAGAATTTCTGGTTTTTCTTTTACATCAATAATGTCAGTAAGAATTAAAACTTTATTTTCTTTTTGATATTCTTTTATAAATTGATAAGCAATTTGAAGAGAATCTACATCTAAATTAAAAGAATCATTGATAATTAAATTATTTCTCGTTCCCTCTACACTTTCTAAGCGCATTTCCACAGACTTTATCGCCTCTAATTTCGTTAGAATTTCTGAAATTTTAAATCCCAAATGTTTTAATGTTGCGATGATACAAAGCGCATTTATAACTGTTGCTTCAGTCCGAACTTTTACCGGGAAAGAAAATTTTCCATTTTTTTCTTCAACTTCAATTTCTTTATTTACGTTTTTCCAATCCGTTGTTAAATGATAATAATTTCTGCTTTTTGTGCCATAAGAAATTAATTCTTTACTTGAATATATTTCATTTATCTTTCTGTATAATAAATCATTATCTCCATTAAAAATAATTGTTGTTGATTCTTTAAAAAGTTTTAATTTTTCATTAATAATTTCTTCTTCAGAATTAAAATTAATTGAATGCGCAGTTCCAATATGGGTTAAAATTCCTATTTCGGGAGAAAAGATATTTTCTAAAATTTCCATTTCGCCCGGTTTTGAAATCCCGACTTCAAAAATCCCAAGTTGGTGTTTTTTTTCAATTTGTAAAAGAGAAAGCGGCAAGCCAATTTGTGAATTAAAACTTTTAGGACTTTTTACGGTTGGATATTCATCCCATAAACATTGATAAAGCCATTCTTTTACGATAGTTTTGCCATTACTTCCGGTTATTCCGATACTTTTTATTTGGCTATTTTCAAAATGATATTTTGCTAATTTCTGTAAAAAAAGTGTCGTATTTTCAGTAATTATCCACGAAATATTTGGATGTTCAAAGACTTGATGCGCAGAAATAATGATAGAAACTCCTTTTTCTATGGCTTCACTAATATATTTTTCACCCGAATTTTTAGAACTATTTAATGCAATAAACGCAGTATCAATGGTAGAAAAAATAATTCTACTATCAAAAGCAATAGACTGCACATGCAGATTTTCATTTCCAATTAATTGGGAATTTGTAATTTTTGCTAATTCTGCAGTGGTGTAATTCATTTTTTATCTAAAGACATTTTTTCAAAGAAAATTTTCCGACTTACGGCTTCGTAATTTTCCGTTTCGCCTAATTCTACTAAATCTTTCCCTTTTGAAGTTCGCATAGAATAGTTTGCTAAATTACCTGTATCACGACAAATTGCATGAACTTTCGTCACATATTCTGCGGTTGCCATCAAATTGGGAATCGGTCCAAAAGGTCTTCCAAGAAAATCCATATCTAAACCTGCAATTACAACACGAACTCCGTTATTAGCTAATTGATTTGCAATTTCTACAATACTTTCGTCAAAAAATTGAGCTTCATCAATTCCAACTACATCACAACCAGAACCTAGAAGTAATATCTCGGAAGTGCTTTGTACTGCAGTACTTCTAATTTTATTTTGATTATGAGAAACAACATCTTCTTCAGAATATCTTGTATCTAAAGCGGGTTTAAAAATCTCCACACTTTGTCCTGCCATTTCCGCTCGTCTCAATCGGCGAATTAATTCTTCCGTTTTTCCCGAAAACATTGAGCCGCAGATGACTTCCATCCAACCACTTTGTTTAGCGTGATTTATTGTGTTTTCTAAAAACATTTGTTAAATTAGCAATTATTAAAATTACTTCAAAAGTAAGCAAAAATTAACAAGATAAAATAATGCAAAACACAGAAAATTTAAAAGAAAATATTTTTTTTGAGTGTAAAAATTTGTTAGAAAAACTTCATCAAATTGAAAACGCAGAATCTTTAGTGGCGGAGCAAAACAATATTTATCTTCTTTTAGAAAAAGTTTCATTATTAAAAAATATAAATTTCATTAGTGGGAAAATTTCTGAAAAATTAAATGAAGATTTAGATAAAAATATCTTAGAAAAAAAAGAGGCGGAAAATCATATTCAACAACTAAAAGAAGAATATTGGAAAACTTTAGAGGAAAAGGAGAATGAAATTGCAGAATTAATATCTAAGCTAAGATCTATTTCAGAAAATAAATTGGAAGATACAAAATTGAAACTTCCAATGGAAGATTTATATATTTCTACCGATAATATTAAAAAGGAAACTGAAGTTACGGAATTGGAAGAATCAATAGTGAACGAAGAAATCACACCATTAATTGAAATAAAAGAAGAGAAAAAAATAACTCAACTAGAAAAAGAAGAAAATCGACGAAAAATAATTGAATTTAATAGAAAAGATGAAAAAGTAGCTGAAAATGCGCCAGTCTTCGAAGATTTTAAAACAGAGACACATGCTGAAAAGAAATTTAGATTAGGGAAAATAAAGGGTTTAAGCATTGTAAAATCTTTATTTGATGATGATTTTCTAGATGAAGAAAAATCGGAAACTTTATCAAAAAGCACATTGCAAAATAGCAATATGGCAACAGATTTTATGGAAGCAGAAAAACCAAAGCAAGACTTCAGAATTGATTTAAATGATAAAGTTGCATTTACAAAACTTTTATTTAAGGGAGATGAAGACGATTTAAAATCCACTCTAAAAAAACTAAATTCATACAAAACTTTAGATGAAGCTAAAGAATATTTGAGTGAACTTTATTATGAAAATGGATGGCAAAAAGTAGATGACTACGCGCAAAGATTGTGGATTTTGGTAGAAAATAAATTTATTTAAATGAGTGGAATTCTATATTTTGTTCCTACGCCAGTTGGAAATTTAGAAGATATGACCTTTCGCGCAGTGCGGATTTTAAAGGAAGTAGATTATATTTTGTGTGAAGACACGCGAACTTCAGGCGTTCTTTTAAAACATTTTGAAATATCTAAACCATTGAAATCCTATCATTTACATAACGAACATTTTATTACAGAAAAAATAATTTTAGATTTAATAGAGGGACAAAATATAGCATTAATTACGGATGCAGGAACTCCAGGAATTTCCGATCCTGGTTATCTTTTAGCAAAAGCAATTTCAGATGAAAAGTTAGAAATGCAATGTTTACCAGGCGCAACAGCTTTTGTTCCCGCTTTGGTAATTTCTGGACTTCCAAATAATGAATTCTTTTTTGCAGGATTTTTACCGCCAAAAAAGGGACGACAAACAAAATTAAAACAATTAGCTTCGGAGAAAAAAACCATCGTTTTATATGAAAGTCCGCATAAAATTAATACTTGTTTAGAGCAAATAAAAGAATTTTTCGGAGAAGAAACCAAAGTAAGTTTAAGCCGTGAAATTTCTAAGAAATTTGAAGAAACAAAACGCGGAACTATTCAGGAAGTGATTGATTTTTCTAAAAGCAAAACTTTAAAAGGAGAGATAGTTTTGGTAGTAAATAATGTTTAAAAAAATTAAATTTTCTACTGCTTAAATAAAAATAAAAACAATAATATATGAAATTATTAGAAGGAAAAGTGGCCTTAATAACGGGCGCAACTCGAGGAATTGGAAAAGGGATTGCTGAAATTTTTGCAGAACATGGCGCTCAAGTTGCTTTTACTTACGCAGGTTCTGTAGATAAAGCAAATCAATTAGAAAAAGAATTAAAAGAAAAAACGAAAGCAAAAGCTTATCAATCTGATGCTTCAGATTATGATGCGGCACAAAAATTAATTGCTGATGTTTTAGAAGAATTCGGAAAGATAGATATTTTAATAAATAATGCAGGAATAACAAAAGATAATTTGATGCTTAGAATGTCAAAAGAAGATTGGGACACAATTATTAAAGTAAATTTAGATTCTGTTTTTAATCTTACAAAAGCGGTTATTAAACCAATGATGAAAGCAAAAAACGGATCTATAATAAATATGACTTCTGTAGTTGGAATTAAAGGAAACGCAGGACAAGCAAATTATGCCGCCTCAAAAGCAGGTGTAATTGGATTTACCAAATCGATTGCGTTAGAATTGGGCTCTAGAAATATTCGTTGTAATGCAATTGCTCCAGGTTTTATAGAAACTGAAATGACAGCTGCTTTAGACGAAAAAACCGTTCAAGGATGGCGAGAAGGAATTCCATTAAAACGCGGCGGACAACCAGAAGATGTGGCAAATGCGTGTGTTTTTTTCGCAAGTGAATTATCTTCTTATGTAACAGGTCAAGTTTTAAATGTTGATGGCGGAATGTTGACTTAAAAAATTAAATTAATAAGAAATTTTACCGAAATCACCAAAATAGTTGGTGATTTTTTATTTACGGAATATTATTTGTATTGAAATTTCACTTAAAAAACTTATTTTAGTTTCATGAATTCAATTTTACAATTATTTCAAAAAACAAGAAGGCATTCCGTTTCTTTATGTGAACCGCTGGAAATTGAGGATTATATTCCACAGCCTGTAGATTTTGCAAGTCCCCCAAAATGGCATTTAAGTCATACAACATGGTTTTTCGAAGAAATGATTTTAAAGAAATTTTTTGAAAATTACGAAATATTCAATCCTCATTTTTCTTTTTTATTTAATAGTTATTATCACACAATCGGAGAAAGAGCGATCCGAACAGAACGTGGGACCATTACAAGACCAACCGTAAAAGAAGTTTATGAATATAGAAAATATGTTGAAAAATATATAGAGGAATTACTACAAAAAGAGGTGGATTTAAAATTAGAAGAATTGATTATTTTAGGAATTAATCATGAACAACAACATCAAGAATTATTAATTACAGATTTAAAACACACTTTTTCCTACAATCCAATTCATCCTGTTTATAAAGAAAATTTTAATTTAACCGCACAAGAAAATGAAGAAGAAGGTTGGTTAAAAGTTCCAGAAGGAATTTATGAAATTGGTTTTAAAGGCAAAGGTTTTCATTTTGACAATGAAGAAGGATGTCATAAAATTTTTCTTCAAGAGTTTGAAATTTCTAAAAGCTTAGTTACAAATAAAGAATTTCTTGAATTTATGGAAAATGGAGCTTATGAAAATTTTAAATTTTGGCTGGATGAAGGTTGGAATTGGGTCACAGAAAACAATATAAAATCGCCACTTTATTGGAAAAAAATTAATGAAAAATGGTTTTCTTACACGCTGGAAGGTCTGAAACCAATTGAACCAAATCATATTTTAACACACATTTCTTTTTACGAAGCGCAAGCTTTTGCCACTTGGAAAGGTTTGAGATTGCCTACTGAATTTGAATGGGAAGTTGCTTCAAACCATTTAAAATGGGGAAAAAGATGGGAATGGACATATTCCGCTTATCTTCCTTATCCGAATTTTAAAATTGCAAAAGGAGCAGTTGGGGAATACAATGGAAAATTTATGATAAATCAAATGGTTTTGCGCGGTTCTTCAACCGCAACTCCAAAAGGACATGAAAGAAAAACATACAGAAATTTTTTTCATCCAAAATACAGATGGCAAATAACCGGGATAAGATTAGCAAAATGATAGAAAACGAAACTTTTTTAAAAGATGTTAATGAAGGTTTTAGCCAAAATCCCAAACATATTTCTTCTAAATATTTTTACGACAAAATAGGCGATAAATTATTTCAACAAATAATGGATTTGCCAGAATATTATTTGACCAATTGTGAAATGGAAATTTTTCGTGAACAAAGTGACGCAATAATTTCTTCTTTCGAAATTAATAAAAATCAAGAATTTGAACTCATTGAACTTGGCGCAGGAGATGGAAAAAAGACTCAATATCTATTGGAAGCTCTTTTAAAAATAGATTTTAAATTTAAATATATTCCAGTTGATATTTCACAAAATAGTCTAAATATTATTTCTGATCGTTTATTAAAGTTATTTCCAAACCTTTGTATTGAAGCCAAACAAGGAGAATATTTTAATGTTTTAGAAGAATTATTTAACTCAAAAAAACCGAAAATTATTTTGTTTATCGGTTCCAATCTTGGGAATTTGAATGATCAAGTTGCGCACAATTTTTTGCATCAATTGGCAGAAAATTTAAAAGAAGGTGAAAAATTATTATTGGGCTTAGATTTAATAAAATCTAAAGAAATAGTTCTTCTCGCATATAATGATTCACAAGGAGTCACAAGAGATTTTAATCTTAATCTTTTGGCGAGAATTAATAAAGAAATGGACGCGGATTTTGATTTAGAAAATTTTGAACATTTGCCATTATATACCGAAGAAGAAGGTGTTGCAAAAAGTTTTTTGAAAAGTAAAATTAGGCAAAGTGTTTTCATTAAACCTTTAAATAAAACTTTTGATTTTGAAGAAGGTGAATTAATAAGCACTGAAGTTTCTAGAAAATATAATGATGAAATTCTAGAAAAAATTCTACAAGATTCTTCGTTGAAAATTCAAGATAAATTTATGGATTCAAAAAACTATTTTGCGGATTATATTTTAACTAAAAAATGAAAATTGAAAATCACACAAAAGGAGTTTTAGGTTTAGGAAAAGAATCAACGCTTTATTATTTAGATAGAATTCATCAGAAATTTAGTGAAATTAAGGGAGGGTTTTCTACGTGTCCAATGCTTTTGTACCAAATTGATTTCCAGGAAATAAACACATTTTTACCCAATCAATTTTCTTTTTTAAAACCCAAAGTTGAATTCTATTTAAATAAAATTTCAGAATTAGGAATTTCAAAATTAATTATTCCAAATATCACGCTTCACGAAACTTTAGAATTAATTAAAATTCCGTTTGAAATTTGTCATCCAGTCGATTTAACCATTAAATATTTAAAGAAAAAAAACATTTCTGAAATCGTTATTTTTGGAACAATTTATACAATGAATTCCGACTATTTGAAGGAGAAATTTAATTCTGAAAATATTAAAATAATTCAACCTTCATTGAAAGATCAAGAAAATATTGATAATTTTAGAAAATCAGTTTATGATAAAAAAACTTCTAAATCACAAGTAGATAATTTTCAATTTTTAATTAAAAAATACTCTGATAAATATTCAGTTGTAATTGCTTGTACAGAACTTTCAATATTTGCTCCGAAAGAAAATAAAAATATTTTAGATATGGCTGAATTACAAATGGAAGAGTTTTTAAAATAATTTAGTTAAAAACCTGATTTTCTTGCTCTTGCACACGAATGAAAGTGGTTCGCTTAGACAATTCTCGCAACGCAGAAGCGCCTACATAAGTACAAGTTGATCTTATTCCTCCTAACAAATCTTTTATGGTGTCCGCAACAGCGCCTTTGTAAGTTACTTTTACAGTTTTTCCTTCGGAAGCTCTATAATTTGCAACACCTCCAGAATGTTTATCCATCGCAGTTTTAGAACTCATGCCGTAAAAAGAACGGAATTTTTTGCCATTTTCTTCAATCATTTCACCGCCACTTTCGTCGTGACCAGCTAACATTCCACCGAGCATTACGAAATCTGCGCCGCCACCAAAAGCTTTTGCAACATCGCCTGGAATTCTACAACCGCCATCAGAAATTATATGTCCACCGAGTCCGTGCGCTGCATCTGCGCATTCTATAATTGCGGAAAGTTGCGGATAACCAACTCCCGTTTTTATTCTTGTGGTACAAACTGAACCTGGTCCAATTCCAACTTTTATAATATCTGCGCCGGCTAATAAAAGTTCTTCCACCATTTCACCTGTTACAACATTTCCTGCAATAATTGTTTTTTTAGGAAAATTAGCGCGTGTTTTTTTTACAAAATCTACAAAATGTTCGGAGTAGCCATTGGCAACATCCACACAAATAAATTCAATTTGCTGAAATCTTTCAATTATACTTTTTATTTTTTCGCCGTCATCTTTGCCAGTTCCTGTGCTTAATGCAAAAAAATTATAGAAATCTTCCGATTTATTTTGTAAAAAATTAGTCCATTCTTCTATGGAGTAATGTTTATGAATTGCTGTGAAGATTTTTTGTTGAAATAAAGCATTTGCCATTTCAAAAGTTCCAACAGTATCCATATTTGCAGCCATAATTGGAACACCTTGCCAAGATTTTTGGGAATGTAGGAATTTAAAATTTCTTTCTACAGAGACCAAAGATCTTGATTTTAAAGTGGATCTTTTGGGGCGAATCATTACATCTTTGAAGCCTAATTTTATATCGTTTTCTATGCGCATTTTTTTGTTTTAAATAAAATTAAATATATAAAAAATTATGAAGCGGAAACCGATTTCAAACCGATAATTGAACCAATAAGTGTAATTAAAAAAAATATTCTCCAAAAGTGAGCGGGTTCTTTAAAAATAAATATTCCCATTAAAACCGTTCCAACTGCGCCAATTCCCGTCCAAACGGCATAAGCCGTTCCGATTGGTAAAGTTTGTGTGGCTTTTAATAAAAGCAACATACTGATTGTTAGTGAAATTACAAATCCTGCGTACCAAAAATACATTGTATTTCCGGAACTTTCTTTTGCTTTTCCTAAACAAGAAGCAAAAGCGACTTCAAATAATCCAGCAATAATTAAAATAATCCAGTTCATAATTTAGAAAAGTTTTTAAAAATCTCAGTCATTTAAAATTTCAGAAAGTTCTGCAATATATTCGTGCGCCGTTAAATCAAATTTTACGGGAACAATAGAGACAAAACCGTCAGTAAGAGCAGTTTCATCTGCATCTTTGCCGGAATCCATATTATTAAAATAGCCGGTTAACCAAAAATATTTTTTTCCGTGTGGGTTAATTCTTTCATCAAAATTTTCTTCCCATTTTGCGTCGGCTTGTCGGCAAACTTTAATTCCTTTTATTTCATTTTCTTTAAGATTAGGAATATTAACATTTAAAACAATGCCTTTCGGTAATGGATTTTCTAAAATATTTCTGACGATTTTTTGAATGAATTTTTTTCCTTGCGTGAAATCTGCCTCCCAAGAAAAATCTAAAAGAGAAAATCCAATGGCTTGCAAACCTTCCATTCCAGCTTCAACTGCAGCACTCATTGTACCAGAATAAATAACGTTTATTGAAGAATTTGAACCGTGATTAATTCCCGAAACTACTAAATCTGGTCTCCTTGGTAAAATTTTGTCTAATGCAAATTTTACACAATCTACTGGAGTTCCGGAAAGAGCGTAATCTTTTTGCGAACCTTCGAGTTGTATTTCTTCGTAAGTTAGAGTAGAATTAATAGTTATGGCGTGTCCTTTTCCAGATTGGGGAGAATTTGGAGCAACAACAATTACGTCGCCAATTTCACTCATAAAGTTGACGAGATTTCTAATTCCTGGAGCTGTAATTCCGTCATCATTGGTTACTAAAATCAAAGGTTTTTGCATAGAAAATATTGTTTTTGCAAAATTAATTAAAAACTTACGGCTTCTTCGCAAATTAGGTATTAAATTTGTTAACTCAATTTTCTTTTGAGTAACAAAAAATCATTATTAAAGACTTATTTAAATATATATAATTACAAATGTTCAAAAACTTTAAATTCAATAAAATTTTACTTTTTATTCCGCTTACAACTTTAGCTTTTTGTTTTAATTCTCCCAAGGATGATGATCAAAAAATGTCAACTATAATGATTAGCGTTAAAAATACACTTTCTTATCTTCATTACAGTCCGAAACCAATTAATGATGCTTATTCACAAGATGTTTACAAGCAATTTTTTGATATGGTAGATCCATCGAAACGTTATTTTTTAGAATCTGATATGAAAGATTTTTCTCAATACAAAACTAAATTAGATGATTATTTAATTAGTGGGGATCTTACTTTTTATAAAGCTACAACAGATAGGCTTTATCAAAGAGTAGATGAAATTGATAGTATGACGCAAGATATTTTTAAAAAACCAATTGATTTAAATGAAAATGACAGTTTAATTATTGAGCCAAAAGACAAAGTAAATCCTGCGACTAAAGAAGAACAATATAAAGAATGGAAAAGATATATTAAATATAATATTCTTCAGGAAATGGCGACTTTAAATAATAAAGAAGAAACACAGAAAGCAAAAAAAGATTCTGTGC
Source organism: Halpernia sp. (assembly GCF_048269545.1). NCBI lineage: Bacteria > Pseudomonadati > Bacteroidota > Flavobacteriia > Flavobacteriales > Weeksellaceae > Halpernia > Halpernia sp. Next base: position 289,506 of record NZ_JBLXIJ010000001.1, on the reverse strand, counting down.
AAAAATTTAAACTTAAGGACACAATAAAACTAGTAAATCTAACGCCTCAAGAAAAAAAAATAAGAGCAACCAATGAAGTAAAAGATCTGGTAACGGATACTTTTAGAAGGTTTAAGAAAAGAAAAAAAATGAATTGGTTTACGGTTTATATGAATGCTTATACTCAGGTTTTTGATCCACACAGTAATTATTTTTCACCAAGAGATAAAGAAGATTTTGATAGTAGTTTTAGTGGTAAAATAATTGGAATTGGTGCTATTATTCAAGAGAAAAGAGGGTTTTTATATTTGGGAACTTTAGTAACAGGAGCTCCCGCCTGGAAATCTAAACAATTATCTGAAGGAGATAAAATTTTGAAAGTTAAATCTAAACCAAATGAAGATCCTGTAAATGTTGTAGGAATGCTTGTGGAAGAAGCCGTACAACTTATTAGAGGAGAAAAAGGAACGCCTATAACTTTAACGGTTGAGAAAAAAGATAAATCCATAAAAGATGTCACACTTATTCGCGAAGAAGTTGAGATTGAAGATACTTTTGCAAGAAGTATTTCAATACAATATAAAAATGGAAAAAAATATGGCTATATAAATTTACCTGGTTTTAACGCAGATTTTAATGATCCAAAAGGTAGAAATGCTTCCGATGATATTAAAGCGGAACTCATAAAGTTAAAAGCCCAAAAAGTTGATGGAATTATTTTAGATTTAAGAAACAATGGAGGTGGATCTTTAACTGAAGTTGGAGATATTATGGGACTTTTTATGGATGGAGGAGCTTATGTACAAGTAAGAAATGGAGACGGAAAAATTCAAACTTTAAGAGACAAATCTTCTTCTCCAATTTGGACGGGACCACTGGTAATTATGCAAAATGAATTATCTGCTTCAGCTTCAGAAATTTTAACCGGCGCAATGCAAGATTATGGAAGAGCTGTAATTGTTGGTTCGCCACAATCGTACGGAAAAGGAACGGTTCAAACCTTTGTAGATTTAAATCGTTTTTTAAATACCAATGATGATTTTGGTTCTTTAAAATTAACCATTCAAAAATTCTATAGAATTACGGGAGAATCTACACAAATAAAAGGCGTAAATTCTGATATTTCTTTAAAAGATTTTTTTACAAACTCTGAAATTGGAGAACGTTTTGGGGATTACGCTTTACCGTGGGACAAAATTGCAGCTACTAATTTTCAAAAAATGAATATTTTTAATATTACAGCTTTAGAGAAAGAAAGTAAAGCCAGAATTGAGAATAATGTTAATTATCAATTGCTTCAAAAATCTGCAGAATGGAAAGACAATTTAGATAAAGAAAAGAGCATTACCTTAAACGAAACTAAGTTTATGGCACTTATGGCAAAAAGAAAAGAAGAAATAAAACAGTTTAAACCTTTAGAAAAATATAATAATAAATTAAATTTTATTATCAACCCAGATGAAGTTTTAAGAGAAAAAAGTGACACTGTTTTTGCTAAAAAAACAAAAGCTTGGACAAAAAACCTAAGCAAAGATTTCTATTTAGATGAAGCTGTAAATATAGTTTCTGAAATGAAATAATGAAAATTAAGACAAAGAAAAGAGCAGTAAATTTTTACTGCTCTTTTTATTATTTTAAAAATTAAAAATTATTTAATCTCCACACAACCCACTCTTCCACCTGCATCACCAGTTGGTTGCGTATGAAAGTCATCTTTTCCTGAATGAATTACAATCGCTTTTCCTACAATATTTTTAGATTCATCAGAACATCCGAGACACCATTTATCAGTTTTAAAAATTAATCGCGCCGTTCCATTTTTATCCGCAACTAAATTTCCAATATCTCCCATGTGAAAATGTTCAGAATCCCATTTTCCGTGTTCGTCTTTTGAAGGATTCCAATGTCCACCTGCAGATTTTGCGTCGGTTGAAGAGCAATCTCCAAATTCATGAATATGAACTGCGTGAGTTCCCGGCGTTAATTTATAAACATTCAAATCCATTGTTACTGTTTTTCCTTCTTGGCTAAATTTCGCCGTTCCCTGCGTGCTTGTTCCGCTTTTGGAATTAATAGTATCCGTCATTGTTTTCATTGTTCCGCAAGATGTAACTAAAGCGCCACTCGCAGCAAATAATAGAAATTTTAAATTTTTCATAATATATTTTTTAATGTTTTTAACTTCAGAAAAAATCAGACCAAAACGATTGAGATTCAGAAATCAACAGTTCAGTTAAAAAAATTAGCATTTAAAGATACAGTGAAATTATCTTTGCTCAAAATTAAAACCATGAAAACTTTTTCAAAACTTCTTCTTATTTTCTTTTTATTAATGCTTTTGCCAATTGCGGCACAAATAAAAATTAGCGGAAAAATCACCTACAAAAACAAAGGCATTCCAAATATATCTGTCACATTAAAAGACACTTATGACGGCGCAACTTCAGATAAAGACGGAAATTATAGTTTTGAAACATCCGAAAAAGGAAATCAAATATTGGTTTTTACCAATTCTAAATTCGAAGAAGTAGAAAAACCAATTGTTTTAAACTCTGAAAATATTTCCGTTAATATAGATTTAAAAGAGCAAGTTAATGAAATTGATGCAGTCGTCATTTCTGCGGGAAGCATTGAAGCAAGCGATAAAAAACGCGCCACAGCTTTATTAACGCCGATTGATATTTACACAACAGCCGGTGCAAATGGACAAATTTCTTCTGCGTTAAATTATCTTCCGGGCGTTCAAAAAGTAGGGGAATCTGAAGGTTTATTCGTGCGGGGTGGAACTGGCGCAGAAACTAAAATTTTTATGGACGGAAGTTTAATTAATAATTATTTTACTAATTCTGTCCCGGGAATTGCAGGAAGAGACCGTTTTAATACTTCACTTTTTAAAGGAAATATCTTTTCCAGCGGCGGTTATTCCGCACTTTACGGACAAGCTTTGTCGGGAGTTTTAGTTTTAGAAAGCGTGGATTTACCGGAAACGACTTCTTTCGATGTCGCGATTTCGCCAATTTTTTTAAGCGGAAGTTATCAGAAATTAAGCAGTTCAAAAACCTATTCTTATGGTGCAAGTTTGGGTTATTCTAATTTAAAATTTGTTCAAAAGATTTTAAATTTTAATACCGATTTTGAAAAAGCACCAGAAAGTATAAACGGTGATGCCAATTTTAGAATCAAAACTAAAAGTGGCGGATTTGTAAAATATTACGCCAATTTTGACACGAATAAATTGGGTGTTTTCTCAGAAAGTTTAGAACCAAATATTGATAAAAATAAAGTGGCTTTAACGGGAAATAATATCTATCAAAATCTTTCATTTAAACAAAAATTCGGGAAATATTTATTAAATTTAGGAACTTCTTACGCTTATAATAAATCTGATATTCAATTTTCTTCTTTGTTAAATAATGTTCCGCAAAGTAGTTTTTCTACAAATACTTTAGGAAATTATTTAAATGCGAAAGTAGTCGTAGAAAGAAAAATAAATAGAATTTCTGCGTTAAGAGGAGGTTTTGAATTTAATAATGCGAATGAAGATTTTCAATATGATAATTTTCACAAGAGATATTCAGATTTAATTTCTGCCGGATTTTTAGAAACAGATTTAGGATTTTCTAATAATTTTTCTGCGAAGATTGGCATTCGCGCAGAAAATTCTTCTTATTTAAAACATTGGAATTTTGCACCAAGAGTTGCTTTAGCTTATAGATTGACAAAAGAATACACCACTTCTTTGGCGTATGGAATTTTTTATCAAAATCCCGAAAGTAAATATTTGAATTCTTCTGCGCCGCTAACCTTTCAAAAAGCAGAACATTATATTTTTCAGGTTCAAAGAAATTCAGATGGTAGAAATTTACGTTTTGAAGCTTTTTATAAAAAATACGATCAACTCATAAAAACTTCTGGAGGTCAAAGTTTTCAAACCGCAATAAATAATAATGGAAATGGTTACGCAAAAGGCTTAGAATTTTTTTGGCGCGATAGAAAATCAATTCCAGATATAGATTATTGGATTACTTATTCTTATCTCGATTCTAAACGAGATTTTCAAAATTATCCAGTAAGTTTAATGCCAAGTTTTGCTGCAAAACATACTTTAAATGTGGTTGCCAAAAAATTTGTAACAAACTGGAAAACAGGATTTAATTTGTCTTATACTTATTCTTCTGGCCGTCCTTATTACGACATTATTGATAATAATGGACAAAATATTATTCGCCACGAAGGAAAATTAAAAGATTACAGCGGTCTTAATTTCAGTTTAAATTATCTTCCAAATTTGGGTAAAAAAGATTCTAAATTCTTTACTGTTTTGGTTTTAAGTGTTTCTAATATTCTGGGTCAAAAAAATGTTTACGGATACAACTTTTCCAGCAATGGAATGAGAAGTTCAGCTGTTGTTCCACCAGTAAATACTTTCGTTTTCGTCGGTGCTTTCATCAGTTTTGGTGTTGATAAAACGAATGATGCAATTAATAATAATTTGTAGGAATTCGCATTTAGCAAGTTCAAGAAAGCAATTTTACAAGTCAGAAATAAAAATCAACCGTTCGGTAGAAATTAATTTAAATCAGAAAAAATCAAAAGTATCTTTACATCATTATTAACAAATCAAAAAAAGTATTATGAAAACAGTTAAAAATTTAGTTTTAAGTCTTGCATTAACTTTCACAGGAATTAATGCTTTTGCTCAAAGCGCTTATGAAAAAGCAATGACGGACAAAGTTTCGAAAGTTCAGCACAGCCAAAATGCAGATGAATTAACGGCACTTTCTAATGATTTTGCTAGAATTGCCTTAAAGGAAAGTAAAGAATGGTTGCCACAATATTACGCGGCTTTTTCAGACATTCAAAAGGGAAGAATTTTAATGCGAGAAGGAAAAGTTTCCGAGCTTGATGTTTTGGCAGATAGTGCCTTAAAACACATTGATTTAGCAAAAGCTATTTCGCCAAACAATGCAGAAATTTTGCTTCTTGAAAAAATGGCGCATAGTTTAAAAATGATGGTTGATCCGCAATCTCGTTTTATGACAGAAGGTTCAATTTCAGCAGGATTACTTTCAGATGCAGAAAAATTGGATCCAGAAAATCCAAGAATTACTTTAATAAAAGCAGAAGACACTTATTACACACCAGAACAATTTGGTGGAAGTAAAGAAAAAGGATTGGAATTATTTAAAAAAGCAAAAGCACAATTTGCAACCTACAAATCACCTTCCGCTTTAAGTCCAACTTGGGGAAAAGAAGAAGCAGATTATTTCCTTTCTCAAGAGGGGAAATAATTTTAGAATCATTAATGAAACTCTGCTTCGGCGGAGTTTTTTTATTCCGATTAATTATGGTTTAGCATTATTTTCTCATTCCGAAAGAATCTCAACAAAGTAAAGCGCCGTCAAAATTCGTTCGGAAAGACAAACACTATTTTATTTAAAACCATTCAGTAAACGAAAATAACCGTTCAGTGGAAAATAATTGTAATCGCCTGAATCTGAGTTTATCTTTACAGTATTAAATCAACAAAAAACATCGAAATGGAAACTTACATTTTTACACAAAAGGAAAAATTAGAACAAGCAAAAAACCGAGTGAAACACATCAAAGGGTTTTACAAACACGCAACCGTTTATTTTTTTGTAAATCTATTCATAATCGCAAGTTGCTATATTGATAATCCATTAAGTTTAAACTTATCGGATCCTTATATGACGGCTGTTTTTTGGGGAATCGGACTTTTCGCACACGGATTTTCAGTTTTTGGAAGAGATTTTCTTTTTGGTAAAAACTGGGAACAAAGAGAAATTCAGAAAATTTTAAATAAATAATTTTAAGTTATTTTATTATTTAAATTTACAAAATGGATTTAAAAGATTTGAGAAGAAAATTAATATTAATGCTCTGGATTTCCTTCGGAACAGGGGTTTTCTTTTTTGCATTTTTTACGCCAGACAAAAGTTTTACAAACCTGATTCTTAGTTTTGTAATTTCTTTTATGTATTCTTTTGTTTTCATCATGGGAAATTCCTATACGAATAGCTATCTCAATTCAAAATATTCTTGGATAGAAAATACTAGAACTAGAATTATTTTAGGAATTATTTCAACGATTTTTGTGAATGTATTTCTAGTTTTTATATGTAATTATTTAAATTTAATTATCATTCAAAAGAATACTGTAACTAATTTTTTTACAGGTTCAATGGGGCAATTTAATTGGTTAATGATCAATATTGCACTTTTAATTTCTGCGATAATGCACGCAAAAGGCTTTATGGAAGAATGGAAAAAATCCTCTAAAAAAGAAGTTGTAGAGCAGAAATTAATTGCAAAATCCGCCAATGCGCAATTTGAAACTTTAAAAAACCAATTAGACCCACATTTTTTATTTAATTCACTTAATGTTTTAAGTGCATTAATTGATGAAAACCCAGAATATGCGCAAAAATTCACGGCTTCAATGTCGAAAATTTACCGCTATATTTTGGAACAAAAGGATAAAGAATTGGTTTCTGTAGAAGAAGAATTAGATTTTGCAAAAACGTATTGTGAACTTTTGAAAACCCGTTTTGAAGACAGCGTCACTTTTGAATTTAATGTGAATGAAAATGATAAAAAAGATTTTGTAGTGCCTCTTTCTTTACAGCTTTTATTAGAGAATTGCATCAAACATAACTTTGCCACTTCATCAAAACCTTTGCAAATAAAAATCAGTTCTGAAGACGGATTTTTAATGATAGAAAATAATTTACAATTTAGAGAAAACATCAAAGAATCTTCTGGAATTGGGCTTTCAAATATTGTTCAGCGTTACGCATTACTTACAAAAAGAAATGTTTTTATAGAAAAATCTGAAGCTTATTTTAAAGTAAAAATTCCAATATTAATAGAAAAAACAACGAATATGAACACAACAAATTATTCAGAAAATTCGGCTTATGAAAGAGCCGCAAAACGCGTCAAAGAATTGAAAGGCTTTTATGGAAATTTAATTTCCTATTGCTTGGTAATTCCATTTTTAATTTTTGTAAATCTTTATACCGCACCAGATTACCAATGGTTTTGGTGGCCGATGCTCGGTTGGGGAATTGGTTTGGCTTCTCATGCTTTGCAGGTTTTTGGGATTAGCAAAGATTGGGAAGAGCGACAAATTCAAAAAATATTAAATAAAGAAAACCGTAATAATTATTAAAATGGAAAATTTATCACAAAAAGAAATAGATTATTCTATCGCAAAAGAAAGAGTTCACAGTATGAAAAGGTTCTATGTAGGTGTCGCCATTTTCATTCTTGTATTTTCAGTCTACAATGTGGAAAGATTTTTCAGAACAGGCGAACTTACTTTTTTAGAGTTTCATAGGTTTGGTGGGATTTTCTGGATCTGGGGAATTATTTTAGTGGTAAAAGGTGTAAAATTATTTTTCCTCAATCAAGACTGGGAACGTAAAATGATGGATAAAGAACTAAATCAAAACGGCCATGGAAAACTATAATTCAGACGAAATAAAATATCTTGAAGCCAAGAAAAGAGTAAAGAGAATTAAGGGTTTTTACACGCATTTGATTGTTTATGTTTGCGTTAATCTGTTTATCGCCTATTATAATTATCAAGATTTAAAACCAGGCGAAAGTTATTTTCAATTTCATAATTTCCTAACTTTATTCTTCTGGGGAATTGGACTTGCAGTTCATGGATTAAGTGTTTTCTTACCAAATTTTATTCTCGGAAATGATTGGGAAGAACGTAAAACCCGTGAATTAATGGATAAATACAAATAAAAATGGAAACAGCAACAAACATTATAATGCTTATTTGGGCGCTTTCTGAAATTTTTCTACTCTTAAAAATGCGTTCTGGGAAAAACGATGAAAAAGGAAAAGACAAAAAGTCGCTGTCTTACCTTTGGATTGTGATCGGTTTCAGCATATTTTTCGGAATATTCATTTCTAAAGCAAATAGTTTTCCGTTTTATAGCAATCCGGTTTTTCAAATCATTGGTTTGGCTTTTTTAATGTTGGGTGTGATTTTTAGATTGGTTGTGGTTTATAATTTGGGCAAATATTTTACCGTAGATGTTACTATTGTAAAAGATCATAAACTAATTACTGACGGATTTTATAAATACATCAGACATCCATCTTACACTTTTTCACTGCTAACTTTTGTTGGTTTAGCGTTGATTTTAAACAATTGGATTTCTGCAATAATTCTTATTTTTCCTGTCTTTTTAATGTTTTTTTATAGAATGAATATTGAAGAAAAAGTTTTAAAAGATCAATTCGGGAAAGAATATGAAGATTACATGAAACGTACGAAACGACTAATTCCTTTTATCTATTAAATAGTGCCGATATTTCCACTTTGTCAAAGTTTTCCGAAGAGTGATTGTATTTTGACAAAGTTTTTAAATTAATTAAAATAATGCAAAAAATTAAAACCGTAATCATAGAAGATGAAAAACCAGCCGCTCGGAAATTAGAGCGAATGTTAAGCTTGTTACCTGATTTAGAATTGGTTGCAAGTTTGTCATCCGTAGAAGAAAGTATGGATTGGTTTAAAAATAATTCTTCTCCAGATTTAATTTTTTCAGATATTATGTTGGGTGACGGAATGTCTTTTGAAATATTTGAAAAATTTCCTGTGAAAAGTTTTATAATTTTTACCACAGCTTATGATCAATACACATTAAAAGCTTTTAAACTAAACTCAATCGATTATCTTTTAAAACCAATTTTACAAGAAGATTTGGAAAAATCCATTGATAAATTCAAAAGTTTTATACCAAATGAATTATCTTCTAATGAATTGAATTATAATAATCTAATTAAAAAAGAAGAACCAAAACTTTCCAGAATTTTAGTAAAAATTGGCTACAATTTAAAAATTATTTCAACTGATGAGGTAAGTTGCTTTTACAGTGAAAATAAAATAGTCTATTTACAAACAAAAGACCGCGTTTATCCGACAGATTTTACTTTAGAAGAACTGGAAAATTCATTAGATTCTAAAAACTTTTTCCGCGTGAATCGGCAAATAATTATTAATTTAAATTTCATTAAAAACATTCATACTTCACCTTTTTACAAAGTCGATCTAGAATTTCAACCAGAATTGGAAATTACGGTGAGTCGTGATCGTGTAAAGGATTTTAAAGATTGGTTGGTGAAGTAATTTCTAAGAAATCACCCCACTTCCCAAAAGTTCATCTTCCAAATACCAAGCTGCAAATTGTCCTTCTGCTATAGCGGATTGTGGGTTTTCAAATTCTATAAATAAACCTTCTTCAAATTGATAAAGCGTGGCTTTTTCTAAAGGTTGTCGGTAACGGATTCTTGCTAAAATTTCTAAAGATTCTCCCTTTTTTAATTTTAAATCTTCCCGAACCCAATGAACATCTGTATTTTCAATTTTCAAGGCTTTTCTGAAAAGTCCCGGGAAATTTCTGCCTTCACCCACGAAAATTAAATTTTCCTTCATGTCGCGAGAGATCATAAAACAGGATTCTTTGTGGCCGCCAATTCCCAAACCTTTACTTTGTCCGATGGTGAAATAATGCGCGCCTTGGTGTTTTCCAATCACTTTTCCGTCTGATTTTTTGTAATTTATTTTATCGGAAAGAAATTCTAACTCTTCCAGTTTTGAAGAAAATTCTGGTTTTTCTTGGTGATAATGCTCAAAGTCTTTAAAAATTTCTACAATTTCGCCTTCTTTTGGTTTTAGTTGTTGTTGCAAAAATGTGGGTAAACTCACTTTCCCGATGAAACATAAACCTTGCGAATCTTTCTTTTCAGCAGTTGCAAGATTTAATCTTTTAGCAATTTCCCGAACTTCAGGTTTTGTAATTGCTCCAATTGGGAAAAGAGATTTTGATAATTGCTCTTGATTTAATTGACACAAAAAATAACTTTGGTCTTTATTGTCATCTTTACCCGCTAAAAGGTGGAAAATTTCCTTTCCATTTTCATCAAAAGAAGAATTTACTTGTGCGTAATGCCCCGTCGCAACTTTCTCAGCACCAAGCGATAAAGCCGTTTTCATAAACACGTCAAACTTCACTTCCCGGTTGCACAAAACATCCGGATTTGGCGTGCGTCCATTTTTATATTCATTGAACATATAATCAACAATGCGCTCTTTATAAAGTTCGCTCATATCGATTACTTGAAAAGGAATTCCTAATTTTTGAGCAACCAAAAGTGCGTCATTACTATCTTCAATCCACGGACATTCATCTTCCAAAGTTACCGACGCATCATTCCAGTTGCGCATAAAAAGTGCAATAACTTCATGTCCTTGTTGTTGCAACAAATGCGCTGCAACACTAGAATCTACACCGCCGGATAAACCAACTACCACTTTCATATCAGTATAAAATATTTTTGCAAAATTACGATTTATAAAGTTTAAATAGTTTTTAATCTGTCTATAAAGATTATCTGCTAATTTATATTTGGAGTAAAAATTGCTTAATTAAAATTTAATTTAAATAAAATGAGCAGAGGTTTTGTAAAAGAAGATGACCAAGAAGAAGTGCCTATAATTGCGCCACGTGCAGATTTGCCAATTAATGAAGAAAACTTTGTCACACAAAATGGAATGGATTTGCTTTTAGAAGAACGCCAAACTTTATTACTTGAACAAGAAAATCTGGATAATTCCCAGGAAAAAGAATACAGAATTGCTTTTAATTATATCAATGCAAAGTTAAAATTGTTGAATGAAAGAATTAGTTCTGCTAAAATTATTGAACCAGAAAAATTACCGCAAGATCAAGTCCACTTTGGCGCGACAGTGACTTTTAAAAATTTAGAAAATAATCAGAAACAAACTTTTCAAATTGTGGGTGTAGATGAAGCCGACATTAAAAAACAAAAAATATCCTTTATCACACCTTTAGCAAAAGCCTTAATGCATAAAAAAGCATGTGAAACCGCAGTTTTAAACTTAGGTGAAAGAAAAAATGAGTTTGAGATATTGGTAATTAAATATTAGAATTTTAATTTGTTCTTTTTCTTGATAAAAAAGAACGAAAAAATCAAGACTGGAAACTCACCTAAAAATTAGATTTTAATGCTAAAATTTCCAAACTCGGGCGGAAAGTTCAATTTTGTTTGTGCTGATTATTTTTTTCCGCCACTCAAACACGGGAAATTTCTTAACGAATTAAAATCTAATTTTCTTAACGGTTCCGTTTCCTAGGTCAGTTGTAAGTTGTTCAAAAAGTCTATTTTTTTTAAATCAAATTATTCTTTTTGACGTAATTAGTTGGACAATTAAAATAGTAACAGATATTAATAATCCTAAAACCGAAACGCCGGTCCAGCCAAAAGAATTCCAAGCAATTGCACCTAAACTTGTTCCCAAAGCGCCGCCAATGAAAAAACCAACCATATAAATTGTATTCACGCGGTTTCTGGCTTCAGTGTTTTTTGAGAAAATTATATTTTGATTTGTAATGTGAAGCGCTTGAACGCCCAAATCAATTAAAATTACACCGATAATTAAACCAACAATTGAATGTGAAGAAACTAAAAATATGAGCCAAGAAAGAATTAATAAAATTGCCCCGGAAATTATTAATTTATTTTTGCTCACTCTATTATTCAATTTTCCTACATAAACTGCGCCCAAAGCTCCCGCAACTCCAAACAATCCAAAACCGCCTGCAACTGCACTTCCGTAATGAAAAGAATCTTCCATCAAAAAAACCAAAGTTGTCCAAAACGCACTTAAACCCCCAAAAGCTAACGCGCCCCGAAGTGTTGCTAATCGAATAGTTGGATCTTTTTTAAAATAAAACCAAAGCGATTTCATTAATTTCGAATAACTTTCTTTGTAATCTGGTTTGATTTCTGGGATTTTTGCATTTAATAAAATAAAAAACAAAGCCATTAAAGTTGCCGCTCCATAAAAAACACTTCGCCAACCGAAATATTCCCCAAATAATCCGCTTAAAACTCGACTTCCCAAAATCCCGATTAAAAGTCCGCTCATTACAATTCCAATCGCTCTTCCGCGAGTTTCATCATTGCTTAAATGCGCAACCATTGGAACAAATATTTGTGGTAAAGTGGAGGTGAATCCTATTAAAAAACTGGAAATAATTAAGAATATTAAAGAGTGTGAAAAAGCCGCTCCAATTAAAGAAAGTACCAAAACTAAAAAATCAATTTTAATGATTTTGATATTACTGATTTTGTCACCTAAAGGAATTATCAATAATAAACCAAGTGCATAACCTATTTGCGTGGATAATGCGACGTTGCTCACTTGAGCATCGGTAACTTTCAAATCCAAAGCAATATCGTGAAGCAACGGCTGATTGTAGTATAAATTTGCCACAACCAAACCTGCTGAAACACTTAAGAGATAAAGCGTAGGATTTGATAAATTATTTTTCATTCATTCTTTTTAATAAGATTTACAAAACTATAAATCTTAAACGATAAATTAGTATTTCTGCTATTGTATAAATGAATAAACTTTGGTACTAAAATCTATTAGAAAAATTTATATTGAAAAAAATCCCCGCTACAATTGTAACGGGGATTAATGATTGTTAAGAAAATTATTTTACTTTTTCTTTCACTTTTTTAGACTCACTTTCCAAGCCGTCTTTGGCTTCGTTGAGATCTAAAATGATAGTTTCGCCTTCTTTCAGTTTTTTATTGACGAGCATTTCTGCCAATAAGTCTTCAATATATTTTTGAATTGCACGTTTTAGTGGTCTTGCGCCAAAATCTTTGTCCCAACCTTTATCTGCAATAAATTCTTTGGCTTCATTAGTTAAACTAACGTGATAATTTAATTTTTCTAATCGGCTGTATAATTTCGCTAATTCTAAATCTATAATTTTAGAAATATCTTCTTTTTCAAGATTATTAAAAATCACCACATCATCAATTCTATTCAAAAATTCTGGAGCAAATGCTTTTTTCAAAGCACTTTCAATAGTGCTTTTTGCTCTTGCATCGGAATTGTTTTTTTTCGTGCTTGTACCAAAACCTACGCCATCCCCAAAATCTTTAATATCGCGCGTTCCAATATTTGAGGTTAAAATAATGATTGTATTTCTAAAATCTATTTTTCTTCCCAAACTATCAGTCACAAAACCTTCGTCTAAAATTTGAAGTAAAATATTAAAAACATCAGGATGCGCTTTTTCTATTTCATCTAAAAGTAAAACAGCGTATGGTTTTCTGCGAATTGCTTCGGTTAATTGCCCACCTTCTTCGTAACCAACGTATCCGGGAGGCGCTCCAACTAATCTGGAAACTGCAAATTTTTCCATATATTCACTCATATCAATTCTAATAAGTGCATCATCAGAATCAAATAATTCGCGCGCCATTACTTTTGCTAGTTCTGTTTTACCAACTCCAGTTGTTCCAAGGAAAATAAAAGTTCCAATTGGTCGGTTTGGATCTTTTAAACCAGCGCGATTTCTTTGGATGGCTTTTACTACTTTTTTTACAGCATCTTCTTGTCCTATTACTTTTCCGTTAAGTTTAGCATCCATTTGAGCCAGTTTATCTAACTCATTTTTGCCAACTTTTGTTACAGGAATTCCGCTCATCATAGAAACCACTTCTGCCACATTTTCTTCGGTAACTTGTTCTTTTTTCTCTTTAATATCTTCATCCCATTTTTGTTGGGCAGAACTTAATTCCATTTGTAAGCGTTCTTCTTCATCTTTCAGTTTTCTCGCTTCGAGATAATCTTGTCTTTTTACTGCTTTTTGTTTTAGCTCTTTTATTTCGTCAATTTTTTTCTCATGATCTACAATTTCTTCCGGAACTTTCATGTTTTTCATATAAACTCTAGAACCGGCTTCATCCAAAGCGTCGATTGCTTTATCGGGTAAAAAGCGATCTGTAATATATCTTGCAGTTAAATTTACACAAGCATTTATTGCTTCATCTGTATAAGTTACATTGTGATGATCTTCGTATTTATCTTTTATTTGTTTTAAAATTAAAATTGTTTCTTCAATATTGGTTGGTTCCACCATTACTTTTTGGAAACGTCTTTCTAAAGCACCATCTTTCTCAATATATTGTCTGTATTCGTCCAAAGTTGTTGCACCAATGCATTGAATTTCTCCTCTTGCCAAAGCAGGTTTAAACATATTTGAAGCGTCTAAACTTCCAGTAGAACTTCCTGCGCCTACAATGGTATGTAATTCATCAATAAATAAAATGACATCACGATTTTTCTCAAGTTCCGTCATTATGGCTTTCATTCTCTCTTCAAATTGACCGCGGTATTTTGTTCCTGCAACCAAACTGGCCAAATCTAAAGTAATTACACGTTTTCCGTAAAGAACTCTGGAAACTTTTTTCTGTTGAATTCTTAAAGCCAAACCTTCTGCAATCGCAGATTTACCCACACCTGGTTCACCAATTAAAAGTGGGTTATTTTTCTTTCTTCGTGATAAAATTTGTGAAACGCGTTCAATTTCTTTTTCTCTCCCAATAACGGGATCGAGTTTGTCGTCTTTTGCTAAAGCAGTAAGATCTCGTCCAAAATTATCCAAAGTTGGCGTTTTGCTTTTCCCCGTTCCAATGTTCCCTGTTGGTTTTCGCATTTGTCCAAATTCTTCGCGCTCCTCATCATCATCGTAATGACTTGCTTTTGGCAATTGACCCGAGTTTTTCAGCATACTTTTATATTCTAAAGACACTTTATCATAATCGATATCATAAGCATCTAAAATATTAGTTGCAGGATCTTCGGTTTTATATAAAATTCCCAAAAGTAGATGTACAGTATTTATTTCTCCTGCTTTATAGAGTCGACATTCTAATTCAGATCTTTTAATTGCTTGATCTGCTAATTTTGTAAAAGAAATTTTATCAGAATCTGTGATGGAAAAAGGATTAGAATTTCCTACCGTCATTGTTTCTATTTTTCTTTTTATTTGTGTTAGATCAGCTTTAAGAAGAAGTAAAATTTCTTTCGCAGAATTCTCGGAATCTATTATTCCCAAAAGAAAATGTTCTGTATTCAGAAATTCACTGTGCAGTCTTTTAGCTTCACTTTTACTGTGTTTAAAAACTTCATTTAAACCAGTTGAAAATTTATTATTCATATTTTAAATCTGGATCTTGTTAAATCAAAGGTTTTTTAACCTTTAACTTTAATCAAAGTTACAAATACTTTACCAAAAACCTAAAGTGACTTTATGACCTGTTTTTTTTGTAGTTTTGTTTTGTAATAAGCTTTTTTAGCATAAATATTTTATCTAAATTAATTAAAATTTCCTTAGATAAATGGCAAATCAAATTATTTTTAATGAAAATTTTAATCAGTGTTTTCAATAATCTTTATACCGATCAACGTGTAGAAAAAGTTTGTAGAACGCTTTTGGAAGCGGATTATGAAATAGATTTAATTGGGAATAATTGGGAAGGATTACCAGAAATGGAGCGTCCCTATTCTTTTTCAAGAATTAAATTAAAATCAAAAACGCTTCGCTTCGCTTATATTGAATTTCAATGGAAACTTTATAAAAAACTTTTGGGAAAAGCGACTTCAGAAACCATACTTATAGCAAATGATTTGGATTCTTTATGGCCGAACTTATTAGTTTCAAAAAAATTAAAAATCCCTGTCATTTATGATAGTCACGAGATTTTTACAGAAATGCCATCTTTAAAAGGAAGGTTTGTAAAAAAAGTTTGGAAGTTTTTAGAAAAAAGATTGATGCCGAAAGTGAAATATATGATGACGGAAAGTGAAAGTTACGCAGAATGGTTTCAAAAGGAATATTTAATTAAACCAATCGTTGTTAGAAATATTCCCAGAAGAATTACAGAAGAAATTTCTTTTCCGGAAAACAAACCAAAAATTATTTTATATCAAGGCGCACTCAATCAATCTCGAGGAATTCCGCAAGCAATTGAGTCAATGAATTATTTAGAAAATATAGTATTTAAAATAATTGGTGACGGCCCAAAGCGCAATGAATTGGAAAACCTTGTCAAAGAAAAAAAACTTGAAAACAGAGTTCAATTTTTAGGAAAAATGCTTCCAAATGATATGCGAGAAATCACAAAAACAGCGGATGTAGGTTTAAGTTTAGAAGAAAATAATGGCGTAAGTTATTTGTATTCTTTACCTAATAAAGTTTCTGATTACATTCAAGCAAAAGTTCCTTTAGTAATGATTAATTTTCCTGAAATGATGCGTATTAAAAGACAGTTTAATATTGGAGAAGTTGTTGAAAATCACAATCCCCAAATTATTGCAGAAAAAATAAAAAAAGTCATAGAAAATGGCAGAAATTTTTACCTTGAAGAATTAGAAAAAGCAGGTAAAGTTTTATGTTGGGAAGAAGAAGAAAATAAAATAATTAAACTATTTAAAAAAGTTGAAGCAGAAAATTTCTGACTTGAAATTTCATAACTTTGCAGTATGACCATTAAAGAGAAACAAAACGAAATAGTAGAAGAATTTTCTTTTTTAGAAGATTGGGAGCAAAAATACGAGTATATTATAGATTTGGGTAAAGAACTAAAACCATTGTCTGAAGAGAAAAAGACAACAAGTAATCTCATAAAAGGATGTCAATCGCAAGTTTGGATTAATGCACGTTATGAAGATAATAAAATTTTTTTTGAAGCCGATTCTGATGGTATTTTGCCCAAAGGAATTGTTTCGCTTTTGGTAAATATTTACAGTGGACATTCTGTAGAAGACATAATTAATTCGGATTTTGAATTTATTTCTCAGATTGGTTTGCAAGAATTTCTTTCACCTTCCAGAGCCAATGGTTTGATGGCGATGACGAAGCAAATAAAATTCTATGCTGTTGCTTATCAACTTAAAAAATGACAAGAATTTTAGCATATCGTTTTTCAGCATTTGGAGACATTGCAATGACAGTTCCTGTTTTTAGGGAAATTTTGGAACAAAATCCAAATTTGGAGATTATTATAGTTACTCGTAAAAATTTTGAGCCATTATTTTCAGAACTTCCGCAGGTAATATTCAAAGGTGTAAACCTAGAAGATTATAAAGGAATTATTGGTATACGGCGTCTTTCTAAAGAACTTTTAAAAGAATTTACTTTCGATTATATTGCTGATTTACATGACGTTATTCGGTCAAAAATTTTAAATAATTTTTTTGCCAATCGAAATTTTAAAATTTTTAAAATACATAAAGGCAAAGAAGAAAAAGAAATCCTTACTGATATTTGGAATTTAAATAAAAAGCAATTAAAATCCACCTTTGAACGATACGCAGATGTTTTTAGAGAAATGGGATTTTCTATTACTCTATCTAATAAATACCGTACGAAATCAAATGAAAAATTTGGAATTGGTTTTGCACCATTTGCGCAACATAAAGGTAAAATGTTACCATTAGAAAAGTCTTTTGAAATTGCTAGAATTTTAGCGCAAAATCATAAAATTTATTTATTTGGTGGAGGTTTACAGGAAAAAAGGATATTACAAAACTGGGAAACTGAAATCCCAAATACAAAAAATATAGCAGGAACTTTTACCCTAAAAGAAGAATTAGAAATTATTGCTAAATTAAAAGTGATGATTTCTATGGACTCAGCAAATATGCATTTGGCAAGTCTAGTTGGAACAAGGTGTATTTCTTTTTGGGGTTCTACACATCCGTTTGCAGGATTCTTAGGATATGGACAATCTTGTGAAGATGTGGTACAAGTGAAAGATTTATCTTGTAGACCATGTTCTACTTTTGGTGATAAAGAATGTTTCCGTGGTGATTATGCTTGTCTTCATGAATTTAATATTCAACAAGTAATTGATAAAATTTAAATTTAATTGATTTGTCAAATAATTACAAAAAAAAATCTCACATTTCTGCAAGATTTTTTTAAAAATTGTGGGCCCTGAGGGATTCGAACCCCCGACCCTCTCGGTGTAAACGAGATGCTCTGAACCAACTGAGCTAAGAGCCCCACTATTTCCGTTTTTGGTTTGGCAAAGATAGAATAAAAATCTATTTCTGCAAATTTTTTTCTAAAAATTCTCCCACAACAAAGTTACTCCCACCAATATAGAGAATTTCATCTTTTTTAATATTCTGTAAAGCAAATGAATACGCTTCCGATAAATTTTGAAAAAGTCTATAATCTATTTTATTTTTTTTCAAATCTTTCTCATATTCTTCTGGATTTCTTCCTCTTTCCACGTTAGGTTTTATAAAATAGCAAACTGAATTTTCCGGAATAAGATTAAAAATATGGCTTAAATCTTTGTCTTGTACAAAGCCTAAAATTAAATGTAGTTTCTTATTTAATGATTTTAACTGATTAAAAACCAAACTTAATCCTGCAAAATTGTGTGCAGTATCTAAAATTGTTTTTGGATATTCTGAAAAAATTGTCCATCGGCCCAAAAACCCTGTATTTTTTTGAACATTGAGTAAGCCGTTTTTTAAAGCTATTTCAGGAATTTCTATATTTTTTTTTCTCAGTTCATTAATAATTCCCAATACAACTTTTATGTTTTTTTGTTGATAATTTCCCGTTAAATCCGATTTGTAATTATTATTAAGTTTCGTGGCATCAATAAAATCCGCGTTTTTCTCCGCTGCTTTTTTCGTTAAAATTTTTAGAACTTCATTGTTTTCTGAACCAGAAATAATTGGAATATTTTCTTTAATTATTCCGGCTTTTTCAAATGCAATTTCTGAAATTGTATTTCCCAAAAGATTTTGATGGTCTAAATCTACATTTGTAATCGCCGTAAGAATTGGTCTAATAATATTTGTAGAATCTAATCTTCCGCCTAAACCCACTTCAATTATTGCAAAATCTACTTTCTTTTCTTTAAAATATTGAAATGCCATTATTGTGGTAAATTCAAAAAAAGATGGTAAAATATCTTGTGGCAAATTTTTTAATTTTTGGATGAAATTGTAAACAAACTCTATGTCGCAATTTTCTCCTTTAATCTTAATTCTTTCTCTAAAATCTACTAAATGTGGTGAAGTGTAAAGTCCAGTTTTATAACCACTTTCCTGTAAAATAGAAGCTGTCATATTGCTTGTAGAACCTTTTCCATTGGTTCCGCCGATGTGAATCAGTTTTAAATTTTCTTGCGGATTTCCAAAAAAGTCACAAAGTTTTTTTATGTTTTCTAAACCCGGTTTATATGCATTTTGTCCTACAAGTTGATAATTTGGTATTCGTGAAAACAGCCATTTTATATCTTTTTGATATTGATTTTCGTTCAGCATTTAAAATAATTCTTTAAAACTTTACAAAGATATTCAATAACTATATGAAATTTCTTTTAATAAAAAAGTTTACTTAAAAATTAAAAACGTAATTAGCCCTGATCGCAGTAGAAATCCTTTTTATGAGCAACAGCGCATAAAAAGATTGTAACGAAGAGCAGGTTCCCGGCTCCTTATTTTCTGAAGTATCCACTCTGAATTTCATTTAAAAATCATTATTTTTGCAGTCAATTCTATATTATGGCAAAGCAAGAAGATGTCTTCAAAAAAGTAGTTTCGCATGCGAAAGAGTACGGTTTTATATTTCCTTCGAGTGAAATTTATGACGGACTTTCGGCGATTTACGATTACGGGCAAAACGGCGCGGAACTGAAAAACAACATCAAGCAATATTGGTGGAAAGCAATGGTGCAGATGAATGAGAACATTGTAGGCATCGATTCTGCGATTTTTATGCATCCCACAATTTGGAAAGCGTCTGGTCATGTGGATGCTTTTAATGACCCTTTGATTGATAATAAAGATTCTAAAAAACGCTTCCGGGCAGATGTTTTATTGGAAGATTATTGCGCAAAATTGGAAGATAAAGCGCAAAAAGAAATTGAAAAAGCGGCTAAAAGATTCGGCGAAAGTTTTAATGAAGATGAATTTGTGACGACAAATGGTCGCGTTTTAGAATACAGACAAAAGCAGAAAACGATTCTTGAAAGAATGGCTAAGTCTTTAACGGACAATAATTTAGCCGATGTAAAAGCCTTAATTGAAGAATTAGAAATCACCGATCCGGACACTGGTTCTAAAAACTGGACAGAAGTTCGGCAGTTTAATTTAATGTTTGGGACGAAATTGGGCGCGGCTTCAGAATCTGCAACCGATTTATATTTACGTCCGGAAACGGCGCAGGGCATTTTTGTGAATTATCTGAATGTTCAGAAAACGTCGCGTCATAAATTGCCTTTTGGAATTGCACAAATTGGGAAAGCCTTTCGTAATGAGATTGTTGCGAGACAATTTATTTTCAGAATGCGTGAGTTTGAACAGATGGAAATGCAGTATTTTGTGCCACCTGGAACGGAACTTACATTTTACGAAGAATGGAAACAAAAGCGCTTGAATTGGCATTTGGCATTGGGTTTAGGTAAAGAAAATTATAAATTCCACGACCACGATAAACTGGCGCATTACGCAAATGCAGCCGCAGATATTGAGTTTAAATTTCCATTTGGTTTTAAAGAATTGGAAGGAATTCACTCAAGAACTGATTTTGATCTTTCCGCACACGAAAAATATAGTGGAAAAAAATTGCAGTATTTTGACAACGAAAGAAACGAAAGTTATGTGCCTTATGTGGTAGAAACTTCCGTTGGATTGGACCGTTTATTTTTGGCAATTTTCTCAAATTCTTTGAAAGATGAGGTTTTAGAAGATGGTTCTGAAAGAACAGTTCTTTCGCTTCCGCCGGCTTTGGCACCGGTAAAAGCCGCGATTTTACCTTTAATGAAAAAAGACGGTTTAGGCGAATTCGCAGAGAAAATTTTTGATGATTTGAAATTTGATTTTAATTTGAATTACGAAGAAAAAGACAGCATCGGAAAACGGTACAGAAGAAATGATGCGCTTGGAACGCCTTTCTGTATTACAATTGATCATGATTCTTTAATTGATAATACGGTTACAATTCGTGATCGGGATACAATGAAGCAGGAACGCGCTGCGGTTTCAGATTTGCGTAGAATTATTGACGAAAAAGTTAATTTTAGAACGCTTTTGAGTCAAATCTAGGCTCACGGATTCCACAGATTCTCACAGATATTTAATAAAATCCTGAACTTTGTTCGGGATTTTTTTGATTTATTTTCTCGCAGATTTTCCAGATTGAGCAGATCTTTTATATTTTTCTGTATAAAATCTGCCTTATCTGCAAAATCTGCGAGAAACATATTTTATGATTTTCTAAATTATCGTGATAGGATTTTTATCATAATGAATATAGAATCTTCCCAGAAAATATTCCGTAAATTTGAACTATTCTAAATAATACTTTTTAATCTATTCAAATGTTAGATTTACAATATATCAGAAGTCAATTTCCTATTCTTAGTCAACAAGTTAATGGTAAACCGCTTGTCTATTTAGACAACGCGGCAACTTCCCAAAAACCAATTTCTGTTCTTAATGCATGGGAAAAATATTATACAGAAGTCAACGCAAATGTTCACCGAGGAATCCATACTTTGAGCCAATTGGCAACAACTGAAATGGAATTGTCCCGACAAAAGATTCAGAAATTTATAAACGCTAAAAATGATTATGAAATCATTTTCACGAGAGGAACAACTGAAGGAATTAATTTAATTGCCTACGCTTTAGGAAATTCTAATTATGTTAAAAAAGACGACGAAATTATAATTTCTTACCTCGAACACCATTCTAATATCGTTCCGTGGCAAATGCTCTGTGAGAGAACGGGCGCAAAATTACGCGTGATACCGATGGATGAAAATGGCGTTTTGCAAATTGATATTTTAGATGAATGGCTTTCCAAAAAGACGAAAATTGTTTCATTTAATCAGGTTTCAAATGCTTTGGGCGTGATTAATCCGCTTGAAGAAATTATTAAAAAAGTCAGAATAAATTCTTCAGCTTACATCGTGATTGACGGCGCGCAATCAGTTCCGCATTTTGAAATCGACGTCCAAAAAATGGATTGTGATTTTTTCGTTTTTTCCGGACACAAAATGTACGCGCCGATGGGAACGGGGATTTTGTACGGAAAAGAGGAAATTTTAGAGAAATTACAGCCTTTTCACGGTGGCGGCGAGATGATCGCAACCTGCAATTTTGAGAAAACCACTTACGCCGGTTTGCCTTTTAAATTTGAAGCTGGAACGCCGAATGTCGGTGGAAATATTGCTTTAGGCGCAGCAGTGGATTTTATGAATGGAATCGGAATTCCAAATATTCAAAAGCACGAAAATGAACTTTTAGAATACGGACAGAAAAAATTACTGGAGATTGAAGGTTTAAAAATCTATGGTGAAAAGACCAAAAGAACGAGCGTTATTTCTTTTAATTTAGAAGGAATTGGCATTGCGTCCGATGTCGGAATGATTTTAGACAAGCTCGGAATTGCTGTGAGAACCGGCCATCATTGCACGCAACCAATCATGGAATTTTTTAATATTGCGGGAACCGTTCGTGCGAGTTTTGCGGTTTACAATACTTTTGATGAGATTGATGTTTTAGTGGAAGGCGTGAGAAAAGCGCAGAAAATGCTTTCATAGTTTTTTTTGTAATTGTTCTTTTGCCTTGATGCAAAAGAACCAAAAAATCAAGACTGGAAACTCACCTAAAAATTTATTTTTTTATCCTAAATTTTCCGAACTCGGGTGGAAAGTCAAGTTATTTTATTTGTAGTTAATTTTTTGCCACCACTCAAACACAGGAAAATTTTTAACGGATAAAAATTAAATTTTCTTAACGGCTCCGTTTCCGAGGTCATTGAAAGTATGTTTTGATTAAAAAGAAAATTTGCTAAATATGTGAGAGAATTTTTTTCGAGAATTATTCCTTCCAATCCACCACCGCTCTAATAAACGCTTCTGCATTTTCCAGCGGAATATTTGGTAAAATACCGTGTCCGAGATTGGCGATGTATTTATCTTTTCCAAAACGGTTGATCATTTCTGTCACCATTTTTTTAATCGTTTCCGGCGGCGACAATAATCTTGAAGGATCAAAATTCCCCTGTAAAGTGATATTTCCACCGGTTAATTTCCTTGCATTTTCTGGCGTAATTGTCCAATCAACGCCCAAAGCAGAGGCTTTAGACAAAGTCATTTCTTCCAATGCAAACCAACATCCTTTACCAAAAACCACAACTGAAGAAACTTCTGCAAGCGCTTCTACAATTTGATTAATATAATGCCAAGAAAATTCTTGATAATCTTGCGGCGACAACATTCCGCCCCAAGAATCAAAAACCTGAACGGCAGAAACGCCTTTTTCAACTTTTCTTTTGAGATAAGCAATCGTCGTATCTGTAATTTTTTGTAATAATAAATGCGCCGCTTCTGGATTTTGAAAACAGAATGCTTTGGCTTTATCAAAGGTTTTGGAACCTTGTCCTTCCACGCAATAACACAAAATGGTCCATGGACTTCCCGCAAAACCAATTAACGGAATGTCGTTATTTAATTTAATTAAAGTCAATTCAATCGCATCAAAAACATAACCTAAAGTTTCATTAACATTGGGAACTTCAATATTTTCAATTTGTTCTAAAGTTCTTATTGGATTTTCTAACCATGGACCAACTCCGTCGCGCATCTCAAAATCAATTCCCATCGCTTGCGGAACTACCAAAATATCAGAAAATAAAATTGCGGCGTCTAAAGGATATCTGCGAATTGGCATCATCGTAATTTCAGAAGCTAATTCTGGAGTTTGGCAACGTGTAAAAAAATCATAATTATTTCTCAAAGCACGAAATTCTGGTAAAAATCTTCCGGCTTGTCGCATCATCCAAACGGGAGGTCTTTCAACGGTTTCACCTTTTAGTGCACGAATATAAAGATCGTTTTTTATCATATTTTATTAAGCAAAGTCTGCTTCAAATTTATTGTTTATCAATTCTAGCAAAGATTTTAAGTTTTGGTCTTTGCTCGTGATAATGTTTTGGTTGGTAAAGTTTTTAATTTCTTCTGAAGTAGTGTCACCAATTGAAAAAAGCATACAATTTTCTAAAGAATTATATTTTGCAAAACTACGAACTCCACTTGGACTAAAAAAAACTAAAGCATCATATTTTTCGGATATTTGTGGATACAAAAGTTCAGTATCATAGCAAACTAACTTTTTGTAATTAATATTTTGAAGCGGCAGTTTTTTATCTAAAATATCCAAAGCCAAATTACCACAAAAATGTATGAATTGCTCTTTTCCAGCTTTTTCAATTATGAATTCGCATAGTTCTTTTGCGTTCTTGCACGTTTTAAAAACACCGAAACCGAACTCTCTTATCTTTAATCTTGTTTTTGTTCCTACGCAGTAAATTTTATTATAGGGTTTAATCGCAAAATTTTCTTTTGGTAAAAAATGGTTTTGAAAAAATGCTTCTACTCCATTAACGCTGGTAAAAATAATAGAATTGCTGTGTAAAGGAAAAGGTCGAAACGTTCTAATTTTAAATTTTAGCACCTCTGTGAATGATGGCTGAATATTTTTCTGCAATCTTTCAGTTATTAACTGTTCGTCTATTTTTTTTGTAAACAGAACTGTCATTTCTTTTTCTTTTATTCCAGTAAATTTTTTACTTTTTCTATTAATTGATCTATTTCAAATGGTTTGGCTAAAAATGCATCTACTCCCACTTTTTCACTTTCTGAAAATGCATCTGGATGCGCAGACATTAACATAATTTTAATTTTTTTTGTTTCAGGATTGTTCTTTAAATCTTTTGCTAAAGTTCTTCCATCTACACCGCTCATAAGCATATCTGTAATTATCAATTGCGGTTTTACTTTTTTAATTATTTTTTTTGCATCTAACGGATTGCTACATGAAGTTGCCTGTAAAGATTCAGATAACAAAATATTAAGCAATAATTCACAGATGTCTTTATTGTCGTCAATAATTAGGATGCTCATTTTTAAATTTGCTTTAAAGGTAATGAAAAATAAAACTTTGAACCTTTGTGTTTTTCGCTTTCAACCCAAATATCTCCAGAATGTCGGTTAAGAATATCTTTTACTATAAATAACCCAATCCCAAAACCAGGAAAAGTTTCTTCATCTTCACCAGAAACTCTATAAAATCTTTCAAAAATTTTCTGTAATTCTTTTTGATCCATGCCAATTCCGTAATCTTCTACAGAAACTACAGCTTGGTTTTCTTCTAAATTTAGCTCTACATTAACTATTTTGGCGTTTGGCGAATATTTTATGGCGTTTGTTAATAAATTATTTAATACTTGGGTAATTCTTTCTTTATCGGCAATTACTTCCACATCTTTGTCGGCGCTAAGAGTAAATTTTATTTCGTGGCTATCTTCAGACGCTTTTATATCTTCAATGGTTTCTGTTACTAATTTTAGAAGAGAGAATGATTTTTTAACCAATGGCAGAATCCCATTTTCCATTCTTGAAATATCGAGTAAGTCACCAATCAAGTTATTAAGTTTATTTACTTGGTTTTCAATGGTGTTTAGTGAGATGTTTAGAAATTGGTCATCAGAATTTCCACGCATTTTTTTTAACAATTGAATATATCCTTTAATGGTTGTAACCGGCGTTTTTAATTCGTGGTTTGCCATTTTTATAAAATCATTTTTTTGATATTCTTGTTTTTTGATATCATGAATATCTGTGCTTGTACCAATCCACACTTTTACATCGCCATTTTCGTCAAAGTCAGGAACAGCGCGGCTTAACATCCATCTATAATCACCATTTTTATCGCGGAAACGATGTTCAAAAGTGAAAATAGTTTTATTTTTTACGCTTGTAGTCCATAATTCAATATTTTTTTCTCGGTCTTCGGGATGTACTATTTCTAACCAACCATTATTATGTAAAAAATCTAAATAAGTTTTTCCGCTGTAATCAAAAACAGATTTATTGAAATAATACAATTTGCCATCTTTATCTCCAAGCCAAATAAACTGAGCCATTGCGTCTGCTAAAAAACGAAATTGAGAATCTCGGTCTTTAATTTCTTGTTGATAGCTTTGTTTTTCAGAAATATCTTGTAATACACCAACAATTCGTTCGGGTTTACCATCTCTTTTAAAAAAAACTCTCCCTCTACTATTTATCCATTTTATATTTCCATGAATGTCAATAATTCTACCAACATAATCGTAAATTCCATTTTTAGTTGAATCCAAAAGCGCTTGTTCTACTGAAGCACTATCGGTGGAAATTAAATGGCTTTTCATTTCTTCATAAGTCATGATACGGTTCTTTTCATAACCAAAAACTAAAGGAAGAGAGTTGCTATGTTCAATTTTATTACTCTCGAAATCCAGTTCCCAAATTCCAATTTCATTAATTTCTGTAGCCAATCTTAGTCTCTCATCACTTTTCGCAAGTTGGTTTCTTAGATTTTTTACATTTGTATTCTCAATTGCGATACAAGTAAAATACTCTAATTCATCATTTTTTCCGTGAACCGGATAGTAAAGAAAATCAAATGTACCTTGATAAATCGCACCATTTTTTTCTACTGTTAGTGGAATTTCTTGTGTGTGAAATGCTATGTCACTATTTAAAACTTCTGTAAGTAAAGCAGGCAGGTTTTTTTTAATTTGTGGCAGAACTTCTGATAACCTTTTTCCTAAAATATTTTCTTTTCTTAATGAAAGAGTGTTCAGCCAAATTTTATTGGCATTTATTATTTTGAAATCTGATCCTAAAAGACAAATACCAAAAGGGGAATTTTCCAAAAGTATTTTGCATTCTTCGGAAATAATAGAAGGCTCTAGATTCATAAATTTTTTAATAATTAATTTTAAAATTATTTCTGTTTCTCAGACCAGTTTTTCATTTTTCTATCTAAAACATCTAAAGGCAAACAACCTTGGCTTAGAACTTCATCGTGAAAACTTGCAAGATTAAACTTTTTGCCTAAAGATTTTTCATATTTTGTGCGCAATTCTCTAATTTTTAAAGCCCCAATTTTATAACTTAATGCTTGTCCTGGAAACGCCATATATCTTTCTACTTCTGCAGTTGCTCCTGCTTCATCATAAGATACATTATCTAAAAAATATTTTATGGCTTCTTCACGCGACATTTTTCCCGTGTGAATTCCAGTATCAATTACTAATCTCACGGCACGCAACATTTGATCACTCAAATATCCTAATTTTTGATAAGGATTGGTATAAAGTCCGAATTCTGGTCCTAAAGTTTCACAATAATGCGCCCATCCTTCTCCATAAGCTCCAAGCCAACCAAAACGCATAAATTTAGGAAGTGTTGTGTTTTCTTGTTGCAAAGAAATTTGGTAATGATGGCCGGGAATTGCTTCGTGTAAAAACAAAGATTCCATTCCAGAAGTCACGTTAAATTTCGTAGGATCGGGGATTGGAATGTAAAAAATTCCTGGTCTTTTTCCGTCGGGAGTTCCTTGCATATATTCTGCGCTTGCGGAAGCTTCTCGAAATTTCTCAGTTTGCCGAATTTCAAAAGGCGTTTTTGGAGTTACATTGAACATGGTTTTTAAACCTGGAGTAATTTTAGATAAAATCCCATTGAAAGCGTCGATAATTTCTTTACTCGTTTTATAAGGCATCGCTTTTTTATCATTTTTTTCAAAATTTAAAAACTGCTCTAAAGTGCCTTTAAAACCAACCTGGGTTTTCACTTTTTCCATTTCTGCGCGTAACATTGCAACTTGTTCTAATCCTAATTTATTAATTTCTTCTGGCGTTTTTTGTGTTGTAGTCCAGCTTTTTACGTAATAATCATAAATTGTGCTTCCATTCGGCAAGGAATTATATCCGTCTGTATTTCTTGCTTTTGGTAAATATTCTTTTTCTAAAAAATTAGCCATTTTTATATAAGAAGGAATTATTTTAGATTTTATAGCTTCTTGAAAAAGTTTTGCGTATTTGTTTTTTTCTACAGGTGAAAAATTATTTGGTAATTGAGTGATTGGGCCATAAAAAATATTCTTATGCATATCAGTTGAAATAATTTCCTCACCTCGCATTTGTGGAATCATTTTTAAAACTAATTTTTTAGGCAAAACAAAACCAACTTTTTCTCCTTGTCGGAAGTTACTTTGAGCAGAATCCATCCAAACCGCAAAAAGATCCATTCTTTTCAACCAATTATCGTAATCTTTTTGAGTTTTAAAAGGTTGATTTCCTTTGCCGCTTCCTAAAAGTGGAAATTGTAAAGGCAAGCCATCAAATTGTGTGAATGGAATTAATTCTGGTTTATACGCAAAACTTTCAATTTTATCTTTAATTTCATAATCTAAAACGTCAAATACAATTTTTTTATCGTCTGGTAAATTTTCATAATCTACATTTTTCAGCTCATTTTGATATTGATTGTAAAGATTAATTTCTTTAGAAATCTGCTCTTTAGAAATATTTATAGGAAGCAAATCATTATATCTATTGTCACCTTGCGCAGTGGCTTCAAGAGGATGTAATTTTAAATAATCTTCATAATAATGCGCCGCAATTGTATCTATTGAGACGGTTTTCAATTCTGGTTTTGATGAGTTTTCTTTTTTGCAATACATTAAAGTTGAGAAAATTATTGCGAAAGAAATCAGTTTTAAAAAAAATTTATACATTGAATTGGTGTTTAAACAAAAGTAATCATTTTTATAATTTATTTATATCATTTTTAAATTATCAAAAAAAACAAAAATAGGCTTGGTTTTCAATCTATTTTTTATCTTTGCGATATTACTTTTTAATTAATTATCTACAATTTTGAAAACGATCAAAGGGATTTTAAAAATTTATCACCCAGAAGAAACCCTTAAATACCACCTGAAAAGCACTTATTGTAAAGCTGTATATCTTAATAGTGAAAATTTCTTAGAAGTTGAAATAATTTCTGATGATGATTTAGACCACGTTGAAGATGATTCTTTGCAATATCAATTTCCACAAATAGCATTAAATATTTTTGATTTTCCTATAGAAACGAATATGCTTCTTGGAAATACTTTTCTTGTTGATGATGAAAATAATACGGAAGTAAATCTTTATGATGATGAAGATGCCTATATTTCTGAAAATACTTTAACTTTTGAAAATGATTCAGAAGGTAATCTCACACTTTTTTGGAAAGGAATGATTACAGATTTTTATACAGGAACGGACGATTTAATTCCATTTAAACTAAAATGTAATTTCAAAGCGGATGAAATCGAAATAGACGATTAAACATCACACAGTTTTCGCTCATATTTTAGAAGGGATTTATAATAATTCGCGGCTATAAGCGTTTCAATATTAATTTTAAATACATCAATGCTTCAATCACAAACTCTCAATTCTACAAAACCAGTTGTAGAAAAACATATCTTTTCTCTTTGGGATATTTTATTTAGCGGCGGTTTAGTCGGAAATATTATAATGGCATCAATTTTTATTTTAGGAATTGTGGCACTTTATATTTTCTTAGAACGCTATTTTTTCATTAAAAGAGCCGCAAAAGAAACACCAAATTTTTTAGAAAACATCAAAGATTTTGTGGAAGGTGGAAGAATTGAAGCGGCGATTGATTATTGTAAAGGAACGGATTCGCCAGAAGCAAGAATGATAGAAAAAGGTTTAACCAGAATAGGAAGACCGATATCTGATATTTCTAATGCAATGCAAAATCAAGGACAATTAGAAGTTTCAAAATTGGAGAAAAATCTAAATATTTTAGCTTCTGCTTCTGGAGCTGCACCTATGCTTGGTTTTCTTGGAACTGTAATCGGAATGATTATGGCTTTTTTTGAAATCTCAAATGTAACTGGAGCGGTAAGTCCAAAATTATTAGCTTCTGGGATTTATACAGCAATGGCAACAACTGCAGTTGGTTTATTCATCGGGATTCCTGCTTATTTTTTCTATAATATTTTAGTAACAAAAGTAGATAGATTGGTTTTGAAAATTCAAACCCATGTAAATGATTTTTTGGATACTTTAAATAAACCTTTGTAAATGGAACTAAAGCGAAAAAATAGAATTAACGCTGAGTTTAGTATGGCTTCAATGACGGATATTATTTTTCTGTTGTTGATATTTTTTATGATTACTTCTTCCGCAATTAGCCAAAGTGCGATTGATGTAAAACTCCCAAAAGCTGATGCAACAAACACTTCGACGCAAGATCCAACTACGGTTACGATTACAGAAGCAGGACAATATTTTATTAATGATAAAGAAATTGATAAAGAAAATTTAGAAAATTATTTAATTAATACTTTAAAAACAGAAAGTACGCCTACTTTTACGATTAGAGCAGACCAAAATACAAAACATAAAGATGTGGTTTTTGTAATGGAAATAGCCGAAAAACACAAATACAATCTTGCTATTGCAACGACACAAGAGTAAATGAATTATGCAATAGAACATAAAAGAGACGAAAGGAAAGATCAGGCAAAAAGCGCGGTGATTACTTTTCTTACGTTTCTATTGCTTTTTTTACTTATTTACTTTTATAAAATTATTAAAGAATCGCCACTTCCACAAGAGCAAGTTACAACGATGCTTATTAATTTTGGTGACAATCAAAATGGCACTAATTTGGAAGAGCCAGCAAATCAGGAAGGTTCGGTTGCACCTTCAGAAACTGAAGTTTTGCCGCAATCAGAAATTTCTAAACCACAACCTGTAACAGAAAAAATAATTACAGGCAAAAATGTAAAAGTTTCTGCACCAAAAGTGGAGAAAGCAGAAAAAACTTTAAAAGAGATTTCTAAAACCGCAAAAAAAACAAAGGTCTCTAAAACTACAACCTCTAAAACTTCCGCAACAAAATCTACAAAATCCATAGCAAAAGCTTCAGGAGATGGACGCGGAAACACAGCCATTGGAAATTTAATTAAAGGAAGAGGAAATAAATCAGGTTCGCAAGGAACAAATGGAAGCACTGGAAATGCAGGAGATCCGCTTGGAGGCGATGGAAATGGTGATAGTAAAATTGGAATTGATAGAAAATTAATTGGATTTATTCCCGGTACAATGGGAAGAGGAGGAAATCAACCTTCGCAAAAATGCACTGCAAACGGAACAATTCAAATATCTTATACAGTTGATAAAGCAGGAAATGTAGTTTCTGCGCGAAGAAGCAGCGGAATTTCTGATCCCTGTGTGGTTTCAACTTCCGTAAATTGGGTTAAAAAATATGTAAAAGCGGAAAAAGCAAATACCTCTTCAACTGGAACTTATAAGATTACTTTTTAAGCTAAAAAATTAGCAATTGTATAAATAATCAATCCAACCAAACCACCTACTAAAGTTCCATTTACTCGGATAAATTGTAAATCTTTTCCCACTTCTAATTCTAATTTTTCGCTCAATTCTCGTCCTTGCCAATTTCCTACGGTAGAACTTATGAGTTCACCAAATTGATGGCTATTTTTTAAAATGTATTTGTACGAAGTAAATTGAACCCAAGAATTTATTTTTGTTTGAAACGCTTCATCATTTAATAGATTTTCAGAAAATGTATTGATGTTTTTTATAAGATAATTTTTTAAAGTAGATTCGTCTGAAGTCAATTCATTTGTCAAACTTTTTTTAATAGAAAACCAAATATCTTCAGAATATTTATTCAATTTTTCTTCATTTAAAAAGCTCGATTTCAATGTTTTAAACTCTTCATTCCATCGTGAGTTTACTTGTAAGTCTTTGGAGAAATCTAATAATTTGGAGGTAATTTCTTTGCGCAGTTCATGGTTTTCATCCTGCTCAACTTCTTCAAAATAACTGGCTAAACCAGACGTAATTTTTGCTGCAATTTTATCATCCACAAATTTTGGGATTAAAGAAAAACTCTCTTTTTTCACCCTTTCTTTCACCAAATCTTTGTTAACTAAAATGTATTCTTTTATTTGTTTTGAAAGGTAATCTATCAACTTCTGATGTTCATTTTTCTCTAAAAGATATTCTAAACCATTACCAATTAAAAGATTAATTTTAAAATCTTCGGACATTTCTTTGGCTTTTGCACTAATGAAATTTACCACCGATTTATCTTCCAAATTTTTAATAATATTTAAAAGAATTTCTGAAACTTGTTCCACCAAAACGGTTTGATTCTTTTCCTTTGAAAGCCAATCTCCCACAAAACTTGAAATTTTGATTTTTTTAATGTAAGGTTTAATGTTTTCAGGAGAAAGAAAATTTTCTACCACAAATTGCCCCAAATTATCACCAATTCTATTTTTACTATTTTCTATCAAATTAGTGTGTGGGATTTTTATTCCCAAAGGATAATTAAAAAGTGCAGTTACAGCAAACCAATCCGCCAAAGCTCCGACCATTGCAGCCTCAGAAAATGCACGAATGTATCCAATCCAATGAGAAGAATGGTGTTTTTGCAAAAGCAACATACTCACAAAAATGAGAAGCATCAAAATAAAAAGCCCCGTTGCAAATGCTTTATATAAAAACAACTGTCTTTTTTTAGTTTCTTCTTTCATTTTTTAAATTTAATTAAAAGCATTAAAAATGGTGCTATATTTGATAATATTATTTGATAATTTATTAAAATGAAAATTTTCGCCGCAATACTTTTTAGCCTTATTTTACAGTCTTGTACGCAAACAGTTCAATCTCAAAAAAAAACCATTATGCAAGAAAATAATACAAAAAACAATCCATACTATTCCAGAACGGACAAAACAAAATTAAATGTTCCAGATTCTGAATGGAAAAAAATTCTTTCTCCAGATTTATACGCAACAGCGAGAGAAGCTGCAACAGAAAGACCTGGAACAGGAAAATATAATAAATTTGATGGTTTAGGAGAATATTATTGCGCCGTTTGTGGAAATCATTTATTTCGTTCGGACGCCAAATTTGCTTCTACTTGCGGATGGCCAAGTTTTTTTGAAGCAGAAAAAGACGGTGTAATTTATAAAAGAGATTCCTCTTTCGGAATGGAAAGAACAGAAGTGCTTTGCAAACGTTGTGATTCTCATCTCGGACACGTTTTTAACGACGGACCTCCTCCAACAGGAACACGATTCTGTATGAATTCTATAAGTTTGGATTTTGTTCCGGATGCGAAAACGGAAGCAAAATAAATAAAAATGTAAATAAAAAAAGAGCCAAAAAATATTAAATTTTGGCTCTTTTTTTTAAGTTTAATTATTAGAAAATCAATTCTAAAATTTAAAATCAACTCCTAAATAAAAATTAACCGGCATAATTGGTGCATAAACCATTCCTGCATCAAAATAATTTCCAAAAGGATTTTTTGCGTCTAAAATTGGGCGGTCTTGTTGGTAAGATGTAATATTTTCTGCACCTAAATAAAGACGAAATTTATCATTAAAGTTTTTAGCAATTTGTCCATTAAGCGTGGAAAAAGCTTCAGATTTTTGTCCCAATTGAAATTCTTGTGGGTTACTTGCAGTTGTTGGTAAATTTTGTGAACCAACCAAATTGTAAGTTAAATCAAAACTCCAAAATGCACCTTTATCAGTTTTGTCTGTGGCGTAAGAAACATTCGCAAAACCTCTATTTTTCGCGATAAAGGGAACTTCTTTTTTACCTGAAATATAATTGGCTTGAACATCATAATATTTATAAGCCAATCTAAAATCTAAGTTTTTATAAATACTAAAATCCCACTGCGCTTGAAAACTATTCGCAAAAGACGAACCTTCTAAATTATAAAATATAAGTTTTTGTGGCGATTGGTATAAATCTACTAAAACTTGATGCGTGAAATCTGTTCTAAAGAAATCTAAAACCACACTGCTTTTTCTGTTTAAAAATTTAAATTCTTGTTGCAAACTTGCACCATAATTCCAAGCGATTTCGGGTTTTAAACCGTAAATATTACCGCCATTATTTTTAATTTCGATAGTTCTATTGGAAGCAAAATATTGTTGGTTTTCTGCAAAAACGTTCGCTGTTCTAAATCCTTTTCCGGCAGAAAGTCTTAAAATTGTTTTTGGTGAAATATCATATTTAAAATTAACTCTTGGAGTAAATTGTGTTCCAGCCAAATTATGGAAATCTGTTCGAACACCTGCAACTAAAGTGTATTTTACTCCTGTTAAAGTATATTCAAAAAATATTCCGGGAGCGATTTCATTTCTTTTATAATTTTGAGTCAGATAATTTTCATCAAAAGAATCGTACATAAAACTTGCGCCCGTCTTAAATTTATTATTGGTGTTTCCCAAAATTCCTTCAAAAATTAAATTGGAATAATAAGAAGTTTCTTTAGCATCATAATTTCTTAAACCAAAAGAACTATTTTGTTGATGAAAAGTTACTTGGTTCATCCAACCAATACTTTGCCCCGGTTTATCTTTAAAAACGTAGCCAGTTTTATTCCAAAATTGAAAACGAGAAGTGTTTATTCCAACACCATAAAGAGACTGCGTATTTTGTGGTTTTTGAAAATCATATCCTTTTTGTCCGCCGTTTCTCTCATCTTTCACATAATTTATTCCAAAATGTGACATTAATCCAGAGTGATCTAAATCGCTGTAATTTAATAAATAGGCTACATTTATTTGGTTTCCTTTTGGTTGGTCTAAAAATCCATCATTATTAGAATCTTCATTAGAAAAAGTTCCATTTCCGTGAATTAAGAAACTTTGATTCCAATGTTCTGAAAGAACTTGAGTGGAAGTGAGATTCATTTCTGTTCTCAAATTAGAATCTACAAAAAGATTTATCGCGGTTTCTGGCTTTTCAGCATATTTTAAAAGTTCTGTATTTATTTGTCCCGTAATACTTTCATAGCCGTTTACAACGGTACTTCCACCTTTTGTTAATTGAATTGAACCAATCCATTTTCCTGGAATAAAATTCAATCCATAAGCTGCAGATAAACCACGAACTTGAGGTAATAATTCTTGTGTAATTGCAGTATATTTTTGGTCTAAACCAAGCATTTTAAGTTGTTTTGTCCCAGTTACTGCATTGCTATAAGAAACATCTACAGTTGCGTTGGTTTCAAAACTTTCAGATAAATTACAACAAGCGGCTTTTAATAATTCTTTGCCCGAAATATTGTAGGTTAAACCTGCATTTTTTCTATTAAGTGCAGTTGCATCCTGCATTTTCATGAGAGTTATACCTTCAATATTTTGACTTTTTTCTGTTGTTTCAGAATGATTATCCACTAAAACATTTGGATTTTTTAAAACTTCAGTTGAAATTTTAGTTTTATTCGGTAAAAGTTCAGCCATAATTTCATCTCTGTCGTACAAACAACATCCTGGAAGTTTTTTATAAACAGCATCATCTGCTTTAAATTGTTCATTATCATGACCAACAGCTGCAATTTTTTTTAGAATTTTTTCTAATGAAGTTTTTGCAGGATTAAATTCTACTTTTAAAACTTTAGTTTCTGGCGACCAATCTGCAGTTGTTGCATCTGCGCTTTTTGCGGCTTTTTCGATGCGTTCTTCGCATTCTGTGCAGTTTCCTCTTACAATTGCTTTTTCTACAATATTTAAATTTTGTGCCGAAAGAAATGTTGTAAATAGAATAAGGAAGAAAGGCAATATTTTGCCTAAAATTATTTTCATTTTTAAAGATTTATTTAATTAAAAAAAGTGCAGATTTCTGCATATAAAATTTTAATTAAATAAATTTCGGTGGTTGCCAAATCCCGCTCAAAAGAGCATTTGGTAATAATGAATTTGAAAAATAGAATGAAACTTTATTTTTAAAGTTATTTTTTAAAGAAACTTCTGTTGGAATTGTTTCACTTTGTTTCACGAATTGAAAAGCTGAAATAGAAATATTACAGCAATCGTGAGAACCAGATTTATTATGTTTTTTTTCTGGTAAATTTTTATGACAAACATCTTGTGTTGTACAACATTTATCAGGAGCTGAATTCTGAGCAAAACTATTTTGTGCAGGATATAATAAAACACCAACAGAGAAAATAAGGATGAAAATTTTGAATAAATATTTCATTTTCTAAATGCAAAGTTAATAAAAGAACTTTATAATATTGTTTTAAAAAAATTAAAGTCTGTTAATTTGAGTTAAAGTAAACAATTTTAACAAGTTATATGAGTTTTCAAGTTTCAATATTTTTATTTTTGCACTCTAAAATTCTAAATGAAAAAAATACTTTTTATACTTATACCGATTTATCTATTAATTACGTCTTTTATTTTACCGAAATTAGAAATAGATAAATCAAGAAATAAATTAGATTCAGTAACCATTAAATCTAATTTTGTTTCTTCAGATAATTCTGAAGTTTCAAAAGCAGAACAAATTTTTTATTCCATTGATTTTACAAATTCAGAAAAATTAGATGAAAAAGTTTTTAATAATGCATTTAAAGGTTTTGAAAAATTAAAGTTGGCCGGGAAACTTCCAGCAGATTCTCATCTTTTAACCATTGCAGATTTTAGCAAATCTTCAAATACAAAAAGACTTTGGGTTATAGATTTAGAAAATAAAAAAATTCTTTTCAATACTTTAGTTGCACACGGAATGGGAACTGGAGATGAATTTGCCGAACATTTCTCTAATACTGAAAGTTCACATCAAAGCAGTTTAGGTTTTTATATTACAGAAGAAACTTATACGGGAAATAATGGATATTCTATGAGGTTAGTTGGAATGGACAAAGGCTTTAATGACGCGGCTTTACAACGCGCGATTGTAATGCACGGCGCAGATTATGTGAGTGAAGATTTCGCTAAAAATCATAAAAGAATTGGTAGAAGTTGGGGTTGTCCTGCAGTTTCTCGAGATTTAGCTGCACCAATTATCAATACAATAAAAAGTAAAAATTGTCTTTTTATTTATTTTCCAGATGAAAATTACTTGAATTCTTCAGAATGGTTAAAATCTTAAATATAAAAGGCAGATATGAAATCTGCCTTTTTTATTTATTTTATTTCTATTGGATTATTAAAATCCGTAACGCTCTTCTTTAATCGCGTTTCCATTTGTTTTCTTTGTTCGGGTGTCATTCTTTGCATAAAATTCCCTCGTGTATTTCCTGCAATCATTGCAGAAACAGGATCTTTTCGATAAGCTTCATTTTGTTTAAGAAAATTTGCTTTAGATACTTTTATTATATTTCCACGAGTGGTGAAATCCGCAGGAGCATTTATTTTTTTACTTTGCATTAAATCAAAAGAATAGTCACCTTTTGTATCTTCAATTTTTACAATCAAACCAGGAAGTCCAGAGAATTTGTATGGTCCATCTTGTACAGGAACATCAGTTGTAAACCAAGCGTTCCAAGTTCTTCCGCCATAATTCATTTCTGCTTTCTGAGTTTTGTAATCACCAATCTTTACGGTTTCTGGTAAAATTTTCCAATTAAAATGTGGCGTTTCTGTGTAAGAATATTCATCTCTTCCAATTCTGCTTTTGTAAATTAAATTTTGATCGCTATAATTTTTTTGAACTGTAAAATCAATATTGGATTGTAA
Organism: Halpernia sp.; assembly: GCF_048269545.1. Lineage (NCBI taxonomy): Bacteria > Pseudomonadati > Bacteroidota > Flavobacteriia > Flavobacteriales > Weeksellaceae > Halpernia > Halpernia sp. Next base: position 252,173 of record NZ_JBLXIJ010000001.1, on the reverse strand, counting down.
GTTTTGCATTTGAGTTCTATCAAAATTAAAACTTCCAGTTTGTCGAGCTCTGCTAAAAATTGAATCTCGTTTTAATCGATTGTCACCATAAAAAATGGATTCTTTGGGCGAAATATCCAAATTTGCTAACTCGGTTTTTACAGATTTTGCATCTGTGGAATCTGTTTTTATAGAAACTTGATAAACAAAACGTGTTGTTTGCGAAGAAGCAAAAGCAAAAAAGCAAATCGAGAAAATAAAGAGAATCTTTTTCATTATAATTTTTTAAATAAGATTAGATATTAATTGTAAAGTTAAATGATAAATGTCAATTTATGTTATAGATAAATAAATTGAGTTGAATTTGTTATTGATTTTAAATGTAGTATTTTTGTACTTTAAAATCATTCTAAATAAAAACAATGATAAAAGTATCAGACGAAGCTAAGCAAAAAGCCGTCCAACTGATGACAGAGGACGGATTTAATCCCTCTGAAGATTACATCAGAGTTGGGGTAAAAAGTGGTGGTTGCTCTGGATTAGAGTATGTTTTAGTATTTGATAATAAAAAAGAAGAAAGTGATCAAGTTTTTGAAGACAATGGTATAAAAGTTATTATTGAAAAAAAATCTATCCTTTATCTTGCAGGAACAGTTTTAGAATATTCTGGTGGTTTAAATGGCAAAGGATTTATTTTTAATAATCCAAATGCAAGCCGCACTTGTGGATGTGGGGAAAGTTTTAGTTTATAATTAAAAATTAGAATTAGAATTTAGAAATAGACACTAAGTTTAACCTAAAATCTAAAATCTAAAATCTATTTAAATGGCAAAATATACAGAAGACGATTTACGCGTCGATTTAGAAAATAAAAAATATGAATTTGGTTGGGAAACTATTCTGGAATATGAAGAATTTCCAATAGGGCTTAATGAAGATATTGTGCGAGCAATTTCTGCTAAAAAAGAAGAGCCACAATGGATGACCGATTGGCGTTTGGAAGCTTTCGCAATTTGGAAGAAAATGGAAGAACCAAATTGGGCAAATGTAAAATACAAAAAGCCAGATTTTCAAGCCATTAGATATTATTCTGCACCAAAACAAAAACCAGAATTAGCAAGTTTAGATGAGGTAGATCCAGAATTATTGAAAACTTTTGAAAAGCTTGGTATTAATATAGAAGAGCAAAAAAGACTTTCGAATGTTGCTGTAGATATTGTAATTGATTCAGTTTCCGTAAAAACAACATTTCAAAAAACTTTAAAAGAAAAAGGAATTATTTTCTGCGCAATTTCTGAAGCAATTCGGGAATATCCAGATTTGGTTAGAAAATATTTAGGAAAAGTAGTTCCACGTGGCGATAATTTTTATGCTGCTTTAAATTCTGCAGTATTTTCCGATGGAAGTTTCTGTTATATTCCAAAAGGAATTAAATGTCCAATGGAATTATCTACTTATTTTAGAATTAATCAATCAGGAAGTGGGCAATTTGAAAGAACATTACTTATTGTAGATGAAGGCGGTTATGTTTCTTATTTAGAAGGTTGCACCGCTCCATCAAGAGATGAAAACCAACTTCACGCCGCTGTTGTTGAACTTATTGCAATGGATGATGCAGAAATAAAATATTCTACCGTTCAAAATTGGTATCCAGGAGATGAAAATGGACTCGGTGGTGTTTTTAATTTCGTTACCAAAAGAGGTTTGTGTGAAAATAGAGCAAAAATCTCTTGGACACAAGTAGAAACCGGTTCTGCTGTAACTTGGAAATACCCATCTTGTATTTTAAAAGGAGATAATTCCGTCGGTGAATTTTATTCTATTGCAGTTACAAATAATTACCAATATGCAGATACCGGAACGAAAATGATTCACATTGGTAAAAACACGAAATCTACCATTATTTCTAAAGGAATTTCGGCTGGTTTTTCAAATAATTCTTACAGAGGTTTGGTTAAAATAATGCCTTCTGCAAAAGGCGCAAGAAATTTCTCGCAATGCGATTCTCTCTTAATGGGAGATAAATGTGGCGCTCATACTTTTCCATACATTGAAGTAAAAAATCCAACAGCGCAAGTGGAACATGAAGCGACTACTTCTAAAATTGGAGAGGATCAAATATTTTATTGCAACCAAAGAGGAATAAATACGGAAAAAGCCATTGCATTAATCGTAAATGGTTTTGGAAAAGAAGTTTTAAATAAATTACCGATGGAATTTGCCATCGAAGCTCAGAAATTATTAGAAGTAAGTTTAGAAGGTTCTGTAGGTTAAATTTAATTTAAGCAACAACTTATCTAATTTTAAAATTATCACATCAAAGAACTATGTTAAAAATAAAAAATCTTCACGCCAGAATAGAAGACGGCACAGAAATATTAAAAGGAATAAATTTACAAATTAATCCAGGAGAAGTTCACGCAATTATGGGTCCAAATGGAGCGGGGAAATCAACACTTTCCTCGGTAATTGCAGGGAAAGACGCCTATGAAGTTACTGAAGGAGAAATTCTGTTTGAAGGGAAAAATATTTCAGAAGATTTACCCGAAGAACGCGCTCAAAAAGGAATTTTCATGTCATTTCAATATCCTGTAGAAATTCCAGGTGTCACTGTAACTAATTTTATTAGAGCAGCGCTCAATGAAACCCGAAAAGCGAATGGCTTAGAAAATTTACCAGCAAAAGATATGTTGGCTTTGGTTCGTGAGAAATCTGCAAAATTGGATATTAAAAAAGATTTCCTCGCACGTTCACTGAACGAGGGATTTTCTGGCGGTGAAAAAAAGAGAAACGAAATTTTCCAAATGTTAATGCTCAATCCAAAATTGGCAATCTTAGATGAAACTGATTCTGGTTTAGATATCGATGCGCTTAGAATTGTTGCAGATGGCGTAAATACATTTAGAAATGAAGGAAACGCAGTTCTTTTAATTACGCATTATCAAAGACTTTTAGATTATATAAAACCAAATTTCGTTCATGTTTTAGCTGATGGAAAAATCATTAAAACAGGCGATGCAGGTTTGGCTTTAGAACTTGAAGAAAGAGGATATGATTGGCTTTTGGAAACAAATGAAACCGGTTTACTATAAAAAAGTCACCAAAAAGTGGCGACAAATAACAAAATAGCGCGATGTGCTTTTTTAAAAATTAAAGAAAATTCCATAAAATGGCATTATTTCAGCAAATAGAAGCGCAAAAAGAGCTTCTTACGGGTGAAAAACTTAATAACTTAAATCTCTTTTTAGAAAGTGGTTTTCCCACAAAAAAAGATGAAGAATATAAATACACCAATCTTCGTGAAATTACTGAAAAAGATTATCAGTTTTTACCAAATTTAGAACATAAAATCACTGATTCCCAGCTTAATGCTTTGCATTTAGGTGAAGCAGATTTTGATTATATTATTTTTATTAACGGAAAATTACATCCGAATTTATCCAGAATTTCTTTTGAAAACGTTGAGCTTTTTAGCCTTAAAAATGCACTTTCAGATTCAAATAAAAAAGGAGAAATAAGTAAATATTTTGACACAATTGCAAATCAAAAACAAGCATTCATTAATTTAAATAGAGCATTTGCATCAGATGGTTTTTTCTTGAAGATTGCTAAAAATCAAATAATAGAAAAACCAATTCACGTTTTTTATCTTTCTCAAAGCCAAACTCAAAATACATTTTATAATATTAGAAATTTATTGATTGCGGAAGAAGGCGCTCATGTAGAAATTATTGAAAGTCATCATAATTTTGATGAAACTTACACTTTTACTAATTCAGTTACCGAAATTTTCTCTGATAAAAACTCAAAAGCAGATTGGCATAAATTGCAGAATGACAGTGAGTTTAGTTATTTAATGGATCACACTTTTGTGAAACAAGAAAGAGACAGTTTGGCAACCGTAAATACATTTTCTTTTGGTGGAAAATTAACGAGAAATAATTTAGATTTTATTCATAATGGAGAAAATATCAATTCGTTTATGAACGGAATTACGATTATTGGGAAAAACCAACTCGTAGATCATCACACCGCAGTTCATCATAAAACGCCACATTGTGAAAGTTATCAAAATTATAAAGGAATTTTCAAAGATAATTCAAAAGGTGTTTTTAATGGTAAAGTTTATGTAGATCAATTGGCGCAAAAAACCAATGCTTATCAACAAAACAATAATGTTTTACTAAATGAAGGCGCAACAATTGAGACAAAACCGCAGTTGGAAATTTTTGCAGATGATGTAAAATGTTCTCACGGTTGTACAGTTGGACAGTTGAATGAAGATGCACTTTTTTATCTTCGCGCGCGTGGAATTGGAAAAGAAAAAGCGACCGCTTTATTGCTTGTTGCTTTTGCACATGATGCGATGCAAAATATTGATATTGAACCGTTAAAGAAAAAAATATCGGCACTTTTAACAGAGAAATTAGAAGTAGATTTTCAAATTTAATTAAGCTTTAGTCTCTATAATTATTATTTTAAGATTTAGAAGAAACTATTTTAAAATTAGTTTTTTAATGTTCAATTATTGAAGAATTATTTTTTGTAAATTTACTTAAATCTAAATTTTATGATTCAAAATATTCCTTTAGAAAAAGTTTTATTCCTTGATATTGAGACGGTTCCGAACCACGCCATTTGGGAAGATGTTTCAGAAAGTGAGCAAAAACTTTGGGACAAAAAAACCAAATTTCAAAGAAAAGAAGAATTTACTGCGCAAGAGTATTACTTAGAACGCGGTGGAATTATGGCAGAATTTGGAAGAATAATTTGCATCACAGTTGGAATGTTGGATAAAAACGACACTTTAAAAATTAAAAGTTTTTCTGGTGATGATGAATTAAAATTATTACAGGAATTCGGTGAAATATTTAATAGTCCAAAACTTCGAGATGTCATTCTTTGCGCACACAATGGAAAGGAATTTGATTTTCCTTGGATTGCGCGAAGATGTTTAATTAATGGAATTCAACCGCCGGTTCCATTCCAAATGTTTGGTAAAAAACCTTGGGAAATCCCACATTTAGACACAATGGAACTTTGGAAATTCGGCGATTATAAAAGCTTTGTTTCTTTAGAACTTTTGGCGCATTTATTTGGCGTTCCTACACCAAAAGATGATATTGATGGTTCGCAAGTTGCTGCAATTTATCATATAGAGAAAGACTTACCGAGAATTGTAACTTATTGCGAGAAAGATGTCTTAACTTTAGCAAACGTATTTCGCAAGATGCGACAAGAAGATTTATTAACGCGGCTTGAATAAAATTCAAGCTTTTCAAAAGGTAATAAATACAAATATATTTAAAGAGTAATTTATAAAATTTACTCACAATTTTAAAAAAGATTGGATAATTTCCAAATAATAAAATGAATTACACAGACGACCAAATAGCAAAAATCGGAGAAAATATTGTTGAAACTTTAAAAACCATTTATGATCCAGAAATTCCTGTAGATATTTATGAATTGGGTTTAATTTATGATGTTCAAATTGCAGAAACTGGCGAAGTGAAAGTAATTATGACTTTAACAACACCGAATTGTCCAGTTGCAGAATCCTTACCAGCGGAAGTAAAAGAAAAAGTTGCAGGTGTAGAAATGGTAAAAGAAGTAGAATTAGATTTGACGTTTGAACCGGCTTGGAACAGAGAAATGATGAGTGAAGAAGCGAAATTTGAACTTGGAATTTTATATTAAGTTTCTCGCAGATTTTTAATTTCAGAAATGAAAAAATATATTTTTTAATCTGCTCAATTTGCAAAATCAGCGAGAGAAAAATTATTGAATTTCTGGCAAAATTTAAAAGTGAAAAATCTTTTTTGCAATATTAAAAGCACTTTCAAAGTGTAAAAGATTTTGTGAAATCTCAATTTTCTCCGAAGCCATAAAATTAAAAACCTGTTCTGTTGGCATATTTCCCACTAAATCATCTTTTGCAAATGGACAACCGCCAATTCCTTTTATAGCAGAATCAAATCTTCTGCAACCTTCATCATAAGCAGCTTTTAGTTTGGAATGCGAATCTTCATATCGATTATGAAAATGTCCGCCAAAATTAATTTCAGGATAGTTTTTTGGAATTTTATTAAATAAAAGTGAAATACTTTCTGGAGACGCAACTCCCGTAGTATCAGACAATAAAATGTTTTTTATACCAATTTCAGAAAATCGCTTTGCCCAAAAATCTACATCTTCCCACTTCCAAAATTCTCCGTAAGGATTTCCAAAGGCCATTGAGAAATAAATATTTAATTCTTTTTTCTCAGAATCTGCAAGTACCAATATCTTTTTAATATCCTCAAAAGCTTCCTCTTGAGATTTATTGGTATTTCGATGTTGGAAAGTTTCGGAGATAGAAAATGGAAAACCCAGAATATCAATTTGGTCGTGTTTTAATGCTTTTTCTGCACCTCGGAAATTAGCAACAATTACCGAAAGTTTAGTATTAGAAAGAGATTTATCTATTTCATCTAAAACAATTCCAGAATCTCTCATCTGCGGAATTGCTTTTGGAGAAACAAAACTTCCACAATCCAAAACGTCAAATTTCACCGACATCAATGCATTGATGTAATCTATTTTCTGTGAAGTTGGTATAAAATTTCCCCAACCTTGCATCGCATCTCTTGGACATTCTGTCAAAAACATTGAATCAAATCTTTAATTTCAAATATAAGATTTTTAAAATTGCTGATAAGTTTGAAAGTAATTTATTTTGAGAAAAGATTATAGAAACCTTAAAATTTATATTTTGTTTAAGATTATAAAAAGCATAATTTTTAAAATAAAACTTAAATTTGTAAAAGATTGATAAACAAAAATTATTAATTAAAATTTATTCATTTAATTTTCAAAACATGACTCCAAATTTCAATGCCGAATGGCAAGAAAAACTTCAAACTAGATTTTTAAATTACGTTAAAATATTTTCCACAAGTGATCCAGAAAGCGAATCTACGCCTTCAACGGTAAGACAATGGGATATTGTAAAATATATTTTTGAAGAATTAAAAACTTTGGGCTTAGAAGATGTTTCATTAGATGAAAATGGATATATTTATGCTTATGTTCCATCAAATTTAGAAAATGATGACGAACCGACAATCGGATTTATTTCACATTACGACACTTCTCCAGATTTTAGCGGAGAAAATGTAAATCCACAAATTTGGAAAAATTATAATGGCGAAGATTTGGTTTTAAATAAAGTAACCAATTTTACTTTATCACCAAATAAGTTTCCAATTTTAAAAGAATATCTTGGAGAAACTTTAATTACAACCGACGGAACAACACTTTTAGGAGCAGATGATAAAGCCGGTTTAGCGGAAATTGTTACTGCTGCAGAATTTTTATTGGCACATCCAGAAATTAAAAGGAGCAGAATTGGAATTGGTTTTACGCCAGATGAAGAAATTGGAAGAGGTGCTCATAAATTTGACGTGAAAAAATTCGGTGCAGAATGGGCATATACAATGGATGGAAGTGAAGTAGGAGAATTAGAATATGAAAATTTTAACGCCGCACAAGCCATTGTAAAAATACACGGATTGAGTGTTCATCCAGGTTACGCTTTAGGAAAAATGGTAAATGCAAGTCTCTTAGCAGCAGAATTTATTCAAACTTTACCGACCAATGAAACGCCTGCAACTACGAAAGGTTTTGACGGCTTTTATCATTTAACAGATTTAAAATCTGATGTTTCGGAAGCAAAAATTCAATATATTATTCGTGATCATGATGCAGAAAAATTTGAAAATCGTAAAAAATTAATTACCGAAAAAGTAAAATCTTTTAATGAAAAATACGGTGAAAAAACTGCAGAAATTGAAATTAAAGAACAATACCGAAATATGAAACAGCAATTTGACGGTAAAATGTACATTGTAGATATTGCAGAACAAGCAATGATTGATGCTGAAATTAAGCCAAAAATAAAAGCAATTCGTGGTGGAACAGACGGCGCACAACTTTCTTATATGGGATTGCCTTGTCCAAATATTTTCGCGGGTGGATTAAATTTCCATGGACCTTATGAATTTGTTTCCGTAGAAAGTATGGTAAAAGCGACCAAAGTAATTTTAAATATTGCGCAAGCGAAGAAAAAACAAAAATAGACTAGAATATTTTATAAAAAAAAGCCATTCAAATTTGAATGGCTTTTGTTTTATTTTACGTCCAATCCATAATTATAATACAGGCTTTAGAAGAATCCAAGAGTGCAAATTCTTTCGCACCCCACGGTTTTTTACAACTTTATTGGAATTCGGATGTAAAAGTTGAGGAAAATTTTTAGAAACATGTTTGTAAACTTCTTCAATGTTTTCCGTGTGTAATCGCAATTGTGGGCGATCTAAATCTGCAATTTCTTTATTTTGCTGCAGAATTAAACTTAATCCATCTTTTTCCAAAACACAAAATGCATTTTCAGAATTGAGTTCATCATAAGTAATTAGAAATCCAAGACAATCACAAAATAATTCTAAACCTACTTTAATATCTGCATAAAAAACAGTGAATTGTAATTTTGTAAAAGTCATCATGGAATTTTTTTAAACATTAATTTAAATTTAAAAAGCTTTCCAGCCTTGCGCAGTTATTTTCACCAATTCATTACTTCCACTAGCGATTAAAAAATTACCTTGTTCTAAATCTACAGCATGCCCGATTATTGTAAAATCCGGATTATTTTTAATTTTTTCAAAATCTGTGGGTGAAATTGTAAACAATAATTCATAATCTTCGCCACCGTTTAAAGCACACATTGTTGGATTTAGATTGAGTTCATCCGCTGTCGAAATCGTTAAAGGATCGAGTGGTAATTTATTTTCATAAACATGAAATCCCACTTTGCTTTGTTCAGATAAATGCAATACTTCAGAAGCCAAACCATCGGAAACGTCAATCATAGAAGTTGGTTTTATTTTTAAATCTTCTAAAATTTGCTTGATGTCGGTTCTTGCTTCAGGTTTTAATTGTCTTTCTAAAATATAATCATAACCTTCCATTTCGGGTTGCATATTTGGATCGGCAAGAAAAACAGAATGTTCTCGCTCAAGAATTTGCAAACCTGTATAAGCGCCGCCTAAATCTCCAGTTACAACTAATAAATCATTTGGTTTTGCCCCATTTCTTTGGACAATATTTTCAGAATTTTCTAAACCAATTGCTGTAATTGTAAGAACCAATCCAGTTTGTGAACTGGTTGTATCACCGCCAATTAAATCCACTTTATATTTTTCACAAGCCAAAGAAATTCCATAATAAATTTCTTCCAAAGCTTCTACAGGAAACCGATTTGAAACCGCCAATGAAACTAAAAGCTGCGTTGGAACCGCATTCATTGCAGCAATATCACTTAAATTTACCACCACAGATTTATAACCTAAATGTTTCAAAGGAACATAACCCAAATTGAAATGAACACCTTCCGCTAAAGTATCAGTAGAAATTACCACTTTTTTTCCTTCCGGATTTATAACTGCAGCGTCATCTCCAATAGAAATTTCTGTGGAAGAATTTTTAAAACTAAATTTGTCGGTTAAGTGTTTTATTAAACCAAATTCTCCTAATTTTGAAATTGGAGTTAATTCTGGTGATTGATCTTCTAACATTTTATATTTTTAAAAATTATTTAGATTCTTCTTGATTTTTTTTTCTCCAAGTAAAGGTGTTTTGCTTATGAAAAGCTTCAACATTTTCTGGTTTGAAAGGTAAATTTTTGAGATCTTCTCTAGTTAATATTTTACAATTTTCATCTTTGTAAGCTTCCATTACTTCTAAAATTTCATCAGGAGGCGTTGTTGCTTTTCGTAACATAGTATCAATCCAAACTCCCGTGGCTTCTGAAGTTGCGCAATGTGTTCCATCAGGAAAATAAAATTTATGAAGAAATCGATAAATACTTGCGTCTTCTGATGCACCAGAAACTTCTAAAGTTACCCAAACTGTTTGGTCACCTAAAATTTCTTTAAAAAAAGAATATCGTTCATGTAAAATTACTGGACCAATTCCCCATCGAGAAAGTTGAGCTAAACCAATTTTTTCTTGGTTCATAAAAGCCATTCTGGTTTGCGCACAATATTCTACATAACTGGAATTTGCAAGATGTCGATTGGCATCGATGTCGCTCCATCGAACATCAAATTTATACTGAAAAACTGACATAATTTTAATTAAATTTAAGTTCAAATTTACGCATTTCGGATGGCGTAGAAAAATTGTAATTTTAACAAAATATTTTAAGTTATTTTTAAAAATATGCAGAGGAAAAAAGTGATAATTATTGGTGGAGGAGCTGCGGGTTTTTTTTGTGCCGCCAATTTAGATGAAAAAAAATTTGAGGTTCTTATTTTAGAACAAAATTCTGACGTTTTACAAAAAGTAAAAATTTCTGGCGGTGGAAGATGCAATGTCTCTCATGCTTGCTTTGATGCACGTGATTTGGTCAATTTTTATCCGCGCGGAAATAAGGAGTTACGCAGTGTTTTTAGCAGATTTCAACCAGCAGATATGATGCAATGGTTGGAAAATAGAAATGTGGAACTTAAAATTGAAAGCGATAATCGGATTTTTCCTGTAAGTAATTCTTCGTCAAGTATCATTAATTGTTTTGTTGATGAAATTCAAAATAAAAAATTTGAAGTTAAAAACCAGCAAAGTGTTCAGAAAATTATTAAAGAAAATGACAAATATTTAGTTAAAACAAAAATTGAAGAATCTAAGGCAGATTTTGTTGTTTTTACTTCTGGAAGTGCGCCAAAATCTTTAAAAATTTTAGAAGAATTAAATTTCAAAACCGTTCCGCCAGTTCCGTCGCTTTTCACTTTTAATATAAAAGATGAGGTGCTGAAAGATTTAATGGGAACTTCTTTTTTAAATGCAGAAGTTGCAATTCCTGCGTTAAAAATGGAAGAATCTGGTCCGATGTTAATTACACATTGGGGACTTTCTGGTCCGGCAATTTTAAAAATTTCTGCTTGGAAAGCTTTAGAATTAGCTAAATTAAAATATCAATTTGAAATTCTAATTAATTTTTTAGGAATTGATATTGAAACGGCAGAAGATTTATTTATAAATTTTAAAGAAAATAATCCGAAAAAAGCCATTGGAACATCTAAAATATTTGATATTACAAACCGTTTTTGGCACCGAATTTTGTGGCTTTCAAAAGTTGATTTAAATAAAAACATTTCTCAATTAACGAAAATTGAAATCCAAAATTTAATAGAAAATCTTTGTAAGCGGAAATTGAAAGTTACTGGGAAATCGACTTATAAAGATGAATTTGTGACAGCAGGCGGCGTAGATTTAAAGGAAATTAATTTTAAAACAATGGAAAGTAAGAACAATGAAAATTTTTATTTAGCAGGCGAAGTTTTGAATATTGATGCCGTAACTGGAGGTTTTAATTTCCAAGCTTGTTGGAGTGAAGCGTGGATTATTGCGGAAACTTTAAATCAGAAAAAGTAAAATTTTCAAAATGCTTTTAATTTTCTTTTACCTCTAAAATATAAACAATAATACAACCAACTCCATAACATAAAATATCTATCCAACTAAAAGAATTTCCTAAGACCGTAATCGCTAATTGATTTTTCTCTAAACCTAAAAGTTCAACAAAGTGAAGATATTGCAGAAATTCTATTAAACACGCAAAAATAAAAATCCAGAAAATCAGTTTTGTCTTTTGAAGTTTGAAGAAACTTAAAATAAAAGTGTAAATTAAAATCACCACTAAAACATCGCCGAAATAGGATCTTAAAAAAACCACATTTTTGAATGTTGTTGCAATTAAAATTTCTGCAAGGAAGATTAGAATAGTGAGAAGAAAATATTTTAAATTGAATTTCATTTGAAATATTTTTTTTTGGTTTATTTTTGTCATTCGGGAGGAATCTAAGCAGAAAAATTAACAGTCTAGATTCCTACGGAATGACTAAAGTCTAGTTTTAATTTTCTTTTTAAAGTGAGCTTAAAAAATCTATCATCTATCGTCTATTATCTTCAAGTCTTATTTACTTCCCAATCATTTTTTTAATAGAATTTAATTTCATTAATGCCTCAATCGGTGTTAAAGTATTGATATCCATCTTCGTCAGTTCTTCACGAATATTTTCCAAAACTGGATCATCCAATTGAAAGAAAGACAATTGCAAATTTTCTTCTGTTACACGTTTTATTTTTTCAGAATTTCCTTTGCTACTTCTTGATTCTTCCAAAGTTTTTAAAATTTCACTCGCACGATTGACTACTTTTGCAGGCATTCCTGCAATTTTTGCGACGTGAATTCCGAAACTGTGTTCGCTTCCGCCGGAAATTAATTTTCTTAAAAATATAATATTTCCTTTATTTTCCTGGATTGAAACGTGAAAGTTTTTGATGCGCTCAAAACTCAAAGTCATTTCATTCAATTCGTGATAATGTGTTGCAAATAAAGTTTTGGCTTGCGTTGGATGTTGGTGTAAATATTCTGCAATCGCCCAAGCGATGGAAACGCCGTCATAAGTGGAAGTTCCGCGTCCGATTTCGTCTAAAAGAATTAAACTCCGCTCGGAAATATTATTTAAAATATTGGCTGCTTCATTCATTTCCACCATAAAAGTCGATTCGCCAGAAGAAATATTATCTGTCGCGCCAACTCTGGTAAAAATTTTATCTAAAATACCGATTTCAGCGTGTTTCGCTGGAACAAAACTTCCTATTTGTGCCATTAAACAAATAAGTGCAGTTTGGCGTAAAATAGCAGATTTTCCTGCCATATTTGGACCAGTTACCATAATAATTTGCTGCGAATCTTTGTCCAAAAAAACATCATTTGGAATGTATTTTTCGCCAAGAGGAAGGGCATTTTCAATAATTGGATGTCGTGCTTCTTTTAAATTAATTTCAAAAGTTTCGTTTAAGATTGGCTTTGTATAACTTTCAGTAATTGCCAATTCAGATAAACCAATTGCAACATCAATTTTCGCAATGAGTTTAGAATTTTCTTGAATTAAATCAATATAAAGCATCGCTTTTTCGCATACTTTTCTGTAAAGTGAAAATTCTAATTTTGAAATTTTTTCTTCTGCGCCGAGAATTTGGTCTTCATATTCTTTCAATTCTACGGTGATGTAGCGTTCTGCGTTCACCAAAGTCTGTTTCCGAATCCAATCTCCTGGAACTTTGTCTTTATGAGAATTTCGAACTTCAATAAAATATCCGAAAACATTATTAAAATTTATTTTTAAACTTGAAATTCCAGTTCGTACAATTTCCCTTTCACACATTTCGTCTAAAAAATTTTTGCCTTTGTTTTGCAAGCCGCGTAAATAATCTAACTCTTGGGAAACGCCTTTATTAATGACATTTCCTTTGTTTAAATTAACCGGTAATTCTTGGTTTAAATGATGTTCTAAAAATTGAATGAGTTCAGTTTGAGCATTTAAAGGTTCAATCCAAGCCAAAATATCTGGAAATTGATGCAGTAATTCTCTAATTTTTTGAATACAAATTAAACTTTGACGAAGATAACCGAGTTCTTTGGGTGAGATTTTTTCTGCTGCCAATTTTCCCATTAAACGATCTAAATCTGAAATGGCTTTTAATTGGTCGAGAATTTCAAATTTTAAATGGTCTTCTTTATTAAAAAATTCTATTAAATTTAATCTTCTATTAATGTCATTGACGGATTTTAAAGGCAAAATTAAACGACGTCGCAATAATCTTCCACCCATTGGAGTGATGGTTTTATCAATAATATCCAGCAAGGATTTTCCTTCTTGATGATTGGGATATACGATTTCTAAATTTCGCAAAGTGAAACCGTCCATCATTAAATAATCATCTTGCGGAATTTTAATAATTTTGGTAATATGTTGTAAAAGAGAATGATGCGTGTCTTCTACGAGATAAGCGAAAATTGCGCCGGCTGAAGTAATTCCGAGTTTTAAATCATCTATGCCGAAACCTTTTAAAGAATTTGTTTTAAAATGTGCAGTTAATTTTTCGTAAGCGTAAGAATATTGAAATGCCCAATCTTCTAATTTAAAACAGTTTTTATTTTTTAGTTGAGTAGGAATTTCTGTAGTTCTTTGGTAAATAATTTCGCTTGGATCAAACGTAGAAACGAGATGCAATAATTTTTCTAAATTTCCTTCTGCAATCAAAAATTCACCCGTAGAAATATCCACGAAAGCCATTCCATATTTTTCTTTTTCTTTATGAAGAGAGAGCAGAAAATTATTCTTTTTTGAATTTAAAACTTGGTCGTTGAAAGTGACGCCCGGAGTTACCAATTCTGTAACGCCTCTTTTCACGATGCCTTTCACAGATTTTGGATCTTCTAATTGGTCACAAATTGCAACTCTTAAACCAGCGCGAACTAATTTTGGCAAATAAGTATCAATCGAATGGTGCGGAAATCCTGCGAGTTCGATGTGTCCATCGCCATTTGCTCTTTTCGTTAAAACAATACCTAAAATTTTTGATGCACGAATAGCATCTGCGCCAAAAGTTTCATAAAAATCACCCACACGAAACAGCAAAAGAGCATCGGGATATTTTCCCTTGATGCCGTTGTATTGTGTCATTAAAGGCGTTTCTTTTTTAGCCATTAAATTTGATGGAATTTTTTAGGTTTAAAAACTTAATTTTGTCAAAAATACGAAAAATGCAGCCTACGCAGAAATTGAAATTGGAAGAACTTGGACGGATTGATGTAGAAACTTTTAAGGAAATAAAAAAAATTCCTTTAACCGTAGTTTTAGATGATGTACGAAGTATGCACAATGTGGGTGCGGTTTTCAGAACTTCGGATGCGTTTATTGTTGAGAAAATTATTTTGTGTGGCATTACACCAAAACCGCCGCATCGGGAAATTCACAAAGCCGCTTTGGGCGCAACTGATAGTGTGGATTGGGTTTATGAAGAATTTATTGAAAATTGTTTGAAGAATTTAAAAGCGGAAAATTATCAAATTATTGGTATTGAACAAACAACAAATAGCATTTCATTAGATAAATTTAATATAGAAAAATCTCAAAAATATGCTTTGGTTTTAGGAAATGAAGTAGATGGTTTAACTGAAAATGCACTTCCACTTTACGACCATTTTCTGGAAATCCCTCAATTGGGCACAAAACATTCTTTAAATGTGAGTGTTTGTGGCGGAATTGTGATTTGGGAGTTTTTTAAAAATTTGAGATAAAACTATTTAGTAATTACATAATTTTTACGGTAAATTAAATATAAAATAGAAATTACACTTCCCATTAAAAACATTCCGATTATCCAGATTAGTTTACTTTGAATTTTATTTCTAAATAAATCTATAAGGACAACAAACCAAGTGATAAAACTGAAAATTACACCAACTGATAATGCAATATCAGTATTTAATGGTCCAAAAGACCAATGAGTTATTTTTAGTAAAGCTCCAAAAAGTGTTAGTAAAAAACCAACGATTGCCATTAGCAAAAGTATTTCTCTCGGAATTAATAGTGCGTGTTGTTTCTCCATAATAATTATTTCAAAAGCTGATTAAAAGTATCTCCTTGCTTAATATCTCCGGTATTATATCCTTTCATAAACCATTCTTGTCTCTGTGCAGAACTTCCGTGCGTGAAAGCTTCTTGGTTTACATAACCAAAACTTCTTTTTTGGATATTATCATCGCCAACTGCAGCCGCTGCATCCATTGCACTTTGAATATCGCCGGGTTCTAAAATATGTTCTCTTTGATCGGTTAATTTTGCCCAAACGCCGGCGTAAAAATCTGCTTGAAGTTCGGTTGCAACGGAAACACGATTCATTTCTGCTTCAGAATATGCTCCACTATTTCTTAGTTTATCTACTTTCTGCGTTGTTCCTAAAAGTGTTTGCACGTGATGCCCGATTTCATGAGCCATCACGTAAGCGATGGTAAATTCTGTCACTTTTGCGCCAAATTTTTGCTGCATTTCGCCGAAGAAACTCATATCCATATAGACGGTTTCATCTGCGGGACAATAAAATGGACCCATTGCAGCTTGCGCTGTTCCACAACCGGAATTTGTTACGCCTTCAAACATTACAACGTGTGGTTTTCTATAAGTCAATCCTAATTTCTGAAATTCAGCTGCCCAAGTTTGTTCTGTTTCACCAGTCACCATTTTTACAAACTGGCGCATTTTCAATTCTTGCGGGTTTAAATCTCGTTGTTCGGTTTGCGTAGATTGCTGTGACATTCCGGAATTTAAAATTGCAGAAGGATCTCCCCCCATAAAGAAAACAATTGCAGCGATAATTAAAGTTCCAATTCCGCCGCCAACTAATGCTCCACCACCTTTGCCACGTCTATCATCAACATTGTCGCTACTGTCATTTGTCCATCTCATAATTTTAATTTTAGAATTTAAAAATACAAAATTATTTGTTTAGTTTATTAAAAAGATGCTATTCCTTACAGTTGTGAAGTCGTAAAGTTGCAAAGATGTTGCAATTACTATAAAGAATTTATCATAGAGAATTTGAAATAAAATTATTTATTCAGTTTATTTTCTTTTAACCAATAAGATGCAGATTGATATGCAGCTACAGTTTCATCAACTAATTTTTGATTTGGATTTTTTAATAAAATTTCATCGTAATAGAGTTTGAAATTTTCTGGCAAACTAGAAGATTGAAGTTTCAATTGATATTGTTTCACTTTGTCATTTGGCGAAATGACCGTTAGAGTATTGTCTTTTATTAAACCTAAATCTTGGTAAGTTGCAATATAAGCTCTTGGTTGGTAATAAGTTTCAAAAATATTTTGTCCTAAAAATTTAGATTGATAATTAAAATTAAGTAAACCAAAAAGAGTAGGCATCACGTCAATTTGTGACATGGTTTTATTAAATTCTTGTGGTTGGATGAAGCCATCCGAAAAAATCATTGCCGGAATTCTGTATTTATCCATCGGAAGTTCCGTTTTTCCGGCGCTTGAAGCGCAATGATCTGCGATGATTACAAAAATAGTATTTTTATACCAAGATTGTTTTTTTGCCATTGCAAAATATCTTCGGAGCGCATAATCTGTATATTTTACACCGCCAGAACGGGATTTTGCATCTCCCGGAATATCAATTTTTCCTTCAGGATAAGTGTAAGGTCTATGATTACTTACGGTCATCCAATGGTTGAAAAATGGTTTTCCAGTTTTACTTATTTGGTTTTGAAATTGAATGGCTTTTCTCGCCATATCTTCATCACAAACGCCCCAAACATTTGCAAAAGTAATTTCTTCGGGTTTAAAATTATCGCGATCTACAATTCCGTAACCATTTCCTTCAAAAAAATCTTTCATATTATCAAAATAACTGTAACCGCCGTAAAGAAAATCTACGTTGTAACCTTTAGATTTAAAAACACTTCCAGTGGAAAATTTATTTTTATTATTGACTCTTTTTACCACACTTTCTCCCGCAGTTGGTGGAATACAAAGCGTTAAAGCTTCTAAACCACGAACAGTTCTATTTCCAGTTGCATAAAGATTTGTAAATAATAAAGATTTATTAGCCAAACTATCCAGAAAAGGTGTGATTTTTTCTGTATTTCCGTAATGTGCCATAAAATCTGCGGAAAGACTTTCAATTGAAATTAATACTACATTCTTTTTTAATTCAGGTTCGGTAGAAGAAATATTGCGAATTAATTGTGGTGGTTGGAATTGTTCTAAAAATATTTTTTCTGCTGTTTTTTGAGGTAAAGTTTTATAGAATTTAAAATAATCTAATTCATTGTGCGTGAATGCGTAATAGAATTTTTGAAGTCCGTTTGCTTCAATTTCTGTGGCAAAAATATTTTCCGATTTTAATTCTGAAGTTTTACTTAGAACGCCCAAACTTAAACCACATAAAATTATGAAAGAAACCAATAAAATTATTTTTTGCAAAAAGTTTGGTAAAGTTAAAAGACTGTCTTTTGTTTTGCGGTAAATAAGCCAAGTTATAGCAATTGTTAAGATTAAAATAACACTGAAAAGCGGGATTATAGGATAACTTTCCATTATATTTCCAATCACTTCATTGGTGTAAATTAAATAATCTACTGCAATAAAATTATAACGAACTCCGAATTCATTCCAGAAAAAATATTCACTTACAACATTAAAAATAATTAAAAGTACATAAAGAAATAAGGTTGAAAAATAAAGATAATTTCGGATTTTCAATCTGTATTTTGGTAGAAATAACATTAAACCGAAGAGAAAAGTTTTTAGACCAATAAATATTAAAGCTATTTCCAAGAGTGAACCGCCATATTGTTTGATAATATTACTTGGAGACAACCAAATATAGAGAAAAAGCGCGACCAATAAACCAAAAATTAGATAGCCGTAAGGTTTTTGATATTTTGAATTTGAAAGAAAAAGAAAATAAAGTGCTAAAATTGAACTTGCTAAAGTGAAGACGAAAATGTCATTAACGAAACCAATAAAGATGATTTTAATACTTTCTAAAATTGCAAAATTTGCTGTTGTGATTGGATGAAAGAAAAAAACAAATCTTAAAACCAATGAAATTAAAAGATAAAAAGCGCCTAAATAAAGAAATGGCTTGATTTTGTTTAAATACATTAGTTTAAAATTTTGAGTTAATTTAATTAAGTTCCGAAACCAATATGCGTTGGTTTTTGATTTAATTTTCTTTTGAAATCAATCATTTTTAAAGCAGTAACAGCAGCTTCTACGCCTTTGTTTCCAAGATTTCCGCCACTTCTTGCGATAGATTGTTCTTTAGTATTATCAGTTAAAACGCAAAAAATAGCAGGAACTTCTGTGAAGACATTACAATCTTTAATTCCTTGTGCAACTGCGTCACAAATGAAATCAAAATGCGGCGTTTCTCCACGAATGACGCAACCAATTGCAATTACCGCATCAAAAGTACCTTGTTTGCACAATTGCATTGTTGCAAAATTTAGTTCAAATGCACCCGGAACGGAAAATAATTTAATATTTTCTTTTTTTACTCCTTCTTTTTCTAAAATTTCCAAAGTAGCATCACGAAGATTGAAAGTAATAAAATCATTCCACTCAGAAAACACAATGCCGATGTTGTATTCATCGGCATTAGTAATATTTAAGGATTTATAATCTGAAAGATTTACTGTCGCCATTTTTTAATAATACTTGGTCATTTCAATTTGTGCATCAGATTGGCCATTGTCATAATCTTTATATTTTTCGTCAATAGTGGAAAAATATTTTTTAGCATCTGCATTTTTCTTTAAAGCTAAAGCTAAAATACCTGCTTTTCTTGTAAAATAATAACTTGTATATGGATCATCTGAAGCGGATGCCGCTTTGTCTAAAAGAGAAAGTGCGTCATCATTTTTGTTTAAATTTGTTTGACAATCAGCCATTGCACCATATTTTAGTGCTACTAAAATTTTATTATCAGAGCTAAAATCATCTAAAAGATCATATGCTTTTTGATAATGTCCTTCTTTAAATTCTAAAAGACCTGCGTTGTAAGCGGATAATTTTCCAGCAGCAGTTGCGGAATATTCATTATAAGTTCCGATGAAACCTGGATTTGCAGCAGTTTTACCGCCTAATGCAAGATCATTTTTTCCTTCGGATAAACTTTTTTGAGCACTTAAATAACTTTTTGTTGCTTCGTCATTTTTGGGTGCGATTATAAATTGTTGATAAGCAAAATAACCTAAAATTCCGATAATTAAGATGCCAAAAACAATACTCAATGGTTTTGCATAGCGTTCTATAAAACGTTCTGTATCTAAAGAACCTTTATCTAAATCTTTAAAAAACTCAACGGTTTCTTTCCCTTCTTTTGTTTTAAGGTCTTTTTTATTGTTTTGCTTGTTTGCCATAATTTTTAAAATAGAAATGCAAATTTAATTGTTTCTGAACGATTTACAAAATACTTAGTTGAAATTAAAAATTATAAATATCTATTTTATTTTTTAATCTTAATTATTTTCTCTTTTAGTAACATAATTAAAATGTGATTAAGAGAAATATCTTCAGTTAAGAGGCGTTCTGTAGAATTTCATCATAATTATAACCAGCTCTTATTAATGCTCTTTTTGCAGATTCTAGTGCAATTGGAGCAGAATTGGTTGGATGAACTGGAACTTCTTTTGTCTCCGCAAGTTGGTCTAAAATCTCTTGGGTTTGATTTGAAGTTAAAGCTTCACAAACATCATAAAGCCCGCCGGTTTCTTCTTCCGCAAAATCATGTTTTTGCAAAAGATATTTTATGACTTTTATTAAATTAAAATCAGGAGGCGGAACCATTAAAGCAGTTAATGCGCCATGTTCAAGGCGATATCTGGGAATAAGTTTTTGCATCACTTCAAGATTTACAAGTTTTGCAGCAGGAAAGAGTATTTTCTCTTCCATTTTTATATGCCGTAATAATTGGGTTCGGAATTGATGATAATATTTTGGATTTATTTCATCAGCATTTTCTAATGCCTTATTTAATATTTTATCAATTCTTTGATGGTCTTTGGTAAAAAATTGATGTAAAGGTTTATTCATTATTTATTTTTCTGAATTCCTATTTAAACATAATAATATTTTTTCCAAAAAATTTTATGGACTTATGAAATTAAATAGTTTATTTTTTTTGAGATGAATTTATTTTATAACTGGATATCTTCCAAGTTCCGTTTATATTTTTCAACCCATAAGTAACATCTAATGCAACGGTATTTCCATTTTTATCGGTTACGCTATAATTTGCATTTACAGATGCATTATTATCTGTCTTATTTTTTTCGGATATAGAATTTACATTTAAATTTTTTACTGCGCCGAAACCGGAATTTGGATTTGAAAATTGATCAAAATTTCCCCAGTTTGGGTTGTCGGAAACTTCATAAGCTCCTTTGAGATTTTGTGATCCCAGATTATTTAAAAACTTCTGAACAGTTGTTTTAGGATTTGTTGCAGTAACTGTGGATGGAGTAGTTGCTGAATTTGGATCAATAATAGCTGAACTTTGTGATGCTGTTTGTAGGGAATCTGGCTTAATAACCGTAGGTTCTAATAAAGATTTAGTATTTACAGGAACTCCAGTTTTTATCATTTGATACGTTTTCTTAGAACTTTTAACCGTAATTTTGATTTCAATTTTATCGTCAGTAATTTTATTTTTTGGAAGAGATGCAAATCTTAAAGTAAAGCCTTTAAAGTTATTATTTTGCATTAGATTTTTTGAAGTTAATAATTTATTGCCATTACTTGAAACTTCCAAAATGGTTTCTAAAGCCGCGTTTTTAAATGAAATTGGTTTTCCAGAATTATCTAAAAGACGAGGAACAATTTGTAAAGCCTTTGCGCCTAAAATACTATCTATTGCAATTGGTGTTGTTGTAATTGAAAGTGAATTTGCTTCTATTTCGTTTGGATCTTTTTCTGTGGCGTTTTCTGGTCCAAAAATATTCATTTCACCCAAAGAAGGTGGTCCACTGCTTTTCCATTCTACATTATTATCTTGTGCTACTTTATCTGCCATTGCAAATATTTGTGGTACTTTTTTACCTTCCAAAAGTTTTGAAAGCGCTTTTAATTTTGAAATATCATCATTTCCTTCTACACCAAATGTTTTTAAGATGTATAAAGCTTCATTAAATTTAATCTGGCGAATTGTAGTTAAACTAGATTCTAAATCATTTATACTGCTCTGAAAAGTTTTAAGATTTGTAGAATCAACTGCCGTTTTTTTACAAGAAGTAAACATCAGAAAAATAATCGCGGAGAATAGAAAAAAATATTTTTTCATAAAGCAATGGTTTATACAAATTTAGTAAAATATACATAGTATTGTTAGAATATTTTCCAAAAAAAATCCCAGCGAAATTGCTGGGATTTATAATAATTAAATTTTTTCTTTAAAAAGGATATTCATAAATTTCAGATTCATGTAGAAAAGGGTTTCCCGTGGGGATAAGTTTCTCTTTTGAAAGTCTTGTCATAACTACATAAATGAATAAACCTAAGACAAAAAACATAGCACCAAAACAAAGTAAGAATACTTCTGGAGTTTTCCAAT
Source organism: Halpernia sp. (assembly GCF_048269545.1). Taxonomy (NCBI): domain Bacteria; kingdom Pseudomonadati; phylum Bacteroidota; class Flavobacteriia; order Flavobacteriales; family Weeksellaceae; genus Halpernia; species Halpernia sp. The sequence continues at coordinate 230,163 of NZ_JBLXIJ010000001.1, read as the reverse complement.
AAGGACCAACCGTTCCAGGCATTACCATATTGAAGAAATCCATCCAATGTCCTGCAAGAACTATAATTGCTGAAATAACCATTACTTTATAATTTCTTTTTATACTACTACTTACTAATATTAAAAGCGGAAGTAAGAAATTTAAAATAAGCATTGGTAAAAATGTGGCTCCATAATATTCAAATCTACCAAAGAAATAGTTTACTTCTTCGGGAATATTCGCATACCAATAAAGCATAAATTGTGCAAACCAAGTATAAGTCCAAAGCATACTTAAAGCGAATAAGAACACGCCTAAATCATGCAAGTGATTATCATTAAATTGTGGCAAAGCTCCTTTTTTCTTTAAATAAACACAAATTAATATAATTGCTGCAATTGCACTTACCCATGCGCTAACCATTGCATACCAAATATACATTGTAGAATACCAATGCGGATCTATTGACATTAACCAATCCCAAGCCCAAGCTGCAGAGGCGAAACCAAAGAATACGATATATCCCACGTTCCATTTATAATAAGTTTGGTAATCTACTTTTGATTTTGTTTGATCAACTTTTTTAGACATTGCTTTTAATTTCCAAGCAAAGAATGAGGCTCCACCTACATAGATTAATGTTCTAACCGCATACCAAGGAATATTTAAGAATTTTTTCTTTTCATAGAGAATTGAATCAAAGTTTGGTGATTTTGGATCTGTTAACGAACCATCCATCCAATGAAAAATATGACCATGACCAGTAATATTTATTCCTACAATAATAAGTATAATTAAACCGCCATACGGAATATAAGTAGCAATAGCTTCCATTACACGCAGAATAATTATTGGCCAACCTGCATGTGCAGCGGTTTGCATAGAATAGAAGAAAAGAGCACAACAACTTAATGCAAATAAAAAGATTGCAACTAAGTGAATCGCTGCTAAAGGTTGATTATGAACTTGTAAAGTTGCATGTTCAAGATGAGCTGCATGATCTTGTGGACCAACCATTTCGCTTGAATTACTTGGCGCATTATGACCACCTGCATGCACCGTCTCCATCATGTGCTCAATACGTACAGAATCTATATTGTGGTTCATAAAATATCCAACTCCGAAAAGTACTAATCCTAAAACGATCAATATAATTGAATATAATCTTAATTTTGGTGAAAAACTATACATTTTTAATTCTTTTATTTTTTAGTAGTTGGTGTCATTTCTGTTGCAGGAGTTGCTGTAGTTTCAGTAGAAGCTGATGAAACAGTAGTTGTTGGTGAGGATTTAAAAGCATCCATCACATACATTGCTACTCTCCATCGATCTCCTTGGTTTAATAAACCAGCGTAAGAACCCATTGCATTTCTACCATGTGTTAAAACATAATGAACTGAACCAACTGTAATTTCTCTATCTGCATATTTTGGAACACCGGAGTAAGCACCACTTTCAACTATTGGTCCTTGTCCGTCTCCTTTGATACCATGGCAAGCTGCGCAAGTTTCCTCAAATAGTTTTTTTCCTCTTGCAAGATCTTTTGCTTTATTAGTTGGATTTAATGGTGAAACCGTTAATGTTTTAGATACATCATATCCACCATTATATTGATCGGGCGTTAAAGGTAAATCATTATTTGCCTCAACAATATTATCCGTATTCTGAGAAACTGTTCCTGTAACTGGACCTAAACCAGTTGCTCCGTCATTTGCAACAAATAATGGAATTTCAGTTTCGTGATCTGAATATGCGATATCTGCTTTTTCTAAAGGATCATAGGCAACAGGGAAGTACATATCTGGGAAATATACCAATGGAGGTTGATCTTTTGGTCCGCAAGAAGTCAATAAAATACTTCCAATGCTTAATGTGCTTATTATTTTTAAAAATTTCTTTTTCATTTGAAATTTAATTTTTTTATTACTTAAAGAAGTGTTTACAGAAACTTTCATTTAAGCATCTTTAATGGTAATTTCTTCTACGCCAGTTTCTACAAGCAGCTGTTTAATTGATTCTACATCTTCAGATAGAAACTCTATCATAAATTTATCATCTGTAGTTCTAGGATCTGGATTCTGTGGTGGGCAAAATGGATACATTTTATTTCTTATTAAAAATGTAATTGACATCATATGCGCAGAACAGAATACCATTAATTCGAACATTGGAACTACAAAAGCAGGCATATTCCGAGACCATTGAAAGGCAGGTTTTCCACCAATATTTTGTGGCCAATCATAATTCATGGTGTACCAAGTTACCAAAGTCCCAATTAATAAACCGTAAACAGCGTAAATATATGCTGCATCAGAAATTCTTGTTTTCTTTAAACCTAAAGCTACATCTAAACCATGAACGGGAAATGGTGTGTAAACTTCAGCTATTTCGATGCCTTTTGCATTGAATGCTTTCACGCCATTCATCAAATCGTCATCGTCGCCATAAAGGCCAAATATTTTTTTAATGCTGCTCATCTTCTTCTTTTGCTTTATAAGTTTTACCAGATATTTTCAAAATAGTTTTAAGCTCTGCTTGTGCAATTACAGGGAATGTTCTTGCATATAGAAGGAATAAAGTACCGAAAAATCCAATTGTTCCTAAGAATACACCTACATCGATTATAGTTGGTTTAAACATCGTCCAAGAAGATGGTAAATAATCTCTGGACAAATTAATTACGATAATATCAAATCTTTCAAACCACATTCCAATATTAATTATTAAAGCAATTATAAATGTTGCTGTAATATTTGTTCTCACTTTTTTAAACCAAAAAGAAGCAGGGATAATTAAATTACATGTTATCAATGCCCAAAATGCCCACCAATAAGGACCAGTTGCTGCACCGGGAGATAAGTAGGTAAAGTCTTCAAATCGAGAACCAGAATACCATCCGATAAAATATTCTGTAGCATAAGCCACAGTAACCATTCCGCCTGTTAGTACGATTACAATATTCATAATTTCAATATGGTAAATTGTAATGTATTCTTCTAAATGACATACTTTTCTTGCCACTAATAATAATGTTTGCACCATCGCAAATCCTGAGAAAATTGCTCCAGCCACGAAATAGGGGGGATAAATGGTGGAATGCCATCCTTTGATAACCGAAGTAGCAAAGTCAAATGATACAGTAGTGTGAACTGAGAAAACAAGTGGTGTTGCTAAACCTGCTAGAACTAAAGATAATTCTTCAAATCTCTGCCAATGTTTTGCTTTTCCACCCCAACCGAAAGAAAGGAATGTATAAATTTTCTTCGTCCAAGGCGTTTTTGCTCTATCTCTAATCATGGCAAAATCCGGAATTAATCCCATAAACCAGAAAACCGTAGAAACTGAGAAATAAGTAGAGATTGCAAATACATCCCAAAGTAATGGTGAGTTAAAATTCGGCCATAATGAGCTAAACTGATTTGGTAAAGGAAAAACCCAATATCCTACCCAAACTCTACCCATGTGAATTACTGGGAAAATTGCTGCTTGAACAACTGCGAATATTGTCATTGCTTCCGCAGAACGGTTTACAGACATTCTCCATCTCTGTCTAAATAATAATAGTACGGCAGAAATTAAAGTTCCTGCGTGACCAATACCTACCCACCAAACGAAATTGGTAATATCCCAACCCCAGTTTATAGTTCTGTTTAATCCCCACGCACCAATTCCTGTACCTATTGTATATGCGATACAACCAAATCCGTAGATGAAAAGGGCAAGTGCAGCGTAGATGGATGCCCACCAAAGTTTACCGGCTCTTTCTTCTATAGGTCGGGCGATATCATTAGAAATATCGTGATAAGTTTTGTGACCAATAATTAAAGGTTCTCTTATCGGAGCTTCGTAGTGTCCTGACATTTTTTACCTATTTATTTTTTTAAACGTTGTTTTCTTTTCTGTTTCTGATTTTGGTATGATAAAAAACATTTGGTTTAGTACCAATTTCTTCCAAAAGTATATATTTTCTGTCATCATTGAAAAGCGATCTTACTTTCGAAGATTTATCATTCATATCACCAAATGTAAATGCACCAGTTGGACATGCGCTTTCACAAGCTGTATGAAATTCACCGTCTGCTACAATTCTATTTGCTTTTTTAGCTTCAAGAATTACATTTTGAGTTTGTTGAATACACATAGAGCATTTTTCCATAACTCCTCTTGTTCTAACTACTACATCAGGATTCAACACCATTCTTCCCAAATCATTGTTCATATTATAATCGAATTTATCATTCAAATTATAAGTAAACCAGTTAAATCTTCTTACTTTATAAGGACAGTTATTTGCACAATATCTTGTACCAATACATCTGTTATAGGCCATCATATTTTGGCCTTGTTTACCGTGTGAAGTCGCCGCAACCGGACAAACTGTTTCGCAAGGAGCATGGTTACAATGTTGACACATCACAGGTTGAAAAATCACATCTGGGCTGTCATTTGGTTGAATTAAAATATCATATAAATTAGGTACATCTAAACCTCGATCTACAGCTTCTTTTGTTTCAATTTTTTCTTTTGCAGTATAATATCGATCAATTCTGATCCAATACATATCCCGAGACATTCTTATTTCGTCTTTACCAACAACGGGAATATTATTTTCTGCTTGACACGCAACAACACAAGCGCCACAACCTGTACAAGCGTTTAAATCTACTGAAAGATTGAAGTGAGGTCCGTCTGTATCATCAAAAGCATCCCAAAGATCAATTTTACCCGCAGGTAAAGCGCCATTTATTGTATGGTATTCTAAAGGAACATTCCATCCTTTGATAGAACCTTCAGAATCTTTAGTTGTATCATCAAATTTTACATTTAAAAATGTTTCTAATGGAATTTCTTTTGCAATTTCATAACGACCCATTAATGTATTCTGAAGTTGCATTCCTGCAAATTCGTAAGAATCGTTTTTCTTTGATATACTTACATTTGAAATGGCAAGATTAGAACCGTCAAATAAAGGATAAGCATTAATACCAGTTTCGGCAGCTTTCCCACAGAATTTTTTCCCATAACCTAAAGCTAATCCAACAGAACCATCTGCTTGTCCTGGCTGAATAAACACTGGAACATTTTCTAGTTTAACTCCATTTGCAGTTAAATCTACTACTGAACCGTCCAATTGCATTCTGCCATTAAGTTCATTTTCTAAACCTAAATCTTTTGCATCTTTTGGAGAAATCGTTAAATAATTATCCCAAGATAATCTCGAAATTCCATCAGGAAGTTCTTGTAACCAAGGATTATTTCCTTGTGCACCATCACCAATAGAAGCTTTTGTATATAAAACGAGTTCTAATTTCGAAGATTTGAAATTGCTAAGTTCAACAATTGCTTGTGCAGCATTTCCACCAGAATAGGATAAACCTGTTCCGCCTTCTACTTCATTAAACCCACCATATAAACCTTTATTAAATGAAACTGAACCAAGAAGTGTAGTTGCATTTGCTTTTAAATAATCGTAATAATTATTTAAAGGACTATTTTTCCCATTAATCCACACTAGAAGGGATTCTTCTAATTGTCGTGGTTTATAAACTTTTTGAATTGTTGGCTGCATTAATGAATAAGCGCCAGTTCTAGGCATAATGTCTCCCCAAGATTCTAACCAATGTGCAACAGGAATTACTGCCGTTGCTAATTGGTACATTTCATCTTTTTTCTCAGAAAATGAAATTACAAAAGGAGCTTTAGCAACTGCTGCTTTGAAAGCGTCACTTTGAGATTTTGATGAAGAATATATGGGATTTACATTATTGGTAATTAAAATTCCAACTTGCCCGTTGTTTAACCAACTTAAAAATTCTTGATATCTAGCTCCATCAAATTCTTTCAGCATATTTGCTTTTCCTGTGAAAGCAACTGAACCTAATTTCTGATTTATTAAATAAGATAAAACCACTGCTGCTTTAGAACCATCTGCAAAAACCACCGCTTTAGAACCTTTTGATTGTAATTCTTTTACAATTTCTGCGGCTTGTTTATTAGATGTTCCACCATTTAAACCATTATAAACTTCTACTAAAGTTTTATAAACGTCGCTTGGTTTTAATTTAATTCTTGTGTCAGAATTAGCACCAGTTAAAGATAAGTTAGACTCCACTTGTATGTGTCTAAGCATATTTGGACCTGGTTTTCTAGCTTTTGAATAAGTGCTTTGAAGATTAGCTGCTAAATATTCCTCTAAAAAATCTGCATTAAAGGAAACAACTAATTCTGTGTTGCTTAAATCATAAACCGGTAATGTACGTTGCCCGAAAACTTCTTCTGAAGCATCTAATGCAGCTGCATTTGGTAAAGCATCGTAAATTACTAATTCTGCTGTTGGATATTTTGCTTTAAAATCTCCAAATAATTTTTTGAAAGTCGGACTAGGGAAAGAATGAGATAAAACAACTATTTTTTTTCCACCACCTGTCGCTTGGTTTAAACCTTTTAGCACGTAATTATCAACGCTATCAAAAGTGTCATCTTTACCGTCTAATTTTGGTTGTTTTATTTTATCATTATCATAAAGTGAAAGCACCGATGCTTGCGCTCTTGCCGAAGTTTTTCCTAAATCGCCGGCAATTGCATTTGGCTCAATTTTAATGGGACGCCCTTCTCTAGTTTTTACTAAAACACTGGCGAAATCTGAACCATTAAAATAAGTAGATGCAAAATAATTTGGAACACCTGGAATAATATTATGCGGTTTTACCACATAAGGAATACTTTTAATTACAGGAGCTTCGCACGCCGCAAGTGTAACTGCAGCGGTAGAGAAACCTAAAAGTTTTAAAAAATCTCTTCTGGAGGTTCCAGACTGATTCATTTTCTCAGCGTCTCCTAAAAATTCATCCACCGGAATTTCATTTTGAAACTCTTTTGCAGCCAGTTTCGCATTTAGCGTCTGGTCTTTTAGTTCGTGAATACTTCTGAATTGTATTTTATTTGAAGCCATTTATACTTCTAATTTTTCGTTATTAATAATGACATTTACCACACTCTAAACCTCCGATTGCATCTACGGTAATTTTAGCACCAGAACCAAACTGTTTTTTAAGTTTGTCGTGAAGATTTTTAAAATAAACTTTATTATAACCGTTCTTCATATCTATTTCAGTTGTTCTGTGACAATCGATACACCATCCCATGGTGAAGTCATTTGCCATTTGTACTACATTCATAGTATCTATTTTTCCGTGACAGGCTTTACAAACAACATCAATTTTATCGTTTGGATGTTTTTTGTTAAAAGATTCGATAATTGCATTTTCTCCTGCAACAACGTGTTGAGAGTGATTAAAGTAAACAAAATCTGGCATATTATGAATTCTTGTCCATTGGATAGGTTTCGTTTTACCAGTATAGCTTTGAGTATCAGAATTCCAACCAACATGCTCATAAAGTTTTTTTATTTGATCGTTGTAGAATTCTCTATCTTTTCCTGGTTCTATATATTTTCCTTTGTATTCAGGGATCATTCTATGACAGTTCATACAAACATTAAGAGAAGGAATTTCAGAAACTTTACCATATTTTGCGCTTGAGTGGCAAAGTTGGCAATCAATTTTATTTTCACCAGCGTGAATTCTGTGGGAGAAATAAATAGGTTGTTCTGGTTTATAACCTTTGTAAACACCAATCCACATCATCCAGTTCCATAATCCATAAGCTGCGAATATTGCTAAAATTGTTAATATTCCAGTACCTACGTATTTATATTTTTCATATAACTCTGCAAAAGATAAAGCTTTTGAAGATTCTTGCCCCACTAATTCCTGTGACTGCTGTATTTTTACAAGTTGTCTTAATTTTAAAAGTAACCAAAGTAATAAACCAGCAATGACCACTAAACTTGTAAGAATAATTTTTGATAATGCAGCACTACTTCTAGCCGCCTCTAGAGCCGCTACAGAATTAATATCAGTTCCTCCAGCTGTTTCTCCAGCTGCATCTGCAGCTTCTGGTGCTTTGGGAGGATTAGTAGTATAAGCCAAAATATCATCAATATCCTTGTCAGTAAGACTTGGAAATGCGAGCATTTCAGTTTTATTAAATTTTTCAAAGATTTCATTTGCATACTTATCGCCAGAAGCTCTAAGCGCTTTGTTATCTTTAATCCATTTGTGTAGCCAATCTGGACCTAAATTTTGCTCTGTTTTAACTTTTTCAACGATGCCTCCTAAAGCTGGACCAACAATTTGTTTGTCTAATGCGTGACACGCAGTACAATTCGCTTTAAAAAGTTTTTCACCATTCGCAGGATCTCCATCTTGAGCACGAACAGAAGCACTTGTTGATAACAATAATCCTACGGCTATCAATACAGTTTTGTAATGCTTTCTCCAACTAATCATTTAAATAATCTTGAGTTAGTAAATATAGTTAAGTATATATTCTATTGCGCAAAAATACTATTTTAACATAAAATTATGAGCAAATATGGAGGTTTAAATTTCCGAATGGCGTAATTTGTAATTATTCTAAATAGCAATGGTGTGTATAAATTCAAATTGTTTTAAATTTGCGGTAAATAAAATGTTAATGAAAAGTTTTACGCAGATTATCTTCTTTCTTGCTCTTTTTTGTTTTTCAGGAGTTTCCGCACAACTAGTTGTAAAAACGGATACCCTTGCAGGAAATACTGTTACAATCTCAATGGGTCAAAAAATTAATGATTTGCTAAATACTGTTGAAGATAAATGTAGTAGAATTGCTAAAAACAGTGATTCTTCTACTGAAGATTCTACTACTCCAAAAATTAATATTCCTGAACGGAATATGTCCAGAGCGGAAATCTGTAGAAAAAATCCACGAATAATGGGATTTAAAATTTTAATTGCTACCGTAAAAAGTAATGAAGAATCTAAAGAAGTAGGACTTTATTTTAGAAGAAGATTTCCAAGTATGAAAGTGGAAATAGACGCTTCACTTAGACCAAACTATAAAGTAATGGCGGGAAGCTATGTAAGTAAAGAATCTGCAAATGCAGATTTTAGAAATGTTAAAAAAACTTTTGAGGACGCAAGATTAATTCCCTACCGTGTTTTTTGTGTAGAAGCCAAATAAAAATAGATTTATTTGAATTATAAAAACAAAATCCGAAGAAATTTCTTCGGATTTTTTTATGCTTATTGATTTTTCACTAAAAGTCTAAAACCTTCGCCGTGAACATTAATGATTTCCATTCCATCGTCACCTTTCAGAAGTTTTCTAAGTTTTGCGATGTAAACATCCATACTTCTTGCGGTGAAATAATTTTCTTTTTTCCAGATTTTTCTCAAAGCTAAATCTCTCGGCATAAAATCATTTCTGTGTAAACAAAGTAATTTCAAAAGTTCATTTTCTTTTGGAGATAATTTATATTCTTCATCGCCCACTTTTAATTGTCGAAGCATAGAATCAAAATAAATATTACTGATTTTAAATTGTTCTTGCGTGTCATCTTCCAAAGTGGCACTTCTTTGCAAAATTGCTTTTATTTTATAAAGTAAAAGCTCTGTATCAAAAGGTTTTGTGATATAATCATCTGCCCCTAATTGATAACCTTTTAAAATATCTTCACGCATATTTCTTGCTGTAAGGAAAATAATTGGTGTGTTTTTATCAATTTTTTTAACGTCTTCCGCTAAAGAAAAACCGTCTTTTTTAGGCATCATTACATCAAAAATGCAAATGTCAAATTCATTTTCTGTAAATTCTTTTAAGCCCATTTCTCCATCAGTTGCAAGTGTAACTTCAAAATCATTGATGCTTAAATAATCTTTCAAAACTGCCCCAAAACTCTGGTCATCTTCTACTAATAATATTCTGTTACTCATAATTTTTTATTTTTAAATTTAATAATTTGGTTTTTTGTTTTACTGTTTTCAATTAAATTTGTTTATGCCATTGGAAGTTTAATGGTAAAAGTGCTTCCTTTATCTTTTGCGGATTCTACTAAAACTTGTCCTTTGTGCAATTCTATAATTTTTTTCACATAAGAAAGTCCTAAACCTTGTCCTTTTACATTATGTATATTTCCTGTTTCTTCACGGAAAAATTTCTCAAAAATCTTTAATTTATTGTGAGTTTCCATTCCCATTCCATGATCTTTAATTTCTATCACGTACCAATTTCCTTCGTTTTTAGTTTTAATATTTATTTCTGGAGGTTTTGGAGAATATTTATTGGCGTTGTCTAAAAGATTAACTAATGCATTAGAAATGTGAAATTCATCTATTTTAAATTGATGTTTTGGAGCGCTTAAATCCAAAGTGATTTCTCCGCCACGTTTATCAACAATTAATTTAAAAGAATCTGCCATTTTCTGAATCAATTCTCTCACATTGGTTTCCTTTAAAAACAATTGCATTTCATTTCGTTCTAATTTTGACATATTTAAAACGTTTTCCACTTGCTTTTTCATCCGCAGATTTTCTTGCTTAATGAGCGCCGAATAATATTTCACTTTATCCGGATTAAACGCAATTTTATCATTTGCCAAAGAATCTGTTGCCACAGAAATTGTTGCTAAAGGTGTTTTAAATTCATGCGACATATTATTAATAAAATCTGTTTTCACTTCTGCAATTTTTTTCTGTCGCATCATATAATTAATTGAAATAATATAAATGCCCAAAATTGTAAGTAGCGACATAAAAGTTCCCAAAAGCATAGGTAAATTATTTCGCGCCAAAGAATAATCTTTTCTAGGAAACATGACATCTAAAGTGTATAAAGTTTTGTAATCTGCATCCAAAAAAAGGGGATATTTATAGATGTCTTTGTCATCTTTTTTAAAAAGCGCATTTACAATATTTGTACATTTATCATTTTTATCATAAATCGCAAATCCCAATGGCGTATTTATACCTCTTAATTTTAATTCCTTTGTCACTACAGAATCTAAAACTTTACTTGTAACTCTTTTGTTTAAAGGTAAATTGGTTGCAGCAACTCTTACAAAATCACGAATTGTGTAATCACCATTTTCCAAAGAATGGCTTAAATCTGAAGTTAAAGGCTCTTGTTTATTGGGATCTTTTTTTATCCGAATCAGATTTTTATCACTATAAACCGTTGCGATTTTTAAACTGTCACCATTTTTTGAAATCGGAAAATCTTTTTTTTCTAAAATATTTCGGGAATAAGTAATTGATCTTCTGCTTGCAGAATCTTCTACTTGTGAAATCGTAGTGAGAGAAGGTTGATTTTTGCCCGCTTCTATTGTGTTTGCAAAGTTTTTAAAATCAACATTCATATATTTATTGACTTCCAATGCATTTATTTTTGTAGTGGAAGATTCTAAAGCGCTATAAACTTTATTAGAAAAATCTTGTTCTAATGCGCCATAATATCCTTTTAACCAATAAAATTGAAGCGCCGTAAATACGACCAAAGAAATGGTCATAAAAACAGAAATAATCGGAATGAATTTATTATTCACTTTTATAATTTAATTTTGAAGTGTTAAAATTACTTCTTTTAACATTATAAAAACAAAAAACAAGCAAAATTATTATATAAAATCTGTTAAAATTGATTTTTTTAACAAATTGTTGTGAAAATGCTTATTTAAAACATAATAAATTTTAAGAAAAAATTAGCTTGTTAATAATTCTTCATCTTTAAAATATTGAATAATTGCTTTTTTCATTAAAAGACTTTGTTCATTTGGTCTCAGTTCGGGGAGATTATCTATGGTTTCAAATTGAGGCCATCCTTCAGAATCATAATCTGTGAATTTGTAATATCCAAATGGTTCTAAAAGTCTACAAACAGCGATATGCAAAAGATTGAGTTTATCATCTTTAGAATATTTCTGTTTTCCGCTTCCCAATTCTTGCACGCCAATTAAAAACAACATCGTTTCAATCGTCGGATTTTTTTCTGTATCAAAATGTTCTACAAAAAATGCTTCTATTTTTTGCCAAATTTCTTTTTCTGTCATTGTTTTATTTTAAAAATATGCTTCTTTAAACCATTAAATTATTTTAACCGTTAAGATTTATTAAGGGATTGAGAAAATTAAATAAATACTGCGTTATTGAAATATTCTTCAAAGTTCTTAATAAACTTAATGTCTTAATAATTCTTAATGGCAAATTTCAATATTAATTTTCCTTTCCAATTTACAAAGAAACGCATATTCCAAAGCATCTTCTTTTAAACTTTCAAATCTTCCGCTTGCGCCGCCGTGACCAGAACTCATATCGGTTTTAAAAATTAATAAATTTCCGTCTGTTTTTAAATCCCGTAATTTTGCCACCCATTTTGCTGGTTCCCAATATTGAACTTGTCCGTCGTGCAAACCTGTTGTCACCAAAATATTTGGATAATTTTTGACTTTCACATTATCGTATGGCGAATAAGATTTCATATAATGATAAAATTCTTCTTCGTTTGGATTTCCCCATTCGTCGTATTCTCCAGTTGTTAAAGGAATTTCTTCGTCCAACATTGTCGTTATAACATCAACAAATGGAACTTGCGCAATAATTCCGTTAAATAATTCTGGATTAAAATTCATTACAGCACCAACTAAAAGTCCACCTGCGCTTCCGCCCATGGCGTACAAATGTTTTTCTGAAGTATAATTTTCTTCAATTAAATATTTTGCGGCATCAATAAAATCAAAAAATGTATTTTTCTTATGAAGCATTTTCCCGTCTTCATACCAATCTCTTCCTAAATATTCTCCACCTCGAATATGCGCAATCGCGAAAATAAATCCGCGGTCTAAAATGGATAATCTTACATTTGAAAAACTCGCATCAACTGTGTGTCCGTAACTTCCATAACCGTACAAAAGCAAAGGTGTCGCCGCAGATTTTTTGGTATTTTTATGATAAACCAAAGAAACCGGAACTTTTTTGCCGTCTCTCGCATTTGCCCAAATTCTTTCTGAAATATAATTTTCTTGTAAAAAATTTCCACCTAAAACTTCTTGTTGTTTTAAAATTAAGGACGTTTTCATTGCCATATCAAACTCAATAGTGGTACTTGGTTGAGTGAGAGAAGTATAAATATAACGTAGTTTATCCGTATCAAATTCTATATTTAAACCTATAAAGGCGGAGTAAGTCGGATCTTTAAATTCTAAATAATAATCTTCGTTAGATAAATAATTAAAAATTCTGATTTGCAATAAACCTTCTTTTCTTTCCTCTAAAACTAAGAAATTTTTAAAAATTTCAAAACCTTCGAGTAAAACTTCTTTGCGATGTGAAATTAAATCTACCCAATTTTCTTTTCCTGGATTTTCTACGGGAACGGTTATTAATTTAAAATTTGTGGCATCATCTGCATTGGTAATTATGTAAAATAAATCTTTGTAATGTTCCACCGCATATTCTAAATTTTCAGTTCGGGGCTGAATTATTTTCCATTCTGCAAAAATATTGTTTGACGGAATAAATAAATGCTCGTCAGAAGTTGAACTTGATGAAGTAATAAAAATGTATTCTAAAGATTTGGTTTTGAAAATATTAACATCAAATGTGTCGTCTTTTTCATGGAAAACTAAAACATCATCCTTTTCTGAAGTTCCCAATTTGTGTCGAAAAACTTTGTATGCACGTAAACTTTTATCTTTTCTAATGTAGAATAAATGTTTGTTATCACCTGCCCAAACTACTTTTCCTGTTGTATTTGAAATAGTGTCTTTCAAAATTTCACCAGAAATTAAATTTTTAATTTTTATTGTATAAATTCTTCTGCCTTGTTCGTCTGTAGAAAATGCACCCAAATTATTGTTCGGACTAACTGAAGCGCTTCCAACTTCAAAAAACTTTTTACCTTCCGCTAAAATATTTACGTCTAGAATTATTTCTTCTGGATTTTCTAAAGTGAAATGTTTTCTACAGAAAATAGGGTGTTCTTTACCATCTTCATAGCGCACGATGTACCAATATTCATTAAAAAAATAAGGAAGAGATTCATCATCTTTATTATATCTTGCTTTCATTTCTTCAAACAAAATATTCTGAAAATCTTCGGTATCTTTCATTTTAAAATCACAATATTTATTTTCTTCCTCTAAATATTTTATGACTTCTGGGTTTTCTTTATCGTTCAACCAGAAAAAAGAATCAGTTCTTTTATCTTGATGAATTTCTAAAGTTTTATTTATTTTTTTTGCTTTCGGAGCTTGCATTTTTACATCAATTATTTAAAATAAAAACCATCTTATTCCACAAAGGAAAAGATGGTTTTAAAATATTTTCTTAAAAATTATTTATATGAATTTCTAATATATCTTTCAATAGCCATTGTCATAGACGGCGTTTCTTTATTGGGTGCCATTACATCAATCGTTAAACCAATTTGTTCTGCAGCCGCTTGAGTTGTTGCTCCAAAAACCGCTACTTTCGTATCGTTTTGTTTATAATCTGGGAAATTTTCCGTCAAAGATTTAATTCCTTGTGGACTAAAAAACACAAGCATATCATAATCATTGATTGCAATATCCGTCAAATCACTACAAACTGTTCTGTACATTATAGCTCTTGTCCAATCTAAATTGGCTGCGTCTAAAGTTTTTTCAATATCTTCATTATTAATATCTGATGATGGTAAAAGATATTTCTCTGTGGGATATTTTTTAAATAAAGGTAAAAGATCGGCGAAATTTTTTTCTCCGAAACTGATTTTTCTTTTTCTGTAAATAATATGCTTTTGCAAATAATTAGCCACAGCTTCAGATTGACAAATATATCGCATAGAATCTGGAACAGAAAAGCGCATTTCTTCTGCGATTCTAAAATAATGATCTATAGCGTTTTTACTAGTAAAAATAATTCCAGTAAATTGAGATAAATCAATTTTTTGTGTTCTTAATTCTTTTGCATCTACGGGTGCAACATGAATAAATTGTCTGAAGTCTATTTTTATTTTTGCTTTCCGCGCAATCTCCGTATAAGGAGAAGATTCATTTGGTGCAGGTTGGGAAACCAAAATAGATTTTATTTTCATAAAATATTATAATCCTTTTGTTAATCAAATAAAAATTTCCAAAGTACCAAAAGTGGTATTATTTGGAGGGTGCAAATATACAAAAATTTATAATACCAGTTCTTTGGAAGTATCTTAGAATTGTGAAATAGATAAAAAAAATTTTTAAATATGAAAATTAAAACAAAAAGGAAACTATATGTTTGAAAAGTTTCTAATCTATTTTGAGGAAAATAATAAATTTGAATACAACCAACAAAAAGCAAAATTGCAATTAAAAAGTAGAATCTAGTGGCGATAAAATAAAATTTTTGCCATTTCTTTTGATTTCGAACTGCGTAAAAATAAAAATAAGTAAGTACTGATTTAAGCAAATAAAAAACAGAAACACTTAAGAAAGTAAACCCAAATTTATTGAGTTCAAAACCGAAGAATGAGCGATCTTGTATATAATTTGGAATAAACGGAATATATTGTGAGATTAAAACAGAAAGCAAAGTAACAAACACAATACTTGTAATTCCCCAAGTAAGAAAAATATTACTTGAGTTTTCAAAACTTTGCGAAAGAAAATCTTTAAGTGAAGCTTCTCTCTGCAACGAAATAAGCATTAAAGATAAAATGAGGATGCAACCTAAAAGAGTGAAAATGACCCAATCATGTTGTTCAGTAATTCTAACCAAGATTTTTTTTACAAAAATACATATTTGCTTTCTATCTTTTTTAAAATATTTAAGCAAAAAAAACCACATTTTCTAAAAAAATGTGGTTTAATTTTTATTTAATTAAAAACTAATTTTTAGCAATATTCATTATAAGCAGCTTGTAAATTAGCAGCAATTGCACCTGCAGGATTTCCTTCAATGTGATGTCTTTCAAGCATGTGAACCAATTCGCCGTCTTTAAAAAGCGCGACACAAGGAGAACTTGGTGGAAACGGCGCCAAAAGTTTTCTTGCTTCTGCAACTGCATCTACATCAAAACCTGCAAAAGCAGTTACCAAATGGTCTGGTTTTTTGTCGCCTGTTAAAGAGAAAACTACGCCGGGTCTTGCTGCTCCAGCTGCACAACCACAAACGGAATTGATTACTAAAAGTGTAGTTCCGTCTTGTTTTATGGCTGCGTCAACTTTTTCAGCAGTCGTTAAATCTTCAAAACCTTTATCTGTAAGTTCTGCCTTCATTGGCATTACTAAATCTTCTGGGTACATATTTTTATATTTTTTAAGTTAAAATCTTTAGTGCAAAATTAATTTTTTTAGACGAATTAATTTCCATTTGATAACTATTAAAATTATACCAATTATCTATTAAGACTTTTTGGCGGACTTTATTGTCAGTCTTTTCGCCAAATTGCCAATCGTTAAACCTTGAAAAATAATTGAAAATAATACAATAATATAAGTGATTGTTACAAACATATCGCCCGAACTGTGACGCGGTAAAGCTAAAGCCAAAGCAACGGAAATTCCTCCGCGAATTCCTCCCCAAACTAAAATCGGGAAAGAATTTTTCTCAAATTTCACTCGTTTTTTTAATATCAAAAAAGGAATTCCCACGGAAACAAATCTTGCAAATAATACTATGAAAATAGCGATGATTCCTATTAAAATATAAATATTTTCAAAATTGATTACCAATAATTCTAAACCAATTAAAAGAAATAAAACGGCATTTAAAATCTCATCGAGCATTTCCCAGAATTTATCAATATATTCTTCTGTAATATTGCTCATTCCTACAGCTCGCCCACGATTTCCAATAAAAATTCCGGCAACAACCATTGCAAGTGGACCAGAAATATGTAATAATGAAGCCATTAAATAACCGCCCATTACCATTGCTAAAGTCACCATAACTTCAACTGAATAATCATCAATTGTTTTTAAAACATAAGTTCCTAAACTACCTAAAACTGTTCCTAAAAGAATTCCGCCACCTGCTTCTTTTAAAAATAAAAGTGCAATATCTGAAAATCCCATATTTGCTAAACCAACCTGCGAAACTTCGTAAATAGACACGAAAATTACAACGGCGACACCATCATTAAATAAACTTTCACCAGAAATTTTTGTTTCTAAAGATTTCGGAATATTAGCGGTTTTTAAAATTCCCAAAACGGCAATTGGATCGGTTGGAGAAATTAAAGCGCCAAAAAGCAAACAATTTATAAAAGAAATATTTAAATTAAATGCTTGAAGTAAATAATACATTAATCCGCCCACAACTACAGTAGAAATTAAAACACCAATAGTAGAAAATGCAATAATGGGCGCTCTCTCAGTTTTGATATCTTTTAATTTGATGTGAATTGAGCCTGCAAAAAGTAAGAAACTCAACATTATTTTCATTAAAATAGTGTAGAAATCTACGGACAAAATCATTTTTTTTGTCTGCACAAATAAATCTGGAAAGTATGAAGCGTCCAAAACAATTCCCAAAGAGGTGAGAAGTGCAATTATCATTACACCAATTGTTCTGGGAAGTTTCAGAAATCTTTTGTTGAAATATCCGAAAGCTGCAGCGAGAATAATAATGATGGTGAAATAATTGTAAATCTGCATTTAGGAAATTTTCACAAATGTAGGAAAAAATAAAACCTCAAAACTTTTGAGTTTAGAGGTTTTATTTTAAAATTGTTTGAAAAATAAGTTTAAATTATTTCCCTCCCGGCGGACAATTTTCTTTCAAAAATTTAGTATAAGTTGAAGCCAAATGTGCGCCCGTTCCTTCTCCTTCAGAAATAGAGTGGGTTCTGTTTGGATAAATCATTAATTGAAAAGTTTTGTTGTATTTAATTAATTGATTAATCATTTGTTCCGCATTGTTGTAATGTACATTATCATCGCCTGTTCCGTGAATTAGAAGTAAATTTCCTTGTAAGTTTTTTGCGTGCGCCAAAGGAGAATTATCTACAAAATAATGTTTGTCTTCCGGCAATAATCCCATATAACGTTCTTGGTAAATATTATCATAATTTAATTGATTATCAACTGCCGCGATTGAAATTCCGGTTTTGTAGATTTCAGGATATTGCATCATTAAATTTAAAGTAGAAGAACCTCCGCCGCTCCAACCCCAAACCGCAATGCGATCTTTGTCTACAAAATTCCATTTCATAATTTCTTTTGTCGCCATTGCTTGATCTTTTATATTGATGTCGCCAATTCTGTGGTAAATAGATTTTCTCCATTCCCTTCCTTTTGGAGCAGGAGAACCACGTCCATCAACAGATATATAAATATAGCCATCTTCCGCCATACTTCCTTTGTATAATCTGTTAAAACCTGTTCCAAATCTGTCAACAACTGTTTGAGAAGCTGGTTCTCCATAAACATAAAACACAACTGGATATTTTTTTGCTGGATCAAAATTGTTTGGTTTTACCATCCATCCGTCCATTTCAACGCCATCTGAAGTGGTTACTTTAAAGAATTCCACTTTCGGCATTTTAAAACTTTTGGCTCTTGGATTTTCTTCGCCACCACTTAAAAGTTTGTGATTGGGTAAAGAAACTACATCACTTTTCGGAAACATATTCGCATTAGAATAATTGTGAAAAGCTAATTTCCCGTTTGGTGAAATATCATAATTGTGAGTTCCGCTTTCATTTGCAGAAGTTAAACGAGTTGCTTTTCCACCTTTTAAAGGAACCTCATATAAATAGCTTTGTGTTGCATTTTCTGGAGAAGCCATAAAATATATTTTTCCAGATTTTTCATCAATACTATTTAATTCAATTACATCGTAATTTCCCGGAGTTAATAAAGTTTCTTTTCCGTCTAAACCAAGTGCATAAATGTGTCTCCATCCATCTTTTTGACTGAGCCAAATGTATTTTTTACCACCATCAATCCAATTCCAACCAGTTGCTTCTGCTTTTGCATCAATCCAAGCTTTATCGGTTTCGCTGTAAATAGTTTTCGCGGAATTTTCTGCAACATTTACGAGCATAATTTTATTTTCGTTTTGTCTTCTATTTAATTGTTGAAGAATTAATTGGGAAGAATTATTTGCCCATTCCATTCTTGGAATATAATGTTGAACAGCGTCTCCTGGAACATTCATCCAAGTTGTTTTTGCAGTTGCTAAATCTACAACGCCAATTTTACAAGAACTTGGATCTTCGCCAACAACTGGATATTCCACGGGAACTGTGAACGGATACAATTTATCAGTCGTATTTAACATCAAATAATTTTTAATTTTTTGTGCGTCAATTTGCCAATAAGCAATTGATTTGCTATCAGGAGACCATCTGAAACCGTCTCTACAATCCAATTCTTCTTCATAAACCCAATCAAATGTTCCATTGATTAATCTTAAAGTTCCGTCTGTTGTTAAAGCTTTTGTTTCGCCACTTGCTAAATCTTCTACATAGATATTATGTTCACTAACATACGCTACTTTTTTTCCGTCTGGTGAAAATTTCGCAAACATTAACGAAGATTCTGGTTTGTCTTTCCCGATTTGTTTTAAAGTTTTTGCTTTAATATCATAAACCCAAGAATCGCCGCGCGTATCATAACGCCAAACTTTTTTAGTATTTGTCGCAATTAAAACTTTTTGATTGTCATCCGAAAATGCGAAACGCACCAAATTTAAAGGTGATTTTCCGGTCGGAGTTAACATTTCTTTGGAAATAATGACTGTAGATTTAGATTCGTCCATTGCATTTTTAGATACAATTTGACCATTTTCTACTTCCATTATATTGTTACCGTCTAAAGACCAATAAGTCCCAGTTCCCCATTGTGCAAAGAAAAACTGACTTATACAAAGTACAAATAAAATTAGAATGTTTTGCTTAAAAGTATTTTTCATAGTAAATAGTAATTCGCGGATTTTTATTTTGTGTGAATTTATTTCAAATATAAAAAAAAGACAACTATAATTGAATATAATTGTCTTCTATCTTTAATTATTTAAGAAAGTTCTTGTATCTTTTTAAGATAGTAATTGTTTTGCCATGGAAGAAATGCTTTTTCCATCGGATTTCCCTGCGAGAGTTTTGCTTGCAATTCCCATTACTTTTCCTAAATCTTTTGCGTTTTCTGCGCCAGTTTCAGAAATAATTTTTTTTATTTCTGCTTCTAATTCTTCGGGACTTAATTGTTTGGGCAAATATTTTTCTATTATTTTACTTTGCGCATCTTCCACTTCTGCTAAATCTGTGCGGTTTTGCGCCAAAAATTGTTCAGAAGAATCTTTTCTTTGTTTTATCATTCGCTGTAAAATGGAGATCACTTGTTCATCAGAAACTTCTGCACCTTTTGCTTCTGTTTTTAATAATAAAACTTGAGATTTTACTGCGCGTAATGCATCTAAAGCGACTTTATCTTTTGCTCGCATCGCGTCTTTTATGGCGTCGCTTATTGTTATTTCTAAACTCATTTTTTTGTTTTTTGTAAAGTTGAGAAGAATTAATTTTCAAATTAACACATTCTCAAATTTTCTAATTAATCTACATCTTTGTTCAAAAATCTGTTTTCACGCACTTGCATTCTTCCATTTTCATCTTTCATATAAGTTTGAATATTTTGCTCTGAAGGATTTTGTTGATTTAAAACAATATTTTTTCTTCGGAAAGCCGGAACGGTTTCAAACTGAAGTTCACTATCTACTGTTTGATAACGAGAATCAAATTCTTTTAACTTATTTCTACGCTCTGTTACTTTGTCTTTTTCCGAAGGTTTATCTACAAAAGTGAACATGCTTTCACCAAATGATGAAGATTGAGTTTCTTCTTCGGTTTCAGCCGAAATTTCTTCAGTTTTTTCTGGGATTACTTCTTCAATTTCAGGTAATTCAATTTCAACTTTATTTTCAGCAAATTTTTCTTCAGTAGAAAGAATTTCCACCAAAGGTTCTTCTTTTACAGGTTCATTTACCATAAAATTAAACTCAATAGCATCTGTTTTAATTTCAGATTTTATGGGTTTTTCCACTTCAAATGAAAGTGATTCTGCTTCTAAATCTTCTTCAAGATTGTCATCTTCAAATGAAAATAAGTTGTATTGATTTGCCAAATTTTCATCTTCTCTTTCCCAGATTTCCGTAGGTTTTTCTTCCACTTCGTTAAAAGTATTAGCTTTTACTGCTTCAATACTTTTTTTTTGAAATTTATTTTCAGGAGTTGGAGGTGTAAAATCTTCCTCATCATCTAAACTCACCAATTTTTTTTCTAAAGGAAAACCGCTTGAAAATTCATTCTCAAAATTTTCATTGCTTTGATTTTTTCTAGTAGATTTACCGTCTAGAGAATAATTTACTTTTTCAGTGATTCCAGAATGTTTTGCATATTCTTTCGCAAAACCAGTTGCAATAACCAAAACTGAAATTGCATCACCTAATTCTTCATCAGTTCCAACTCCGAAAATAATATCTGCAGTATCTCCCGCTTCTTTTTGGATGTAATCATTTATTATTCCGATTTCGTCCATGGTTGCTTCTTCGCTACCACTTCTTATTAATAAAAGTACGTTTCTTGCGCCCGTAATTTTGTTATCATTTAATAAAGGAGAATCCAAAGCTTTTTTCACGGCTTCTTCTGCTTTATTTTCTCCTGAAGCAACGCCAGTTGACATTAAAGCAGTTCCACTGTTTTGAAGAACAGATTTAGCATCACGGAAATCGATATTAACATCAAAATAACCAGTAATAACTTCTGCCATTCCTTTTGCAGCATTTGTTAAAACTTCATCGGCTTTAGAAAAACCTGATTTAAAACCAAGATTTCCGTATTGTTGACGAAGTTTATCATTATTAATTACGATTAATGAATCAACATTATTTCTTAATTTATCCAAACCAATATCTGCTTGATCTAATCTTCTTTTTCCTTCAAAACTAAATGGAACGGTTACAATTCCAATGGTTAAAATACCCATTTCTTTTGCGATTTTTGCAATAATTGGTGCAGCTCCAGTTCCTGTTCCACCGCCCATTCCAGCTGTAATAAAAACCATTTTTGTGCTTTGACCAAGCGCTGCTTTTATTTCATCGATACTTTCAATAGCTGCGTTTTCACCCACTTCTGGATCGGCTCCTGCTCCAAGACCTTCGGTAATCGCAAGTCCCAACTGCACTTTATTTGAAACTGGATTATTATCTAAAGTTTGAGAATCTGTATTGCAAATTACGAAATCTACGCCGTGGATTCCGCGTTCATACATGTGTTTCAATGCATTATTTCCGCCACCGCCGACTCCTATTACTTTTATAATTGATGAATTACCTTTTGGCAAATCAAAAGAAAATCCTGTGGTATTATTTATATTTTCCATTTTTTAAAATTGATGTTTGAAAGATATTATTTTTTAATGATGCTTGAAAATAGTTTTAATAAGATTTATCAACAATCACTAATTCAATTTAGTTATTCTACTTCTTCAAAGAATTTTTTTACTTTATTTAGAATACTTTCTCCAAATGTTAGTCGTGCTTTTTTCTGGATTTCGTGTTTTTCAATTATAGTTTGTGCGGTGGTTTCAATTTTAGTGTCATTTTCTACCGCAATAATCTGTTCCTCTTCAATTTTTTTAAGTTCAACTTCATAAGGTTTTTTATCACGAATTTTTAAACTTTCCATTAATAAACCAATTGAAGTTGCATATTCTGGACCTTTCAACTGTTGGTTTTTATCATTTGCTACATATTCATTTGCAAAACCAATTCGGCTGTCTAAACCGGTTGTATAATTTGCTAATTGTCTCAAATGTCTTAAATTAGAACCACCTCCAGTTAAAACGATTCCAGCAATTAATTTTTTCTTTTGCTCGAATGCGCCGTAAGCTTTTAATTCTGTATTTACCATTTCCAAAATTTCTTCTACTCTCGCATTTACAATTTGAGCCAAAGTTTTCAGAGAAATTTCCTTATCATTTCTTCCGTGCAAACCAGGAATTGTGACAAATGTTGAATCTTTTTCTAATTCTGGAACAGCTGAACCAAATTTTACTTTTAATTGTTCGGCGTGTTTTTCAATAATTGAACAACCTTCTTTAATATCGTCTGTAATAATTCCACCGCCATAAGGAATTACGCAAGTATGTCGAATAATATTATCCTTAAAAATCGCAATATCTGTTGTTCCACCTCCGATGTCGACAATTGCAACCCCGGCTTCTTTCTCTTCTTTTGTGAGAACTGCTTCGGAAGATGCAAGAGGTTCTAAAGTTAAAGCTTCCATTTCTAAGCCCGCTTCACGAACACAACGAGCAATGTTTCTGATAGAGCCCATTTGTCCCACAACAACGTGGAAATTAGCTTCTAATCTTTTTCCGTGCATTCCAACAGGTTCTTGTATTTCACCTTCAGAATCTACTTTATAATCTTGTGGTAAAACGTGAATAATTTCTTCTCCTGGAAGCATTACCAATTTTTTAACCTGATCTTTTAGTTTTTCAATATCATCTTCTGTGATATATTCTTCTGGATGATCACGCATAATGTAATCTGAATGTTGCAAAGAACGTATGTGTTTCCCCGCAATTCCGACTGTCACTTTATGGATTTTTACACCTGCGCTATTTTGAGCTTGTTCTACGGCGGATTTTATTGAACTGATGGTTTGCGAAATATTATTCACAATTCCTTTATGAACACCGAGACTTTTGGCTTTTCCAACCCCCAAAATTTCGATTTTTCCGTGTGCGTTTCTTCGTCCGACAATGGTCACGATTTTTGTAGTCCCAATGTCTAATCCTACTGAATATTCGTTATTTTCCATCTACTATTGATTTGATATTATTCTATTTTAATTTTTGTTGTCCCTTTTTTCTTTGAAATACTTGTCTTTTTCTTCTTTTTTGCAGGCATTGAGACTTTAGGTTTTTCGCGTGCTTTCTCTTTTATTTTTGGCTTTACTTCAACATTTTTAGTTGGCTTTTTTACCGTAGTTGTAACTTTTCTTACAACGACGGGGATTTTTTGAAATTCTTTATAATTTGCCGCTAAAATACTGTCGTTTCCTTCAAAGTGCGGATTTAAAGTGGTCACAATTTGGTTGTCATATTTTAAAGAAATTTGACTGTATTTTTCAGGATTTTCATTCACTAAAAATTTTGTTACAAATGCTTTAAATCCTTTAACTTTAAAATCTATTCTGTCCAAATCTCCAATTTCTACATCATAATATCCGTCACTGGTTAATAAACTGTAGCCTTTGTTATTTTTTGAAATGCCAATAAAGAATTTTTTAGTAAAATCATCTGCATTAATTTTTGATATTAATTCTCCTAATTTTTTATACTCTGATTTTTTAATATCACCAGTTACTAACATACACGGGTGCGAATAATTTCTTGAAAGTGGGAATTCTATTCCTTTCGCATCTACATAAAAATCCTTGTCACCATTATTAATTCTAAAAATTGGAACTCTTTGTTTGATGTCCAAATTCAGGTTTCCGTTTAAATTTAAATAAACATTTGCACTATCTACGGCGGGTAAATTATTTAATTTTTTTTCTAAATCTGGAATATTCAAATTTCCAATTGTAAAAGTTGGATTTTCTTTTTTTACTAAATCTTTTACATCCTTTTCATCAATAAAATAAACAGGTGTAGTCGCATTCATTTTTACTGAAATCTTTTCTAAAGGCGCTTTCTTGAAACGACTCAGAGAGAAACTCAGTAGAAACCCAAAGAGCACTACTGTGATAAAAATTTTCAATATTCTGAACTTGTTTTTCATTTTAATTTGTTGATAACCAATTAATTATTGGATCGCTTAAAGTATCAATATTTCCTGCGCCAACTGTGAGTAAAATATCGAAATCTTTCTGTTTTATTTTATCTAAAGCTTCGTTTAACGACGAAACTTCTTTTTTATTTAATTTAATTTTTTCTAATAACCAATTGGAATTTATTCCTTCAAAATTTTCCTGCAACTCACGAGCTGGATAAATATCCAAAAGAATTAATTCATCTGCTTCCGCTAAATTTTTAGCAAAATCATTCACAAAATCACGTGTTCTACTAAATAAATGTGGCTGAAAAACAACCAATAATTTTTGATGTGGATAGAATTTTTTAATACTTCCAATTACGGCGTTTAATTCAGTTGGATGATGCGCATAATCATCAATATAATGTTTTCCACTTTCAAAATTATGTTTTGTATATCTTCTTTTTATTCCTTTAAAACTTTGAATTCCTTTTTTAATAGTTTCAAAATCAACTCCTTTTTCATGCATAATTGCAATTGCAGCAGTTGCATTTTCTACATTGTGAATTCCTGGAATTTCCCAAACAAAGTCTGTGATTTTTTCTGTTCTTGTGTGGAAATCAAAATAAATTAAATCACCTTCGATTCTTAAATTATTGCTGTAGAAATCCGCTTCTTCATTCACGGCGTAAGTTTTTGCACCTCTTTTAATATCAATTCCTTTTCTAATAAAAAGTTGGTTATCTTTCGGAACCAAAGCTCCAAAATCCCGAAAACTTTTTTCGATAGTTTCTTTGTCGCCGAAAATGTCTAAATGATCTGCGTCCATCGATGTTATTACCGCCCAATCTGGTTTCAAATTCATAAAAGAACGATCATATTCATCGGCTTCTACCACAGAAATTTCATTTCCATTAAAAATAAAATTGGATTTAAAATTTTCTGCAATTCCACCTAAAAATCCGGAAAATGGAAGATTTGCCACTTTTGAAAGATGCGCAACCAAAGATGAAGTCGTTGTTTTACCGTGTGTTCCAGCAATTGCGATGCATTCTGTGTGATCTGTAATCATCCCTAAAACGCGGGCTCTTTTATAAATCGTGAAATTTAATTCTGTGAAAAAATCTAAAATTTCCAGTTTTTTAATTGCAGGCGTGTAAATTACAAGCGTATTTTCTTTTTTTAAATTTAAAATTTCATCACTTATTTCATCTTCAAAAGTTATTTTAATTCCTTCAGATTTTAAAGCATTCGTCAATTTGGTCTCGGTTTTATCATAGCCCAAAACGTTTCCACCAATAGAGTGGAAATATCTTGCAAGAGCAGACATCCCGATTCCGCCAATTCCGACGAAATAAAAATTTTGATATGTATTTAAATTATTCATTTTTTATTCATATTCGAAAATTTTATCTTTATCCAATCCATAAGAATCTCCTTGATAAAGACCAAATTCAACCAGCGCATCTTTCAGCGTTTCTTTAGTAAATCCGCCATCAATCCAGAAATAATACTTGAAGAAAACGGTATTATCTGCAGGTAAATATTTAGCTTTTATCATATCCAAATCATTGATTTTGGTGAGAAGACTTTCAATTTGAGAGATTTTTGCGTCTTTTTTCAGTAAAATTTTAACGTTAAAAAGCAGAAACTTTTTATCTTTTGCTAAATCAATAAAAATGGAACTGTTTTGATCGTCCGTAATTTTTAAATAATCATTTGTTTGCGTATTTATTACAAAATTTTGGGTTTTAAGATAAGACGCAATGTCTTTCATATTAAAATCTGCAGGTTTCACGAGTGTTTGTGCGCTGATAAAACTGGTGATAAAGCCAATCAAAATCAAAGTAAAAATTTTTGTTTTCATAGCAAAGGTTTTATTGTTTTAAAATTTCATTTACAATTTCTTCGGTTGCGTTTGGTTTAGCAAAATCTTTTAAATTTTTGCTCATTGTTTTACGAAGGTTTTCATTTTCGCAAATTTCCATCAAAGTGGACCAAAATTTTTCTTTCATTTCCATATCTTTTACCATTTTCGTAGCATTTTTTTCAACTAAAGTTAATGCGTTTTTGGTTTGATGATCTTCCGCAGCAAATGGAAAAGGAACTAAAAGCAAGGCTTTTCCTGCAATCGCTAATTCTGAAATTGCAATCGCTCCTGCTCTTGAAACAATTACATCAGCTGCAGAATAATGCAAAGCCATGTCTGAAATAAATTCCTTTAATTGGATTTGAGATTTGAGATTTGAGATTTGAGATTTTTCATCCAATTCTTTGAAATCAGTTTTCCCGGTCTGCCAAATTAATTGATAACCAGATTTTTCTAAATTTTCTAAATTATCTTTCCAGCCATTATTGATAGTTCGTGACCCTAAAGAACCGCCAACCGAGAGAATCATTAAAACTTCTGGATTTAAACCTAATTTTTCTTTGGCTAATTTTGTCTCAATTAAATCATTAACAATCGTTTCACGAACCGGATTCCCAAGAAAAAAAGTTTGACTTTTTGGGAAGTAATTTTCCATTTTTGGATAGGCTGTGAAAACCGCTTTTGCTTTTCTAGCTAAAAACTGATTTGTTTTTCCAGGCAGAGAATTCTGCTCTTGAACAAAAGTTTTTACTCCTAAATTTGATGCAATATATAAAGCGGGACCACTCGCAAATCCGCCAGTTCCTATTGCGAAATCTGGTTTAAAATTATTAATGATTGTAAAAACTTTCAATAAACTTAAAATCAGTTTATAGGGCAAAGAAATATTTTTTAATAAATTTCCTCTATCAAATCCTGCAATATTTAATCCTTCAATTTTAAACCCAGCTTGCGGAACTTTTTGCATTTCCATTTTATTTTGTGCGCCAATAAATAAAAACTCTGCTTCAGGAAATCTTTTTTGGATTTCTTGCGCAATAGCAATCGCCGGAAAGATATGTCCTCCGGTTCCGCCGCCACTCATTAGAATTTTTAAATTTTTAGCCACTATTTTAGAAATGTTTTTTTAAATAATTATATTATGCGATATCGTTTATTTCTTCAATATTTTGTTTTTTGCCCATTCCTTCTTCATCATAAATTTGTATTCTGGAACTTACATTTAATATAATTCCCAATTGGAAATAAGTAACCAACATTGAAGTTCCACCATAACTTATCAAAGCCAAAGGTTGTCCTGTGACGGGAATTAAATTTATAGCAACTGCAATGTTTACAGCAACTTGTACGAAAATCATTATTCCAATTGCAAGAACGAGCAACGAACCAAAAAAAGCAGGCATTTTACTGGCTATTATTACGATTCGGATTATCATAATTAAATAAAGTGCAATGAGAAATATTGCGCCGATTAAACCATATTCTTCCACCACGATTGCAAAAATAAAATCAGAAACAGATTGTGGTAAAGTTTGTTTTAAAGCACTTTTTCCAGGACCCATTCCTGTAATTCCACCATGAACTATGGCTGCTTTTGCTTGCATCATTTGATAATTTTTAGCCTTCATAACTTCATCATCAACATCCGCAGATTTTTTGGAATTAGTGAAAGTTTCGACACGACTCATCCAAGTATGAACTCTGTTTCCGCCAATTAAATTTGTATTTAAAGCAATGGTAATAAATAAAACTACAGCAATTAAGGCTGTTGAAATAAAACCTGCAACATAGCGCCAATTTAATTGACCGATGATTAAAACAGCAATTGAAACTATTAAAATCATTAATGCAGTAGAACCATTATCTTTTGCAACGAGAATAAATACGAGTAAAATTGGTCCAAAAATGTATAAAATATTTTCAATGGGAACGCGTTCTCGTTTAATTTTTTTTGTTAAATATCTACATAAATAAATAATCAAAGTTAAATATGCAAATGATGAGGGTTGAAAAGAAATGGGAGTTCCGGGTATTTTTAACCAACGAGAAGCCGATGCGCCATCAATTGTTTGTCCGGTAAATAAAGTAAGAATTAATAAAAAAATTGTAAATCCCAAAAACAAACTGCTTAATTTACCGATATATTCATATTTTATAAAACCAACGCCACGCATTATTATTAATCCAACAATCACAAAAGCCATGTGTTTTAGAACGTGACCCGTTGTAGTACCATTGTTTACAATGTATTGCAAATTAGAACTTGCTGAATAAACCGGAAAAATTGAGAAAACAGAAATCACAATAATGACCATCCAAAGGACTTTGTCGCCTTTTAGATATTCAAATTTATTTTCTGTAGTTTGGTTTTCCATTGATGTTATAAGTGGTTTTTTAAAACTTGTTTTTTAAATTGATTTCCGCGGTCTTCATAATTTTTAAATAAATCAAAACTTGCACAACACGGCGAAAGTAATACAGTGTCTCCGTTTTCGGCAATAGATTTTGAGATTTTTACCGCTTCTTCCATACTTGAAGTGCTGTAAATTTGTTCTTTTTTATCTTTAAAAAAATCAATAATTTTCTGATTATCAACGCCCAAACAAACGATTGCTTTCACTTTTCTTTTTACTAAATCTTCTACTTCGGTATAATCATTTCCTTTGTCGGTTCCGCCCACAATCCAAATCGTAGGTTTTGTCATACTCTCTAAAGCGTAATATGCAGCATTTACGTTAGTTGCTTTGCTGTCATTAATGAAATTCACACCATTTATTTCTGCCACTTTTTCCAAACGATGTTCTACTGTTTGAAAAGTCATCAAAGAATTTCTGATATTTTCATTGCTTATTTCTAAAATTTTACCAGCGATGGAAGCCGCCAAACTATTTGCGATATTGTGATTTCCAACTAAAGCTAAATCTTCAATTTTCATTGAAAAAGTATCGGTAAAATTCACTACTACATTTCCGTTTTCTATAAAACCGCCTTCAGCAAATTTCTCTTGCATTGAAAAAGGAATTTTTTTCACTTTTAAATCCAATTCTTTCAACAATTTTTGGCTCATCACATCATCTTTATTGTAGATGAAATAATTATCATTTTCTTGGTTTTCAGCAATTTTAAATTTAGCTAAAGCGTATTCTTCGTAATTGTAATTGTATTGATCTAAATGATCTGGACTTAAATTTAAAAGTAGAGAAATATAAGGACGAAAATTCTGAACATCATCTAATTGAAAACTGCTTACTTCAACAACATAATAATCAAAATTTTCTTCTGCAACTTGCTTTGCGAAGCTGGTTCCAATGTTTCCACCAAGACCGACATTTAGTTTTCCCTTTTTTAATATATGATAAATTAAAGAAGTCGTCGTGGTTTTCCCATTGCTTCCTGTGATGGCGATTATTTTTGCATTTGTAAAAGCAGAAGCAAATTCTATCTCGGAAGACAAGCGAATATTTTTAGCTTTAATTTTTGAAATTATTTCTGCTTTTTTAGGAATTCCAGGACTTTTAATAATCCAATCTGCTGCTAAAATTCGATTTTCAGAATGTTTTCCTTCTTCAAATTCTATATTATTTTCTATTAAAAGTTGTCTATAGTTTTCACGTATTTCTCCTTTGTCTGAAAGAAAAACTTCCAAACCTTGAGATTTCGCGAGCAAAGCTGCACCAAAACCACTTTCGCCGCCGCCTAAAACTACTATTTTCAATTTTTTATTTTCCAAAATATTATCTAACTTTTAAAGTAATCAAACAAATAATTGCTAGCATAACACCAATAATTACCATTCGGTTCACAATTTTACTTTCGTGGTATCCTTCTTTTTGATAATGGTGATGAAGCGGCGACATTTTAAATAATCTGTTATTTTGTGCGTAATCTAAACCGTATTTTTTCTTTCTATATTTAAATACCAATACTTGCAACATAACAGATAAATTTTCCACTAAAAATATTCCGCATAAAACAGGAATTAATAATTCTTTCCTTAAAATAATTGCTAAAACCGCGATGACTCCACCAAGCATTAAACTTCCTGTATCACCCATGAATACTTGAGCAGGATAAGTATTGTACCAAAAAAATCCGATGACTGCTCCGACCAGAGCGAGTGCAAAAATGGTGGTTTCGCCCATATTTGGGAGGAACATTATATTGAGATAATCCGCGAAAATAATATTCCCAGAAATGTAGGCGAAAAACGCCAAAGTGAGCAGTATGACGACGCTTGTTCCTGCTGCAAGTCCGTCTATTCCATCGGTAATGTTTGCACCGTTTGAAACCGCCGTTACAATAAAAATCACAATTGGGATGAATACCAACCAAGACCATTCCGCCGCGTCTTCTGGTGACATCCAAAATAAAATTCCGCTGTAATCAAATTCATTATTTTTTGTGAAAGGAACCGTAGAAATTGTTGCTTTTTCAGCTTTTTGGAAGTTTTGCTCTACATTATTTCTATTAATTATTTTAGAATCTGCGTATTTTCTTTTAACCGTAATATCTGGATGAAAATACATTGTAATTCCAATAATTAAACCTAATCCGACTTGACCTATTATTTTAAATTTTCCACTTAAACCGTCTTTATTTTTCTTTACTTTTTTTAGATAATCATCAATAAAACCAATTATTCCCATCCAAACTACAGAAATAGTAAGAATTACGATATAAATGTTGAAAACTTTTGTGAATAAAAGTACAGGAATTAAAGTTGCAATAATGATAATTAAACCACCCATTGTTGGTGTTCCTTCTTTTTGTTTTTGTCCGTCAAGACCTAAATCTCGGACCATTTCACCCATTTGTTTCGTGCGCAACCAATTGATGATTTTTTTACCATAAACCATTGCGATGAGCAAAGACAAAAGCACTGAAAAACCTGCTCTGAAAGAAATATATCTTAAGAGATTTAAACCAGGAATATAAATTCCGTGGTTTGTTAAATATTCATATAAATAATATAACATCTGCTTTTATTTTAGTTATTTACCCATAGTTTGTAGTAGTTCTTCAATCACTTCTTTATCATCAAAATGGTGTTTTACGCCGTATATTTCTTGATAATTTTCGTGTCCTTTTCCCGCAACCAAAATAATATCTTTTGGTTCGGCAAATTTTATGGCAGATTTTATAGCATCTTTCCGATCTGGAATGCTTAAAAATTTATTATAATTTTCCGGTTTTACGCCGGCTTCAATTTCTTTAATAATTTGCTGCGGATTTTCTGTTCTAGGATTATCAGAAGTGATAATTGCTAAAGTTGATTTTGCCGCTGCAACTTCTCCCATTTCTGGTCGCTTTGTTTTATCTCTATCGCCACCACAACCAAAAACGCAGATTAATCTTTCATTTTTAGTTCGGATTTCATTAATACTGTCTAAAATATTTTCTAATGCATCTGGAGTGTGTGCGTAATCAACTACAAAGAAAATTCCGCTTGGAGATTTTATGGTTTCAAATCTGCCTTTTACACGTTTTAATTGGGAAATTGCAGTTAAAATTTTATTGTCTTCAAAACCACATTCTGATGCGATTGCAAAGACCAAAAGTAAATTGTAAACATTAAATTTTCCTACAATTGTTGTCCAAAATTCTTGGTTATTAAAATTTAAAAGCATCCCGTTAAAATCGCTTTCCAACAATTTTCCGTGAAAATCTGCGAAAGTTTTCATTGCGTAAGATTTTTTCTTAGCTAATGTATTTTGCAACATCACATTTCCGTTTTTGTCGTCCACATTTGTAATGGCAACCGCGGAAGAGGGAAGTTCATCAAAAAATCTTTTCTTGGTATTTAGATATTCTAAAAAAGTTTTATGATAATCTAAATGATCATGAGTAATATTGGTAAATCCAGCAATTTTAAAATGCAAACCTTCAATTCTATCTTGATGAATTCCGTGAGAAGAAACTTCCATGAATGCATATTCACAGCCTTTTTCCAGAGCTTTTGCTAAAATCTTATTAATGGTTAAAACATCAGGAGTTGTATGTGTTGAAGGAATAATTTCCTCTCCAATTCGATATTCAACCGTAGAAATTAATGCAGAAGTATGACCTAAAATTTTAAATACATCAAATAATAAAGTCGCAACTGAAGTTTTTCCGTTAGTTCCTGTAACGCCGATTAATGTTAAGTTTTCTGAGGGATTTCCATAAAAATTGGAAGCCAATCTTCCTAAAGTTTTTGAAGAATTTTTAACTTTAATATAAGTGCAATTTTCATGAATTTCATTTGGGAAATCTTCGCAAACAATAGCCGAACTTCCTTTTTTTATTGCAGAATTAATATACAAATGACCATCAGAAACTGTACCTTTTACAGCAACATACACAGAATCTTTCACAACTTTTCGGCTGTCAAAAACAATTTCAGAAATTTCACGATTGATTTTACCGCGAATGTCTAAAGTTGGAATTTTGTTTAAAAGTTTTTCTAACTGCATTTTTTTAATTCTGTAAAGTCAAATAAATTCTTTGGTTTTTCTTTAGTGGGACACCTTCTAACGGAAATTGTTCTTTGATTTTCCCCACGCCTTTAAAATCCACTCGATATCCTAAATTTTCCAATTGTGGAATGACATTTTTCCCAATTAATCCTTTAACATTTGGCATTGAATCGTATTTAACTGAAATTTTCACTGGATTATGAACCATTTTTTTGAAATCTACTTTTTTATCAGTCAACATTTCCTTTTCAATATTCAATGGTGTTTTAAGAAAAGTTTTCCCTGCGATTTCTTTAAAAACTGGAGCAGAAACGGATGCACCGTAAAAACCGATAGAAGTATCTGGTTGATTAATCATTACTAAACAGGTATATTTTGGATTATCTGATGGATAAAATCCCGCAAAAGATGCTTGATATTTGAAAGGACCTGGTTTCCAATATTCAAATCTCGCAGTTCCGGTTTTTCCTGCAATTTTCAAATTTGGTGTGTAAATACTTTTTGCAGTTCCTCTTTCTACAGCTTGTGTGAGCGCAGAAGTCATTTCTGCAATCGCTTTATCAGACGCCATTTTCTTCACCATTATTTCTGGTTTTGCAGTGAATAATTCTTGTCCGTCTTTCATTATTTTGTCTATGAAAAGTGGTTTCAACATCACGCCTTTATTTGCAATTCCATTGTAAAAAGTAGCGAGTTGAAGTAAACTAAATCGTGCAGAATACCCGTAAGCTAAAGAAGCTAAAGTGGCTTTGTTCCAACGTTTATTTTCTGGAGTTACAATAATTGGTTTTGTAATTCCTGGAAGTTCAATATCCATTTTATCAAATAATTTCCATTTGCGTAAATGATCTAAGAAAACTTGTGGTTTATCTTCATAAGCAGCTGTAATTAATTTGGCTGCACCCACGTTACTGGAATGCGCTAAAACATCACTTACATCATAATTTCCTGCACTATGATCTGTAATTCTTTGTCCTTGATAAGTCCAAGAAGTGGAAGTTTGTACTCGTGTATTTTCATCAATCAAACCATCATCCATTGCAGCTAAAAGAGAAACAGTTTTAAAGGTTGAACCAGGTTCTGTTGCATCTTTCAAAATATAGTTATAAGCATCTACATACATTCCGGGTTCTGTTCGGCGAAGATTTACCATCGCTTTTACTTTTCCGGTTTTTACTTCAATTACTACAACACAACCATGATCTGCATTAAATTTTATCAATTGTTTTTCTAAAGCAGAATGCGCAATATCTTGAATTCTTAAATCTAAAGTGGTATAAACATCTTCTCCATCAACTGGTTCTTGCACTTTCCAGAAGTCAATTGGTTTCCATTGACTGGAATTAATTCTCTGCTCCAATCTTTTACCATCAGTTCCTGTTAAATATTTTGAAAAAGCACCTTCTAAACCAGAGGAATATTTTCCTGTATCCATCCCGATTGTTCCTGCGCCAATTTCTGTAGTGGCAAGTTCTCTTTTGAAGTTTCTATCAACAATAAATCCACCTTTATTTTTACCTTTATTAAAAATAGGAAAGTTGCGAATTCTATCGTATTGGTCAAAATCTAAACCTTTTACCAGTTGATAATATTGATTTTTCGCCTTTTTCTGTTGGTCAAATCTAGCGCGGAAATAACTTTTAGGTTTATCAAATAAAACACTTAGAGAATCGGTAAGTGCTGAAATATTATTATTGTAAATGGTGTCTCGCATTGTTTTAAAATCCAAAAAAACATCGTATCGCATTACAGTTGTGGCGAGAATAGAACCATCTGCTGCGTAAAGATTTCCACGAGCAGCAGGAAGCGTTGCTTCACGATAATTTTTATTAATATAATCGTCTTGAATTTCTTCTACATTGGTGTTTTGTAAGACCACAATTCTTGCAACAAACACTACAAAAACGAGTAATGCAGTCAAAGCGAAAAGGTAACCCCATCGCAATGCTTTTTTGCGTTTTATGTCATATTCATTTTGCATCTTGTGTGTCTAATTTTATCAATAATTTATGTGGATGATTTTGTAGTGTTAATAAAGAATCTTCCACCATTTCTTTTCCTAATTCAGATTCTAATTTTACTTTAATTAATTTACTTTGTGCATATGCATTTCTAGATTTGTATTCTTCTCGCTGCTCTTTCAGTGCATTTACTTGTTCAATTTTTGTACTTACCAAATGATTTGTGTAAATCATAATCATCATTAAGACAAAAATTAACAGAAAATATTTGTAATGAATTTTTACTTCATCACGATTGAGGAAATTTCCTTTTAAAATATCAATAAAAGTGAGTTTCTTCTGTGGTTTATATGTCGCTGGTTTTTTAGCCAATTTTTCAATTTTTTATTCCAGTTCTTAATTTTGCACTTCTTGCCCGAGAATTTTCTTCAATTTCTTTTTCATCTGGAATAGTCGCTTTTGATTGAAGTAAAGAAAATACCTTATTAAAATTTCCATAAATATCTCTTTCTGGTTCTCCTTCAAACATTCCATTTCTTAAAAACCTTTTTACTAAACGATCTTCCAAAGAATGATAAGAAATCACAACCAATCTTCCTTCTGGTTTTAAGACCCGATAAGATTGCTGCAACATTTCTTTTAGAGCATCTAATTCTTGATTCACTTCTATCCGAATCGCCTGAAAAACCTGTGCAAAAAATTTATTGCGTTTTGGTGGCGGAACGTAATGAAAAATATCCTTTAATTCTTGTGTAGATTTTATTGGTTTGATGAGCCTTTGTTGCACTATTTGTCTTGCTATTTTTCTGGATTCCCGCAATTCTCCATATTGATATAAAATATTTGCGAGTTGCTCTTCTTCATATTGATTTACCACTTTTTTGGCATCCAAATGTTGTTTCACATTCATTCTCATATCCAAAGGAGCATCACTTCGAGTTGAAAATCCGCGCGTTGCTTCATCAAATTGATGCGATGAAACACCTAAATCTGCTAAAATTCCATCCACTTCAGAAATTCCAAAAGCTAAAAGTGAGTTTTCTAAAAATCGAAAATTTTGGTTGATTAAAGTAAATCGCTCATCATCAATTTTATTTTTTAAAGCATCCAAATCTTGGTCAAAACTAAAAAGCTTTCCTTTTGAAGATAAATTTTTTAAAATTTCACGCGAGTGACCACCGCCTCCAAAAGTCACGTCTATATAAATCCCATCTGGATTTGTAATCAAATCTTTTACGCTTTTGTGCAGCAAAACAGGATTATGATACATCTTCTTCGGAATTTATAGAGCCCATTACATCTTCTGCAAGTGAAGCAAAATCAATATCACTGCTATAAATAACCTTTTCATAAGATTCTTTATCCCAGATTTCAAACAATTCGCCTGCGCTTGTAATTACAATTTCTTTTTTCAGATTAGCAAATTGTATTAAATCTTTTGAAATCTGAATTCTTCCTGCATTGTCAAATTCCACCATTTTTACCCCAGCTGTAAAAAGACGAATGAAATCAGCGTTTTTCTTAATAAAACGGTTTAATTTATTAATTTTCGCAGTGACTTTTTCCCACGCACTGGGTGGATAAACCTCCAAACATTCCTGAAAGACAGAGCGCTTCACTACAAAAGTCTCATCAGTAAATGACGCCATTTGCTTCACTAAAGAAGACGGCACTTTTAGACGACCTTTATCGTCTATCTTACATTCGTATGTTCCGATGAATTGATTCATTTGGGACAAATTTATAAAATATTTCCATATTCTCCCACTTTTTCCCACTTTTATACTTAATGTGGATAAATAATTACGAAATTTGAAGAATAATATTTAAATATTTGATTTAAAACAGTTTAAGTTATTAAACTTTTTTTCTATGTTTTAGAAAAATTTAATATTTTTACTTTAATATTTCTAACACCATCTTATCTAAGAAAATAATTAAAATTTGGTGTTAAATTTGTACTTTTGCCACGCCCCAGAAAGACATTTATGAGATTTAAAATTAAAAAGCAGAAAAAATTTGACTTCATACAAGAAGGTGAAGGTCATCCTTTAGTCTTGTTGCACGGTTTAATGGGCGGACTCAGTAATTTTACCAGTATGGTAGAATTTTTTTCTAAAAAAGGTTTTCAAGTTTTTGTTCCAGTTCTTCCTATTTATGATCTTCCTGTTTTAAATACTAATTTAACAAGTATTGCAAAATTTGTTGCGAAATTTATAGATGAAGAAGTTGGATGTCCTGTCACAATTGTAGGAAATTCAATGGGCGGTCATGTGGGTTTAATTTTAACAACTATAAGACCAGATCTCGTAAAAAATTTAGTTTTGACCGGGAGCTCTGGTTTATATGAAAGAACTTTTGGTGATAGTTTTCCCAGAAAAGGTGATAAAGAATATATTAAGAAAAAAACGCAAGAAGTTTTTTATAATCCAGATATTGCAACAGATGAATTAGTAGATGAAGTTTTCAGTTTGGTGAATGACCGTATGAAAGGTATTAAAACCGTTATGCTTGCAAGAAGTGCAATTAAACATAACATGTTGAATGATTTACCAAATATTAAATGTCCAGTTTGCATTATTTGGGGAAAACAAGATAATGTAACGCCGCCAGAAGTTGCAGTTGATATGCATAAATTTATTCCTAATTCTGATTTATTTTGGATTGATGAATGTGGACATGCTGCAATGATGGAAAAACCAGAAGAATTTAATAAAATTCTTTACAGTTGGTTAGAAAATAAATAAAAACGATGGAGGAAATAGAAACCTCCATTTTTAGTATGATAATAAAAACAGCAGAATTTTTAAAAAGCAGCAGCAGGTGGCAAGATTGTCCAGAACCAACCTTGCCAGAATATGCTTTTATTGGGCGTTCAAATGTGGGTAAATCCTCACTCATTAATGCAATGATGAACCGCAAAGACTTAGCAAAAACTTCCCAAACTCCTGGAAAAACACAATTAATTAATCACTTTTTGGTTAATGAAAACTGGTATCTTACAGATCTTCCAGGTTTTGGATTTGCACGAGTTTCCAAATCTACCAGAAAAGATTTTGAAAAAATAATTACTAATTATATTTTAAACAGAACCAATTTGGTAAATCTTTTTGTTTTAATTGATATCCGACATGCGCCGCAAACAATAGATTTAGATTTTATGCAATGGTGTGGCGAAAGTGGTATTCCGTTTAGTATTGCATTTACTAAAGCAGATAAATTAAAACCTGGAGCTGCAGACAGAAACGTAGAGATTTATAGACAAGAACTTCTAAAAACTTGGGAAGATTTACCCGAAATTTTTGTGACTTCAGCTGAGAAAAAATATGGTGGAGAATATATTTTAGATTATATTTCTTCTACTAATGCAATGTTGGTGAAAAATAAAATAATATTTGAATGACCAATTTAGTTTGGAAAATAAAAAGTTTTTCAGAATTATCAACTGAAGAATTATACAAAGTCTTAAATATCCGGCAAGAAGTTTTTGTAGTAGAACAAAAATGTTTCTATTTAGATGCAGATAATTACGATCAAAAAGCCATTCATCTGTGGGCGGAAAAAAATGGCGAAATTGTGGCTTACTTAAGAATTTTTAAACAAGATATAAAATATCCCGAAGCAAGTATTGGTCGCGTTTTAACATCAATTTCTGTGCGTGGAAAAAATTTAGGAAAAACTATTGTAGATTTTAGTTTGCAGATAATTTTTAACCAATTTAGAAGTAAATCTGTGAGAATTTCTGCACAAGATTATTTAATTGAATTTTACTCTAGTTTTGGTTTTGTAGATACCGGAAAGAAATATTTGGAAGATGATATTCCGCATACAGAAATGATTCTGCAGATTTAATTTTGTAAATTATTTTCTCAGATAAAAGTTTAAATATAAAAGGTAGAATTATTTCTGTCTTTTTTGTTTTATTCCACTTTAATCAAAAGCATTTTATTAAATTAGCACCACTAAAATATATTAAATGAAAAAATTATTTTTATTATGCACCTTTCTCCTAAGTTTTCTGCAAATGCGTGCAGACGAAGGGATGTGGCTTATGATGCTCGTTAAAAGATTAAACGGCACAGATATGCAAAAAGAAGGTTTACATCTTTCTCCGGAAGAAATTTATTCTGTAAATAATTCCAGTTTAAAAGATGCCATTGTAAGTTTCGGGGGATTTTGTACAGGAGAAATAGTTTCCTCACAAGGTTTGGTTTTTACCAACCACCATTGTGGTTATGATGCAATTGCTGCAGCTTCAACTCCAGAAAAAGATTATTTAAAAAATGGTTATTGGGCAATGAAACGTGATCAAGAATTTAATGCAAAAAATCTTTATGTGAGATTTTTAGTAAGAATGGATGATGTTTCAAAACGAATCAATTCTAAATTAAATAATGATATGTCTTCCGAACAAAGACAGGCAGTTATTGATGCAGAATATAAAGCAATTAAAACAGAAAATTCTGAAAATGGGAAATATACCGTTGTTGTAAAAGATTTTTTTAATGGAAATGAATTTTACTATTTCGTTTATCAAGATTACAAAGACATCCGTTTGGTTGGAGCTCCTCCTGCTTCTTTAGGGAAATTTGGTGGCGATACAGACAATTGGGAATGGCCGCGTCATACTGCAGATTTCAGTATTTTTAGAGTTTATGCAGATGTAAATAATAATCCAGCGGAATATTCTATGAATAATGTTCCTTTGAAACCGAAACATTTTTTACCCGTTTCTTTAAAAGGCTACAAGCCAGGAGATTTTGCAATGATTATAGGTTATCCTGGAAGAACAAACCGTTATTTAACTTCTTTTGGAATAGAACAAATGGTAAATAAAGATTATCCAGCTTGGGTGGAAGCTTCAAAATTATCTATGGATATAATGAAAAAGTACATGGATAAAGATGATGCAACAAGACTAGATTATGCCTCTCAATACGCAAGTGTTGCCAATTATTGGAAAAACAGACAAGGAACAATTGATGCCGTTGAAAAAAATGGAACAATTGCAGAAAAACAAAAAGCTGAAGCCGATTACCAAAAATGGGCACTTTTACCAGAAAATGAAAAAGTTTATGGCGGTGTTTTAGCAGACATACAAGCTTATTACAAACAAATTTCAGATAGAAATGTAGAAAGAAATTATTCTTCTCAACTCCAGAGAAATGCAAAATATATTTCTGTCGCTTATTCTTTGGGAAGTCTATTTAAAACTTACGCGGATCAAGATGATGCAGGAAAAGCTGCGATGAAACCAAAATTAGAAGCCGCAATTGAAAAAGCTTACGACGGTTTCCACGCAGACTTAGAAGGCGAAATGTTGAATTCTCTTGTTAATCTTTACCAACAAAGAGTTGCAAAAGATGTTGCTTCACCTTCAATTTTAAAAGTGGATGCTTCTAATTTATCATTGGTTGCTTCGTCTTCCATTTTTGCTAATGAAGAATCTGCAAAATTATTTTTGAATAATCCAGATCGTTTGAAAATTGATGGAGATGCATTATTTCAATTTGCAAATGCTTATGTTTCAGATTATAGATTATCTGGAGAAAGATTTGTGAAAGTAGATGAAAATTTTGCGAAAAATAACCGCCTTTATTTAGCTGGTTTAATGATGGCAAGTCCGGATAAAAAATTCTATCCAGATGCAAATTCAACGATGAGATTAACTTACGGGCAAGTTGCAACTTTACCAGAAAGAGCCGATAGAAACTACAAAGGAATTAAAGAAAATTATTACACTAATATGGCGGGAATGATTGCAAAATATAAAAAAGGAGATGAAGAATTTGATTTGCCACAAAAAGTTTTAGACTTATATAAAAAGAAAGATTTCGGGATGTATAAGGACAAAAGAGGTTATATGCCGATAAATTTTTTAACAAATAATGATATTACAGGCGGAAATTCTGGTTCACCGGTAATTGATGGTTACGGAAGATTAATCGGTTTGGCTTTTGACGGAAATAGTGAAGCACTCTCTGGCGATATTGTTTTTGAACCAAAATTGCAAAAAACGATTAATGTAGATGTACGTTATGTTCTTTGGGTGATTGATAAATACGCTGGAGCAGGACACATTGTAAGTGAATTAACTTTGGTGAAATAACCAATTTTTTTTAAATTTATAAATCCGTTTCGTAAATAATTTGCGAAACGGATTTTTTTAGTTAAAAATTCTCTCAAAAAACCCTTTCTTTTTTTTAGCTTTTTCAGGTTTGGGTTTCAATTTTTCTACAGCTTTTTCTTTAACCGCTTTTACATCATCTTTTGCTTTAACAACCACAGTTTTCACATCTTTCACGGTTTCTTTTGCAGTAGTTACGGTTTTCTGTACCTTTTCCTCAGTTTTTTTATAATTTACGCCAAGTAAAGTTTTCTTCAAACCTTCTTCTAAACCTTTCCAAAAGAGATTAAAAAATGATTTTGTGTTGTCTCTTTTTACATGATCCACAGTTACAGATTCAGGGAATTTTCCAGAATCATTTTTAATAAAAAGATTTGCAATCCCACTTAGAAATTTATTTTTCTCTTTTGAATTTTTCTTTAAAATTGAAACCTTCAAATTATCGTGTTGCATTTTAAAATTTCCATTAATTTCAACAGGATTTCCTTTAAAATCAAACAATAATTGTTTAATATTTCCAGTCGCACTCAAGTGCAAATAAGGTTCTATAAAAGGATTTATTTTTGGAGCAGGAAGATTTTTTAAACTTCCAGAAATTGTAAAATGATCTCTTAAATCAGCAGTATTAAATCCCCAATTAACGTGAAGTGGAGAAGATTCCATAAAACCTGCATTAATAGTAATCGCAACTTGCGTTGGTTTTCCTTTCATTTTTGCAGAATTTATATTTTTAACATTCATATTAAACGGGTTAAAAGAAATTTTTCCTGGACCATCGCTTGTTGGAATGTCTTCTTCATAAACCAAAACAGAATTTTTCACATCTAAATTATCAACAAATAAAGGAATTTTTATAGATCGCAACATTTTAGAATAAAGTGATTTTACCGTTTCATCATCTTTTGGAATTTTACTCCGGAAAATATTTGCATCTACTTTATTTAAAGTAACTTGAGAGAGATTTACAAATTTATTTTGGTTTAATAAATCGTATTTTCCATTAAAGGAAATATTTTCTGCTTTCAAA
Organism: Halpernia sp.; assembly: GCF_048269545.1. Lineage (NCBI taxonomy): Bacteria > Pseudomonadati > Bacteroidota > Flavobacteriia > Flavobacteriales > Weeksellaceae > Halpernia > Halpernia sp. The sequence goes on along the minus strand of NZ_JBLXIJ010000001.1, from coordinate 188,147 downwards.
TTATATAAATCTTTTTCCGTCGGAATCATTTTTATAAACTGTGCGCGAGTAACCAAAGGCGTCATTGCAAAATTTGAAATTTGACCTTTATCTTGAGAAATAGAAATATTATTAGAAACAATTTTATAAAATTGGCTCGGTTGATAATTAAATCTTTTCGCACTAAATTGATAATTTTTGCTGTCTAATAAAAGTTGATTGTCTTTGTTTTGATTTAGTTCTAACTCATTGATATTTAAATTTAAACCGTTCAAAACCATTGGTTTCCCTTTAGAATCAATATTTAAATTAGAGTTTTTTAAATTTATTTTGTGAATTTTCAATGGAAAATCTATGAACGAAGATTTGTTTTTTTGCTTGAATTTCACATTTGCAGTAGCAATTTTTCCATTCATTTGATCAATTAAAATTTCATTTATTTCCAATTTTAATTTTGAATTTACCATTTTAAAATCTTGCATTTTTATCAAAATAGATTTTGTATTTAAATCAAAATTATTTTTTTTCGTAGAATTGGAGGTGGTTTTTAAGAAAGTAGAACTTAAGAAAATGCTTTTCGGATTGATTTTAGCCGAAGCAATTTTGATGTTTTCTGAGTTGGTAAAATAATCTAAATTTTTCCCATCAATTTTAAAATCTTCATATTGAAATGGAATATTTTCTATTTCAGTTTCTTTATTTATTGTAATTTTATTGATGTTTAAATTCAAATTTTCACCAATAAACAAAGGCGTTTGATTTGGTTTTTGAATATCAACTTTTGCATTATTTAAAATTAAATTCTCTAAAAAAATATTATATTTAAATTCTTTTTTCTCTTTTTCAGGTTTTACATTCGTAGTATAAATTTTTAAATTCGGCTCTTCTACACGAAAAGTTTTGATGTTAATTTTCTTATTCTTAAAACTCAAACCTTCCAAAACAGCTTCAGAAGATTTTAAATTATATAGATTTTTTCTGGTAGGAAAATACTTTATAAATTGAGAATAGCTTAAAAGTGGGACGAAAGAAAATTTTCTAATATTTAAATACCCATTTTCAGTTTTAATGTGTTCCGCTAAAAATAAATAAACAGAATCTGGACGAAAAAAGATATTTTTTGCTTCAAAAGAATAAGCATCAAACTCGAAAGGCAAATTATTGGTATCGGTTTCAGGAGATAATTCTAAACCTTTAATTTTAAGATTTAAAGAATTGAGGCGCAATAATTTATTTTTGTTTGGTTTAAAAACTTGAATATTTCCTTCTTTAATTTCAATATTTTTTATTTCTATTGGATTTTGCTCTTTGTTTTTAGATTTTATTGGTAAAGTAATATTTAAAAGTGGTTTAACTAAAACCAAGTTTTTTGTATTAATTCTTTTATTGAAAACAGCATCATAAATTCCTAATCTGCTTATTTGCAAAGAATCTACAGTTCCTTGTAAACCTAAAATTTTATTCTGTGTTGGATTTGCATTATTAATGGAAATTCCCTGCGCTGAAATTGTACCAGAAAGCAATTCTACATCTAAGTTTTGATATGTGATTTTATAACTTGTATTATTTTTTAAATAATCTGGTAAATTATGTTTCAGCCAAAAATTAATTCCAAAATTAGCCAGAATTAAAATGAGCAATAAACTCCCAAAACTAATACTGAAAATGCGGAAGTATTTATTTTTCATTTGTTTTTTCTTTTAATTCTATTCAAAAATAACGAATAATATTATTGATGCAATGAGATAAAAAAACCGCTAAATATTAATTTAACGGTCTTATTTAATTTCTTTTAGAATTTAATTTGCCGGAACACTATTGAAATTCAGTGATACACGTAAATTCATATCAGAACTGGTGCTGTTTTTTAATTCATAAACAGTTCTTACTTTTAGATTTGTGCTTTTTACAACATTATCTAAATATCCAGAATCATTAATGTCTAAATTTAAACTATTGCTAGAATTATTGAAATCTGATCTTGAAGCGACTAATTTTTCTGCAGAACCATCAGAAGAAATGTACACTTTAAAAGATTTAAAATCAGAAAGTGAACCGTTTGATGGAGAAATAACTGTCACTTTTGCATCAGAAATTCTCACATCTTTTATTTGTGCATTATTATTTCCACCAAACCAACTTTGAACGTTAGAAGCAGTTGTAGAAGAAGAAACTTCTTTGTTTGCAGGAACGCCAGTTGATACTAAAACATTTGCAGTATAAGGAAATGTGTTTTGAACTAAGGATTGAACCGTGCCACAACTCACCAAAGTTGCAGAGGCAAAAATGCCGGTTAAAATTAAATTTTTCATAATATTTTTTGTTATTTTAAATACCATTCAGAAATTGTACCAAAAAAAATTATTCTACTTCTAAACTAAAATGACCTTTGGAATTTCCATCTGCCATTAAACTTTTGCCAATTATTATCCAATATTCTCCTTTTTGAGGCGTATCTAATTTTAAGGTTTGACCAAAGGGACCATCGAAACTACCATCGGGATATTTTATTTGATTTACTCTAATGTTCATCGGATTTTTTGTTTCTATTGAAATCTTAAGATGAGGTTTAGAAACATTTTTTATTTTCAAAATTAATTTTTGATTGTCTTCCGTAAATTGATCACCAATTTTAAAAGGCAACATACTTCCAACTGCCGTTCTAATAATTTCATTTTTATCCGTACTTCGGTTAACGCCTTCATCCAAAACTTTTTCTACAGCGGGAGAATTTGCAATTAAAGAATCTTGATTGATTTTTTCATCACTTGTTTTTTGATTTGAAACAAGCACAGAATCAGGATTTGTAGTAGTTGAAATTACAGTTGTATCTTTTTTACAAGCGATTAATAAAAAGGGCAGAAGGAAAATAAGTTTTTTCATAATTTTATTTTTAGGCTTTTTTAATCAAATCTTGAACCAAAATAATTTTAATTAATAAGTGAATTGATGTTATTTGTTTCTCAATCGTTCTTTTATTTTTTCAATATTTGCTTTCGCAGAATCTTCTAAAATTAATCTCGCGCTCATTTCAATTCTTTCAGGCATTAATTTTTCAAAATGTGCAGAGTTTTCCCAAGACACTTTTTTAATTAAAGCCAAAGCTTCCGAAGTTCTACTGCTCAATTTATTTAAAAATTCTTCTAATTTTAAATCCATTTCTTCAATTGAATTTGAAATAGAATTATAAATATTATGATTTAAACACCATTCCGCGCTTCTGAATTCTGCGTCTAAAGCCATCGCTGAAAATGCTGCAATTCCAATTTTTCTTTCTACAAAAGGTCCGATGACGAAAGGTCCGATTCCTAAATTAAGTTCCGTTAAAGCCAAAGCAGAATTTTCTGTTCCGAAGCAATAATCTGCCGCACAAGCAATTCCAACACCGCCGCCGGTTGTTTTTCCTTGAACACGAACAACTACAATTTTTCTGCAAGTTCGCATTGCGTTCAAAACTTTTGCAAAACCGCCGAAGAATTTTTTTGAAGTTTCAAGTTCTTCAATTTCCAATAATTCATCGAAACTTGCGCCGCCGCAAAAAGATTTTTCGCCCGCAGATTTTAATAAAATAGCTTTCACTTCTTTTTTGGAACCTTCGTCTAAAATAGTTTGCGCTAATTTTTCTAATATTTTTCCGGGTAAAGCATTGCTTTTCGGCGTTTCAAAAGTGATGATGGAAATTTGATTTTTTATTTCTGAAGTTACGAATTCGTCTGTCATTTTGTTGTTTTTTTAATTTTCACTTTGTCAAAGTTTTTGAAGTGTGATTATACTTTGACAAAGTTTATATTTTAATTTTATTCAATGCAATCAAATATTTATCGATGTACATTTCTTTCTCTTTGCTTTTGTATTGTTGAATATAACGCGGATGTTCCAAAACTGTCAATTTTCCAAATAATTTTTCTTCTTTGTTTATTTTATCAATGAAAACCGCATTCTTTTTTCCTAAAATAAAAATTTCTTCGGTATCTAAACCAATTGAAATGTGGTCTTTTAAACTTTTTATCATAAACGGTTTTACGGCTTCGAAAAGATTTTTGTCATCATAATAATTCGCGTTCAACCAACTTCCCTTTTTATTTTGAATTATCGCAAGTGGAAAAGGTGAATTAATATAGAATTCTTTGTAAAATTTTTCTGCACCACCAAAAGCCTCTATCACAGAATACAAATAAACTGAAGAAATTTCATGCGTATGCGCAGATTTCATTTCAATTCCATTATGACTTTTCAATCGTTTCGTGTCTGTGAAAGGAACCCCTGTAACTCCAGCTCCGTGGCGACTTGGATTTATTCCAACAATAAATTTCCTTTGATTATTATCATTATAAAATTTCTGATAAAACTTCGTCATCACTTCCAAAGTTTCTGGATTATCAAAAAACGGATTTAAAACAGCGAAACCATCCGGCAAATCTCCAGAATATTTAAGTTTTTTATTAAAAGCGATTACTTTTTCGCCGATTGTTTTTTTCATTAATGATGAAACTGTTTTTTTAAAATTATTTGAATTAATACATTAAATATTTTTTCTCCTTTTTTCACCCAACCTGCTTGACTTTCATATTTCACAAAGAATATTTTTACATCCGTTTGACTTCCATATTGTGCGGAGAAGACTTTTTATGCAGAAATTTTAACTGAAAACCAGAAAGTAAACAGAAATATTAATAATATTTTCACTAATATATTTTTATCAAACCAACCCAAATTGCTCAAAATGATGCGTCACGTGCTTTTGATGAAATAATTCCATCATTTCTTTATTTAGTTTTCCGAAAATAAAATGCAAATGTTCCGCCTCTGGATTTTCTCTGTAATAAATCTGATAATTCTTAACGGATTCAATGAAATGTGTTTTTGCTTCATCTAAATTTTTATATTTTAAATCTGGTAATTTTCCATCTTCCAAAAATGGTGCAGGGAAATCTTTCGGCATTTTTCTAAAGTTATAAAGTGAATCCTGAAAGGCTTCAATTTGATCTTCAGGTGTTTTGCAGGAATCGGTTTCCAATTCTCCTGTGCTATATTTCATTGTGGTTTCCAGATGTTCGAGCATTTCTTGCGCTTTCATTCGTCCCCATTTTGGTAAAGTTTCACTTTTTAAATTTTTTAATCTTTTCTCAAAATCTTTAAAATTAATTTTAACAAAAGGAGATTTTTTCGCCACTAAAGTTAGAATTGTTGCGACACAAACCACTTCTTCTCTTTGGTTTACAACTTCAACTAACCATTTCACAACACCGCTTGGAATATTTCTACCTTTTACGCCTTTGTTCACTTTTTCTTTTGCAGTTAAATAAACCGTAATTGTATCTCCTGCATAAACGGGTTTGAAAAAACTACAATTTTCTAATCCATAATTCGCAATAACTGGTCCTTTTTTGCCTGAAACAAATAATCCCGCCGCCGCAGAAAGTATGAAATAGCCGTGAGCAACGGTTTTATCAAAAATAGTTCCCGTTAAACTCGTCGCATCGGTGTGTGCATAAAAATGATCCCAAGAAACATTGCCAAAATTCACAATATCTGCGTCTGTAACTGTTCTTCCTGCGGTTTCTAACGCGTCGCCAATTTCCACTTCTTCAAAATATTTCTGAAAAGGATGCAAATCTGCATATTTTTTTTCTGCTCCAATTTGATAAATTTTTGTAATCGCTGTCAAAACATCCGGTGAACCTTGAATTGCTGTTTTTTGTAAGAAAAAATGAAGTCCGTTTAATCCGCCCATTTCTTCGCCGCCGCCTGCTCTTCCAGGTCCGCCGTGCATTAAAGTTGGTAAAGGTGAACCGTGACCGGTGCTTTCTTTCGCATTATCTCGGTTTAAAACAAAAATTCTTCCATGCGTTGTTGCCATTTTCCAAGAAGTTTCTGCGATAAAATCGTTATCGTGAGAAATAATAGAACCCACCAAACTTCCTTTTCCGCGTTTTGCCAAAGCCGCTGCTTCTTCCGAATCTTTGTACGGCATCAAAGTTGAAACCGGACCAAATGCTTCCACATTATGTGAAATATCTTTGGTGAAAGGTGAGTCGTTTAAAAATAATTTAGGCGACATAAACGCGCCTTTTTCATAATCGGCATCAATTAATTCTTGTTTGCCGTCATAGATTAACTCTGTATCAGTTTTTAATAAATTAATTTTTTCTAAAACTTCATTGTATTGGTCTTTTCCCGCCAAAGAACCCATTCGGGTTTCACGGTTTAAAGGATTTCCAATTTTTATTTGTTCTAAAGATTTAATTAATGCATTTTGAACGTCATCGATTAAATTTTCTGGCACAATAATTCTTCTTATCGCAGTACATTTTTGTCCCGCTTTTGTCGTCATTTCGTTGCGCACTTCCTTTATAAATAAATCAAATTCTGGCGTTCCCGGTTTTGAATCTAAACCTAAAATTGAGCAATTTAAAGAATCTGCTTCCATATTAAAACGCACCGCATTTTGAGAAATGGAAGGCATAGATTTTAATTTTTTTCCAGTAGAAGCAGAACCTGTGAATAAAACTGAATCGCCGTCTTGCATATTTTCCAGTAAATTTCCTGCGCTTCCGCAAATTAATTGAATTGCGCCTTCTGGTAAAATTCCACTTTCAATCATATCTTGAAAAACAGCATGCGTGAGATAACTCGTTGGCGTTGCGGGTTTTACCAAACTTGGAACGCCCGCTAAAAGTGAGGTGGATAGTTTTTCCAACATTCCCCAAACTGGGAAATTATAGGCGTTTATTTGTACAGAAATTCCTTCACTTGGCGTTAAAATATGCGTTCCAAGCAAAGTGCCATTTGCGGAAAGTTTTTGTGTATCTCCATCTACCCAAAAAGGCGTGTTTGGCAACATTCTTTTTGCTAAGCCAGAATAAGTGAAAAATGTACCGTAACCACCTTCAATATCTACCCAAGAATCGGCGTGAGTTGCACCAGTTTTATAGGAGATTTCATAATATTTTTTTTTGCGTTCTAATAAATAGAGAGCAAGATTTTTTAGCATTTGTCCGCGGTCATAGAATGTCATTTTAGACAGATTTTTATAACCCAAATCTCTACCGTAATTTAAAGCATCTTTTAAATTTAATCCTGCTGTATCAGCTATTGCAACTTGTTCGCCAGTTACAGAATTATATAATTTTATTCCTTCGGAATTTCCTTCAATCCACTCGCCGTGGATGTAGTTTTTTAGTTTCATATAAAGTTTTGAGCGTTAAAAATCTTGTTAAAATTTCTCGCAGTTAAGATACGAAAATTATAGTTTTTGAATTTAAAATTGAAGAGATAAAGTCTTTCTAAAAAAAATGTCAAAGTTCAAAACCTTGACAAGAATAATTATTTTACAAATTAAATTTTTATTTTTTCTGTTCTTTCATAAAATCTACAATTTCTGCACTTCTTTCATTCCAAGGAAATGCATATTGCAAAATCATTGGAATATGAGATTTATTAATAAATATTGGTTTTACATCGGGTTGAAATTCGTGCAGTTTTTTGAGAAAATGTTTATTTGCGGTTTTTATGGATTGATAGGTTTTCTTACCAATGTAAATCATAAAAGGTGGTGAGTTTTTATCTAAAAAATAAATGGGCGACGCTTGGTACCAATTTTCTGGATTTTTAGACCACGTTGCGATATAATTATCTTTTGTAGTTGGTGGATTTTTTTCTAAATAATCTTTCATGTCAATTCCGGCGGCATCGTTTAAAATAATTCCAGAAATTGAGTTTTTATCAATCCCGAAATTTGGATTTAAAACTGCAGAAGTTACCAATTGACCGCCTGCAGAATGCCCAGTTACAAAAATTTGATTTGCATCACCATTGTAATTTTTAATGTTTTTTTGAACCCACTTTATTGCTGTTGCAATTTCAGTTGTCATTTGCTCAACATTTGCGTTTGGACTTAATGTGTAATTTGGAATTACGGTTACGATATCTTTTCTGGCAAAATTTCGTCCGAAAAAACCGTATTGATTTTTGTTTCCGCTGTTCCAATTTCCACCATGAACGAAAATTAAAACCGTTAATCTTTTATTTTCAGAATTTTTAGGAACGAAAATATTTAGTTTTAAATCTTCCTTATTTGCTGATTTCCCGTAAACTACGTCTTTATATTTTGCAGAACTACAACTCACACAGAGTAAAAAACCAAAACTAAAAAAGATGAATTTTCCCATATTTAAAATTACGAATTTGTTTTCTTTAAAGTTTTATTGAGAACAATTGATTTAATTTAATTTCGTAATTTTAAAAATATTAAAATCATAAAATATTTTAACTTTACAAGTGATTTAAAAAAAAATATTTAAAGCAAAATATATGAAACTTTACCCGATACAATGTGGAAAATTTAAGTTAGATGGCGGTGCAATGTTTGGTGTTGTTCCAAAAACTTTATGGCAAAAGACAAATCCGGCAGATGAAAATAATTTGATAGAACTTGGAACACGTTCACTTTTGATAGAAGATGGAAAGAAATTAGTTTTAGTGGATTGTGGTTTAGGAAACAAACAAAATGAAAAATTTTTCGGACATTATTCACTTTGGGGCGATGATAATTTAGAAAAAAATCTGGCGAAATTTGGTTTTATAAAAGATGATATTACAGATGTTTTTTTAACGCATCTTCATTTTGATCATTGTGGAGGAGCAATTGAATGGAATAAAGACAAAACTGGTTATGAAACGACCTTTAAAAATGCCAATTATTGGAGTAATGAAAATCATTGGAAATGGGCGACAAATCCAAATCCAAGAGAAAAAGCAAGTTTTTTACCAGAAAATATTTTACCAATCAAAGAAAGCGGACAACTGAATTTTTTAGATTTACCACAAACCGGAAATTATAAATTTGGAACAGAACTGAAAATGGACGTAATCTTTGTGGATGGACATACCGAAAAGCAAATGCTTCCCGTAATAAAGTACCAAGATAAAACAGTGGTTTTTGCAGCAGATTTAATTCCAACTGCAGGACATATTCCACAAGTTTATGTAATGGGATATGACACAAGACCGCTTTTAACAATGGAAGAAAAAGGAAAATTTTTGCAGCAGTGCATTGATAATGAATATATTTTGTTTTTTGAACACGACGCTCATAATGAATTAGCAACTTTAAAAATGACAGATCGTGGTATAAAATTGGATAAAACATTTACTTTTAACGAAGTTTTTGGGTATTAAAATTATGGAAGAACAATCTGAAAGGCCAAAATTAATTGGTTTAACGGGCGGAATTGGCTCGGGAAAATCTACAGTTGCAAGATTTATTGAAGAAAATGGCTTTTCGGTCTATTATTCTGATATTCGTGCAAAAGAATTGGTAAATGAAAATGAATTTTTACGCAATGAAATAAAAAGCTTTTTGGGAGATAAAGCCTACGACGGAAATGGAATTTATGATACTAAATATGTTTCGGGAAAAGTTTTTTCCGATGCAGAATTATTAGAGAAATTAAATAAAACAATTCATCCAGCGGTGAAACAAGATTTTGAGAATTGGATTTTAAATCAAAATCAGAAAATTATTTTTAAAGAAACAGCACTTCTTTTTGAGTTGGGAATTGACACACAATGTGACAAAACTTTATTAGTAACCGCCGAAGATAATACGAGAATAAAACGTGTAATGGACAGAGATGGAAAAACTTACCGCGAAGTTGAAACCATTTTAGAAAAACAAATGCCCGAAAAAGATAAAATTAAAAAAGCGGATTTTATTATTTATAATAATACAACTTTGGAAGATTTAAAATCAGAAACGGAGGAAATATTAAAAGAAATTTTGGAAGATTTAAACTAAGCTTTTCTCAGAATTTATACGCCAAATTCCAAGCAAAACCGATATTAAATTTCGCACTGCTTTTACCAAAACCAGGAACAATTACTGGAATTATTTCATCTTGTTTTGTAGTATAAACTAAATATTTTGGTTGAATATTTAAATCAATATAAAATTTAGAAGAAAAAAGTTGAACGCGACCGCCAATTGTTCCTTCCAACCAATAAGACGATTGCGTTGATGCAGGAAATGCTACAGAAACATCACCTCCTTGAAAACCACGAACGGGAACTGCAAAATATTCTTGATTATAATAACTTCCTGCCAATTTTCCTCCAGCGTAAAATCCATTTTCTATATTTTCTCGATCCGTTGCTAACATATAAAAAGCACCGATTTTTGCAAATGGTCCGCTTACTTCTGCGTCATAACCATTTTTTTTATAAGTGTTTTTTTCAAAACCTGCTTCTATAATTAGATGCAATCTTTTTTGGTAAGTTGTAGATATAAATCCTTGAAATAATTTTCGTTCAGAAAAAGCAGAAACTCCTGCATTTACCACATCAAAACCTACCATAAAATTGGCTTTATATTTTGGTTTTATTTTTAGGCTATCGATTTTTTTTTGCCCAAAAACATTTAAAAAAATAAAGCTAAAAAAGAAGATAGAGAGAAGTTTTTGCTTCATTTGTGATTTGAGTTTGAGTTTGTTGTATTTGCAAAACAGGATTTGTTTTTTCTAATATAGAATTTAAATCTTCGTAAGTTTTTTTAATTCCACAAGCTGGAGAAACGTACTGTGATTTTGTAGTATAATTAATTCTAATTTTTGAAGAATCTAAAGATTTGGAAGCTAATTTCACATAAATATCTGTAAAAGGTGCTTCATCTACACGAAGAGGAAGCACCACAGAATCTGTTGGAAATTTTTGTGAAATTACATTCTTTGCGCCTTTTCCAAAATCTACGCTTACAAAAATACTGTCGAGTGTAATTTCTTTATTAGTTGCTAAATTTTTAAATTTAATTTTTATTCGCGGCGTAGCTTCTCCACTTGTGCAAATATCATCGTCTGAATTACAAGAAAACAAGAAAAATAGTACAAAAGTGATCGCAACTAATCTTTTCAAAGTTAAAATATTGGTTTTATTTATCAGGATTTAATGCTTTATCAATTCTATATTGCAAATCTTGATTGTGATATTGAAGCACTTTATCCGATGGATTTTTTGCTTTTAAATCTGTTTTAATGTCATTTAAAGTTCCTTTTACAATAGGAGAAATATCAGATTGATCCATTATTGGTTCTTGAGATGAAACTAATTTAATTAAGGAATCTACAAAATTTCTTTGCAAATTTCTTTGATATAAATCTGGAGAATTATTTTCGAAAATAGAAGATTTCAAATCTGTTAAATAATCTACTAAAGAATAAGCGTTAGAATCTACAGATTGAGATTGGTACATTTTCTTTAAAACTGCAGAACTCAAAATTCTAGAAAATACACGGTTTTGCAATCCTTCAATTATTTCAATTGGAGAATCACCAGTTTTCTCATAAACTTCTTTTTTAAGGAGCCAAGTTGGAGTTTCAAAAATATTTTTATTTAAAAAATCTAAAGCACTTTTTTGGTCTTGTTTTGAGACTATTTCATAAACAGAACCGCTTTGTTCCATTGTTTTCGGAGTTTCCATTTCACCACCAATATATTTTGAAACATGTCCTAAATATCTGGAAAATTGTCCCGTTACTTGTTTGTAAATTTCAGAAAGTCCTTTATAATCTTCATTTGGTTTTGCCGTCCAAGAATCTAAATTATTAAGAATTACTTTTAAATTTTTTATTCCATAATCACTTGCAATCATTGCGTTATCTCCAACTTGCTCACTTTGTGAACGTGGATCAAATGGATTACTTTCTGTTCCAAACCACAATCTTTGGTTTTTTAAATTTTTAATTGTCCATTGGTTTAGAAAAGCTTTTTCTTTATCGGGACTATTATATTGATAAAATCTTCTGTAACCCCAATCAATTGCCCATTTATCATAATCACCAATTCTCGGCATTAAATTTTCTGGAGAAATGTGATCTTCTGGTTGCGCAACATAATTAAAACGTGCGTAATCCATAATTGAAGGTGTATGACCATTTTTAGTTAGCCAATTATTATCTCTTAATTTTTCAACAGGAACCGTAGAACTCGAACCAAAATTATGTCGCAAACCGAGTGTGTGTCCAACTTCGTGTGAAGAAACAAAACGAATTAATTCACCCATTAATGCATCATCAAAAGCCATTTTTCTTGCTCGTGGATCATTTGGAGAAGCTTGTACAAAATACCAATCACGAACCAAGCTCATTACATTATGATACCAATTGATGTGGCTTTCCAAAATTTCTCCTGTTCTTGGATCTGAAATTGAAGGTCCGGAAGCATTTGGAACATCAGAAGGTTTGTAAACAATTCCTGAAAATCTTGCATCTTCTAAACTCCATTCTGGATCATCTTTTGCGTTTGGAACTTTTGCAATAATTGCATTTTTAAATCCGGCTTTTTCAAAAGCTTTTTGCCAATCATTTACGCCCGCAATTAAATATGGAACCCATTTTTTTGGAGTTGCAGGATCAATGTAGAAAATAATTTGTTTTGCAGGTTCCACTAATTCACCTCTTTTATATTTTTCTAAATCTGCTGATTTTGGCTCTAATCTCCATCTTTTTATAAGACGAAGTTTTTTTACACCTTGCGGGTCTTCATCAAAATCTGTGTAACCCACTGCAAAATATCCTACTCGCGGATCAAAATATCTTGCTTGCATTTTATTTTCGGGAAGCAAAACCAAAGAGGAATTAATTTCCACAGTATAATTTCCGCTAATTTCTGGTTTTTCTCTTCCAGGAGGAAATTTAATATTTCCAAATGTTCTTGCAAAAGTTTTAGTGGTATTAATTTCAATATTATTGGGATAAGATTTTATGAAATTAATGTAAGATTTCTCTTTATCAAATTTACCTACTTTAAAACTTTTCTTAGTATTTGCTTCAAAAGAAACCAAATCATTGTCTGAGTTTACAAGATCTGTAACATCTATTACGGAAGATTTTTTGTCTTTTCCAAAAGCTTTAATGTCAAAAGCAGCTACAATTGATTGTACATTATTTCGCATCACAGAATTGTACATTTGGGAAGTAGAATCTTTCGCGTAATCTTGGAAAGAAATAGAACGGATAAAGATTTTATCATTTGGTCCTTTCTCGAAAGAGATTACATTTTGCCCAATTTGATCTCCTGCATAACCCGTGAAGCCAGAGCGCATTTCTGCTGCAGCTTTTGTCAATCTTGTTACTAAAAGAAAATCTTTTTTTAAAGCTTGATTAGGGATTTCAAAATAATATTTATCTTCTACTTTATGTACTTTAAAAATTCCATCATCAGTAATTGCTTTTGCTGTAATTACTTCAGAATAAGGTTTTATTTTTTCCTTTTTCTTGTCTTTACTTGCGTCCGTTTTTGTTTTTACGGTGTCAGTTTTTGCTTTGGTTGTTTCTTTCTCTTGAGCAGAAAAAGTTGTAAAGCCAACTAAAAATAGGGGAATTAAAAAAAATCGAAAATGGTTCATAAATTTTATTTTGGTTAAAGATAAAAAAAAACTTCTATTTTCTAATTAAAAGCGCAATGTTTTCCACGTGATGCGTTTGTGGAAACATATCGACTGGTAAAATTTTTATCAAAATGTAATTGTCTTTTAATAAAGCCATATCTCTCGCTTGTGTTGCAGAATTACAACTCACATAAACAATCTTTTCTGGTGCTAAATTTAGAATTTGTTCTACCACTTTTGCGTGCATTCCGTCTCTTGGTGGATCTGTAATTAAAACGTCTGCTTTTGGATGATTTTCTAAAAATTCTTTGGTGAAAATATCTTTCATATCACCACAGAAAAATTCACAATTTTCTAAACCATTGAGTTTTGCGTGTTCTTTTGCAGCAGCAATTGCTTCCGGAACAGATTCAATTCCGATCACATGTTTTGCTTTTTTCGCCACATATTGTGCAATAGTTCCTGTTCCAGTGTATAAATCATAAACTACGTCATTCTCTGTAATCTCTGCAAATTCTAAGGTTTTCCGATAAAGATTTAAAGCTTGTTGATAATTGGTTTGAAAGAAAGATTTCGGTCCAATTTTAAATTTTAAACCATCCATTTCTTCCATTAAAAATCCATCACCATGATAAATTTCTATATCTAAATCATAAATAGAATCATTTAGTTTGGGATTAATCGCATAAACCAAAGTTTTAATTTCAACAAAATTCTCTAATAAATAATTAAATAATTTCTCTTGATTTTCTTTTTCCTCACGATACAATTGAAATAAAACCATCCATTCTCCCATAGAATTCTGGCGCAACATTAAAGTTCTTAAAAATCCACTTTGATTTTTTACATCAAAATATTCCAAACCATTTTCATCTGCGAATTTTTTTACAGCAAGACGGATTTGGTTTGAAGGCGCTTCTTGCAACCAACATTCTTTTAAATCTAAAATTTTACTCCACATTCCAGGAATGTGAAATCCGAGAGCATTTTTATTATCAATGTTTTCACCAGAATTTATTTCGTCTAAAGTCAGCCATTTTGCATCTGAAAATGAAAATTCCATTTTATTTCTGTAGAAATATTGCTCTTTTGCTCCTAAAATTGGAACACATTCAAAATTTTCAAAACCGCCAATTCTTTTGATATTATTATAAACTTCATCATTTTTAATATCTAATTGTTTTTCATAAGACAAGTTTTGCCATTTGCAACCACCACAAACACCGAAGTGAATGCATTTTGGATCAACACGAAATTCAGAAGGCGTAATTAAATTTAAAACGTCACCTTCAAAATATTTGCTTTTAGATTTTCTAACTTTCACATCCACAACATCTCCGGGAACTGCACCTTTTACCAAAACTGTTTTTCCTTCAATGGTTTTTCCGATCGCAACTCCTTTTGCACCAGCTCCGTAAATATTGATGTTATCGAGAATTAAGTTGGTTTTTCTTTTCATCTATTTTAAGATATTAATTAAAAAAACAGGCGAAAGAGCCTGTTTTTCTATAGTTCTTTTCGGTTGTAAATTTCCGAAATTATTTTTAGAAATAAATTTAACCGAAGTATTATTTAAAATTACTTTGCTTCTTTTGGTTTTTCTTCTGAATGTGGAAGTAATTCTGCTCCAGGTAACATACTTGGCGGAAGTTATGGCGCAGCTTCGGGCGCTTTTAAGCCAGTAAGTTTATCCAAAATCGTAACGATTTCTGGGTCACCTAAATTTACAAAATAATGTCCTTCAATTTTTCCATCTTTATTCAAGACTAAAAATCCAGGAAGTTTAAACCCGTAAATTCCAAAATCTTTTGCAAATTTTGAGTTAATTCCGCCTTCTGCATAAGCGTTTGTTCCGGGTAAACCTTTTAACATTGCGCCACTTGTTTTGATGAATTGTTCTTTGCTATCATCTAAATTCACATAAGCGAAATTCATTTTAGATTTATAAAATTCTACAACTTCTTTTAAAACTGGGGTAGATTGTGAAATATTCCGATTCCAAGATGCGTAAAACATTACTAAACTTGGTTTTCCTTTTAGATCAGAAAGACTGAATTTAGAACCATCTGCTTTTATTAAATTACTTTCAGGAAGTGTGTCTCCTTGTTTAAATCCAGCTAAAACAAATTCTATCTTTTTTAAATCTTTTTTTACAGTTTCATTTTTAATTTCAGAATCTATAATTTTATTCACTTTTGCTTCGGACTCTTTTGTAGCGCCCATATTTAAATCTGTTTGAGCAATTACATAAGCTAAAATATAATCTTTAGTAGTTTGTGAAAAATCCTTTTTAGTTTTTAATAATTCACTTAAAATCTGCGAAGTAGAAAGGTCGCCTTTTTTATTATGAGCGGCAGAATATTTTTGAAATTCATCACTTAAAGTACTTAAAATGTAACT
Source organism: Halpernia sp. (assembly GCF_048269545.1). Classification (NCBI taxonomy): domain Bacteria; kingdom Pseudomonadati; phylum Bacteroidota; class Flavobacteriia; order Flavobacteriales; family Weeksellaceae; genus Halpernia; species Halpernia sp. The sequence goes on along the minus strand of NZ_JBLXIJ010000001.1, from coordinate 172,387 downwards.
TCTGTATTGTGGATGATTTTCTACTAATCTATCATTGTTTTCTTTTAAAGTATTTTCATAATCTGTGAAGTTTTTCGAAACTTTAAATGATGGATTTTGTATGGCTTGTCCGTGATTAACTTTATATTGACTTAAAAGTCCCAACAAATTTGTTGATAGTTCATCTTTTTTCCATTGAACTGCATCTTTATCTGCGCTAAATTTTTTCGCATTTTCATCAATACTCTTATTAATATCTTCTTCTATTTTTTTAGATTCTTTTAAAAATGCTGGTTCATCTTTTTTAATTAATTCTCCCATATTTATTGAAGAAGAATAGTTTTGTAAAAATAATTCTACATTTTTTAGAAAATCATTATTGTTTTTTGCGCTTCCAGTTACAGCATATTCTGTAGGGAATAGTGTGGCGTCTCCAGTTATTTCTGCTTTTTCCCCACCTTTAAGATAAATCATACCTTGTTTTCCACCATAAGTGATGACGTACATTCCATTTTTAGGAGCTTCAAAGCTACCTTCAAAATTTCCGTTTTTATCAACACCTAAATTTATCAAAGGTAAAGTTGCAACGCCAGAAGATTCTATAAATTCTATACGTTCTAACGGATTTGCATTGGTAAGTTTACCTTTTATTTCTACTTTTTTGGAGCAAGAAGTCATCATAATGGCGAGGAAAAGCATTGCAACAACTTTAAAAGCGTTAGAAAAATTAATTTTCTTTTTTAAATCTTTAAGTATCATTTTCTTAGAGTAATTATAATTTTGGCAAAAGTAAGTAATTAGTTTATAATGAAACAGATTAAAATTGATTTTATGTAAAATTTAGCGTTTAAAATGAATTCTATTTTTCTTAATCATCTTAAAAGAAAAAATACTTATTTTTTTTTAATTATAGAGAAATATAAAGAAAAAACCTTTCAAAAAATTGAAAGGTTTTAAGAATATTAAAAAAAGTTTTTTAATCTAATTTTGCTGAGAAGTACTCACGATTCATTTTTGCAATAACGCTTAAAGTAATTCCTTTTGGGCATTCTACTTCGCAAGCGCCCGTGTTGGAACAGTTTCCAAAACCTTCTTCATCCATCGCAGAAACCATATTTAAAACACGGCGTTTTGCTTCAATTTTTCCTTGTGGTAGAAGTGCAAGTTGAGTTACTTTTGCACCAACAAATAACATTGCAGAACCATTTTTACAAGTGGCGACACATGCGCCGCAACCGATGCAAGCTGCAGCATCCATTGCATTATCAGAATTTTCTTTTGGAACTAAAATACTATTTGCATCTGTTGTATTTCCGGAAGTATTTACAGAAATAAATCCACCAGCTGCCATAATTCTGTCAAAGGAACTTCTATCTACAACTAAATCTTTTATAACAGGAAAAGCGGCACTTCTCCACGGTTCGATATGAATAGTTTCTCCATCTTTAAAATGGCGCATGTGCAATTGACAAGTTGTTATTCCTGTGTCTGGACCGTGCGGTCTTCCATTAATATATAAAGAACACATTCCGCAAATTCCCTCTCTACAATCGTGGTCAAAAGCGATAGTTTCTTTTCCGTTTTCTATTAATTGTTCATTGAGCATATCCAACATTTCTAAGAATGAAGAATCTGTGGAAACATCTGAAATTTTGTAGGTTTCAAATTGCCCTTTTGATTTATTATTTTTCTGTCTCCAAATTTTTAGAGTCAGGTTTAAGCCTTTTTTTGTACTCATTTTCTTATTAAATTATTTGGAGATTATTTATAACTTCTTGTTTTAACTTCAACGTTTTCATAAATTAAATCTTCTTTGTGCAAGACTTCTTTATTAATATCTGGTCCATTATATTCCCAACAAGACACAAATTTAAAATCTTCATCATTTCTTTTTGCTTCTCCTTCTGGTGTTGAATATTCTATTCTATAATGACCCCCGCAACTTTCATTTCGGTTTAAAGCATCTTTTGCGATTAATTGACCTAATTCTAAGAAATCTGCAACTCTTCCTGCTTTTTCTAATTCTGCATTCATTTCATTTGCACTTCCAGGAACACGAACATTTTGCCAAAAATCTTGTCGAACTTCTTCTATTTCTTTAATCGCTTCTTGTAAACCTTCTGCATTTCTCGCCATCCCAACTTTGTTCCACATAATATGACCCAATTTTTTATGAAAGTGATCTACAGAATGGGATCCTTTGTTATTAATAAAAAATTGAATTCTATCTTTTACTTCTTTTTCTACAGAATTAAATTCTTCTGTATCTGTAGGAATTTTCCCCGTGGAAATATCTGCGGCTAAATAATCAGCAATGGTATAAGGTAATACAAAATAACCATCCGCTAAACCTTGCATTAATGCAGATGCGCCTAATCTATTTGCACCGTGATCAGAAAAATTAGCTTCTCCAATTACAAAACAACCCGGAATTGTAGATTCTAAATTATAATCCACCCAAATTCCGCCCATTGTATAATGAACTGCAGGGTAAATTTTCATTGGTGTTTCATAAGGATTTTCAGCTGTGATTTTTTCATACATGACAAATAAATTACCATATTTTTCTTCAATCCAAGCTTTTCCAAGTTCGTAAACTTGTTGTTCTGTTGCATTATGAATGTTTTTTTCTAAAACTGCTTCACGACCTTTTTTCAATATTTCTGTATGGAAATCTAAAAAAACACCTTCTTGTGTGTCATTATTTTCAATTCCGAAACCCGCATCGCATCTTTCTTTTGCAGCTCTAGAAGCAACATCTCTCGGAACTAAATTTCCAAAAGCTGGATATCTTCTTTCTAAGTAATAATCTCTATTTTCAGCTGGAATGTCTTTTGCTTTTAATCTCCCTTCTCTTATTGCTGCTGCATCTTCAATGTTTTTTGGCACCCAAATTCTTCCAGAATTTCTAAGTGATTCTGACATTAAAGTTAATTTTGATTGTGCAGTTCCATGTACAGGAATGCAAGTTGGATGAATTTGCACGTAACAAGGGTTTGCATAATAAGCTCCTTTTTTATGAATTTTCCATGCTGCAGAACAGTTGGAACCCATCGCGTTTGTGGAAAGAAAATAAACATTTCCATACCCTCCAGAAGCAATAACTACTGCGTGTGCAGAATGTCTTTCTATTTCACCCGTTACTAAATTTCTTGCAATTATTCCGCGCGCTTTTCCATCTATTAAAACCAAATCCATCATTTCATGACGGTTATACATTTTAACTCTTCCTTTTCCAATTTGCCGACTTAATGCAGAATAAGCGCCTAATAAAAGTTGTTGACCAGTTTGTCCTTTTGCATAAAAAGTTCTTTTCACTTGAACACCACCAAAAGAGCGGTTGTCTAATTGTCCACCGTAATCTCTACCGAAAGGAACACCTTGAGAAACACATTGGTCAATTATATTTGCAGAAACTTCAGCTAATCTGTAAGTGTTTGCTTCTCGAGATCTATAATCACCACTTTTTATGGTGTCATAAAATAATCTGTAGATAGAATCACCATCACCTTGATAATTTTTAGCGGCATTTACACCACCTTGCGCAGCAATAGAGTGTGCTCTTCTTGGAGAATCTTGGAAGCAAAATGCTTTTACATTATAGCCTTGTTCTGCAAGAGTTGCAGCAGCGGATCCACCGGCTAAACCTGTCCCAATAACAATTATATCTATTTTGTCTCGGTTATTGGGAGACACCAAATTCATGTGATCTTTATGATTTTCCCATTTATCTTTTAACGGGCCTGCTGGAATTTTTGAATCTAATTTACTCATAATTTGTTGAGGATTATTGATTTACAAAATGAAAAATAGCGATTACAATAAAAGCTAAAGGAACTAAAATAGAAAACCAAGTTCCAAAACCTTTGATAAAAGGCGTATATTTTGGATGTCTTGCTCCAATTGATTGAAAACTAGATTGAAAACCATGTGACAAATGCAATCCTAAAAGAACAAACGCAACTACATATATTATAACTCGCCAAACGTCAGCAAATTTCTCATGAAGTTCTATCCAATATCTACTTGGATTTTCTGGCAAAATTTCTATATATTTATAATTCATTTCATGCATCCAAAAATCATAAAAATGTAATCCTAAAAAAGCCAAAATAACAAATCCAGTAATTAACATATTTCTAGACATCCATGTAGAATTTTTAGAACGCGTATTCATGCCATACTTTATCGGTCGTGCATTATTATTTTTAATTTCTAAAATTAATCCCATTACAAAGTGAAAAACCACACCAATCATTAATATTGGTTGAAAGAAATATTGTATAAAAGGATTATAGCCCATAAATTGCGACGCCTCATTAAATGAATCTTTGCTAAAAATAGAAATCATATTTAGCGAAACGTGCACTACTAAAAAAGAAAGCAAAAGCAGTGCTGAAATTGCCATTGCATATTTCCTGCCGATTGAGGATGTGGATAAACCAGCCATAGTTGTGAAATTTGAATTTCCACAAAGTTAAAGAATGTTAAAGGAACTGAAAGTGAGAATTATCAGAATTTTTTAGTTTGTAATCTTTCTAAATAAGATTAATTCAAAGGATATGCTTTTTTATTAATTAATATTAAATTGGTATTTTTAGGAAAATATTTAATTTTATATTTTTGAGTTCTTCTCACCGTTAAATAAGGATTTATAATATATTTTTCTAATTTTTCTGTATCCGAGTTTTCTGGTAGTAAAAACAAAACTTCATCTCCTTTTTTTATAGAAAGCAAGTTTTGTTTAAAATAAGTATGCGTTATAACTTCACTTTTTTGGTATTGCTGAAAATTAAATATAATTCTCACAAAAATAAATAACAAGAATGTGAAAGCAAAATTAAAAGTATTTTTCCAAGAAATTTTTCTTACTAAAATTCCGAATGAATAAATTGAAATAAAAAGAAAAGTAATTTCTAATAAATTCAAATCAATATTTCTAGTCATTGCAAAATCTAAACTTGCAAACCAATGGATTAATTTTAATAATTTCAAAATCATAAAATCATAGATAGAATTTAACCAAATAATATTAAAATTTAAACCTAAAATAATTGCAAGAAATAAAGAAAAAGTGATGATAATTTCCGCTAATGGAATCACCACTAAATTGGCAATGATAGAGATAAATGAAAATTGATGAAAATAAAAAATCACCAAAGGCAAAGTTGATAATTGTGCTGCAATTGTAATAACAAAGATACTTTTCAGAAAGTTTAAAGCTGAATATTTTGAATGAGGAAGTAATTCTACAAGTGGTTTATTGAGCCAATAAATTCCTAAGACGGCGCAAAAGCTTAGTTGAAAACCCACCTCAAAGAATTGTTGTGGACTGCTTATTAAAATAATTAATCCGGCCAAAGATAATGCGTGTAATAAATCTGGTTTTCGTTTTAAAAGCAAATAAATCATATAAGTGGAAATCATAATGCAGGAGCGGACTACAGAATTTCCAAGTCCAATAAAAACCGCAAAACTCCAAATGAAAATTAAACTTAAAATTATAGCATAATTCCGAAATTTTACAGGAAATATTTTAAGAAAGATAAAATAAATTACGGCAAAAATAATTCCGATATGTGTTCCAGAAATCGCCAAAAGATGAATTAATCCACTGTTTTGAAAATCTGAAACCGTTTCTGTATCAAGTTCCGTGCGATCGGCAAGAATAATTCCTTTCAAAAAAGAAGCACTTTTTACACTTAAACTACTCGTAGAAATTCTAGTTAAAATCTTGAGTCTTTCGTTTTTTATTTTTTCAGATACTGAAAGTGATTTTTTTGTACTCTGTTTTATATTTCCAGGTAAATAAGCCAGATAAAATATATTTTTTCGAGCTAAATATTTTTGATAATTAAAAATAAAATCCGCGTAAGGCTTTTCTGTTTTTTGAAGACTAACTTCGGCTTCATAAAAATGTGAAAAGTTTAATTCTGATTGGTCTTTTGGAACTGTAATAACTGCATTGAATTCAGAATTATTTTTATAGAAAACTACTTCGTAACGTCGGTTTTTTGATGTGCTATTTAGTTTTTTATTTAGACTAAAATAGAGGTTTTCTTTTTTGTTTAGAGCAATATTTGGCGCTTCATATTGCTGCATTTTGAAAACAAAAATACCAAGACAAAACATTGAAAATAGGAGAATTATATTCTTAAATTTTTGAATATAATATGATTTTAAGAAAACAAAAAGCAAACTTATAAATCCTATAAATAATAAAATATAAATAGTTTTAAGAGAAAAATTGAAATAATCTTGAGAAATAATTCCCAAAATGAGTAAAATGAGCAGAACTAAAAATGGCTGCTTTTTCAAATTTTACATTTTTAAAGTTTTTATAATTATTTCTGCTGCATTTTCACTTGCTCCTTTTCCGCCTAATTTTTGACGTAATTCTGCAAAATCTTTTAACATTTTTTCTCGTTTTTTGCCTTTTAAGATTTCTTTTAAATTAGACACTAAATTCTGAGTATTTAATTGATTTTGAATTAATTCTGTTACAATTTCTTTATCCATAATTAAATTAACCAAAGAAATATATTTTAAATTTTTCACCACGCGTTTTCCTATTTCATATGAAACACTACTCGTTTTATAACACACAATTTCGGGAACATTTAGAAGTGCAGTTTCCAAAGTTGCAGTCCCAGAAGTGACGAGTGCAGCGGAAGAACAACGCAATAAATTATAAGTTTTATTCGAAACAAAATGTACATCATCATCCACAAAATTTTGATAAAATTCTTTTGTTAAACTTGGCGCACCTGCAATTACAAATTGAAAATCTTTAAAATGTGGACGCACAGAAAGCATTATTTCTAACATTTTTTTCACTTCTTGCTCTCGAGAACCTGGAAGCAGGGCAATAATTTCTTTTTTGTTTAAACTATTTTCTTGCTTAAATTGCTCACAATCAATTTGTTTTATGTCAGAAATGGCATCTAAAAGAGGATGTCCTACAAAGTGCGTGTGAACGGAATGTTTTTGATAAAATTCTTTTTCAAAAGGCAAAATAACAAGCATTTCATCCACATATTTTTTTATTTTTTCTACTCTTCCTTCCTTCCACGCCCAAAGTTGTGGTGAAATATAATAAATAACTTTTATGCCTTGTTTTTTTGCATATTCTGCAATTCTTAAATTAAAACCCGGATAATCAACTAAAATTAAAACATCCGGTTTATAATTTAGAATATCTTTTTTACAAAATGTAATATTTTTTAAAATGGTTGAAATATTTTTTGCTACTTCAAGAAAGCCCATAAAAGCTAAGTCTTTGTAATGTTTCACCAAAGTTCCTCCCATTTTTTGCATCAAATCTCCACCCCAAAATCTAAATTCTGGGTGGGAATCTTTTTGCATTAAAGCTTTCATAAGATTGCTTCCGTGCAAATCTCCAGAAGCTTCGCCTGAGATGATGTAGTATTTCAAATTATTATTGCTTAAATTTTAAAAAGTTAGTCTTTATCAAAGTTAAATTAATTAAATTAAATTTGCTAAAAGTTATTCAAAATGTCAGAAGAATTTGAAATTAAAAATAAAATAGCAGAAAGTGGTCTTATTAATTTTGATATTTCTACGCTTTCACCAAAAGGAAAAAGAATTGGTATAGATTTAAAAGAATTTCTATTTCAAGGTTTGGTTCTAAAAGAAAAAGACTTTAGGAAAGATGTGGAGAATTTAGATCTAACTTTTTATAAAGACGCTTTCGTTTATATTTATTGTTCCGCAGATGCCATAATTCCTTTATGGGCTTACTTTTTAATTACAGCAAAAATTACTAATGTTTCAAAAAAAGTGGTTTTTGGAAACTTAGAAGATTTAGAAGTTTTGTTAATGCATAACGCCATTCAAACTTATGATTTTTCTGAACTTGAAGGTAAAAGGGTTTTAGTAAAAGGTTGTTCAGAAGAAAAGATTCCCGAAAATGCTTACATAGAATTAGTGGAACAACTAAAACCTATGGTAAAATCTTTAATGTTTGGTGAAGCTTGTTCTAATGTTCCGATTTTTAAGAATTAATTTAATTTTTTTTACTAACTTCGTGAAAACTAAATCAAAACATTATGGGAAAAGGCGATAAAAAAACAAAACGTGGGAAAATAATAGCAGGAAGCTATGGAAAATCGAGAATGAAGAAAGAATCTGTTCCACTTTATACAGCATCAACAGAGCAAAAAGCAAAAGTTGAAAAAGCGCCAAAAGATGAAGTAAAAAAAGAAGTGAAACCAAAAGCGAAAGTAGCCACTAAAAAAGCGGTAGAAAAAGAGACAAAAGTAGAAAAGAAAGAGCCCAAAACGGCAAAACCAAAAGCAGAAAAAACAAAAAAAGCTGAAGATTAATCTTCAGCTTTTTCTTTAAAAAAAGTTAATCATTTTTCGCCAAACAAACCTCCTAAAAGCCCACCTAAAATTCCGTCATTTTGTGATGCTTGTTTATTTTTTTCGCCGAGAACACCTCCTAAAATATTACTTAAAGGATTTCCAGAATCTGCGCTTGAATTTCCACCACCCAAAACACTTCCTAAAATATCGTTTATTGGATTTGTGGATTCATTTTCCGCTTGTTGCGAAGCATTTCCTAAAATCCCACTTAATAAATCGCTTATTCCACCACCAGAAATCACACCATTTGACTGTTTTTCTTTACCGATAAAACCCATAATTATCGGAGCCAACATCGCTAAAATTGGTCCGATTTTATCCATTGAAATTCCTGTTTTTGCAGATAATTGATTTTCAATTTGAGGTTTTTCGTTACCAAAAATATGACTTAAAATAGAATTACCTTCATCTTGTCTCTCCGCCGCTTGTTCAGGATTATTTAAAATACTTCCATCATGATCTTTATCTAAAGCCGTATTTAATTTATTTGCTTCTTCCGGATTGTCGTGAGATTTTTTCCTTAGATAAGAAATAACTAATGGAGCGGCTACAGCAAGAAGCGCAATTATTTGTGATTTATCAATACCAAATTTATTTCCTGCTTTTTCTGCAACTTGGTTTCCCGTATTTCCTGTAATTAAATCAATTAAACTCATATTACGTGTTTTAAATTTTTAATAGTTAATAAAATTAGATATTATTTTATTTTCAAAATTATTTTTATTCATAAACTTTAGTTAAATATTTAATTAAGTTTCATTTTTAAAGCTTTATTTTTCAATCATTTTCACAATCACAGTCAAAAGTTTATCTTTGCAAGTAGATTTTTTTAAATAAATTTTAGAGAATTAATTAACAAATTAAGATCTAATTAAAAACAATTTTAATGTTCAGAAGCAATACAAACGGAGAATTATCAAGCAAACAAATTGGTCAGAAAGTGATACTTTCCGGCTGGGTTCAAACTATCAGAAACAAAGGTTTTATGATTTGGATTGATTTGCGAGACCGTTATGGAATTACACAATTGGTTTTTGATGAAGAAAGAAGCAGTAAAGATTTATTAGAGTCTGCAAAAAAATTAGGAAGAGAATTTGTGATTCAAGTGGAAGGTGAAGTAATAGAAAGATTAAGTAAAAATCCAAATATTTCAACTGGCGAAATTGAAATTTTAGTTGAAAAATTAACGATTTTAAATGAATCTTTAGTTCCGCCTTTTACAATTGAAGATGAAACCGACGGTGGCGAAGAACTTCGCATGAAATATAGATATTTAGATATCAGAAGAAATACGGTTCGTGAAAAACTGATTTTTCGTCATAAAATAGCGCAAAAAGTTAGAAATTATTTATCCGACCAAAATTTTATAGAAGTTGAGACGCCAGTTTTAATTAAATCTACACCCGAAGGAGCGAGAGATTTCGTGGTTCCAAGTCGGATGAATCCAGGACAATTTTATGCTTTGCCACAATCGCCGCAGACTTTCAAACAATTATTAATGATTGGCGGAATGGACCGCTATTTTCAAATTGTAAAATGTTTCCGTGATGAAGATTTGCGTGCAGACAGACAACCAGAATTCACCCAAATCGATTGTGAAATGGCTTTCGTAGAACAAGAAGACGTTTTGGAAATTTTCGAAGGAATGACTCAATCTTTATTAAAAGATATTACGGGAAAAGATTTTGGGAAATTCCCAAGAATGACTTTTGATGATGCGATGAAAACTTACGGAAATGACAAACCAGATATTCGTTTTGATATGAAATTTGTCGAAGTTAATGATTTGGTTAAAGGCAAAGATTTCAAAATATTTGATGATGCAGAATTGGTTGTCGGAATTAATGTGGAAAATTGTGCAGAATATACCAGAAAACAAATTGATGCTTTAGGAGATTTTGTAAAACGTCCACAAATTGGCGCTTCAGGATTGATTTGGATTAAATTTCAACAAGATGGAATTGTAACTTCTTCTGTAAATAAATTTTTTAATGAAGAAGATTTAAAGAAAATTATTGAAAAATTCGGCGCTAAAAAAGGGGATTTAATTCTCTTAATGAGCGGAAATGAAAATAAAGTGAGAACTCAACTTTCTGCTTTAAGAATGGAATTGGGAAATCAATTAAATTTGAGAAATCCGAAAGAATTTGCGCCACTTTGGGTAGTCGATTTTCCACTTTTGGAATGGGACGAAGAAACCGAAAGATTTCACGCAATGCATCATCCTTTCACTGCGCCAAAACCTGAAGACGAACATTTATTAGAAAATAATCCGGGAAAAGCCAGAGCAAATGCGTACGATTTAATTATAAATGGAAACGAAATTGGCGGCGGTTCTGTACGGATTTTTAATAAAGATTTACAGTCAAAAATGTTTGATTTACTCGGTTTTACGAAAGAAGAAGCAGAAGCGCAATTTGGTTTTCTAATGAACGCATTCAAATATGGCGCTCCGCCGCACGCAGGTTTGGCTTTTGGCTTTGACCGATTAGTCGCAATTTTAGACGGAAATGAAGTCATCAGAGATTACATTGCTTTTCCAAAGAATAATTCTGGAAGAGATGTGATGATAGATGCGCCTTCAAAAATTGTGGATTTGCAGTTGGAGGAGTTGGCTTTGAAAATTAAGAATTAAAATATAAGCGGGCTTTGTTCCCGCTTTTTTTATAGATTTAAATTAAATTATTTTAGAAAAATATGATAAACTTAAAATCAAAAATCGGGCAATTTGAATTTGGGAATCCTCTAATGAATGCTTCTGGTGTTTGGTGTGAAAACGCTGAAAAATTAGATGAAATGAAAAATTCTTCGGCAGGAAGTTTCGTTACAAAAAGTGCAACGCCGCATTTGCGAGAAGGAAATCCTTCGCCGAGATATGTGGAAGTTCCGCTTGGAAGCATTAATTCTATGGGTTTGCCGAATTTGGGTTTTGATTTTTATTTAAACTATTCATTAAAATTTCAACAAGAAAATCCAGGAGAAATAAATTTCCTTTCAATTGCAGGAATGAAACCAGAAGATAATTTGGAAATGCTTCATAAAATTAATGAAAGTGATTTCAAAGGTTTTACAGAACTAAATTTATCTTGTCCAAATGTTCCCGGAAAACCACAAATTGGGTATGATTTTGAAGCAACCGAAAATATTTTAAATAAAGTTTTTGAATTTTTTAAAAAACCAATTGGAGTAAAATTACCGCCTTATTTTGATATTGTTCATTTTGATGAATTGGCAGAAATTTTAAATAAATTTCCTTTGTCTTACGTGAATTGCATTAATTCCATTGGAAACGGTTTGTACATTGATACGGAAAATGAAAGTGTGGTTATAAAACCAAAAGATGGTTTCGGCGGAATTGGCGGAGCTTATGTAAAACCAACCGCTCTTGCCAATGTTCGTGCTTTTTATACGAGATTAAATAAAAAAATTAAAATTATTGGCTGCGGCGGTGTGGAAAGTGGCAAAGATGTTTTTGAACATTTACTTTGCGGTGCAGAAATGGTACAAATTGGTTCTCATTTAGCAAAAAATAATACTAATGTTTTTGATAAAATTTTAGCAGAATTAGAAGAAATTATGGAACAGAAAGGCTACAAAAAAATTGATGAATTCAGAGGAAAATTGAAGAGTTTGTAGAAAGATTTAATCTAATAACTTCGCAATTACGTCAATTCCACCTTTGGTTTTGTCACCAATTTTGCAAGTAATTTCTGTATTTAAAGGAAGAAAAACATCCATTCTTGAACCGAATTTTATAAATCCAAATTCATGTCCGGCTTTTGCGATATCTCCTTCATTGCAATTCATCACAATTCTTCGTGCAACATAACCAGCAATTTGGCGGAAAACAACGGTATGATGTAAAAAACTTTCTACAGCAATTGTCGTTCTTTCGTTATCTGTAGAAGATTTTTCGTGCCACGCAACTAAATATTTTCCTGGATGGTATTTTTTATAAACCACATTTCCGGAAACAGGATATCTGCAAATGTGAACATTTAACGGTGACATAAAAATAGAAATCTGGACACATTTTCCTTTTATAAATTCATCTTCTACAACTTCTTTTATCATCACCACTTTTCCATCAACGGGCGCAATTACATTTTCTTTGTGATCGGAAATATGTCGATTTGGAACACGGAAAAACCAAATGACTAATCCGAAAATAATTAAAAGCGGAATAATTACTAAAAGCGACCATATTTCTAAATAATAAATGGAGAGAAATCCTAAAACAGCAATCGCTATAATTGTAACAGTAATGGTTCCTTTAGATTCTTTATGAAGTTTCATTATAATAATAAATGATAAATTTTTTAAACTAATTTTTCTAACACAAAATACAAATATACAACTGGAACACAGATAATAAAACTATCTAATCTGTCCAAAATACCGCCGTGACCTGGAATTAAATTACCACTATCTTTTACACCAAAACTTCTTTTTAATTGGCTTTCTACCAAATCACCTAATGGCGCAAAGATAGAAACTAAAAAGCCAACAATCATCCAATTTCCACGCAATTCTGGATAATATTTTTCAATAAAAAATCCTAAAATTAGAGTTAAAACAACACCGCCCGCAAAACCTTCCCAAGTTTTTTTTGGGCTAATTTTTGGGGCCATTTTATGTTTTCCAAATAATCTTCCTGTAAAATACGCGAAAGAATCACTACTCCAAATTAAAACAAAAAGAAAAAATACTTCAAGTGTGAAAACTTTATCAGGATTAAAATCTGAATATGAAGGTAAAGCTAAAGCAAAACTGAATGGTAATGCGAGGTAAATAACAGAAAATATTAGTTTTCCGTTATCAAAATAAAGTTCTTTTGTAAATCTAAATAGAGTAGTTACGGCAATTACAATTAGGAATAAACCTAAAATTTCCGATAAATTAAATTGAAAGAAAAAGCTTTGATCAAAAAATTTTACGGAAAATCTGTAGTAAACAATTAATGCAATAGGAATTACAGCAAATTTTTCCCAAGATTTTTCAAACTTCATTATCTTTATACATTCCCAAAGTCCTGCGAGAAGAAAGAAAGTAATTAATGCATAAAAAAGATAATATTCTTTGATGAAAGGGAAGATTTTGGCCAGCCAAATTTCACCTAATGGAGTTGTGCAAAGTACGATGACTAAACCATAAACTGCGCCAGAAATTAATCTTTGTACTAAATTTTTATCCAAAGTTTTTATTTAAAAGTAATTTTAGAATTGCTCTAATCTTCCAGCAAAAGTAAGAAAAGTTTAGTATTGTCTTTATTCTCAGTATCTAATTTGGAATTATTTCCACTTATTGAGGTAAGGTTTTTTAAAGTTCCACGGCGTTTTACTTTCATCATTGCGTCTGTAAGATTGGTGACAATTTGCGAAACATTTGCCATAAGAATAATTTTATCTGGCAATCTTGAAGAATGATAATGTAAAATATTGTTGTGAGAAAGCATAATCCTGCCGTCAAAAGCAATTAAATATTCACAAGTAATAAAAGCGGCATCATTTAGAAGGTCTAATTCTGTAGTGTAAGGCGTATTTATGACATCTAAAAAGTTTTTTAAATCTTCGTCCCAACAAAAAACATTTTTAATCTCTTCAATTTTTACAATTTGGTTGAGTGTTTGTAAAGCTTCCGCTTCATCAGAACAATAATTAAAAAACCCTCCCGAATGAGTAAATAATTGCGCAAATTTATAGTCAAGATCTGCGTATTTCAGCTGGTCACCTAATTTTACCACATTCGCAGAATCATCAGATTCTTGCTGGTTTAATATTTTATTTACAAATTTTTTAAATATGCTCAAAGCTTATTCTTTTTTCCACTATTACATACAAAAATAGGAAATATTTACTATTTCCTATATTTTTTTGACGATAATATTTTTTAAAATTAATTAACTACATTTTCCTCATTCGAAACAATATTTGTATCTGAAGGATTTTCTAAATTAGAAACAGGAGTTTCTGTTAATTCAGGATCCCATGCTCTTTTACCGAAAATCTCTTCCAAATCTTCTCTAAAGATAACTTCTTTTTCTAAAAGTTTACTTGCTAAAGCGTCTAGTTTATCTTTATTTTCGGTTAAAATTTGTACTGCTCTTTGATATTGAAATTCTATAATTTTTGAAATTTCTTCATCAATCATTTTTGCAGTGCTTTCAGAATAAGGTTTTCCAAAACTATATTCTGATTGTCCAGAACTATCATAATAAGAAATATTTCCTACTTTTTCATTTAATCCGTAAATTGTAACCATAGCTTGCGCTTGTTTTGTTACTCGCTCCAAATCAGATAATGCTCCTGTAGAAATATTGCCAAAAATAACTTGTTCTGAAGCTCTTCCACCTAAAGTGGCGCAAAGCTCATCAAACATTTGCTCTGTAGTTGTTAATTGTCTTTCTTCCGGTAAATACCAAGCGGCGCCTAATGAACGACCTCTCGGAACAATTGTTACTTTTAATAATGGAGCGGCGTGTTCTACCAACCAACTAATTGTGGCGTGACCTGCTTCGTGGTATGCAACTCTTCTTTTTTCGGAAGGTTTTATCGCTTTATTTTTCTTTTCTAAACCACCAATAATTCTATCAACTGCATCTAAAAAATCTTGTTTATTTACTGCTTCGTGGTTATTTCTTGCTGCAATTAATGCCGCTTCATTACAAACATTTGCAATATCTGCTCCACTAAAACCAGGCGTTTGTTTTGCTAGAAACTCACGATCAACAGTATCGTCCATTTTTATTTTCTTCAAATGAACATCAAAAATTTCTTTTCTTTCGTGAAGTTCTGGTAAATCAACAAAAATTGTTCTATCAAATCTCCCAGCTCTTAGCAAAGCTTTATCTAAAATATCTGCACGATTAGTTGCTGCAATTAAAATAACATTAGTGTCGGTTCCGAAACCATCCATTTCTGTTAATAATTGGTTTAAAGTATTTTCTCGTTCATCATTTCCGCCGGTAAACTGACCTTTTCCACGCGCTCGTCCAATGGCATCAATTTCGTCAATGAAAATAATTGCTGGAGATTTAGCTTTTGCTTGAGCAAACAAATCTCTAACTCTAGACGCTCCAACTCCTACAAACATTTCAACAAAATCGGACCCAGAAAGTGAAAAAAATGGAACTTTTGCTTCACCTGCAACGGCTTTTGCTAATAAAGTTTTACCTGTTCCTGGAGGGCCAACTAATAAAACACCTTTCGGAATTTTACCGCCAAGTTTTGTATATTTTTCTGAATTTTTTAGAAAATCTACTACTTCTTGTACTTCTTCTTTTGCACCTTCTAAACCTGCAACGTCATTAAATGTTATATTAACTTTATCTTTTTCATCAAATAATTTAGCTTTTGATTTTCCAATGCTGAAAATTTGACCGCCCGGTCCGCCGCCGCTTCCCATTTTTCTGAATAAAACGTAGTAGAATAAAACCATGATTCCTATCCAAAATAAAGCGGTAAAAAGTAAACTTGTTAAAGGATTTTCAGCAACACCAAAATCCATTTTAGTTGTAATTTTAGGGTTTTCATTTTTTATTTTGTTAAATCTTTCTTGAAAATAGCGCAAATCACCATAAGTTAGAGTGTAGTCTGGTTGCGGTTTCAGATTTAATAAAGAAAGTGGATTTTCGGTTGGATTATTTTTTTTAACCATTTCATCTTTCCCCGCTTGTGTGAGAAAAACATCTGCTTTAAAATTATCTCGGTAAACCATTACATCTTGAATTTTACCTTGTTCTACAAGACTATAAAATTCTTGTTCATCAATTGGTTTTGTGCTTTCGTTTCCAAAGAAATTTGAACCGAAAATAAGTAACATCACAACAATTGCGATGGGAAAGAACCAATTAAAACCTTTATTATTATTCATATTTTTAGTATAGAAAACCGGTAAATCCGGTATTATTATATATTTTAATTCTCGATATGTGTAATTTTTGCATCACCCCAAAGTTCTTCTATATCATAATATTCTCTGGTTTCTTGCTGAAAAATGTGGACAACTACAGATACATAATCTACTAAAATCCACATGGCGTTTTCTGTTCCTTCAACATGCCATGGTCGTTCATGCAAATCATTTCTTACTTTTTTTTCTATATTTCCTGCTATGGCAGAAACTTGTGTGTTGCTGTTTCCACTACAAATAATGAAAGTTTCCGCTACGGAATTTTCTATTTTTGACAAATCAAAAATCATCAATTTTTCACCTTTAGTATCTTGTATTGCTTCAACAATTGTATTTATTAGAAGTTGTTTTTGTATCGTTTTATCCATTAAATTTTTTGTATAGTCTGCAAATTTACCGCTTTTTCTTTATTTTAGCCTTATGAAAAAGTTCTTTAAATCTTAAAGTTTTCTTAAATGAGCTCCTTAATTTATTTGAAAATCAGCACTTCTACGAATATTGACATTCAAAACTTTAAGCTTTATGAAAGTTCTTTTTTGGCTTTATACACTTTTAATCAAACAAAAGGAAGAGGACAATTTAATAATTCTTGGGAAATGATTCCAGAAGAAAATTTGGCTTTTTCTTTAATGTTAAAATCTGAATGTATAAAAATTTCTGAGAATCTCTTCAATTTCCATACCGCCACAATTGTTAGAAATTTTATAGCCAATTTGACCAAAGAAAATGTTGAAATAAAGTGGCCAAATGATATTATTTTAAATAAGAAAAAAATTGCAGGAATTTTAATTGAAAAGAAAAAAATTGATAATGAAGAGGTTTTTATAATAGGAGTTGGAATAAATATTTTACAAACAGATTTTACGAACTTCCCAAAAGCAGGCTCTTTATTCACACAAACGAAGCGGAAGTTTGATTTAAAAGATGTTGCAAAAGAATTATTTAATTATTTTCAAACCCAAATTACAAAGTCAGAAAATATACTTGAAAAGTTTAATGAACATCTTTTTTTAAAAGAGAAAATTGGAGTATTTAATTTAAAAAATATTAGACAAAATGGCATAATAAAAAACGCCGATGAAAATGGTTTTCTGTGGATCGATTTAGAAAATGATGGTTTGAAAAAATTTTTTCACAAAGAAATAGAACTGCTTTATTGATTGGCTCTTTTTAAATATAGAATTAAAGCTAAAGGAGCAAAAACAATGTTTGGAAGCCACATTGCTAAAAATGGAGGTAAAGTTTTATTTTCTGAAACTACTTTTAAAGCTTCAAATGAAAACACGAAAATAAAAGCCAAAGTAATTCCAATTGCTAAATTTGCGCCCAAACCGCCCCGTTTTTTTTGTGAAGACAAAGAAAGAGCTAAAAATGTTAAAATTATAATCGAAAATGGCATTGAAGTTCTTTGATAAAGTTCGTTTAAATAGGTATTTAAATTACCATTTCCTTTTTCTTTTTCTCGTTTTATAAATTGTATAAGTTCGGGTGTAGTTTTATTTTGTCCTAATAATTGATCGGGGAATAATTCTTCTGGCGGATGCCCAAAACTAATGGTTTTAGAACTCCCATTTTTTAAAATTTCAGTATCATTTTTTAATACGGTTTTTTCTAGAAAACTATTGAGTTCAAAGTTTTTTTTGTCTTTTTTCCAAGTGACATCACTTGCGGATAGTTGATAAATTAATTTTTTATTTTTATCATATTTCTGATAGCTGAAACCTGTGCCGCGTTTTTCTTTTTTATTATAACTGTTGATGAAAATATATTCATTAGGCGAAAGTTGCGTTGTGATAGAAGCATTTCCTAACAATTTTTCACGGTTCACTTCATTATAAGTATAAGCTTCTAATTCATTTTTTTGAATATTCGCCCACGGTAAAACGAAATGATTCACCCCTAAAGTAACAATGGCAATTATTGTAGAAGCAATTAAATAAGGTTTTGCAAAACGATGAAAACTTGCTCCACTACTTATAAAAGCAACAATTTCAGTATTATTTGCCAATCTCGAAGTGAAGAAAATAACAGAAATAAAAACTAAAATTGAGATAAAAGTGACGAGTAAATAAATAATCCAAAAAGGGTAATAATGGATTAAAAAATAGGAAACCTTGTAGCCATTTCCTTCAATTCGAGGAACTTTTTGCTGCACATCAATTACCAACACAATTATAGACAACAAAGCCATCATAAACCCGAAAGTTCCCAGGAATTTTTTGATGATGTATTTGTCTAAAATTTTCATTTTTAATAATTAGGCTTAAAGTCTATTTTTTAAATTAGGAATTATGGCGTCTTTCCATTCATAAAAATCTCCTTTTATAATATGTTCACGAGCGACTTTTACCAAATCTAAATAGAATGCTAAATTATGGATGGATGCAATTTGCTTAGATAAATATTCTTTTGCAACAAATAAATGTCGAACATAGGCTTTAGAATAATCTCGATCTACATAACTTGTTCCGAATTCATCTAAGGGAGAAAAATCACTTTCCCATTTTTTATTTTTCATGTTCATCACGCCGTTCCACGTAAAAAGCATTGCATTTCGTGCATTTCTTGTAGGCATTACACAATCCATCATATCAATTCCCAAACCAATACTTTCCAAAATATTCCATGGCGTACCAACTCCCATTAAATATCGCGGTTTTTCTATGGGCAAAATATCGGTAACTTCATCCGTAATTCTGTACATTTCTTCTTCAGGTTCACCTACAGAAAGTCCTCCAATTGCATTTCCAACTTGATCACTTTCTGAAATTTTTTCCGCGGAAATTTTTCTTAAATCAGAATAGGTAGAACCTTGCACAATTGGAAAAAAATGCTGTTTGTGTCCGTAAATTTCTTTATTAGTTTCGTTAAAATCAATGCAACGTTTTAACCAACGATGCGTCATTTCCATTGATTTTTTTGCTAAGTTATAGTCGCAAGGATAAGGCGTACATTCATCAAAAGCCATGAAAATATCCGCTCCAATTTCTCTTTGAATTTTCATAGAAATTTCCGGAGAAATAAAATGCGTGCTTCCGTCAATGTGAGATTTAAATTTTACACCTTCTTCATTTAATTTTCTGGATTTCGACAATGAGAAAACTTGATAACCTCCAGAATCAGTGAGTATGGGCAAATCCCAATTCATGAATTTATGCAATCCGCCCGCTTTTTGCATAATTTCCATTTTCGGACGAAGATTTAAATGATAGGTATTTCCTAAAATTATTTGAGCTTTTATATCGTCTTTTAATTCTCTTTGATGAACGGTTTTTACGGAAGCTACAGTTCCGACGGGCATAAATATTGGCGTTTCTATTTTTCCGTGATCCGTTGTGATAATTCCTGCTCTTGCTTTTCGTTCGGAGCTTTTTTCTATTTCAAAAAATTTCTGCATTTTATATTTATCTTGCCATCGGCGGTAAAAGCTGGGTTTCTTTCAATTTTTTATCAATGAAATCTTTTGCTTTTGGGTCTTTTTCTAAAATTATTTTCTGTGCATTATCAAAGATTTTATTCAATTCGTTTGTTCCTGTGTAAAAAGTATAACTATCACGAAAATCTTTGGCTTTTATTTTGTGTTTTTTTAAAATAAAACGGGTTTGAGTTTCCATATTTAAAGTAGGAGAAGCAAAACTCATTTGATCTGAAAGTGCAAATTCTGCTACTAAACTGCTCATTTCTTCTTGTGAAATTAAGTTTCTTGGTTTGTCTAAAACTTGCCCACAAGAATTTAAAGTTAAGATTATTAAAATTAAAAAAACTCTCATAACTTACCAATTAAAGATTTAAACTTTAAATTTAAAACGCCAAAAACCGCTTCTTTTATTATTCCACCATTCATTTTACTTTCACCTTGTGTTCTATCTGTGAAAATAATAGGGACTTCTACTATTTTAAAATTTTTCTTAAAAGCACGGAATTTCATTTCAACTTGAAAACCATAACCTTTCAATTTTACTTTTTCTAAACCAATTTCTTCCAATACTTTTCTTGAAAAACAAACAAATCCTGCGGTTGTGTCTGCAATTGGAATTCTCAAAATAAAACGAACATATTTAGACGCGAAATAAGAAAGTAAAACTCTAGACATGGGCCAATTCACTACATTTACACCTTTTGAATATCTGGAACCAATTGCCATATCTGCATTTTTACAAGCTTCAAATAATTTTGGTAAATCTTCTGGATTGTGGGAGAAATCGGCATCCATCTCAAAAATATAATCGTAATCTTTTTCTAATGCCCATCGAAATCCGTGCAGATAAGCTTTTCCTAAGCCATCTTTTATTTTTCTTTCTGTGAGAAATAATGGGGATTCAGTTTCTTGTAAATTTTTTACAATTTTTGCTGTTCCGTCTGGTGAAGAATCATCTACAATTAAAATGTCAAAATTCTCGTTTAAATTTAAAACAGCAGAAATTATTGCAGCAATATTTTCTTTTTCGTTAAAAGTGGGAATGATGACGAGCTTTTTCATTTTAATATAAGTGAACAAAGATAGATATTCTGATTTGAAACTTTTAATTTTCAGAATTTTAGAGGCGTTAAAATTATCTTAAAATAGCAAAAAAAAATTTATTACTTTTGTAAGTATGGCAACAAAAGCGCTTTTTAATTCTGTGGTAAATTGGTATATTCGACAAAGAATAGACCAAATTCAAAATTTTAAAAAGCATCCTTTAGAAACACAAAAAGGAGTTTTATTTTCACAGTTATTTTTTGCAGAAGAAACAGAATATGGCAAGAAATATGGTTTTAAAGATATTTCTACATATCAAGATTTTAAAAATCAAATCCCAATCGTTACTTATGAAGATTTTGAACCTTGGATAGAAAAAGCCAGACAAGGGCAAAAAGATATTTTTTGGCCCGGTCAAATTAAAAGATTTGCTAAATCTTCTGGAACTACAAATGCGAAAAGTAAGTTTATTCCAATTTCAAATGAAAGTTTAGAAAATTGTCATTTAAAAGCAGGAAAAGATATGGTTGCAATTTATGCGAACAACCATCCAGAAAATGAATTATTTACGCACAAAAATTTAAGACTCGGCGGAAGTGCAGAAATGTATCAAGATTTTGATACAAAATTTGGAGATTTATCTGCGATAATAATTGAAAATTTACCATTTTGGGTAGAAATTACAACCACACCAAGTAAGAAAATTTCTTTAATGTCTGAATGGGAAAGTAAATTGAAAGCCATTGTAAATGAAGTAACAAAAGTGCAAGTGGGAAGTTTTACGGGCGTTCCGAGTTGGATGATGGTTTTACTTCAAAGAATTTTAAAAGAAACCGGACATCAAAACATTTCAGAATTGTGGCCACATTTGGAAGTTTTTTTCCATGGAGGAATTAGTTTTAAACCTTATAGAGAAGAATATAAAAAACTCATTGGAAAAGACATTCGCTACTACGAAATTTATAATGCTTCGGAAGGATTTTTTGCAATTCAAGATATATATAAAAGTGAAGAAATGCTTTTGATGTTGGATTACGGCATCTTTTATGAATTTATTCCGATGGATGAATTTCATAAAGAAAATCCCAAAACAATTCATTTGGAAGACGTAGAATTAGATAAAAATTACGCCCTTTTAATCACCACAAATGGAGGATTGTGGCGTTATTTAATTGGTGATACGGTAAAATTTACTTGTTTAGATCCTTTTAGAATAAAAATCTCTGGGCGAACAAAACATTATATTAATGCATTTGGGGAAGAATTAATGATTGATAATGTTGAAACTGCACTTACAATTTCCTGTGAAGCAACTGAAGCAAGAATTTTAGATTTTACAGGCGCACCAATTTTTATGAAAAATGGAAAATCTGGAGCGCACGAATATATTATTGAGTTTATAGAAGCGCCAAAAGATTTGCGAAAATTTATTACGGTCTTTGACACAGAATTAAAACGTATGAATTCCGATTACGAAGCAAAACGCTATAATAATATGACACTTTCCGAGCCCATTATTCATCTTGCAAAACCAAAACTTTTCTATAATTGGATGGCGGAAAGAGGTAAACTTGGAGGGCAAAATAAAGTCCCGCGATTGAGTAATGACAGAGAATATTTAGGGCCTTTATTGCAGAAAAACTTGGAGTTATGAATCTCTTTATTAAACGCAAAGACGCAAAATTTTCTACAATTGTTCTTATTTAAGACGCAAAATAAATATTACGCTTTAAAATCTGATACAAAATATTTTATTTAAGAATGTCCAAATGGCGAAGCTAACTTGCGACTTAAATATAACTTTAAAAATAAATATTACGCCTTTGCGTTAAACCAAATCCAAAGATTATTTAATTTTAAAAGTCGCAATCACCGGAAAATGATCCGATAATTTTTCACTTCTATCTACTTCATAGCTAATCGGTGTAATTTCCTTAGATGTAAAAATATAATCAATTCTTATAGGAAATTTATAGTCGTGAAAACTTGTAGAACTCCCATTTCCACAAACCTCAAAAGCATCTTTCAGATTTTTTCCTAAATGGTAATATTCATAAGAATTGGGCACAGAATTAAAATCTCCCGCCATTATAATTGGATATGGAGAATTTTCAATTGCATCTCTCGCTAATGAAATCTGTGTTTGATGAATTTTAAAATTTAACGCCATTTTTTTTATTAAACTTTTATATTTAATCTCGTTTCTTTCAGTATTTTCACTAGGTTTAACCATAGATTTATTCAGATAAAATGGTTCTAAATAAACATTTATAAAGCGATAAATTTTTCCTCTAATTTCCACATCATTAGAATTTATGTGTGCTTGTTCTTTAATAATCCATTCTTTAGAATTTAGAATTTTAAATTTTGAATAAAAAAATACAATATTTGAAATTTGATAATATTCTAGATTGTTAAGTTTATAATCTAATTTTGGCGAGCCAGCTTCTTGTAAAAATACGATATCTGGGTTTTCTTTAATTATAAAATCTTCAATTTTGTCTCTTCCAAATTTACCATTATGTGCGTTAAATGTGATAATTTTTAAATTGGAAACGTCTTTCTTCGTCGGGCTATAATTTATAATTCTACTTGTAGGTTTTATAAAAAAAAGACTTATTATAATAAAGAAAAAAGCACGTTTTTTCCACAGCAAAACCCATATTATAATCAAAATTAAATTTAATACCATTAAAACTGGAAAAGCTAATGAAAGAAAATTTAAATAAGGGAATGCTTTCGGCGGAACTACAATGTTCAAAAAGTTCAGCAATAAAAGTGAAATTACTCCAAGGTGAATTAAGAATAAAATAAATCTTACAATTTTCATTCTCTATTTTTAATTAATTCTATATTGGTTTTTTACAAAATTTCTTGCCATTATATATCCAACAATTGCTCCACCAATATGCGCAAAATGTGCAATTCCTAAAGTTTTCCCTGTAATTTGTAAGAAGAAAGAAATTATCACAAAACCAATCACCAAATATTTTGCTTTTATACCAATCGGAATAAACATCATATACAATTTGGCATCAGGAAATAAAGTGGCGAAACCTGCAACAACGCCCATTATTGCAGCAGAAGCACCTAACATTGGACTTACTAATTCATTATATAATTGTTGAGATTGTTCAACTGCAAGTGGTGTTTTCGCAGAAATACTCATACTTCCAGAATAATGAATATTAGCTTTTTGAAAAATTTCTGCTACATTAATTCCTTCAGAAGTTAAAGATTGAATAAGTTGATGAATTTCGTAATAGTTCCATAAATTAAATAAAACAAAACCGCCCAATCCACTTAAAAAATACAGAATAATATATTTTTTTTCACCAATAATTTGTTCTAAAACGGGACCAAAACTCCATAAAGTCATCATATTAAATAAAATATGCATTATTCCGTAGCCTTCTCCGAGTGGCGCATGCATAAACATATGTGTGATAATTTGCCAAGATTTAAAGTTAGGTGAAAGAGGAAAATAAGCTTGTAAAAGAGGATATAAATTGGGGTAAATAAAATTCGCAATCACATAAATAATGACATTGAGAATAATAATATTTTTGGTAACAGGCGTTAGTTTTGGGAACATAATTTTTTAAAATTTATTTTCTAAATCTTCTAATGAGATTTCGTAGAAACAACGTTTTCCGGAAGGTAAAAATTCTGGAAAACCCAATTGTTGATATTGTTTGATAAGGATTTCTGCATCTGTTTTGTAAAGAAAATCAAAGCGAGATTTAGCTTGCATTTTATTCCATTGGTGTTCATAAAAATGCATAAATTCTTCTTCTGTTTTGTAATCTAAAATCTCAAATATTTTTTCTAAAAAAGGAATGACTTGCTTTTCTTTCAAACCTTCCGGAATGCTATTAATTCTCAACACATTTTCGTGTGCAATTTCCATTTCAAAACCTAAACTTGGCAAATATTTTTTAATAGAACGGAATTTATTTTTCTCAATTTCATTCATAAAATATTCCACTGAAAAGAGCAAAGATTGACTTACACCGCTTATTTTTTTAAATTTATTTTGGCTTAAAACTACCAATCGATGCATTCTGCCTAAATCGAGCATCAAGGTTTTTCCGCTTTTATTTAATAACCAATATCCATTGGGAAGTCGCATTAAATCTTCCTCAAAATCTTCTTCTTCAAATAAATTTATTTTTGAAGGTGCTGTTGAAATATTGTTTTTGTAAAATTCCGTGAGTTCAACTTTTTCCGCGGTTGAAGGATTTCTTTCAGTTAAAAAAGGGTTGTAATCTCTATCAACACTAATCTCTGGATTTTTTATAGATGCATTATTTCTCGATGGGGAAAGTTGCATTGCATTGGTATCTTTTTCAAAATCTAAACTTGGAGCAACATTATAAATCCCAAGTGAACGTTTAATTGTAGAACGAAAAAGCGCAAAAATTAAATTTTCATCTTCAAACTTCACTTCTATTTTCTGCGGATGAATATTAACATCTATTTTACTTGGATCTGTTTCTAAATAAAGAAAAAATGAAGGAATATAGCCCGGCAAAAGTAAACCTTCAAAAGCATCTTGCACAGCTTTATTTAAATATGGACTGCGGAAATATCGACCATTAATAAATAAAAATTGTTCTCCACGCGTTTTTTTTGCGCCTTCTGGTTTTGCTACAAATCCTTCTAATTTCACCCAACCTAAATCTTCTTTTATCGGAATTAATAAACTATGAATTTTCCTTCCAAAAATATCCACAATTCTTTGCATCTGATTGCCTTTTCTTAATCTAAAAATTGGTTCATCATTGTGAAACATCTCAAATTCTACATTTTCATGCGCTAAAGCAACACGCTGAAATTCATCAATAATATGACGAAATTCTATGGTGTTTGATTTTAAAAATTTCCGTCTCGCGGGAACATTATAAAATAAATTTTTAACGGAAAAACTTGAACCATCGGATGTTTGAATGGGTTCTTGAAACTGAAATCCGCCACCTTCAATGTAAATATTAGTACCAGTTTTTGAATCTTCTTTTTTAGTACGAAGTTCTACTTGCGAAACTGCTGCAATTGAAGCCAAAGCTTCGCCACGAAAACCTTTGGTAATAATTTTAAAAATATCTTCTGTGGTTTTTATTTTAGAAGTGGCGTGTCTTTCAAATGCCATTCTTGCATCGGTTTCAGACATTCCGAGACCATTATCTACAACTTGAATTAAATTTTTCCCAGAATCTCGGATGATGAGTTCAATTTTTGTAGCTTGTGCATCAATCGCGTTTTCCATTAATTCTTTCACCACAGAAGCTGGTCTTTGCACAACTTCTCCTGCTGCGATTTGGTTCGCAACGTGATCGGGTAAAAGTTGAATAATGTCTTGCATAAATAAAAACTTCCACAAAAGTAATGATAAGGAAGTTGGTAAAAAAATTAATTAAAAAATAGAAGAAAATAGATGCCTTTTAATCCATTTCCATATTACTTTTTAAATTTTTTATTTGGACTTTTTTTCACCATGTTAAATAAAATTAAACCTAAACCAACACCAATTGCACCAATCATTGCGTTTTGTGTATTTCTTGAAGGAGTTGGAATTGCCATTTCTCCATAAATTCTGTGCGGTTCATTAGAAGCGTGACGAATATTTCCATCTGTATTTGTGTCCGCATTTTTTTTCATTGCCAATCTCAAAATTGACGATGCGGTATTAATAATGGTATGTGGGAAAATTCCGTATAAAACTTTCATTACTGCAGCGTAACCATCGGTGATGATTTCTTTTTTTGGATTTTTTGCCGCTTTTACCATTTGCGCCGCTAATTCCCTTGGATCCACAGAAAATGGTGGAATTTTAAAATCCAAACCTGAATATTTTGCCGAATGCATATTACCTGTTGAACGTTGAATTCCGGGATATAAACCAACGATATGAATATTTTTTTTATTTGAAAGTTCCCCTTGGAGACCTTCTACCATTCCTCTTATTCCGAATTTCGTACTAGAATAAGCGGTAGAAAACGGAGCGGGCATATAACCGCCAATTGATACATTATTTATTAAAATACCTTCTTTTTGTTTTTTAAATATTGGAATTACCGCATGAGCTCCATGTAAATAACCTAATAGATTGGTTTTCACTAATTGATCCATAGATTTCACTGGAATTTCTTCAAATTTCCCGCTCGCCATTACACCTGCATTATTTACCCAAATATCAATTCTCCCGTTAAATTGTAAAGCTAAATTCGCGAGATTTTCTACTTCTTCAAAATTTGAAACATCGGTCGGAACTCCCAAAGCAACAACACCTAAATCGTGACAAAGGCTTACGGTTTCGTCTAAACCTTCTTTTCCACGCGCTGCGACAACAACGTTGCAACCTTCCAATGCAAAAGCTTCTGCAGCTGCGCGACCAACGCCACTGGTTCCGCCTGTAATTACAACTGTTTTTCCGTGAAGATCTCCTAAATTATTTAAATTTTCCATAATAGTTTAATGATTTTCAATTTATATATCAACTATTATGCAAAGTTTATTTTAGAGTAATTTATTTTGAAGAAGAAACAAAATAAAATAACGATTAAATAGAAAATTTTTCTAAAAACTCCGCTATTTTTCTGTCATTCGCCAACCTTGGAATTTTATTTTGTCCGCCTAATTTGCCTTCAGATTTTGCATAATCTTGGAAAGCGTTTTTCTTTAGATTAATAATTTTTAAAGGCTGCAAAATATTCCCTGAAATTAAATCGTCATAATAAGAATTTCTTTGTCTCATTTCTAAATCTAAAGTTTTACGAAATTTCTCTAAATTTTCTGGTTTTTTTTCAAATTCTATAAACCATTGGTGGAAGGGAAGTTCATCATTTTTTGGTGTTACTTGCGGCGCGAGATGAAATTCTGTGATTTGCGCCGGATTTTTTAAAACTGTCGCCTTCATGGCTTCTTCCACTTCAAAAGCAATCACGTGTTCGCCGAAAGCGGAAGTATAATGTTTTGTTCTTCCACTCACCAAAATACGGTGTGGATTTTTTGAAATAAAACGTACAACATCGCCAATTGAGTAAGCCCAAAGTCCAGAATTTGTCGTTAAAATTAAGGCGTAATCTTTGTTGAGTTCAATATCTTTTAGAGTAAATCTTGTTGCATTTTCTTTACCAAATTCTTCCAACGGAATAAATTCATAAAAAATCCCGTGATTGGTTTGGAGTAATAATCCTTCTTTTTCAAAATCATCTTGAAAGGCAAAAAATCCTTCACTTGCAGGAAATGTTTGCAAAATATCTACTTTTCCACCGAGAAGATTCTCCATTTTTTCTCTGTACGGTTCGTAATTTACGCCTCCTGTAATAATCAATTGTAAATTCGGGAAAAGCTGTGTGATTTTTTTATTATTTCTTTCAATTAATTTTTCAAAATACATAATCAGCCAAGGCGGAATTCCCGAAATAAGCGTCATATTTTCTTTCTCCGTTTCTTTTACAATTTCATCAACTTTGCTTTCCCAGTCTTCAATTTCATTGGTTTTATAACTTGGCAAACGGTTTTTTTGTAAGTAATTTGGAATGTGATGTGCGACAATTCCAGAAAGTCGGCCTGTTTTTATACCGAATTGCTCTTCTAATTTTGGACTTCCTTGTAAGAAAATCATTTTCCCATTTACGAAATCGGCATTGTTTTTTTGAGCAATGTAATGAAAAAGCATACTTTTCGCTGCACCAGTTTGGAAAGGCATTCCTTCTTTTGAGATGGGAATATATTTACTTCCCGAAGTTGTCCCCGAAGTTTTGGCAAAATATTCAGGATTTCCTGTCCAAAGAATATTGGCTTGTCCTTTTTTTACTCGTTCAATGTAAGATTTTAAATCTTCGTAATCTGCGATTGGAACTTGCTTTTGGAAATCTTTAATACTTTGTATTTTTTCAAATTGATGTTCTCTTCCAAATAAAGTTTTCTCTGCAGTTTTAATTAAACCTAAAATTAAATCTTCTTGATTTTTTACAGCATTAGTTTTAAAATCTTCTGATTTTTTTATATGGTTCTTCGCCCAAATCTTTGCTAAAAAAATTTTTATAATTTGACCTATCATTTTACAAAAATACGGTCTTTTGAGTAATAATTAATTTCATATTTAAAATATAAAGTATAAAAAAAACCTTACGTTTTTAGCGTAAGGTTCAGCAAGTTTAAATATTATTTTTTATATCTTTTGTCTATTGTTCCATCTTTTTTTAGATGTTTTGCATTTTTATATCGTTTGTCGGGCGTTCCGTCTTTTTTCAATTTTACTCCAGTCGGAGCAGATTTTGCAGCCGTCACAACTTTCATCGTTGATTTTGATTTTACAGTTTGCGTTTTTAAAGGGTTCTTTTGTTGTGCATTTGCAAATCCTACACATAAAGCCACAGAAAGTACAGTTAATAACGTTTTCATATATAAAAAATTTTAGTGGTTAATTTTATAGTAAAATTAGAATAAAAAGCAATACAAAAAATTGGTTTTCAAACTTTAACAAATTTTAGTACTGAAATTTAATTTTCGTAAATTTGCAATTCACAAACGGTCTCGGGGAAATCCTGAAATCGTTTTTTGCCGTTTTCGGTTTTAATGAAAACGGTTTTTTACAAAATAACAAATGCAGTTAAAGTCCATTCAGGAAACACTTCTTCCCCATTTATTGAAAAATAATTTTGCGGCGGATATTTTTAAAAATTTAGATCAAAAGAAACTTTCAGTAAAAGGTTTTGCGGGTTCGGCGCATTCACTTTTCATTGCAGAATTGTTTTTAACCCAGAAAAAAGACATCTTCTTTTTGGTTGATGATAAAGAAGAAGCACTTTATATTACGACGGAATTGGAAGAACTTTTAGGCAAAGAAAATGTACTTTATTTCCCTGCAACACATCTTGAACCGTATCAAATTGAGAAAACACAAAACGCCAATTTGGTTTTAAGAACCGAAGTTTTAAATAGAATTTTAACTGAAAAATCACCAAAGGTTATTATTTCGCCGATTATTGCAATTGCGGAAAAAGTCATTAAAAAGGAAGATTTTTCCGCCATTTCGCACACTTTAAAAGT
This sequence comes from Halpernia sp., assembly GCF_048269545.1. Classification (NCBI taxonomy): domain Bacteria; kingdom Pseudomonadati; phylum Bacteroidota; class Flavobacteriia; order Flavobacteriales; family Weeksellaceae; genus Halpernia; species Halpernia sp. Next base: position 142,591 of record NZ_JBLXIJ010000001.1, on the reverse strand, counting down.
AGGTGATAAACTGGATTTTGATTTTGTAGATGAACTTTTAAATCATTATCAATTTTTACCCGCAGATTTCGTTTCAGAACCGGGTGAATTTTCCGTGAGAGGGGGAATTGTGGACGTTTTTTCTTATTCAAATGAACAGCCTTATAGAATTACTTTTTTCGGAAATGAAATTGAAAGCATCAAAAAATTTGATATTGAAACGCAACTTTCAAAGGAAAAAGTAGAAGGTTTTCAGTTGGTTTCAAATATGAGCGCATCAACTTCTACAACCAAGGTTTCGGTTTTAAATTTATTGCCGAATAATTCATTTATTTTATCTAAAAATTTGGAATTTTGTGCTTTAAAAATCAAAGAATTTTATAAAAAAGCAGAAGAGAAATTTGAGAATTTAAATAAAGACCTTAAGCACCAAAAACCTTCAGAATTATTTATTTCAAAGGAAGAATTTAATCAAACTTTACAAGCATTTTCACAAATTGATTTTGTTTCTATCGCAAATTCAACTTTCACGAAAGACTTTTTCAGCATTGAGTTTCAGCAAACTTCACAACCATCTTTCAATAAAAATTTTGAATTATTAACCGAAAATTTAGAGGAAAAATTAGCGGAAAAATATGATATTTGGATTTCTTTTTCCGGTGAAAAGCAGAAAGACAGATTGGAAAGTATTTTCAAATCTTTGGAGAAAAACGTGCCTTTTAAAAGTTTTAAATCTGAACTGCATGAAGGTTTTGTAGATGCGGAACACAAAATTTTGGTTTACACAGATCACCAAATTTTCGACCGTTACCAAAGATTTCAGACTAAAAATAATTTTGCAAAAAGTGAACAATTGACTTTGAAGGATTTGATGTCTTTAAAAGTCGGAGATTACATTGCACACATCGATCACGGCGTGGGAAAATTTATGGGTTTGGTGAAAGTGAACAATAATGGAAAAGTTCAAGAATGTTTTAAATTAACCTACAAAAACAACGATTTATTATACGTTTCTATTCATTCTTTGCATAAAATTTCAAAATATAACGGATCCGACGGTAGAGAAATTGTGCTTTCAAAACTCGGTTCGCCTGCGTGGAAATCTTTAAAACAAAAAACAAAAGCAAAGGTAAAACAGATCGCTTTTGATTTAATTAAACTTTACGCACAACGAAAATCGGCGAAAGGATTTGCTTATGCGCCAGATACTTATTTGCAAAATGAGCTGGAAGCAAGTTTTCTCTATGAAGATACGCCAGATCAGGAAAAAGCCACTTTTGACGTAAAAACCGATATGGAAAAAGAAACCATTATGGATCGTTTGATTTGTGGTGACGTTGGTTTTGGTAAAACAGAAATTGCAATTCGAGCGGCTTTTAAAGCGGCAACTGATGGAAAACAAGTCGCAATTTTAGTTCCGACGACAATTTTGGCTTTTCAACATTATAGAAGTTTTACGGAAAGATTAAAAGATTTTCCTGTGACAATTTCTTATATGAACCGTTTTCGTTCAGCAAAACAAAAAGCAGAAACTTTAGCCGGATTAAAAGATGGAAAAATTGATATTGTCATTGGAACGCACCAATTGGCTGGAAATGCGGTGAAATTTAAAGATTTAGGACTTTTAATTATTGACGAAGAGCATAAGTTTGGTGTTGCGGTAAAAGACAAATTGAAAAATTTAAAATCTTCAATTGATACTTTAACTTTGACTGCAACGCCAATTCCGCGGACTTTGCAGTTTTCTTTAATGGCTGCGCGAGATTTGTCTGTAATTAAAACACCACCGCCAAACAGACAACCAGTAGAAACGCAAACAATAGGATTTTCGGAAGAAGTGATTCGGGATGCGATTTCTTATGAAATTCAGCGGGACGGACAGGTTTATTTTATCAATAACAGAATTGAAAATCTAAAAGATATTGCAGGGTTAATTCAGCGCTTAGTTCCTGATGCTAAAGTAATTACAGGTCACGGACAAATGGAAGGAAAGCAATTGGAACGCAATGTTTTGGACTTTATGGAGGGAAAATATGACGTTTTGGTTTCCACCACAATTATAGAATCTGGCGTTGATGTTCCAAATGCGAATACAATTTTCATTAATGATGCGCAACGTTTTGGAATGGCAGATTTGCACCAAATGCGGGGAAGAGTTGGGCGAAGTAACAGAAAAGCGTTTTGTTATTTAATAACGCCGCCATTTGATATGATTTCTTCAGATGCGCGGAAACGTTTGGAAGCAATTGAGCAATTTTCAGATTTGGGAAGTGGGTTTCAAATTGCAATGAAAGATCTGGAAATTCGTGGTGCAGGAGATTTATTAGGCGGAGAACAAAGTGGTTTCATTAATGAAATGGGTTTTGAAACCTATCAAAAAATTATGCAAGAAGCGCTTGAAGAATTGCAAAATGATGAAGATTTTGAGGATTTATTCGAAAATGAAGAAGAGAGAAAAAAATTATTTAAATCTAATAAAGACGTAAATATCGACACCGATTTAGAATTAATGCTTCCAGATTATTACGTAAGTTCCGTGGAAGAGCGTTTGGCTTTATACCAACAATTAGCAGAAATTCCAAATCAATCGGAAATGCAATTGTTCGAGAAAAATTTAATTGATCGGTTTGGAAAATTACCTTCGGAAGCAGTGAATTTATTAAAATCCGTGGAATTAAAATGGATTGCAGAGGAAATTGGTTTTGATAAAATTGTGGTGAAAAATGGTATTTTCCTCGGATATTTTCCATCAAATCCACAAGATAAATTTTACCAAAGTGAGAAATTTAGAAATATTATTTCTTATTTAAATAAAAATCCGAAAGATGCAAAATTAAAAGAAAAGCATTCTTCTGACGGCAATCAACTGATGATACGTAAAGAAAATGTGGAAAATATTGATGAAGTAAATACTTTACTTGTAAGAATTCTTAATCCAACGTTGAGTTAATTTAAAATGAAAATATGAAATATTTAATTGTCGGTCTTGGAAACAAAGGAGAAGAATATTCAGAAACCCGCCACAATATTGGTTTTAAAGTAGCCGATAAAATTGCCGAGACTTTAGAAGCACCTTTTAAATCTTCGAACTTTGGACTTTTAGCGGAAGGAAAATACAAAGGTAGAAAAGTATTTATTTTAAAACCAGACACTTATATGAATTTGTCTGGAAACGCCGTGAAATTTTGGCTTCAAAAAGAAAATATTCCAGTAGAAAATTTAATGATTATTTCCGATGATTTAGCGCTTCCATTCGGAACTTTAAGAATGAAAAGTAAAGGTTCTGATGCAGGGCATAATGGTTTAAAAAGTATTCAAGAACAATTACAAACGCGAGATTATCCCCGTTTAAGATTTGGTATTTCTGCGGAATTTTCTGAAGGAAAACAAGTAGATTATGTTCTCGGAAAATGGGAAGGTGAAGAAAAAGAAAAACTTCCCGAAAGAATCGAGAAGTTTTCTAAAGCTTGTTTGTCATTTGTTTTCGCAGGAATTCAAAATACAATGACGGCTTTTAATGGGAAATAAATTTTAATTTTTTTTTCTGCTCATCACCCAATTTGAATTGGTAAGATTGTAGATTTTTTGAATGTCTTTTAAGATTTTTTCAAAATTAATGTCTAAATCTATCAGTTTCCCAGTTCGCATATCGAAAACCCAACCGTGAACAATCGGATATTCGTCTAATAAATATTGTTCTTGCACAACTGCCATTTTTATTACATTAATACATTGTTCTTGCACATTTAGTTCAACTAATCTGTCGTAGCGTTTGTGTTCGTCGGAAATTGCGTCCAACTCAGTTTGGTGAAGTCTGTAAACATCACGAATTGTTCGCAACCAAGGATTTAATAAACCCAAATCTTCTGCAGACATCGCTGCTTTTACACCACCGCAACCGTAATGTCCGCAAACAACAATGTGTTTTACTTTTAAATGTTCCACTGCATATTGAATAACCGCTGTAGAACTCATATCCAAAGTATTCACCACATTTGCAATATTTCTGTGTACGAACAATTCTCCCGGTTCCATTCCCATCATTTCTTCCGCAGAAACGCGACTGTCGGAACAACCAATATACAGAAATTCCGGCGTTTGAGACGCGGCTAAAGTTTTAAAAAAATCTTTGTTTTCAGTTAATTTAGATTCAAGCCATTTTTTATTATTTTCAAAAATAGCTTCGTATGATTTTTTCATTGAATAAAATTTGAGTTTAAAGTTTCCGTAATAATTTTGAATATTACAAAAATAAGGGCTAAAATTTAGAAATAAAAGAATTAGTGCAAAAAGTTTCTTTTAAATTTAATCAATTTTATTGTTAATGTAATCTAAAGTTGCATTTTCATTTATTGTAAAAGTAGCTGGATTTCCCATTGCGATTGAGTTTGAGGGAATGTCTGAATTTACATAAGAATTAGGTGCAATCAAAACATTATTGCCAATTTTTACATTTCCCACAATTACTGCATTTGGACCAATCCAAACTTCATTTCCAATTTCTGGAACGCCTTCATTTTTGCCACGATTGGCTTGTGCAATTGTAACACCTTGTGCAATATTACAATTTTTACCAATTTTAGCTTTCGGATTAATCACTAAACTTCCCCAATGTCCGAGATAAAAACCTTCGCCAATTTGTGTTTCTGGATAAATTTGAAAGCCGTATTTAATTTGAAAATGACGTAAAATTATTCGCCAAAATTTACCTAAAAAAGAATTTTTTGGATATTTTTGAGCCTTTCTTAAAAGATAAATAAAATGTAGATTTGGACTGAAACATTTTTTCCAAATTTGAAATTTAGAAAGCCATTTTCCGCTTTCGCGGTAGAAATCTTTTTGGATAATAGAATGGTTCATTGCTTTACAAAAATAGTGTTTTTGTTTTTCAGAACGAAACAAAGTGAAGTGAAGAATCTTTTAGTAGAGATTCCTGGTTCTTCGGAATGAAAAATTTGATAAAAGTTACAAGTCATCAATAATTTTAATAATAGAATTCACGGAATTTTCTAAATTAAAAGGCATTTTATAATCTTTTAAATTTTCTGAAAAAACATCAAAACTTTCCGGATTCTGCAAAGCCCTTTTCATTCCTTTATAAATTCCTTCTTCAGAATTTTCTACAATTAAACCGAGATTTCCATTTTCTAGCATTTCATTTACACCCGAAACATCGGTTGCAATAATTTTCTTTTTTAAAGTAATCGCTTCAAATAAAACCGTAGGAAAACCTTCATACCGTGAACTTAAAATATAAAAATCTGCTACTTTAAAATGCGGGTATGGATTTTCTGTAAATCCTAAAAAAGTTGAAGTTTCGGAAACATCTAAATTTTTTTGTAATTTTTTTAAATTTTCTAAATCATAACCGTCGCCAAGAATTTCTATTTTGTGCGCAAAACCTTCATCTAATAATTTTCTATGAACTTTCAATAATCTATCAAAACCTTTTTGTGGAAAAACCGTTCCTACAGAAACAAAAACGGGTTGTGAGTCTAGGATTTCATCTTCCATCCTCTGGCTTCCATCTTCACATCTTCTTCCATCTTCGGACTTTTTCAAAATTTCCTCAGTATCTAAAGGATTATAAATCCGAATTATTTTATTCTTTTCTAATTCATTTTGAGCTAAATTTTCAAAATCCTGTTGAATTTTTTCTGAAATCACCATTATTTTATCATATCCAAAGAACTTTCTAATTTCTGAATCGGTATAATTATGAAATTCTGTTTTCTTTAAATCATTGTGAATCCAAATTATTTTTTTTGAAGATTTCTGCGGTGAATTCAAAATCTCATCTCGAAAGCCATGAATTGCTGCAAATTCTACATCGTATTTTTTACCTTTTAAAATCAATTGATAAAGAAGAAATGGAAATGTTTTTAAAAGTTTTTGATAAATAACGCGAAACGCTTTTCTTGGGATATCTTGCAAACGATTAGTAGTAATCATTTCACCTTTATTCAAATACAAAATATTTACAAAATCTGGCACTTCCGCTAAATATTTCCCAGAATAAAGATTTAAAAGCAAATCAATTTCATATTTATCGCGTGGTAAATTTTTAAGAAAAGTCACCAAAACTTTTTCTGCGCCGCCATGACGCAAAGATCCGATTCTGATAAGGATTTTCTTTTTTGGTGGCATTAATTTTTCACGGGTTTGTAAACATTTGGTAAATTTTCCTTAATAAATTTATCTAAATCAGCACGATTTTTCTCTAATTCTCGAGGATACATTACATTTTTAGATAACGCTTTATCGCCGTATTCTTCAATACTGCAAATGAATTTTGCTGGAACTCCTGCATAAACTGAATTTGGAAGAGTAGAAGAATTTAAAACAGAACCAGCTCCCAAAATACAATTATCTCCCATTTCTACACCGGGTAAAAAAGTGCAATTATTACCAATAAAACAATTTTTACCAATTTTTATTCGTCCAAAATTCCGAGCATCTAAATATTTTTCCATCGAACGAATAACGTACATTGCACCGTCATGATTAATAAATGTACAACCCGCCGTGATTTTCGTTCGGTCGCCAATTTCTATTAAATAAGGTTCAGAACCAAAAGCAGGCGCTTCTATAAAAACCACATTTTCGCCTACTTTCATACCGCGACTTTTGCAAATCTCTATGTAAGCTTTGTCCACTAAATTTTGACAAAGAGTGTGAATTTTTAAGATTATTCTGTAAATGAAATTCATTTTTTGTTTTTTGCTAAATTAATAATGATTTCTTCAACAGCAGAAAATATTTTTTTACTATCAAATAGTTCCTCAGAATGTTTTAAATTTTCTTTAATATTATTAATAATTTCCGGTTTTGTAAGGAAATCTCGCATCGCATTTTGCATTGCATTCACTTCGTAATCTATAAGAATTCCATTTTTTTGATTAGTTATCATTTCCGGAATTCCGCCGACTTTGGTTGCGATAATTGGTTTTTGTAAAATTAAAGTTTCTGCAATAATCAAAGGCCAACCTTCAGATTCTGACGACAAAATAAAAAAATCTGCATTTTTAACGTAAGGATATGGATTGAGTAAAGTTCCAAGAAATTTAAAACTTTCAGTTACGCCTAAATCTTCGGCTTGTTTTTCTAAATTTTCTCTTTCTTCACCGTCACCAATAGCTATAATTTCATGTTCAAAACCTTCTTTTAAAAGATTGGCGTGTGCTTCTATTAATTTGTGAAAACCTTTTCTAGTATGCAATCTTCCTACAGAAACAAAAGTTTTTTTTGCAAAACTTAAAGGAAATTCTGCGGCTTTTAATTTTAATTCTTCAATTGGAATTGCATTAAGAATTACCTTATTTTCTGGTAATTTTATGTTTGGATAAGTTTCTACAAAAATATCTTTCGCTTGTTGAGAACCCCAAATAAAATAATCAAATTGTGGAATTTGTTTCAAAATTTCAGTAACAACAGGTTGTAATTTTGGAAACGTAATATCCGAATGAAGCCAACCAATTTTTTTTGATTTTTTATTGGAAGAATTTAGAACATCAGAAAACATAGTATAACCTGTCGCAATTTCTACATCTGCATTATTTTTCAAAATAAAAGAATCCGCAATCCAAGGAAATTTTCGGTAAGATAAAAGTTTGATTCCTCTTATGATAAAAGCCAATTTATTGAGTAAAGGATTTTTAGGGAAATCTTCTTTTCCTTTAGCTAAATATTTAAAGTTAATAAAAGAGGGAATTTGATTTCTTAATTCACCTTGAAAAAGATTTAAAGCCAAAGATAAATCAAATTTTTCTCTATCTAAATTATTAAGCATACTTAATAAAACCTTTTCCACACCGCCCATTTCCATTGAGCGGTGACGAAAAAGCACTTTTATTTTTTTATTCGACATTCGCGCCAAGATTTTTATACTGATTTTTAAAATGAGAAACCCATTTTCGAAATTCTTTTACATCTATTTTTTCTTTTACAAATTGCTCAAAATAATCTAAAGAAAAATCATTTGGAAAATTTTGGAAAACATCAAAATCACCATTTGACCAAGTTTCATTGATGAGATGATTAAATATATTTACATCAAAATTATAACCGTATTCGTGATAAGAATTGGTTGCAGAAGATTGAAATGTAGTTTTCATTGCTTCGTTTTTTAATCGCGCAATAAAATTTGGATTGTTCTGGTGTTTCTTGTAAAAAACGGAAGCATTTATTAATTGTCGTTTTTCATCAACTTTTCCGTCCATTCCTTTCCAGATTTCCAGCCAATATTCTTTTTTGTAGAAACCCATTAAAATTGAATTTAGCACCCAATATCTTTGACGTGTTTCATTATTCACAATACCGAATTTGTATAAGATAGTAAAAAGCTTAAAACGATTATAGAAAAACATTTTCATGAAAAATTCCCCTTTTAAAATTAATTTTTCTGGAATGCATCTGTTTAATTCACTGTTAATAGATTCAATTTTTTGGAATCGATCATCGGAAAAGCAGCCTAACCAACCAATTTTAAGAAGATAGATATTGTTTTCATAACAAGTTTCTCTTAATTGTGAAATTTGAACAGGTTTCGTAAACCAACAATCATCTTCGGTTATTATAAAATAATCTGTGGCCTTTTTTACAGCATCAATCCAAAGGTTTGTTGGAATTTGAAAACCGTTAATTTTTTTTTCACTTTTTAAATTTTCAATAATAATAGCACATTTCGAATGGTAATTTTCTGAAAATAGAATTTGAACATCGGGATATTTTTCTTGAATTTTTTCTAAATATTTCTTTGGAGTTCCATCATCCAAAACTTTTATAGTAAAATCACCTTTCACAAACTTGTAAATGGACGCGATGCTACGATCCAAATAAAATGGGCGGTTGAAAGACTTAATGAAAATATCAATCATAAATTTTTGATATTATTTGATGATATTTTGATTTGTATAAAGACAATAAAGCTTGAGGATTTTTTTCGCTTTTTTCAAAGCGGTATTTTGTATAAAACAATAAAGCTTTTATTTTAGATATTATTTTTATCTTTTTTCTGCCAGTAATACCTCTTCTATTGATGGCATTTTTTGCGATTTCTAAATGATCTTTAGTAGTAAAATATCTTTTTTTTATTCCCTGCGAAATACCAGTTGGAGAAACTCTATAGTAGTATAAAGGACAATTTACAAATTCAACTTTCCCAATTTCCTCTATTTTGTAATACCAATCTTGATCTAATGCATTTCTATATCGAGTGTCAATATTACCGTGCATTATAAATTTTTCTCTATCAAAAACAAAAAAGTGAGTCATGGCCATTCTACCATGTTCCAAATAAGTTGAATTACTTGGTACTTTTTTAGTAAATTCAAATATTTTCTCAATTTTTAAATCTTTATCGCAATAATACATTTGCGAGTAAGCTCCTACCAATTCATTATCTTTTTTAAAAACATCATGCATTAATTGTAGTGCTTGTGGAGTAAGTGCATCATCTGGATCTAATATAGCTCCATATTTTCCAGTGGCTAATTCGATATTTTTTGCAAGTGATTTACCATATCCAGAATTTTCACTATTCAAAAAAACTTTTATTCTACTATCAATAGATTCATATTCTTTGATAATTTCCATTGAATTGTCAGTTGAGCAATCATCTACTATGGAAAGCTCCCAATTCTCAAAACTTTGTTTAAGAACACTGTCTATAGCTTGACTAATATAATTAGCATTGTTATAGTTACACATTAGAATTGAGAAAATTACCTGATTTTGCATTATGAGAAATTTTGTATAATATCTTTAGTTAATTTTAGAGCAGAGGCAATCACCTGATGCATGTCATAATAACGATATTCTGCTAATCGACCACCAAAATAAGTATTCTTCTCAAGCTCTGCAAGTTTTCTATATTTTAGATATTTTTCTGCGTTTATTGCATTATTAATAGGGTAATAAGGTTCGTCTCCTAATTCCCATTCTTTAGGAAATTCTTTTGAAATTACAGTCTTGTTTTGTGTGCCAAATTCAAAATGTTTATGTTCAATTATTCTGGTGTAAGGTACTTCAATATCAGTGTAATTAATGACCGCATTACCTTGAAAATTTTGTTGATTGAGCAAAATCTCTTCAAAGTATAAAGATCGATATTCCAATTCTCCATAATAATTATCAAAAAATAGATTTAATGGACCGGTATATATAACTTTTTTTGCTGAATTATTCCAATTAGATCGATTTGCGAAATAGTCTGTCTCTAAAATAACTTCAATTCCTTCTAACAAATTTTCAAAAAGTGATGTATATCCTCCAATCGGAATTCCTTGGTATAAGTCGTTAAAATAATTATTATCATAAGTAAACCGAACGGGAAGTCTTTTAATTATAAATGATGGGAGATCTGTGGCTTTTCTGCCCCATTGTTTTTCTGTATATCCCTTAATCAGTTTTTCATATATGTCTGTTCCTACTAAACTTATGGCTTGCTCTTCTAAATTTTGTGGATTTTTAATACCGCTTTCTATAATCTGATCCTCTATTTTCATTTTGGCTTCTTCTGGAGTTTTTGTCTCCCAAAGTTGATAGAAAGTGTTCATATTAAAAGGTAAATTGTAGAGCTTATCCTTATAAATTGCAACAGGTGAATTGGTGTAACGGTTGAAAGTTGCAAATTTATTAACGTAATCCCAAATAGGACGATGATTTGTATGGAAAATATGAGCGCCATATCTATGAACATTTATTCCTTCAATATTTTCTGTAAATGCGTTTCCTCCAATGTGCTTTCGTTTTTCGATTACACAACATTTGAATCCTGCATCAGTTAATTCGCGTGCGCAAACCGCTCCAAAAAAACCTGATCCTACAATAAGAAAATCGAATTTGTTTACTTTATCCATATTTAATTTGAATAATAAATAATATTTAATTATTTAAAGTTCTGTTTTTTATCCCGATTAATGACTTTAAAATTTTGGAGGTTATTATATTGACTAAATAATTGTATTTTAATGATTATAAAAAAATTATGTTATAATATTTGTTTAAGATTTTGCTCTTGTTTCAATGTTACAATGTTATTACTTGGTACATCTTTAAAGATTAAAGTATTTGCTCCCAAAATTACATTATCGCCAATTGTTACATTTTTTAAAATCGTCACATTCGCGCCAGTCCAAACATTATTTCCCATTTTTATTTTCCCAGTTGTAAATTCTGTTTTTGAAACGGAAAAAGGATTTGCTGTATGTTTGTGATTATGATCAAACAATTTCATTCCTTCCCCTAAAATACAGTTTTCGCCGATTTCAATTTCGTTTAAACAAGAAATTGTAGCTCTTGTGATATAAGTGTTTTTACCTATTTTTAATTTGGCGTTTTGCTTTACGGTGATAAAATTATTTTGATTGATTGTTACATTTTCATCAAAGTCAAAAATGGCTTCTGGTGAAATATCTAAGACATTATTAATGCCTAATTTAAAACTTGGGTGAATGGAGCTTTTGGAATTTTTAAAAAATAAATTCCGTTGATGCCGACTGATAAATTTATTAAAAGTTCCTTTACAATTAAAAGCTATTTTTGCGAGTAGATTTATCATTTGTGTTTCTAAATAATTACTAACTTAAACAAAGATAAAGCTTTCCGCATAATTTAAGTATTTTTGATAAAATTTTACACTTAATGCAGCCTTTAGTAACTATTTCAATTCCAGTTTTTAAATGTGAAGATTTTCTGGTACGTTGTCTCGAATCTGTTCGTGCACAAACTTATCAGAATTTAGAAGTCACTTTAATTAATGATCAAACACCAGATAATAGCGTTGAAATTGCAGAAAAATATATTGAAAAATACCAACTTCAAAATTGGAAAATCTATCATTTAGAAGAAAACCTTGGATTGTCGGTTGTAAGAAATAAAGGAATTGAAACTGCGCAAGGAAAATATATTTTCTTTTTGGATAGCGATGATGAAATTTCTGACGATTGTATTTCAAACTTATTGATTATAGCGGAGAAAACTTCGGCACAAATGACAGTTTCTCAAATTGAATGTGAACATCAAGAAACACAGAAGAAATTTTTCTGTCTGGGAAAACTTAGTTCAGTTGATAAAATTGAGGGTAATGATTTAGTTTTAAAGGCATTCTCTGAAGAGAAAATTCCAAGTTCTGCAGTTAACAAACTGTTCTTAACAGAATATTTAAAACAAAACCAACTTTATTTTGTTCCTGACTTATTTGCTCAAGATGAATTATGGACTTTTCATCTTTGCCTAAAAATGACCAAAGTGACTTTTTTTCTAGAAAAACCAACTTATACCTATTATCTGCACGATCAATCTGTAATTCACAACAGAGATAAACGAAATTTCGACAATTGGTTTACGATTGGTGAACAAATTAATGCTTCTTTAAAAGAAGAAAAAAATCTATTTCGTAGAAATTTAATTTTAAAATATTTTACAAAATATAAAAACATGACGCTTCTGATGAACTGGAAAGCGCAGAAAAATGAAACTTTGTGGAAAGAAAGTTATACTAATTATAAAAATTTATCCGCCTTAAGTTTTGCAGATTATTTCTCAAATAATTTCGATTCTAAAACAAAAAAAGCCGATTTATTTAATAGACTTCCCACTAATTTGGGTTTTAAATTCTTTAAATGGAGATACGAACGATAATTAAGCGTAGTATTTATTTAAAATAGACAATAAATAATTTTCTTTAGAAGTTAAATTATTATCTCGAAAATAGTGTTCCGTTTCGGGGATGTTTATTTCGTAACTTGACCCGCTTTTCACTAAATTTAAATCTAATTTTTTTTGATAAAATCGCTCAATAATTTCTAAAATTTCTACAACAGAATAATTTTGTGGATATGCAATATTTACAATTTTATTTAAGCTTTCACTCATTAAAATTTCTTCTATAATTTTCTTAATGTCTTCTGCATCAATTAGGTTTCGCGTGGCTTTTGTATGGACATTTATAGTATTTCCTTCTTTGGCAGAACGCATTAAATAATTAATTAAAAGATTGGGGTTTCCGCCTTTTCCAACTGCATTACTTACTCTTAAAATTAAATATTGTGGCGCATTATTTTTGATGATTTGCTCCATTTTTAACTTGTGTAAAACATAATCACTTCCAACTTTAGAAGAATCATAAATACTACAAGTAGAAAAATAGACGAAGATTTTATCGGTGTTTTCCTCTAAAGTTTCACGAATTAAATTTTCTTCACGTTCAAATTGGGCTAAGTCTTTTTCTAAAGAATTTGAAACACCCGAAGCAAAAAACACCACATCATTGCGGTAGTTTTCTTTAAAAAGTGAAGCAATTAAACCGTTGCCAATTACCATTGTTGTTTTAGTTTTGGTAAAAATAATAAAAAAGAACAGACTTTATTAATATTTTCCACAATAAAAAAATCTGACATTTTAGGCCGGATTTTAAAATTATAAATGAGATTTTAAGATCCCAAATTTGCGTAAGAATTTTCTATAAAACTCGTCAAATCTTCTCCTTTTAAAAGGTTTTGAGATAATTCAGACAAATTAAAAGCTTGATTAATCAATATTTTTTTGAATTTGAATTTTCAGTATTAAAAATTTTTTCTGCTAAATTACTGTTAGAATTTATGACCAAATTATACATTTTCGGCATATTTCCAATTCCAAACATTTTGCTACCTTCACGTGTATGCATATCTTTCTTTACTATAATTTAAAGTTTAGTTTTTACCAAAAAGAGAAAATACTTTTATAAAAATTGTTTTTCGCAAATAATTAAATATATATCTTGTTGGGATTTGATCCAGAATTTTATTGATATCTATAAAATTATGATCATAAGTCAAAGTTTTAATTTTTTGTTTTGCAAATTTTTCTTGTTCTAGTTGGTGCAAAATCCCATACATATTTACCATTTCTTTATAGGTGTTTCTTTCTTCGGACCAGCTGTCGTGCCATGATCCAGAGAAATGATGTGTAACATAATTTTTTGGTAAATCTAAAGAAAAATAAGATGACGGATAAAGACAGATACCTTCTTTCAATTCTTGATAGGAATCATTTTGAGCATCTGCTCCAAAAACGTTAATCAATAAACGAGAGAAAATAGCGGTATTCGGTTCTTCTGCATATTTATTTTCTTCGTAATGCTCAATAATTTTTTTACCTAAAATATGTCCTTTTTCAATTCCCCAAAAAGCAGAATAGGGAATTCCTTTTATTTCAAAACCACAGACGGCAGAATGATTTAAAAAATCATTTAAAGAGTTTTTTATTTCCATATCTGTATCCAAATAAAAACCGCCATTTTCATACAAAGCTTTAGCTCTCGCAAAATCTGAAACAAACGCCCACTTTTTATTTTCGTATGCTGTTTTCACAAAATCGTTTTGTGAAACATCAAAATTATCTTCATTCCACTCAATAATTTCGTAATCAAAAAGATATTTCTTCCAAGTAGAAATACAGTATTCTACTAATTTAGGTTTTGGATTCCGACCAAACCAACAATAATGTATTTTTTTAGGAATCATAAAAATTAAACGTTATAATATTCTGCTACTTTTGGATGACCGATATGCAAAATCACTTCGTCACCACAACCAACGTCACCTTCACAAACGCAAAATTGTTTTGGAAGAACATAAGGATATAAACCGGTTTCCCATGCAGCTTTCCACATTACTAATGAACCGCGAGAAGGATCTTTTTGCATAATTTCCATTGCTTTTTTATAATAGTTAACTCCTCTTTCGTTTTGTTTCCATAAAGTCATCGGACTTTGGTTATAAGATTGTCCAAATCCCAAACTATTATCTTTTATTTCTTGGACATCTAATGACATTTTCATGTCTTGGCGAAGCAATTGTCTAGTATTAAAAGCAACACAAAAGCCGAATTTTTGAGTTAAATATAATAAAGATATAATATTAGTATTTAAAAAATACATATCTGTGTCTAAAGCGCAACAAAAATCTGCGGTAGATTCGGAAAGAGCTTTAAATTTAAAATAATTACCCGTTCTGTAACCAAATCTTGGATGATCTGGATCATTCACTGGAGAATTAACTTTTTTAAAATCTACATTTTCTATTGGATTCCAATCAAAATCGGTATAAACTGTAATCTTTGCATTCGGAAAAAATTTTAGAATTCCTTGCAAAGACGGTTCGAGTCTATCGTTTTGGCTAAGTTTTGACCCGCCCGCATTTATTCTTTCTTCACCAAACTCGGTAAAAATAAATTCTATTGAAGTTTCATTTATAAAATTTATTTCTTCAGTTGTAAAAGAACGATCTTCTTTAGTTTCAGTTTTGAAAGATGCTTTATTTTTTGAAGCAGCAATTTGTTCTGTACCTAATAATACGCTTAAAGCTTTATTTATTCTGCTGTAAATTCTTTTTAAAATCATGAATTAATTTTTTTTGGGCTTTTTGAAATAAAACGAAAAGCGATAATGTTTTGGAAACGCCTTTAAAGCCTTTAATTAAATTTCTGTTCTCTTTTTGGTTTAAATAAAAAAACCAATATTGTGACAATGCGTTTAATCTGTGTTTCAGTGGTATTTTGTAAGTGGAAAGTAATTTGTAAAAAAGCATAGAAGACTTTGGGTTATTAAGCACTAATTTCCAATAATTTGCGCTCAATCCGTCTTCTCTGTATTCTGCTTTGTAGATTACTTCCGGTATAAAAAGCATCTTGTATTTTTGCGCTATTTTTTTGTAAACTAAAGATTCTTTACAGAATTTCTCACCGTCAAATTGTGGATAAGGAAATTGTTTAAGTACTTCTAATTTATAGACAAATGCAAATTCACCAGCTATTTTATGTTCATAATTAATTTTGGAAGTAAAGCAGATGACATCATTTTTAATATCATCAGTAAACTTTTCGTCATTATTAATGTGTCCTTTACTACTTGCAATCCCTGCAACATCTTTTTCATTAATTATTTTTTTATACTTTAAAGCAATGATTTCTGTGGCATCTTCTAATAAAAAATCATCACTATCTACAATAAAAAACAGTTCAGATTGTGCTTCTTTTACAGCCGTATTAATCGCAATATGTTTTCCTTGATTTTCTTGGAAAATATATTTTATCTTAAAAGGTGCATTTTTTATCCAACTATTGACTAAATCACGCGTATTGTCTGTTGAACCATCATCTACAATAAGCCATTCAAAATTATAAAGCTTCTGCGCAATCAAACTCTCATAAAGTGTAGGCAATATGTAAGAGCGGTTATAAGTGGGTGTGAAAATGGTAAGAAGCATTTGTTTATATATATATAGTGCCCTCTTTATTCCTTTTTGTAATTATTAAAAAATAAATACTTAAAAAAGAAATAAGATTGTCCAAAGTAAAACCACCAGTGAAAATAGCTTTATTTAAGAGGTTATATTTTTTAGCCATTATTATCTTGCAAAAATGAGAAAAGCTCTTTTACTGAAATATTTAGATTATTATCTATCTCTTGCTTATTACTTTTAAGAAATTTTAAAAGTTTTTGTATCTGTCTTGGTTTTTTTAAATTTAATTTTAAAAAAGATTTAAGTAAAAGTATCTGTAAATGTTTAATTGCGCCGGCAGTTGTAATATTTGAATGTGGATTTGATATATTAAGAAGATATTGATTTCGTTCAATATAATGCCTATTCTCAAATTTATCATTTATAGGACGGTTCTCGCGATCATGGTAAATTTTACAAGTTGGTAAAACTCCGATTTTAAAACCGTGAAAATGCAATCTGTGCACATAATTATCATCTTCTCCATAATGATAGAATGTGGGATTAAATCCACCCACTTTTTTTAAACATTCTCTTGAGATAAGCCAAGCCGCTGCACAAATGAAATCTGCTTCGTAAATTTTATCCTGAACTTTTTCTAAGTAGAAATCAGAATAGAGATCTGGGCAGTATTGTGGGGCTATAGATCTAGAAAAACTTAAATCTAAAGCTGAGCCATTTCCATTTAAATGCATTGGGCTCAGAATACCAAAATCAGGACTTTGACTTAGTTTCAAAACGAGATTTTGAATCGTATCTGAATCAACCCAGGCGTCCTGGTTCAAAAGAAAAACAAAATCGGCGTTATTTTTTATAGCATATTTTATTCCTATATTATTTGCTTTTCCAAAACCAAGGTTTTCGCTAGATGCAATTAAATGAACTTTGGGGAAATTTTCTTTGATAAAAGCACAACTTTTATCACTTGAATTATTATCAATTGCAATAATTGTGTTTGTTAAACTAGAATCTTGGAGAGAAGAGAAACATTTTTGAATCCAATTATTAGTCATTCCATTGTAAAGAACAACAATTGCAAATAGAGAAGGTGATTTTTTTTTAATTTCCATACCTTTTTAATTTCCCATAATAAAATTTTAAAAATTTATCTATTAGTCTATGCAATTTAGATTTGTGATAATAGGATAATTGTCTTTCTAAATTGTCATTAATTTTTAATATCTGAATATAATTTCCAAATGTTTCAATAAACAAATTATTGTGTTTGCTAGAAATATAGTCGATCATCAATTTTGATTTTCTTCCATTTAAAGATAACAACATCGAATTCTCCTTTATTCGGTAAAAAAAACAGGTCTTCATGATTTTAAAAACTTCATTTTTAATATCATCTTTTAAAATAGCAATCCAAAATTCCCAGTCTTCATAGCCATATATCATTTTTTCATCATATCCTCCAACTTTAACCCAGTTTTTTTTCCTAAAAAAAGCAGTGCAAAATATCATGTTTTTAAGTAATATTTTATTAAAATCATAATTTCCGAGAGGGATTTTTCCGCTTTTTTCTCCAAAATACTCAGCTTCACAATAAATTATAGTATAGTTTTTGGAAAACTCACGAGAAGCAATTTCTAAATAATCGTTAGAAATTTTATCATCACAATCTAAAGGTAAAATCCATTCTCCTTTTGCACTTTCAATTCCTGCATTTCTGGCAGAAGATAAACCACCGTTTTCTTTATAAAGGTATTTAAAACGGCTATCTTTTTCCGACCATTTCTGCGCAATTTCTTCAGTATTATCTGGTGAACCGTCGTTTACAATAATACATTCCCAATCTGTAAAAGTTTGGTCTAAAACCGATTGCAAACATTCATCCAAATATTGCGCTTGATTGTAGCAGGGAACGACAACGGAAATGAGTGGCGATTGCATTTTAATTACTTTTTTTCATTCTTAAAAAGTTCTATATCACTTTCTATCATTTCTTTGCATAATGCTTTTACATCATATTTCGGAATCCATCCTAATTTTGTATTAGATTTTGTAGGATTTCCTATTAATAATTCGACTTCAGTTGGTCGATAATAAGTGGTATCAATTTTTATTATTTCTTTCCCAATTGGTATTTGATATTCTGAATTAGAGCAGGATTTTACTTTGCCAATTTCATTATCACCTTTACCAACAAATTCTATCTCTATTCCTAATTCAGAAAAAGTCATTCTCACAAAATCTCTGATAGAAGTAGTTTTGCCAGTCGCAATTACATAATCTTCTGGAGTGTCTTGCTGTAAAATCAACCACATTGCTTCAATATAATCTTTTGCGTGTCCCCAATCTCGCTGCGCATTTAGATTTCCTAAATATAAATCATCTTGCAAACCTAAAGCAATTTTTGCTGCTGCCATTGTAATTTTTCTTGTTACAAATGTTTCACCTCTTCTCGGAGATTCGTGGTTAAATAAAATACCATTACAAGCAAACATTCCATAAGCTTCGCGATAGTTTACTGTAATCCAATAAGCGTAAATTTTCGCAACTCCGTAAGGTGAGCGTGGATAGAAAGGGGTGGTTTCAGATTGCGGAACTTCCTGGACTTTCCCATACAATTCTGAAGTTGAAGCCTGGTAAATTCTTGTTTTTTTTGTTAAACCTAAAATACGAATGGCTTCTAAAATTCTCAATGTTCCTATTCCATCTGTATTTGCTACATATTCTGGTGTTTCAAAACTGACTTTTACATGACTCATTGCACCAAGATTGTAAATTTCATCTGGTTGCACTTCTTGTATTATTCTGATTAGATTGGTAGAATCTGTAAGATCACCATAATGTAGTTTAAATCTAACATTTTTTTCGTGCAAATCTCTGAATATGTGGTCTATTCTTTGTGTGTTGAAAGATGAAGCTCTTCTTTTTATACCGTGAACTTCATATCCTTTTTTTAATAGGAATTCTGCTAAATAAGAACCATCTTGTCCTGTTACACCAGTAATTAATGCTACTTTCATTATTGTGTTTTTATTTTTTTAAAATTATTTTCGCAATTAATTTTATATTTGATTTTAAACTTCTAGTAGTTAAAAGTTCACTTCTATTTTTGATTAAAAAAGGAATTAATCTCCAATTGTCTTTCTTAGATTTATTAAATAAAATTGAAAGTTTTTTACTGATGAAGTCTTCTAATTTTTTTTGGTTATAAAACTCTTTGTATCTGTTCTTTTCTACTATTTCTTTAGCAAAGATAATAACCTTCATTAAATCAATTGTACTTAGATTAAATAATTGGTTTGAAAAAAGAATTTTACACAAACGTATGATGTTTTCATCAACTTCAAAACCCAAATAATACAGTTGATTTCCGATTATTTTTTTAGAATTTAATAATTGTAATTCATTATCTAATAAAGATATATTTGTTTGGTGGAATCTGTAATTTAATAAAGATTCTGGGATATTATAAAAGTCTGTAATTCTCGATAATCTGGTCCAATATTCAAAATCTTCTGCAGCTTTATATCCATTGTCATATCTTAAATTTCCTATTATTTCTCTCCTAAACATAACCGTTGGATGACCAATAACGCAGTATCCCAATAAACTTATTTTTATATCTTCAGAAGATTCGGGATGATTTATAATTCTTTTTTCTCTATTATCTCCAAAAAGTGTAAACCAAGTTCCGCAAACACCTATTTTTGGATTGTTTTCAAAAACTTTGATTTGTTTTTCAAATCTTGTCGGATTGGAAATATCATCTTGATCCATTCTTGCAATAAATTCTCCATGACTTAAATCCAAACCTTTATTTAAAGTTTTAATTAGGCCTAAATTCTGCTCATTTTTTATATAAATAATTCGCGAGTCTTTGTAAAAGAGAATAATATCTTCTGTTTTGTCTGTTGATCCATCATTAATTAAAAGCAATTCAAAATCTCTGAAAGTTTGATTAAGAATGCTTTCAATTGCTTCTGCAAGAAATTTTTCGCCGTTGTAAACAGGCATCACCACAGAAATCGCAGGAATTTTTAAATCTTCAACCATGATTCTGGGATTATATCTGTTGCATTATGATAATCTACATTAAACCATTTGTTTGGAGCGATAACGATTTTATTTTTATTATTATTTAGCCAAGCTCCCCACCAACTAAAACTACTATTTGCAATGATGTTGTGTTTACAACTACTCATTAATTTTAAATCTTCATAATTAGTTGAGGCATCATTAAAATCTACAAAATAAATTTTGTCTTCAATTTTTAAATTTTCTTTTGCCCAATTAATATCATCAGAGAAAATAAAAAACACAGGATTTTCTATTTTTTCTTTTATAATTGTAATTGCTTTGTAGTAATAATTTAGGTCACAAGTTCCATGAACTAAATTTGCGACTGGATTATTAACATAATCACCTCTTCTAATGTGTAATGAAATTGAATTTTGCGTGTTAATGATTTTTAAAATCTCTGTAGTTTCTTTTTTTAATAGAGAAATAATTTTAAAATCTTCCCGAATTTGCTCTTCGTATTTTATAAAGTATTTTTCCGATTGAAAATATCCTTTTAAATAAATGTTTTTTTGTGGTAGAGTAAATAAATTTTTATTAAAAATCAATTCTTTTTCTTCGTAAATACTAAATATTTTCTTTTTTAATAAAAAAGCTTTTACTTTCTCAATAAAATTGATGGGCTCAAATGAAATGTTTTCTTCTAATAAAGGTGTTTTTATATTAAAATGATGTAGAGAGTAATTGTGTAATTCATAATTATCAAAAAAATGCTTATCGAGTAAGAATTTTTCATTACGATGCAATGCTAAAGCACGAGCTGAAGCAAATTGAAACATTTGATTTCCTAAACCGCCCATGATTTCTACTGCAATCATTTATTTTTTATTTACGGAGTAAATTTTCAAAAACCACTAAATCTTCTTCCAAAAGTTCCGGATAATTACCACAATAAAACCCATTATTATGCATCATATCTGCTCCCGGCATTTCGTAAACTTCTTTTACGTATTTTTTGTAAAATGGTTGTTTTTGCATGTTTCCCGCAATCATTGGACGGATTTCTACGCCTGCTTCTGTAAATTTTTGTAAATAAAGGGTTCTCAATTCCGGGGTTTTACAGACAAACGGAAACGCAAAGGTAGAAAGCAGATTGATGTGTCTGTGCTCTAACGGTAAAAAATCCGGATTTTCTAGCACTACTTTTTCAATTCTCAAATAATTTTTTTCTCTAGTAATGATGTTTTTTTCTAAAAACCGCATTTGATATTGTCCTAAGAACCCTGTTATTTCTGTAGGTCTAAAATTATAACCCAAATCGTAAAAAGTGTATTTTGCTTCAAATTCTGTTTCAATACCAAATTTTGTTCTCCATTTTTGTTGTTGTTCAAGATTTAAATTTCTATCCCAACCGTTCGCTCTTACAAGACGAAGCATTTCTGCAAAATCATCGTCGCTGGTGCAAACCATTCCACCTTCGATCGTACTCATGTGATGTGCTACAAAAAATGAAAAACTTGCTCCGATGCCAAAATTTCCAGTTCTACCTTCTGGTAATTCTGTTCCTAAAGATTCGCAATTGTCTTCAATAAGAATAATATTTCTGTCTTCACAAATTTGTCTTATAACATCAATATCTCCTGTAAATCCTAAAATATTCGTAATAAAAAGCGCTTGTAAATCTGTGGTTTCTAATCTTTCTAATAAATTTTGCGAGGTTGTATTGATAACTTCTGGAGTAACGTCAATTACAACAGGAATCATATTTAATTGAATTATGGGCATCGTGTTGGTTGACCAAGTGAGCGCAGAAAAACCAATTTTGTCGCCATCTTTTAGTTTTCCTAAATTTTTTAAGGCTTGCAACATTGCTAAATTGGCACTTCCGCCGCTATTGAAAAGTACCGCATGTTTGCATTGTTGAAATTCCGCGAATTTTTTTTCAAATTTTTCGCATTCTATATCCATGCTCAATCGATCTGCATTAAGTATAAAATCTGCTAAAGCTTTTTTTGTTTCTGCTTCATTTAAGAAAGCTTTACGCATCAATGGTATTTTCATCGCTTTTTTCTTTGTATATTTTTATTACTTCATCTATTCCCTTTTCCAAACTTACTTGCGGCAAAAAACCTGTGTGTTTCATTTTGCTCACATCCATACATTTTCGGAGCATTCCGTCAGGTTTTGTGTCATCCCAAATAAGTTCACCAGGATAATCTATCTTTTTTGCAATCATTTCTGCAAGTTCCCGAATTCCAATATCTTCTCCTGGTCCGATGTTGATCAATTCGTGAGCATTATAATTTTCAAACATAAATAATATTGCTTTTGCACAGTCACTTACGTGAAGAAATTCTCTTCTGGCAATTCCAGTTCCCCAAAGCGTAACGGATGGAGCATTTTGCTTTTTTGCATCTACAAATCTTCTAACGAGTGAAGACAAAACGTGAGCATGTGCCAAATCAAAACTATCATTTGGACCATACAGATTGCTTGGCATTAAGCTTATGCTTTTGAAACCGTACTGTTGATGATAAGCTTCTAATAATTTTATACCCGTTATTTTTCCGATAGCATAGCCTTCATTTGTGGGTTCTAATTTTCCCGTAAGAATATACTCTTCTTTCATCGGTTGTGGAGATTCTTTCGGATAAATGCAGGAACTTCCAAGAAATACAAATTTTTTCACTCCGTTGAGATAGGAAGAATTGATTACATTGGCTTGCATTATTAAATTATCATACAAGAAAATTGCAGGATGATCTATATTGGCTTTTATACCGCCTACTTTTGCGGCGATGTGAATTACATATTCTGGTTTTTCTTTTTGAAAAAAAAATTCCACTGCTTTTTGATCAGTCAAATCCAGTTCAGAATGTGTAGCGGTAATAATGTTGGTATAACCCGCTTCTTTAAAAATATTTAAAGTAGTACTTCCCAACATTCCGCGGTGACCTGTGATGAATATTTTGGAGGATTTATTCATTTGGTTATCTAAAAATTTTTTTGAGAGATGATATCAAAGATTTCTTTTCAGTATGAATTTTTGGAGTACCGAATAAATGCCCTTTATAAGAAGCTTTTTCTGCATAGAATTTTGCTACAGATTTTGCTTCTTTAAGTTGATTACCATTAAAATCTGATGAAATGTTTTCGTCGAATATATTTATAGTTGCAACCTTATCAGCATTTATAAATAAAAGGTTCTCATTTGAACAAATTCTTAAATAAAATTCATAATCCATTGAAGTTTTGTTTGTTTCATCAATTTTGTGTCGATGATAAACCTCTCTTTTAAAATAAATATTTTGCCAACCTACGATGGTTCCATAAGATAAAAGATTTTCTAATTTAAATTCTAAATCTGGACACTTTCTCAAAATACACTTTTTATCTTTTATATAAAATGTATAAGAATTAAAGTAAACAGCGTCAAAAAGAGACCAAGAATCTACGTAAATTATTTCCTCAAAAAGCTCTTTATAAATAATATCGTCCGATCCTAAATAACCTACAATATCTCCAGTTGTATATTTTAAGCCAATATTAAAGGCATTAGAAATTCCTTTGTCTTCTTCTTTTACCCAAATGATATGATCATTTTCTTCCGCATATTTTTCGATGATTTGGTGAGAATTATCAGTAGATTTCCCGTCAACAATAATGAGTTCTTTAAAACTATAGCTTTGGTCTAAAAAACTATTAATAGCTTGCTCTAAATATTTACTACCATTAAAATTTGGCAGAATAACACTAATTTTAGTCATTTTATTTACAATATTCGATTATTGGAGCTAAAATCCCAGTTCTTCTTTCTATCCATTTATCAGACTTACTCAATCCTCCTTGTATCTTCAGTTTAATTTTTGGTGCATTTACATTGGGTTCGCAAATCCAAAATTTATAGTGTCTACTCGCCATTAAATGTATAATATATTCGCCTTCGTTCAAAAGATGCTTCGGGAATTGTACAAAAATCTCATTTACGCCTAATTTTAAAGAAACTCTTTTATCCATTTCTACATCTGTGCTGAAAGACCAAAATAGAACTTGTTCATTTAAATCATAAACAGCAAATCCAAAATTAAAATCATCGTAGATTTCTTTCAAATCAAATTTAAATTTGAGAAGTATAGTACTGTCATTTCTAACGAAATTTTCTATTTTATTTTTATGACCATCTAAAAACCCAAATTCTAAAGGTTTGAAAATACTGTTATCTATTTTAAATTTATCAAAAGAATCTAAATAAGTAATAAACTCTACATCTGTAGAAAGATAATCAGTAGTTATTTGAGACATACTGCCTTGGGAATGTATTAAACCATTTTTTAAATAAATTCCTTTGTTGCATAAAGCACTTACCGCAGCGAGATTATGACTTACAAATAAAACTGTTCTACCTTCACCTTTGGTAACATCGCCCATTTTTCCGATACATTTTTTCTGGAAATCTGCATCTCCAACAGCGAGAACTTCATCTACAATCAATATTTCAGATTCGAGATGAGCAGCAACTGCAAAAGCCAAACGAACATACATTCCGGAAGAATAGCGTTTTACGGGCGTATCAATATATCTTTCTACGCCAGAGAAATCTACTATTTCATCAAATTTTCGGGTAATTTCTTTTCGCTTCATTCCGAGAATCGCACCGTTTAAATAAATATTTTCACGTCCCGTCATTTCTGGGTGAAAACCAGTTCCTACTTCAAGCAAAGAAGCAATTCTGCCTTTTGTATAAATTTTTCCAGTTGTGGGTTTGGTTACTTTACTTAATAATTTTAAAAGGGTAGATTTTCCCGCTCCGTTTCTACCAATAATTCCAACTGCATCGCCTTGCTCAATTTCAAAATTAATATCTTTTAAAGACCAAACGTATTCGCTTTCGCCTTTTGTGGCGCGATCGTTGGCTTCGCCAATTTTAAGATAGGGATTTTCTTTACCACGAATCTGATACCAAAAACGATTCAGATCATGACTTAGAGTTCCCGTTCCAACTTGTCCCAGCCGATATTGTTTAGATATATTTTCTGCTTTTAATGCGAGCATATTTTTTAATTATTTTATCTTTTTACTTTTACCTTTTAAACCGTATCCATAAAACCTTTTTCTACTTTATTAAAAATAACTGTACCAATTGCTAAAAGAATAAAAATAATAATAGAACTGGAAATCAACATTTCTGGGCGGAATCCATCTGTTCCCAACCAAGCGTGTTTAAAACATTCAAAAATTCCTGTTAATGGATTAAAATCTGCATACGGTTGAATTCTTTTTGGCAAAGCAGAAATAGGATAAACTACGGGAGTTGCATACATGAATAAACTAACTCCAAAACCTAAGAGCATTTGTAAATCACGATATTTTGTGGTGAGAGCAGAAAATATCATTCCGACACCCAATGCAAAAGCCGCCATTAATAAAATTAAAAATGGAGTTGCTAAAATCCACCAATTGGGTGTGACTTCACCTTTATTTAGATAATAGAAAAATGCAACTAAAAATAGACAGAATTGAACGCCAAATCTCATTAAATTTGAAACTACAATAGAAAGTGGCATTACCAAACGTGGAAAATAAACTTTTCCAAAAATACCCGCATTTCCTGTAAAAACACTAGAAGTTCCTGTAAGACAAGTAGAAAAATAATTCCATAAAGTAACGCCCGCTAAATAGAATAAAATTTTAGGTGCTCCATCGGTAGAAATATTGGCAATTTTGCCAAACACCAAAAGATACATTAATGTAGTAAAAATTGGATTTATGAAAAACCAAATGGGTCCTAAAATAGTTTGCTTAAAACTAGAAACAAAATCCCGTTTTACAAACATATAAACCAAATCTTTATATTCCCAAACTTCTTTTAAATTTAGTTTAAATAAAGGATGGGAAGATTCGATGGTTTCAGTCCAAGTTTGTTTCTTCTCATTCATCATAGATCATTGTGTTTTGCTTACAAAAATAATATATTTTTTCTAACTAAATTTTTATTTAAAATCAGAGTCAATATTTTATCAAAATACTTTATTATTTGTATATCTGTTAATATAAAGTGAGTATAATTATCAAATCTATAAAAGGTTTTTCAAATATTCACCATAGCCACTTTTACCATACTTTTCTGCAGATTTTAATAATTGTTCTTTGTTAATAAACCCTTTTAAATAAGCGATTTCTTCAATACAAGAAATTTTAAAACCTTGTCTTTTTTCTAAAACTTTTACAAATTCAGAAGCGTCGTGCAGAGAATCAAATGTCCCGGTGTCTAACCAAGCTGTCCCGCGAGACATTACACCAACTTCTAATTGTCCTTTTTCCAGATAAATTTTATTAACATCCGTAATTTCCAATTCACCACGTGGAGAAGGTTTCAAATTTTTTGCAATTTCTACCACAGAATTATCGTAAAAATATAAACCTGGAACTGCGAAATTTGATTTTGGATGTTCTGGTTTTTCTTCAATGGAAACTGCTTTTAGATTTTCATCAAATTCTACCACGCCATATCTTTCTGGATCTGTAACCGAATAGGCGAAAACGCAACCACCTTTCACTGTAGTTTTGCTTGATAAAAGTTTTGGTAAACCAGCACCATAAAAAATATTATCG
This sequence comes from Halpernia sp., assembly GCF_048269545.1. Lineage (NCBI taxonomy): Bacteria > Pseudomonadati > Bacteroidota > Flavobacteriia > Flavobacteriales > Weeksellaceae > Halpernia > Halpernia sp. The sequence goes on along the minus strand of NZ_JBLXIJ010000001.1, from coordinate 115,763 downwards.
CCCAAAACCAAAGCCACAGAATCATCACCAATAAATTCTTCGCCTAAAATAAAAGCTTGCGCCAAACCATCTGGACTTGGTTGAATTTTATACGAAATTTGGCAGCCGATAGAAGTTCCATCGCCCAATAATTTTTCAAATCCACCAATATCATGTGGTGTAGAAATTATTAAGATTTCTTTTATTCCTGCCAAAAGCAAAGTTGATAATGGATAATAAATCATCGGCTTATCGTAAACCGGCATTAATTGTTTGCTTACCGCGATTGTTAATGGATAAAGTCTGGTTCCGGATCCACCGGCGAGTATAATTCCCTTCATTTTGAGTGTTTGATTGTTTGAGGATTGAGTGATTAGATTTTGAGTAATTGGTTGAGATTATTTTAATTTTTTGTTTTCTGAAAATGTCCACTTTTCTGAATTTATGGTCATTGAAACTAGCATTCCCAAAACTTCATCATATTTTTTATATAGATCTAAATAGACTTTTTCATCTAAATATCCGCAAGCTAATGCAAAATCCAACCAATTCTGTGTTTCGGCTGCTTCTCCATCTGCATCATTTAATTTATTGATAAAGGACTTTTCGTATCTTCTTTTTCGCCACGCTTCCGTAATATTTGCATTGACGGAGCGAGATGACCTTCTGATTTGATCAGTTAATGAATATTTTTCTTCCGCAGGAAATTTTTTAGATAAATGAAATATTTCCATCGCTGCGGAAAATGCCTTCTGATAAACAATTAAATCCTTATGAACTTTTACCATAACTATTTCCGTTATCTATAATTTATTTTCCAAACCCTCAAACCCTCAATTACTCAAATATTGATCACTATAATACTTTTGATAATTTCCTGAACTTACGTTTTCAAGCCAATCTTGATTTTCTAAAAACCAATCAATCGTTTTTCCTAAACCTTGTTCAAAAGTAACTGAAGGTTTCCAACCCAATTCTTTGTTAAGTTTTGTAGCGTCAATCGCATAACGTAAATCGTGTCCCGGTCGGTCTTTTACATAAGTTATTAATTTTTCTGAATGACCTTTTGGATTTCCCAATTTCTCGTCCATTTGTTTGATGAGTTCTTTCACCAAATCAATATTCTTCCATTCATTAAATCCACCGATATTGTAAGTTTCGCCGATTTTTGCTTCATTAAAAATCTGATGAATTGCTTTTGCATGATCAATTACAAAAAGCCAATCTCTGGTATATTTTCCGTCACCGTAAATTGGAAGTGGTTTTCCATTAATAATATTTAAAATACAAAGCGGAATTAATTTTTCTGGAAAATGATTTGGGCCATAATTATTAGAACAATTTGAAATAATAAATGGCATTCCATACGTATTTCCATAAGCGCGAACTAAGTGATCGGACGCGGCTTTACTTGCAGAATAAGGTGATTTTGGATCGTAAGAAGTTTCTTCCGTGAAAAATCCTGTGTCTCCTAAACTTCCATAAACTTCATCTGTAGAAACGTGGTAAAATAAGAAATCTCTTTTTTCATCTGGAAAGTTTCCGTGTTGATGGTCTGGATTTAAAGTCCAGAATTCTCTTGCTAAATTTAAAAGATTTGCCGTTCCATTTACGTTTGTATTAATGAAAGCGTTTGGATCTGTAATACTTCTATCAACATGAGATTCTGCCGCCAAATGAACAATCGCGTCTGGTTTGTATTTTTCAAAAATCGGACGCAATTCTTCGGGTTTTGTAATATCTGCTTTCTCGAAAACATAGTTTGGTTCGTTTTCAATATCGGTTAGATTTTCTAAATTCCCTGCATAAGTTAAAGCATCAAGATTAATGATTTTTTTATCAGGATTATTTTTCACAAATTCCCTTACAACGTGAGACCCGATAAATCCTGCACCGCCTGTTATTATTATTGTTTTCATATTAGTTTTTAACCTTTAAATATGTTTTTTTTGATTGTTGGTTTTTATCCGATTGTTCTTCTTCCAATACTTTTATAAAAGAAACCATTTTGCTCGGGTAACTCTAAAGGAAACATATTTCTGCCATCAAAAATCGCTTTATTTTTTAATTTTTCAGCCATTAATTTGAAATTTGGGTTTTTAAATTCCGGCCATTCAGTTGCAATTAAAAGACAATCTGCATTTTCCAACGCAGAATACATGTCTGCGGCATAAGAAATTTTATCTTTTAATAAGTTTCTTACATTTTTTTCTGCAATCGCATCGTAAGCAACAATTTCTGCACCTTTTTCAAGTAATAATTTGATATTATCCAAAGAAGATGCTTCTCTTATATCATCTGTATTTGCTTTAAAAGCCAAACCCCAAAGTGCGATTTTTTTACCTTTAAGTTTTCCGTCAAAATATTTTTCAATTTCTGAAACTAAAATCACTTTCTGCGATGTATTTACATTTTCAGTAGCTTCTAAAATTTCAAAATTAAAACCCTCTTGTTTGCCACTTTTTATTAAAGCTTTTACATCTTTCGGGAAACAGCTTCCTCCATAACCAATTCCAGGAAAAAGAAAACGATGCCCGATTCTATCATCACTTCCCATCCCCAATCTTACTTTATCTACATCTGCACCTACTTTTTCACAATAATTTGCAATTTCATTCATAAAAGTAATTTTCACTGCTAAAAAAGAATTTGAAGCATATTTTGTAAGTTCCGAAGATTTTTCATCCATGAAAATTATTGGAATTCCAGTATTTGTAAATGGTTGATAAACTTTAGACATATAAGATTTTGCTTTCTCAGAACTTGAGCCAATTATAACTCTGGACGGATTCATAGAGTCATCTACTGCAAAGCCTTCACGCAAAAATTCTGGATTAGAAACAACGTCAAATTCTACTGTAGTTTTAGCTGAAATAGTTTCTCGCACTTTGTCGGCAGTACCAACAGGAACAGTTGATTTATTTACAATCACTTTATAAGAAGTCATCATTTCACCAATGTCATTTGCTACTTTTAAAACGTAAGATAAATCTGCAGAACCATCTTCTCCCGGTGGGGTAGGAAGCGCAAGATAAATTACATCGCTTTTATCTAAAGACTCTTTTAAATCTGTAGTGAAAAATAAACGTTGCGCTTGGATATTTCGCAGAAACATTTCTTCAAGATTAGGTTCATAAATAGGAACTTGCCCTTGTTTCATTGATTCTACTTTATTTTCATCTATATCTACGCAAAAAACGGAGTTACCCAATTCTGCTAAAGTGGTCCCTGTAACTAAACCAACGTAGCCAGTTCCTACAATTGTTATATTCAAAAGATTATGTTTTTAATTTGGCAAAAATACAAAATTTAACAGATAAAGATATTAAACTTAAGTGAGCGTATTTGCATAACATTAAATTTTATTTTATCTTTGCAAAAGATTTACGGGATATAATGGGAAGGCTTCGGAAGAAAGCCTTTTTTCGTAGATGAACTTTCAGTATTGTTTTTAGATGAGTTTTAGAGAAAAAGTAACGGTTTTAGTTAATGATTTTTTAGCAGAAAGAGAAGATTTGTTTTTAATAGAAACAAAAATTTCTACTGCGCAAGACATTACTGTAATTTTAGACGGAGATAACGGAGTTACGTTGCAGGATTGTTTAGATGCAAGCCGCGCAATAGAATTTAATCTTGATAGAGAGGAAGAAGATTTCAGTCTTCAAGTGATGTCCGCTGGTTTAAGTGAACCGTTAGTTACACCGAGACAATTTAGAAAAAATATTGGAAGAGAGATTGAAGCTTGGTTAAATAATGGAGAAGAAATTGAAGGAGAACTTGCAGAAGTAAGTGAAACAGATATTACTTTAATATTAAAATACAGAAGACCAAAATTAATTGGCAAAGGCAAAGAAGATGTGGTAGAAGAAAGAAAAATTTCTTTAGAGGAGATAAAAAAAGCCTTAGTGAAAGTAAAATTTTAAAAATAAAAAGATTAAAATAGATGGATAATTTAGCGTTGATTGAATCCTTTGGAGATTTTAAAGACGAAAAAGGAATCAGTAAAATAGATTTAATGGCTATTATAGAAGATTCCTTAAAAACTTTGCTTAGAAAAAGATATGATTCTGATGATCATTTTGATGTGATTGTAAATCCAGATAAAGGAGATTTTCAGATTTTTCTTAATAAAATGATTGTGGAAGACGAAATGTCTGAAGATGATGATTTGGAAATCGAGATTTCTGAAGCTAAAAAAATTGATGATAGTTTTGAAGTTGGTGAAGAATATACCCAAGAAATTTTAGTAAATCAATTGGGAAGAAGAAGTGTTTTAACTTTAAAACAAATCTTAACAACTAAATTACAAGAATACAATAACGCTGCACTTTATGAAGAATTTCATGATAAAATCGGCGAGATTGTGACAGGTGAAGTTCACCACATTAGAAATAAACATGTCATTTTATTAGATGACGACGGCAATGAATTTATTTTACCAAAAGAAAATCAAATTCCTTCAGATTATTTTAAAAAAGGAGAAAGCATTCGCGCAATTGTAGAAAGTGTAGATTTTCACGGTTCAAAACCACAAATTATTCTTTCGAGAACGGCACCAAAGTTTTTAGAAAAATTATTAGAATTAGAAATTCCAGAAATACAAGACGGAACTATTATTTTGAAAAAAGTGGTAAGAATTCCTGGTGAAAAAGCAAAAATTGCAGTAGATGCTTATGACGACAGAATAGATCCAGTCGGAGCTTGTGTTGGAGTAAAAGGTTCAAGAATTCACGGTGTAGTTCGTGAGTTGAAAAATGAAAATATCGACGTTATCCAATGGTCTAAAAATCCAGAAATAATGGTAAAAAGAGCTTTGGGAAATGTGACAGTTAATAAAATTGAAATCAACGAAGAAAATAAATACGCTTTAGTTTATACTCCTGTAGAAGAAATTTCTAGAGTAATTGGTAAACAAGGACAAAATATCAGATTAGCAACTTGGTTAAGTGGTTATGAAATCGATGTTTACAGAGAAAAACGGGAAGATGATGATGTAGATTTAAATGAATTCAGAGATGAGATAGAAGATTGGGTGATTGATGAATTTAAAAAAGCAGGACTTCTTACCGCTCGTAGTATTTTAGATAAAGATACAGATGTATTATCCAAATTAGTAGATTTGGAAGAAGAAACTATTGATGATGTGAAACAGATATTAAAAGCGGAATTGGATATTTAAATTTCAATTTTATTATCAATATTAATTTAAATAAAAAAACAAGTTTTGTGCAAATGTTGCACATTGAAGCAAACAAATTTATATGCCAAAAATAAGATTAAATAAAGCAGTAAAGGAACTTAACATTTCTATCCCAAGAGCAGTAGAATTTCTACAAAGCCAAGGAATAGAGCTGGAAAGTAATCCAAATACTGTATTAGAAGAAAAGGCATTTTCTGCATTAGAAGCTGAATTCCGTAAAGACGGTGAACAGAAAAAGGCTTCTCATGAGGTGGTTATTGCGAAAGTTCCAGAAGAGAAATTGGAGATTGAAGTGCAAAGAACACCTGAGGTCATAAGAGCCAAAACCAATCTAAGACCTGAAACAAAGATTTTAGGCAAAATAGATTTGAATTCTACTAAACCTGTGCGTGAAGAGCAAAAAGTTCAGCCGGAAAAAGTGGAAGAGAAAAAACAGGAAGTTGTAAAAGAAGAACCTGCTAAAGTAGAAGACGTTGCAGAAAAAAATTCAGAGAAGCAAGAGTTTAAAGTTTTAGATAAAATAGATTTATCACAGATTGAAGGAACTCGACCTAGAAATACCAAAAAGGAACATCATAAAACTTCTAAATCACAAGCAGAAGAAAAAGTTAATCCAGAACCGGTAAAAGTTCTTACTCCCGAAACCAAACCTGTGGCAGTAGAACCAACAAATGAAGAAGAACCAGAATCTCAAGTAATTGAGACGGTGTATAAAAAATTAGACGGTGTAAAAATTCTTAAACAAACAGTTGATTTATCCCAATTTAATAAACCAAAAACTGCAGGCGGACAAAAGAAAAAAAGAAAAAGAATTGAAAAACCAGCTACTCCAGGAACTACAATTCCAGGAACAACAGGAGGGAATCGCCCACCGCAACAAAACAGACCAGCTGGTGCAGCAAATAATAACAGAGGAACCGGTCAAAGACCTGGAAATTCTAGAAGAGGTTCTAGCCCATCAATGCCGGTTGAACTTACGGAAGAGCAAGTTAAAAATCAAATTAAAGAAACTTTAGAAAAATTAACTAATAAAAAAGGTAAATCTAAAGGATCTAAATATAGAAAGGAAAAAAGAGTTTATCGAAGAGAACAAGATGATCTACAACACGAATTAGACGCAAAAGACAGAACTTTAAAAGTAACGGAATTTATTTCTGTAGGAGAACTGGCAAGTTTAATGGAAGTAAGTCCGATGGAAGTTATTTCTGCGTGTTTCTCTTTAGGAGTAATGGTTACAATGAATCAGCGTTTAGAAGCAGATACACTTTTATTAGTTGCAGACGAATTTGGATTTAAAATAGAATTTTCTGATGCAGATTTGGAAGAATCTATCACGGAAATAGAAATAGATGCGCCGGAAGATTTACAAAGTCGAGCACCAATCGTTACTGTAATGGGACACGTTGATCACGGTAAAACATCTTTATTAGATTATATTCGTAAAACAAATGTAATAGCCGGTGAATCTGGAGGAATTACGCAGCATATTGGAGCTTATAATGTTCAATTAGAAACGGGACAAAGAATTACATTTTTAGATACACCTGGTCACGAAGCTTTTACAGCGATGAGAGCTCGTGGTGCGCAAGTTACTGATATTGCAATTATTGTAATTGCCGCAGATGATGATGTTATGCCACAAACTAAAGAAGCAATTGCACACGCACAAGCAGCTGGAGTTCCTATGATTATTGCTTTAAATAAAATTGATAGACCAGGAGCAAATCCAGATAAAGTTAGAGAGCAACTTTCAGCAATGAATGTTTTAGTAGAAGAATGGGGTGGAAATGTTCAGTCTCAAGAAGTTTCTGCAAAAGTAGGAACCAATATGGATTTACTTTTAGAAAAAGTTTTACTACAAGCAGAAATTCTAGAATTAAAAGCAAATCCAGAGAAGTTAGCGCAAGGTGTTGTTATTGAAGCGGCATTAGATAAAGGTCGAGGTTATATTGCAACGATGCTTGTACAAGCTGGAACTTTAAATGTTGGAGATTATGTTTTAGCTGGAACCAATCATGGTAAAGTGAAAGCAATGTTAGATGAAAGAGGGAATGCTATGAAATCTGCAGGTCCTTCAATTCCTGTTACAATTTTAGGTTTAGACGGCGCGCCAACTGCGGGAGATAAATTCCGGGTTTTTGAAGACGAAAAAGAAGCGAAAACAATTGCTAATAAAAGAGATCAGTTGCAAAGAGAGCAATCTATTAGAACTAAAAAGCACTTAACTTTAGATGAAATCGGTCGTAGAATTGCTTTAGGCGAGTTTAAAGAATTAAACATTATCTTAAAAGGTGATGTGGATGGTTCTGTAGAAGCACTTTCAGATATGTTAGAAAGATTATCTACGGAAGAAATTCAAGTTAATATTTTGCATAAAGCTGTAGGACAAATTACAGAAAGTGATGTTCTTTTAGCTGCTGCTTCAGACGCAATTGTAATTGGCTTTAATGTAAGAGCTGGTGCAAATACAAAAGAATTAGCAGATAGAGAAGAAATAGAAATCCGAACTTACTCTGTAATTTATGATGCAATAGATGAGGTTAAAGAAGCGATGGAAGGAATGCTTTCTCCTGAAATAAAAGAACAAGTAATTGGTAATGTTGAAATTAGAGAAACCTTTAAAATCACGAAAGTTGGAACTATTGCAGGTTGTATGGTATTAACTGGAAAAGTTAACAGAAGCTCAAGTGTGAGATTATTAAGAGACGGTATTGTGAAGTTCGATGGCAAACTAGAAAGTTTAAAACGCTTTAAAGATGATGTAAAAGAAGTAACCAAAGGTTATGAATGTGGACTTAATATTAAAGGATACAACGATATTGAAGTTGGAGATATCCTTGAAGTTTATGAAGAAATCTCTGTTAAGAAAACCTTAAAATAAATTATAAATAAATAATATTTAGAAAAAAAAATCCTACACTCTGTGTGGGATTTTTTTTGTTTTGATAATAAAATATCTATTTAAATATCTATTTCATTATGGTTTTTAAGATTTAAAAAAAATAATATAAAATTTGTGTATGTTAAAATTATTTAACATCTTTGCTTTTTAATATTAAAATAATCTTAATATGAATTTAAAATTACGTGTAGTAAGTATGGCAGCGGTGTTCTTTACAGGATCATTGGTTGTGGCGCAAAAGTCTAAAAAAGACACAATTACCTCAGAAAAGAAAATTGAGGAGGTTGTGGTTTTGGGATATAGTAAAACTTCAACAAAAGCTAAGTCTACAACATCTTCAGTTACTGTTAGTTCCGAAGTGCTCGAGAATAGACCGAATGTATCTGTGCTTAATTCCATTCAAGGAACAGCGCCTGGGATTTCGGTTAATTCCTTTTCAGGTTCTCCAGGATCAGGTAAATTTGATGTTGTAATACGAGGATTAAGCAGTTTAAATGGATCAACAGATCCTCTGTATGTTGTAGATGGATTAATTACGTCCTCTTCACAATTTCGAAATATAAATACTTTTGATATTGATACCTTTAGTATTTTGAAGGATGCTCAAGCAACAGCGATTTACGGAAATAGAGGAGCGAATGGAGTAGTTGTTATTACAACTAAAAATGGAAGATATAATTCAGCTTTAAAAGTTTCTTATAATGCTTTAACTTCTTTTTCTGAATATCCAAAAACAAAATATAATTTAGCAAACGGTACACAACTTTTGACCATTCAAAAACTATATGGTGCAGGTTATGGTTCTACTTTGTCACAAAGTCAAATTGACAGCAATCTGATTAATACAGATTGGAATAATGAATTTCTCCAAACAGGAGTATCTAAACAACACAATTTAAGTATTAGTGCAGGTGGAGAAAATGTAAATAATTTTACATCACTAGGATATTTAGAAAGTGACGGAATCGTAAAAGCAACAGACTTCAAGAGATTTACTTTAAGAAATAATCTAAATGCGAAATCAAAAGATGGAAGATTCCTTATTTCTGCCTTGGTAGGAATTGGATATTCTAAAAGACATCAATTAGATGATGAAACTAATGGCGGGATTAACGCAAATGTGATTCAGAATCCATTATTTGGTACAGTTCTATCACCTGGATATTTGGCACCTGGTAATTATGCAAATGGTCAAGAATTATTTAATGCAATTGGTGCTAATACAACAGATTTCAGACCTTTAATTTTAAAAGATATTATCAATGGTGGGGTGAAAAACTTATTTACTGAAACAAGCATTTCAGCTAATGTCAATGGTTCTTACAAAATAACTGATGATTTCACAATAGGTAACAGAACTGGAATCGACTTTCACCAATATCAAAGAACTTTTGCTAGATCTGCAAATGGCTACTTATCTCTGGTTGTTGCAAATAGTCAAGGAGCACAATATGGTGGTTTTGAAACTTTTGATAAAACAGATGATGCTACAATAAATTCTGTAACTAATGTAAAATATGACAAGGTAATTGGTAATCATACTTTTTCCGCTGCAGTATATTTAGACTATTTAAAGGTAAATTGGGAACGTAATATTCAAACTCAAAATGGTTTAAATCCATTAAATTGGGCGTTTGGTGCAGGTACGGGATATGTGCCATTTAATGCAGCAACTCCAAATATATATAGACCATCGGTTTCTGCAGGAAAAGTAATTGCTGGTACTTTGGCGTTTTTTGGCACACTTGATTACGATTATAAAGATAAATATGGTTTTAGCGCCGTTGGAAGAAGAGATGGTTCTTACAGATTGTCTCCAGCCAATAAGTGGGAAAACTTTTGGTCTTTTGCTGGAAGATGGAATATTAATAAAGAAGATTTCATGAGCGGCTCAAAATTTAATTTATTAAAACTTCGCGCATCCTTAGGAACAACTGGTAATCAAAATTTAGGACAACCAGGAAATAATACAAATCCATTAGTGCTTAATCCACTAATTTATTTAGATCAGTATAATAGTACTTCAGGTTATCAAAATTTACCAGGATTCGCCTTAACTAATGTAGGAAATAATTCACTGAAATGGGAAAAGGTTAGACAATATAATATAGGTTTAGACTTTAATTATGATGGTAAACTAGAAGGAACTTTTGATTATTACAGAAAATTAACCACAGATCTTTTTAATGGTATTGCAATATCTGGTATTACTGGGCAATATAATATAACAGGTAATAATGGAAGGTTAGAAAATAAAGGTGTTGAAGCATCTTTAAAATATAATATGGTTAGAAACGAAAATCTAAGAATTTCGTTATTTGCTAATGCTGCTTATAATAAAAACACAATTTTAGATTTAGACACTCAAGATTTAACTAATGATGTTGTAGATGCAGTTGGAGGACCAATCAATCAGTTTCAACTTTATAACTATTTGGGGGTTAATGCAGCAAATGGAAATCAATTATTTCGAGATATTAATGGTAATGTAACTGAAAACCCAGTAGCATCAGATAGAGTTTTAACTGGTAAATCGCCAAGACCAAAATATACAGGTGGATTTGGAGCAAATGCTGATTACAAAGGATTTTATTTAAATGTTTTGTTCTCATGGCAACAAGGTGGTTATATCTGGGATAACTTATACTCTTGGTTAATGGATCCTTCTTATGCCGCAGCTAATTTAAATGTTTCAGCGGATTTATTAAATGCGTGGACACCAACTAATTCAAATTCGAATATTCCATCCGTTTCCGCTACAAATGCAGGGAAAGAAGGATCTTCAGACAGATTTCTATTTAAATCAGATTTTATAAAATTGAAGAATATAGAGGTTGGATATAGCTTACCAAAATCCATTTTAAAAAATATGCCTATTAAGGCTTTAAGAATTTTTGTTCAAGGTGAAAATTTATACACATGGTCTCACTGGAAAGGTTTTGATGCTGAACCAGTTACTACATACTCATTAAATGTGTATCCAAATACAAAAGTAATTTCATTAGGAGTAAATGTAGATTTTTAAAAAAAAAATATGAAAAAAATAATTAATATAGCTATAGTTTTAGCTGCTATGTCACAAATTACAATGTTGAATAGTTGTAATGACGCAATAAATATAGATCAACCTGGTCAAATTGACGATAAAGCTATTTTTACAGATGTATCCAATTTAAATTCATTTTTGGTAGGGTCTGTTTATGCGAGTCTAGATTTAAGTAACGAAATCCTATTTTCCTCCGTTTTTACTGATGAAGTAAAACCTGGTGATGGGAGTGGTGGACAAAATTTTGATTCCCATCGTTTATTTCTTGACCCATCTAATGGTTTTGCTTCCGCTATTTGGATAAGTAAATACAATGTTATTAATAATGTAAATCGTTTATTAGAAGGTGCAAAGCTTATTACACCACAACCATCGCAAGTTGCTCAGTATAATAATATTTTGGCACAAGCGAGAGCGGTTAGAGCTTTTGCCTATTTAGATTTAGAAACCTATTATTCACCGAATATGGAAGATCCCAATGCATTAGGTGTAATAATTGTAGATGGTATTCCTGAAACAGATGTGAAACTTCCAAGAAGTACAAATGCACAAGTTTATGATGTTATTAATGCGGATTTAGACTATGCAAGAGGTATTTTAACTTATGACAATTCTACCTCTGCACGCTATTATGTGGGGAAAGGTTTTGTGAATGCTGTTTCTGCGAGATTTAATTTATATAGAGGTAATTTGCCTTTGGCAAAAACTTATGCCCTAGATGTCGTTGCAAACTCAGGTTTATCGCTTACGAATGCAACACCTATATCAAATGCACCTTCAGGTCCATTTTCGTTTCCAACACCTTCTGCTACATGGAATTCTCAATTCTATGCAGTTGCATCATCTTTCAATCCATACCGAAATCTGTGGAATGATTCTGCAAGAGGTGAAATTATATTTTCATTAAATAGACTTGCAACAGGAAATGGAGCAAGTATTGGTACAATTTATAATACTAATACTTCAAATACCTCTGGAGCACCACTATGGTTTATGGGTAGAAATTTATTTAATGCAATAAATGTAAATGGAGATATTAGACGATATGCATTTGTAGATCCATCTTCAATTATTAGTCCAACTTATGCAACGGATCCAGCTCCTATAAATTCTGATAAATTAATCATTGATAAGTATCCGGGTATAACAAGTGCAGCAACTCGAAATGATTTGAAAGTATTTAGATTATCTGAAATGAAATTTATTTTAGCTGAGTGTGAAGTTCCAACTAGTCTAACTAATGCAGCAAATTACATTAAGGAAGTTAGAGTTGCAAGAGATTATGTAGGTGGTGCATTATTAACACCAGTTTATGCAACTCCTACGCAAGCTTACGCTGATATTTTAAAAGAAAGACGTAAAGAATTAGCGTTTGAAGGACATCGATACATTGATTTAAAAAGATTAGCTGTAAAAGCGGGAGTGACAATGGATAGAAACTCTACTGATGATGTTTCAACAATACCAGTTGTAAATTTAGCAAATGGAAGTTATAAGTATACGCTACCTATTCCACTTTCTGAAATTGCTGGTAACCCAACAATTCAGCAAAATCCTGGATATTAATTTTAAAAAATAATAAAATGAAAAAAATATTTTCAATACTCGCAATTCTCTTATTGACTTTATCCATAAATTCATGTACAGATAATGACGCACTGGCTTACGATGGAGATTCATTATTGCTTTTCAGCGCTCCTCAAAGTTCAGCAGATGTTTTTGTTTTTTCAGGAACAGGATCTACTGATTATAAAATCCCATTTGGTGTTGCCAAGCAAGTAGAAACTGACAGTGATGTGACATTAGTTGTAGATGCTGCAAATTCTACAGCTAAGGAAGGAGTAGATTTTACTATTCCTAATAAAACTGTGACACTAAAAGCTGGAACTGCAACTGGTGTTTTTCCAATTAAATTTTTAGAAGGAGGTGCTACGCAAAGTGGAAAAACTGTTGCGTTTAAACTAACTTCAAACAGTTTAAAAAATGCTGGTTTTAATCAAAACTTTGCAATTAATGTTTCTCTTACTTGTCCAGTTGCTACATTTTTAGGTGACTTTACAAATACAGAATCATTCTTCTTTAATCCTGGTTCTGTGGTTTCTATTGTGGCAGCTCCAAATGCTCAAAATCAGTTAATAGTAAAAGATTATTTTCCTAATGATCTTGTATTAAATTATGATCCAAATACATTTGTAGTGACGATTCCAACTCAAAGTTGTGGTTTTTCTTATGCTGCTTACGGTAATGTGTCTGTAAGAAAACCATCTGATGCAACTTTAGTATCAAGTTTTAATCCTTGTACACGAGTACTTACTTTGTATATGAACTACTTTGTAAGCGCTGGATCTTTCGGAGATGGTCAAGACATTTTTGAAGGAATTTAACCAAGACTTTAAATTAATTTTTAATAAAAATCCGTCCCGAATTTATTCGAGACGGATTTTTTTAGTATTTAAAATTTTGATATTTTTTATTCCCTTTCAATTCTTTACATTTGTAGCACAATTTTTTTGAATGAAATATCTTTTTCTAAGTTTATTTTTTTGTTTTTCTTTAAAAGCACAGATTATAAATAAAACTGATTCTAATCAAGTAAAGTCTTCGGATACTTTAGTAGTAGATTCTGGCGTAAAAGATTCTTTGAAAATATTTAAACCCACTATTTACGATTATCAATTCCAAACACAATTTTCTGAAAAGAAAATTTTTGATACCGTTCTTTCACCTAACAAAACTTTTATTTTTTCTCAATACAACAATCAAGATAATTTTGGAAAAATTCAATTTTCTAATGTTGGAGAAGGTTTTCAAAATTTGGTTTATAGCGTAAATCCAGAAAAAAACTTATCACTTTTACCTGAAAATAAATCTTTTAATATTTTACCCATAGAAGATGTGAAATATTATGATGTGAAAACGCCTACAGCTGCATTTATTTATCATAATGCGGTGAATAATGGCGCTGTTTTAAATTCTACTTACACCCAAAATATCGGTTCGCGTTTTAATTTTGCTATAGAATATTTTGGATTGCGTTCCTTGGGAAATTATCAAAATAATTTAGCAAGTAGCAATAACACATTATTTTCCGGTCATTATCTTTCCAAAAACAAACGCTATCAATTTTTCGCACATTATCTTCATCAAAATGTTTACAACGAAGAAAATGGTGGAATTACAGATGTAAATTTATTTTTACAAGGAGATAGTAGATTTAATAATCGACAAAATTTCCAAACCAATCTTACAAATACAAATTCTCGTTTTGCTTATAGAAGATATTATTTTAGTCAAGAATTTGCACCATTTAATGTAGATAAATATCCATTTAAAATTCGCCACACAATTTATAATCAAAGAAATAAATATTATTTAGATGGTAAGTTGGAACCTTACTATTATTCTTCGGTAAATGAATTAATTCCAAATTTTCCCGTCACAACTAAAAAATATTCTAATAATTTCAGCAATACTTTAAGCTTGGTTTTTGATAAAGAAAAATTTAAATTTGATGCAGGAGTTCGATATCAAATTATAAAAACGGGTGCAACTCCAGGTGTTATTTCAAACTTGTACACCATTCCTACTGAAATTTCAGAAAATAGAATTGGTGCAGTTGGAAATCTGCAAATAAAATTATTAAATAAAATCAATCTGAAATCTTTCTTTGAATTTTCTCAAGGAAGTGCTTTCGGTACTTATTTACGTTCCGAAAACTTACTTAATTTTGAACCAATTAAAGGTTATAATGTAGATGCTAAAATAAACTTTCAATCCGCTTCTCCTTCTTTTAATTTGCTGGAAAATACTTCTCCCTATCGAAAGTTTAATTATTATTTACAAGATGTAAAAAATGAAAATGTAACCGAAATTGGAGGAAAAATTAATTTGAAATGGTTTAAAACCGAACTTTTCGCAAATTATTTCCGAATTGATAATTATACTTATTTAGATGAATTTGCACAGCCACAACAAAGTGCTTCTTCATTAAATATTTCTCAAATTGGCGGCGAAGCAACTTTAGATTATTACAAATTTCATCTCAACGGGAAAGTTTTATTTCAAAGTGCTTTAACAAATAGTGCACTTTTACCAATGCCGAATTTTATCGGAAGAATAAATTTTTATTATCAAACAAAAGCCTTTAAAGATGCTGCTGAAATTCAAACCGGTTTAAAAGTTTATTACTTTTCAAAATTTGCATCAAGAGAATATTTTCCTTTGCTTAATGAATTTATTTTACCAAATGCAAATTCTTATTCCATCGGCGGACAACCAATTGCAGACGCTTACTTTAATTTAAAAGTTAAAAGATTAATCCTCTTTTTAGAAGCCGAACATTTTACAACTACATTTTCTCAAAATAAATCTTTTACCGCACCAAATTATCCACTTTACGATTTCCGTGTAAATATTGGCATTGTGTGGTATTTGTTTAATTAATTTTCGCACGAATTTTGTTTTTCATTTTGTAAATTTGAAAATTATCGCTTCTCATTTTTATTTCGTTAAAATTATTTTATTTTGAAAAGAAAATTAAGTTTATCTTTTACTGAAATCACTTCAATTCCGCAGCTCATCAAAGATTTCTTGAATGAGAAATTTCCGAAATTTAAAGAAGATGTTTTTAGTTTAGAGAATTTTAAAATAAAAATTGAAAATAAAGCTAAAAATTTTTCTGCCGAGAATAGAAAAAATCTTTGTACTGTATTAGAAAATCAGTTAGGTAATTTGAATTTGACTGATTTACAAAAGACAAATCTCACTCTTTTAAAAGAAGAAAATACGTTCACAGTAACCACAGGTCATCAACTTAATCTTTTTTCCGGTCCTGTTTTTTTTGTTTACAAAATTTTACAAACCATTAAAACTGCGGCGTTTTTAAAACAAAATTTCACTAAAAATAATTTTGTTCCTGTATTTTGGATGGCGACAGAAGACCATGATTTTGAAGAAATTAATCACTTTAAAACCAAACATAATTATTTTGAAATTAAAGGAAAATCCGGCGGCGTTGTAGGAAAAATAGAAATTGAAGATTTGGCTTTTATTTCAGCTTTTGAAGAAGAATTTAAAGATGATATTTTTGGAACTGAATTGATTTTACTTTTAAAGAAAGCTTATAAAAAGGGAGAAACTTTAACTACTGCAACAAGATATTTTGTTAATCAATTGTTTTCAAAATATGGTTTAATTATGATTGATGGCGATGATCATTTGCTTAAATCTGAAATGAAATCTATATTTTCAGCAGAACTTTTAGAACAAACTTTATATAATTCCACTAAAAATACAGTTCAAAAATTAACTGATTTGTATGGAAAAGTTCAAGTGAATCCACGAGAAATCAATCTTTTTTATCTCACAGAAACACGAAATCGAATTGAATTTGATGGTGAGAATTTTAATATTGTAGATACAGATTTAAAATTCACGAAAGAAGAGATTTTATCAGAACTAGAAAATTATCCAGAAAAATTTAGTCCAAATGCGGTTTTGCGTCCGGTTTATCAAGAATATATTTTACCAAATATTGCTTATATTGGTGGAAATGCAGAAGTGATGTATTGGTTAGAACTAAAGGAATTATTTAAAAAAATAGATTTGGCTTTTCCAATTCTTATTCCAAGAAATTCCATGCTTTGGCTTCCAGAAAAAGTCTTTTCAAAATTGGAAAAATTAGACTTAGATATCACAGATTATTTTAATAATTTTGATTTGTTAGTGCAAGAAAAACTGCTAAATAAGAATGAAATTTTAGATGAAATTAAAAATTCAGAAGAAACATTAAAGAAACAATTTCAAACTTTGAAAGAAGAAGCAGAAAAAACCGATGTCACTTTTTATAATTTAGTGGAAGCCGAAGAAACACGCCAATTAAAATCTTTTAACAAAATGAAAAAGAGATTATTACGAGCTGAAAAAATAAAAAATTCGGAGCTTTTAAATCGGATGGAAAATTTATTTTTAGATATTCATCCCGGAAAAACTTGGCAAGAAAGAGTATTTAATTTTAGCGTGTTTTATAGTGAGTTAGGAAAAGAATTTATTGAGAAATCTTATGCTGAAATGAATGTGGAAAATTCAGAATTAATTATTCTGCAGGTTTAATTTTAAAGACTTATTTTTGTAAAATATTAAGACTATTCAATGATTAAGAAAATCCTCTTTTTATCTGGACTTTTTTTAGGTTTCAGTGCTTTTGCACAAAGAACTCACGTGGTTGTAAAAGGAGATAATCCTTATAATATTTCTAAGAAATACGGCATTTCTTTAGACCAACTTTATAAACTTAATCCACAAGCGAAAGGAACTCTTGCTTTGGGAGAGGTTTTAAAAATCGATAATTCTACCAACAAAAACATAGAAAAAGAAAAAGTTTCTTCCAGTAAAACTTTGGGTAAAATTGTTCTGCAACCAAAGCAAACTATTTACGGAATTACGAAGCAATATCACATTACAGAAGCAGAATTGCGCGCGCTAAATCCAGATTTAGATAATCATATGAAAATTGGTGATGAAGTGATTATTCCTTCTAATTTGATTTCAAAATTTGGTGGAAACCAACCGATTGCTAAAACTGAAACTCCAGAAAACGTTGTAACAACACCTTTATTTAATTCCAAAGATGTTTATACAATAGAAAGTAAGGACAATTATTACAAGATTTCCAAAAAATTTAATCTTACTCAAAAAGAATTATTTGCTTTAAACCCAGGTTTAGAACAAAAAGGTTTGCAACCCGGAGAACAAATTATTATAAAGGGAATTGAAAAAGATTCTCCAAAAACGGACACAAATAAAGAAATAAAAACAGTAAAAGTTGATGAAGAAAAAGCTACGAATAACGTTCAGATTTCCTCTTCAAATCCTTCAAATACAGATGATTATGTAACTTATACGGTTCAAAGTCACGATACGGTTTTTGGTATTTTAAATAAATTTGGAATTTCTTTAGATCAATTAATATCTTTAAATCCATCTCTATCAGAAGGTTTAAAAGCAGGGATGGTTTTAAAAATTAAAAAATTACAACGAGGTTATGAAAAGAAATCTGGTGATGCTTTAAATGTAGTTTTAATGTTGCCTTTTGGTTTTGATACCAATGACACAAAATACAGAAATCTTTCTCTTGATTTTCTTACAGGTGCAAAATTAGCTATTGAAAGAAATGTGAAATCTGGACAAAAACTTGATATTAAAATAATTGATGCGGGAAACGAAAAATCTTTTAAAAATAGTTTAACGCAAATTAATCCAGATAATACGGATTTAATAATTGGTCCATTTTTTAAATCAAGTGTTTTAGAAGTTTTAAATTTTGTAAAAAAACAAAATATTCCGGTGGTTGCGCCTTTCGCAAATTCAGAAGATTTATATGATTACGGAAATTTAATTATTATTGAAACCAAGGATAATATTTACGCCGATAGAATCATAAAAGAAGTGAAAGATGTTTATTCTGATCAAAAAATTTATATCGTTTCAGATTCGGATAAAACGCAATCCAATTATATTAAAACTAATTTAGAGAAAAACTTAAAAACTTCTAACATTGTAATTGTAAATTCTTCTTCAGATATTGTTGCAGAAAAAAATATGATGACGGGACAATCTGCTCCTATTATCGCAATTTTAGCCAGTAATGACGAAAATGAAGGAGCAAAATTTGCCAGTAAAATGATAGAAATTTCCAAAGAAGTTTCTGGTAATAAAGCCTTTAGTATGTATTATAATGCCGCTTTTGAAAAAAACATTGATGAATTAAGCCAAGTGAATTTGGTTTATTTAATGGATAGAAAAATTGATACCGATGGAACTTTTGAAAAAGAAATTTTAGAAGATTATAAACAAAAATATTGTAAATCACCTTCCAAATATTCTGTAATTGGTTTTGATGTGATGAATGACATTTTAAGTAGAGAGAATAAAAAAGGCGAGATTTTTAAACAAATTGATAAAGTACAAACACAATTAGCTACAAAATTTGAGTTTGTAAGAACCAAACCAAATGGAGCTTATCAAAATACGGGTTATAGAGTCGTAAGATTGATACCTTAAAACCAAAAATTTTTATTAGAATATTTAAATAATTATATGAAAGCACTTGTATTTCCTGGGCAAGGTTCACAATATGTTGGAATGGGAAAAGATTTGTACGAAGCTCGTAAAGACATAAAAGATTTGATGGATTCAGCTAATGGTATTTTAGGATTTGATATTCTTTCCATTATGTTTGATGGTACATCTGAAGATTTGCAGAAAACACAAGTAACGCAACCTGCCATTTTTATTCATTCTGTGGCAGCTGTAAAAGCAACCTATACTTTAGGTGCAGGAATGGTTGCAGGTCATTCTTTAGGAGAATTTTCCGCTTTAGTTGCAAATGGAGTTTTATCTTTTGAAGACGGTTTAAAATTGGTTTCGGCGCGCGCAAAAGCAATGCAAGAAGCATGCGACGCAAATCCAAGTTCAATGGCGGCAATTTTAGGTTTGCCAGATGAAACTGTTGAAAAAATTTGTAATGAAATTGAGGGAATTGTAGTTCCTGCGAATTATAATTGTCCCGGTCAATTGGTAATATCTGGTGAAACTGAAGCAGTACAAAAAGCATGTGAAGCAATGAAAACTGCAGGCGCAAAACGAGCACTTTTATTGCCTGTAAATGGCGCTTTTCATTCACCTTTAATGGAACCCGCAAGAAAAAAATTAGCAGAAGCAATTGATAATACTCAATTTAGAAAAGGAACTTTGCCAGTTTATCAAAATATAACAACTACTGCAGTTACTGATGCGGAAGAAATAAAACAAAATCTGATCGCACAATTAACCGGTCCCGTAAAATGGACTCAAACGATTCAGAATATGATTAAAGATGGAGCACACAGATTTGTAGAAGTCGGTCCAGGAAAAACTTTACAAGGATTAATTAAAAAAATAGATCCTTCCGTAGAAACTTCTTCTGCAATTTAGAAAGAATTTTAGAGCCACTTTATGTGGCTTTTATTTTAAATCAATTTTCGTGATTTCACAGACTTATTTTTCACCCGGCAAATTATTAATTACTTCAGAATATTTTGTTTTGGACGGCGCTTTGGCTTTTGCCGTTCCTACATTTTTGGGGCAGAAAATGGAAGTAAGTGAAATTTCAGACTCAAAAAATTTAATTATTTGGAATGCTTTTCATGAAAATAAAGAGTGGCTAAATATTAAAATTGATTATAAAAACTGGCAAATTTTAGAAGGTAATATCCCAGATTCTGCGGTGTTTATTTTAAATGTTTTTAAAAATATTCGTGAATTAAATCCTGACAAATTTAGTACAGATAGTTCTTACTATTTTAAAACCAATTTACAGTTTCCTTCTAATTTTGGCTTAGGAAGCAGTTCTACTTTGATGAATAATTTAGCGAAATGGGCAGAAATTAATCCTTTTGTTTTAAATGAAAAAAGTCTTGGTGGAAGTGGTTATGACATTGCAATTGCTGCACAGAATCATGCTATTTTATTTCAAAATTCAGATGGTAAAAACAATGTTGAAACGATAAATTTTAATCCCCCATTTTTAGATGAGTTAGTTTTAATTCATCTCAATCAAAAACAAAATAGTCGCGAAGGAATTGAACTTTATAAATCAAAAGAAAGGTCTCAAAGTTTAATTAATTATTTTTCGGAACTTACAGAATATATTATAAAATCTTCAGACATAGAGGAATTTTCAACATTTATAGAAAAACACGAAATAGGAGTAAGTCATTTTTTAGGTTTAAAAACTGTGAAAAATTTACATTTTTCTGATTGTCCTGTTTTTATAAAAAGTCTTGGAGCATGGGGCGGAGATTTTGTGCTTAGTAGAAAATTTCCCAATTATAAAAATTATTTTGCAAATAAAAATTATTTCACAGTCTTTGATTGGAAGGAAATTGTAAAAACATTTTAAACTATTATTTTCTCAAAATGAGAAATATCAGTTAGTAAATTACAGATTTATCTTCAAAATTTATTTAGATTTGTGAAATTCGTAAATTTAAAATCTTAAACAAAAATACGCAATGAAAAATTCACATCTTAGTTCTGCTTTGCAGAAATTAGGCATCACAAGCGAACATGAAATCTCCTATAATCCGAGTTACGAAGAATTATTTCAAGATGAAATTTCGGAAAAAAATCAAGGATTTGAAAAAGGAGTGGTTACTGAAAGTGGCGCTATAGCTGTGAAAACAGGGGTTTTTACTGGTCGTTCTCCGAAAGATCGTTTTGTAGTGAAAGATGATATTTCTAAAGATACCATTTATTGGGATGGAAAAGTAAACGTCCCAACAACGGCAGAAGTTTTTGACGAATGTAAAAAATTAGTTGTTCAACAATTATCTTCTTCTAAAAAATTATACGTCGTGGATGCATTTTGTGGGACAAATCCAGACACAAGATTGAAAGTTAGATTTTTAATGGAAGTTGCGTGGCAAGCTCATTTTGTGACAAATATGTTTATTCGACCTTCTATTTATGAATTAGAAAATTTTGGTGAACCAGATTTTATCGTTATGAACGGTTCTAAAACAACCAATCCAAATTGGGAAAAACAAGGTTTGCATTCTGAAAATTTTATCATGTTTAATTTAACTGAAAAAATGCAGATTATTGGTGGAACTTGGTATGGCGGAGAAATGAAAAAAGGAATGTTTTCTATGATGAATTATTATTTGCCATTAAGAGGAATTGCTTCCATGCACTGTTCTGCAAATGTTGGTGAAGAAGGGGATGTTGCTGTATTTTTTGGACTTTCTGGAACTGGAAAAACCACACTTTCTGCAGATCCAAAAAGATATTTAATTGGTGATGATGAACACGGATGGGATGATAAAGGCGTTTTTAATTTTGAAGGGGGTTGTTACGCAAAAGTTATTGATTTATCAGAAGAAAAAGAACCAGATATTTGGCGCGCTATCAAAAGAGATTCTTTATTAGAAAACGTGGTAACTGATGAAAATGGGAAAGTAGATTTTAAAGATAATTCTATTACAGAAAATACAAGAGTTGCTTATCCAATTTATAATATTAATAAAATTGTTTTGCCTTCAAAAGCAGGACATGCAAAAAAAATAATTTATTTGTCAGCTGATGCATTTGGCGTTTTACCTCCTGTTTCAATTCTTACAGATGAACAAGCGCAATATCACTTCTTATGCGGTTACACTTCAAAATTAGCAGGAACAGAACGCGGAATTACAGAACCAACCCCTTCCTTTTCTCCCGCTTTTGGAGAAGCATTTTTGTCTTTACATCCAACAATGTATTCTAAAACATTAATTGGTAAAATGAAAGAACATAATGCAAAAGCTTATTTAGTAAATACAGGTTGGAACGGAACTGGGAAAAGAATTTCTCTAAAAGATACTCGTGCCATTATTGATGCAATTTTAGATGGAAGCATTGATAAAGCTGAAACACAAATCATTCCAGTAATGAATTTAGAATTCCCAACTTCTTTACCGAATGTTTCCGAAGGAATTTTAGATCCGCGCTTTACGTATGAAAATGCACAACAATGGGAAACTAAAGCTAAAGATTTAGCGGCAAGATATATTAAAAACTTTGAGCAATATTGTGATAATGAGGAAGGAAAAGCTTTAATTTCCGCTGGTCCACAATTATAAAATAATTTTTAAAATTTATTTCCTCAATCGTTTCGGTTGGGGATTTTTTTTGATTTAAATTTGAAATAAATACATTGTTTTACCTAATACTATTTGTAACATTGTTGCGTTATTAAATACTTATTAATTAAAATTGACATTAAAAATTTGAAACTAAAATGATTAAAAATAACCTATCACATAAAATGAATTGGTTCCAAAAAGCATTAATGGTTTGTTCAGGAGGAAATATTCATATTTTAAGAAAAACACCAAGTGAATGGAATAAATTTTCTGGTATAGGTGGAATTGTATTGTTTACCGCAGTTTTTGCATCACTTTCTGCGGGCTACGCTTTGTTTACTGTTTTTGATAATTATTTTGCCGCAGTTGGTTTTGGAATTCTTTGGGGTCTTATGATTTTTAATCTTGATCGCTATATAGTCTCTTCCATAAAGAAAACAGGAACTTGGTGGAACCAAATTTTAATGACCATTCCTCGTTTGCTTTTAGCTGGATTTTTGGGGATAATTATTTCTAAACCATTAGAATTAAAAATCTTTGAAAAAGAAGTTAACAAACAATTAAACACTATAATTCAACGAAATAAAACAGAACTTCAAAAGGAAATAAACGGCAGAATTTTACAACAATCTGGTCCTTTTGAAACCGAAAAAAAACAAATTTCTGATAAAATAGCAAGCTATCAAAAATCTTATGATTCCGCATCAGTTGAACTAGAAAAAGAAATATTAGGAAAACAAAGCGGACTCACTTCTGGGAAAGTTGGATTTGGAAGCAACGCCAAGCGAAAAGCACAATTAAAAGAACAACGCCTCAAAGATTTAGAAAATTTTCAAAAACTATCTGCGCCCAGATTGACTTATTTAGACAAAGAAATTTCAAAAGTTTATACAAATATTGAAAAAGAGCGCGGAAAAACCGAAAAATTCGAGGACAAATACAATGGTTTTGCGGCACGTTTACAAGCATTAGATGAACTGGGGAAAAATTCTGCAATTATTGCCACAGCTGCTGCTTTTATTATGGGCTTGTTTATCACATTGGAAATTTCTCCCGTTTTGATAAAATTAATTTCTTCAATTGGTCCCTATGATTATCTATTAGAAAAAACAGAGAATGATTTTAGACTTTATTCAAAAGAAAAAATTGAAAAAGGTAACGCAGAAACAGATTTTAGAATTGAGGATTTTAAAAGGAAATTTCCAAAATAGAATTATTTTTTCAATAAACTTAAAATTGCCAAACGATAACCTTCCAAACCAAAACCAGAAATAATTCCATTGCTTACAGCTGCAGTAACAGATTTTTGCCGAAATTCTTCACGTTGATAAATGTTGCTAATATGAACTTCTATTTTCGGTTTGATAATATTTTTTAAACAGTCGGAAATTGCGTAGGAATAATGCGTGAAAGCGCCCGGATTAATAATAATGGATTCATAGTCATCTTTTTGCAAACGATTGATAATTTCACCTTCTACATTGGATTGATAATAATTTATTTCTTCATTTAAAAATTCTTTTTTCAAATTTTCTAAATAACTTTCCATAGAAACATCGCCATAAATTTCTGGTTCACGCATTCCTAAAAGATTAAGATTGGGTCCGTTTAATATTAGAATTTTCATTTTTTAATTTTAACAAATATATTAAAGAATAATTTATTTTTTATTGAATATTTAGTTTATTGAATATTTAGTTTATTGAAATTAATAAAATATCAAATAATAAAACAAAAAAAACCTTCAATTTCTTGAAGGTTTTTAGTAGCCCGTAGGGGAGTCGAACCCCTCTTTCCAGGATGAAAACCTGAGGTCCTAACCGATAGACGAACGGGCCGCGTCCATTTATTTTAAGCTAAACCGTTAACGAATTTAGTTAATTTACTTTTTAAATTTGCTGCTTTGTTTTTGTGGATAATGTTTTTCTTAGCTAATTTATCCAATAAAGCGATTACTTTTGGCAATTGCTCAGTTGCCGCTGTTTTATCTTCTTCATTACGCAATACTTTTACCGCAGATCTTGCAGATTTGTAGTAGTATCTATTGCTTAATCTTCTTACTTCTGATTGTCTGATTCTTTTCAGAGCTGATTTATGATTTGCCATATTTTCTAAAAACTTGGGTGCAAAGATATATAATTTTTTCTATTTTCAAAATCTTTTTTCAAAAAAATAAAAAAATTTACCAATGCGGATTTATTTCTTATTTGTAGCCTATAGAGGAATCGAACCCCTGTTGCAAGACCGAAAATCTTGAGTCCTTACCACTAGACGAATAGGCCAAAATTTTCTGCGTGCAAAATTAAGAAAATTAAAACATTTAAAAAAACTTTATGTTAATTATTTAAAGACTTTTTCTATAACGGTATTTTTTATACCTTTTTTTTCTAAATCTTTTTGGAGTTCTACGGCTTTTTCTAAAGAATTTTCTTTGCCATAAGTGTAATAAAATAGACCTTTTTCTTTATTGCGTTCCACATCTTTTAAGTTTGATAAAATGTAGGAATCACGACTCAACTTATCTTTCGAAACTAATAATTCTATTTGAAAATAACCAGTTCCTAAAGTTTGATTGGGAATAAAACCAACAGAAAATGCATTTCTAAAACCTGCATCTTTCGCTGTTTTTAGATTGTTATCACGAATTGATGCCATGTTTGTATTACTATAATAATATTTATACAGACCATTTTCTTTTATGGTAAGAATGTAATTTAAACCTTTTAGAGCGGGATCTCCTTCTTCATATTTTATAGGTGTACTCATTAAAAGAATTCTAAAATCGTTTTTGGAAGGTACTTCCGCGGGTTTCTTTGGTTCTTCGGGCACTTTTGGAGAAACATTTCCTCTTAGGTTTTTATAACTTACAATGGCGTCATAAATGGATTTTGCAACTTCATTTTGTCCTTCATCTGAAACTAAATAATGCGCTTCATCATAATTACTGATAAATCCAGTTTCCACTAAAATTGAAGGCATTGCATTCAACCGTAAAACATGCAAATCTTTTTGTTTTACGCCGCGAGATAATCTTTTATTTTTATTTGCGAAATTATCTTCTACAAAACTTCCCACAAGTTGACTGGCTTCCAAATATTTACTTTGTTGAATTTTTAGTGCAATAAGAGATTCTGGAGATTTAGGATTATAAGATGAAAAAGTTTTTTTGTCTTCTGCGTTTAAGAAAATCACATCGTTTTCTTCTTTTGCTACTTCTAAATTTGTTTTGTTTTGGTTCGGTCCTTGTACGAAAGTTTCAGTCCCATAAGGAGCGCTTCTATCATTTGCATTACAATGTATCGAAACAAAAAGATCGGCTTTATTACGGTTTGCTAAATTAGTTCTCGCCGTTAAAGAAGGATATTCATCTACAGTTCTAGTAAAAATTACTTTTATATCCTTATTTTTTTCTAAAAGTTTGCCTAATTTTAAAGTAATTCCTAATGTTACATCTTTCTCGTTAACTTGTCCAATATC
Organism: Halpernia sp.; assembly: GCF_048269545.1. Lineage (NCBI taxonomy): Bacteria > Pseudomonadati > Bacteroidota > Flavobacteriia > Flavobacteriales > Weeksellaceae > Halpernia > Halpernia sp. The sequence goes on along the minus strand of NZ_JBLXIJ010000001.1, from coordinate 89,499 downwards.
AGAATATTTTCTGTTGGCTCCATAATCTGAGCCGCCATGACCCGCATCTAGGACTAAAACAAATTTTTTCTGAGCCGAAGTAAACGTAAATAATAGGAGAGAAATAAGAAAAAAACATTTGTGAATGTTAAATCTTGTTATAATCATCTTTCAATTTTAAAATTTATATTAATTTTGAGCCCAACTAACAATTTCCATCTTTTGCACAAAACTGTCTTCAAAAATATACTACTATTTTTAATTATCCTAATTTTTAACAATTTTTTAGCACAAACCGCGCCGAAAAATCTGTCACAAAAAAAGGTAATTACTGATACTTTAAAAGTAAAGGATACTTTAGTTGTGAAAGAACAGCTAGAAGATATTGTGCAATCTAAAGCAGAAAATATCAGAAATGATTTGCCCAAAAAAATGACCTATCTTAATCGGAAAGCGCAAGTAAAATATCAAAATTTACAAATAGATGCAGATTACATAAGCATCGATTGGAAAAAAGGACTTGTTTTTGCGCGCGGAGAATTAGATTCTTTAGGTAAAATAAAAACTCCTGTTATAACAACACAAGCTGGGAAAAAATATGAAACAGACCAATTTTCTTATAACTTAAAAACCAAACAAGCCATTGCTTTTAATGCAAGAACAGAAGAAAGTGAAGGCGTAATTGTCGCTCAAAAAACCAAGAAATACAATGATTCTATTTTCTTTATGAGACAAGGAAAATATACCACAGACGACTATTTTATTAAGAAAAAAGACACCGCCGCAGATTATTATTTGCTCGCTCCAAATATTAAATTAATTAAAGGCAAACAAAGTTCACAAGTAATTACAGGACCCATTCAGCTTTATATAGAACAAGTTCCCACGCCATTAATTTTACCTTTTGCAATTCTTCCGTTTTCCGACAAAAGATCTGCGGGAATTTTAATTCCAAGTTTTGGAGAAAGACAAGATGTAGGATTTTTCTTAAATGGTCTCGGTTATTATTTACCAATAGGTGATCATTTTGATTTAAAAATCCTTGCAGATTTATATACAAAAGGCAGTTATAATTTTAAACCTGAACTTAATTATAAGAAAAACTACCGCTATTCTGGAAATTTTTCTGCGGATATTGGAACAACAATTCGTGGGATAAAAGGTTTAGATGATTATTCAAAATCTGGAACTTATAGAATTTCTTGGCGACATCAACAAGATACAAAAGCCAATCCGATGCTTACTTTTTCTGCATCTGTAGATATTGTAAGTACGAAATTTTATAATAATACTGTAAATAATAATTATATTTTTAATCAAAATGTTTTAAATACACAGCAAAATTCTACAATAAGTATAGTAAAACGTTTTCTAAAACTTCCGATTACAATTACAGGAACCGCATCTTATTCACAAAATTTTTCTACCGGTTTAACGGATATTCGTTTGCCACAAATGAATGTTGCAATCAATCAATTTTATTTATTAAAATCTAAAACTGGAGTTAGACAAGGTTTATTAGAAAATATTACTGTAAATACCGGTTTGAATATTAACAATTATGTTTCTGCACCGCAAAGTGAATTATTTACAAAAGCTATGTTTGATAAATTGCAAACAGGAATTAAAAATAACATACAACTTGCAACCAATACAACTGTAGCAAAGTATTTTACTTTTTCCCTTTCTGCAAATATTGATAACGCTTTAACAACCAAAACTTTAACAAAATATTATAACCCAATTACTAATTTGGTAGAAAACAATTTGAACAGAAAAATTGCGGGATATTCTAGTTTTTCTGCAGGAGCAAGTTTGCAAACCACTTTGTATGGACAGAAAAATTTCGCAAAAGGAAGTACAATTCAAGCCATTAGACATGTAATTACGCCAAGTTTAAGTTTTAGTTATTCCCCAGATTTTAGTGAGCCGAAATATGGATATTATAAAAATTATTATAATAATCGTGGAGAATTAACGCCGTATTCTATTTTTGATGGCGGTATTATTGGAGCTCCCAATTCTGGTTTAGTAGAATCGGTGGGTTTTAGTATTGGAAATAATATTGAAATGAAAGTAAAATCTAAAACAGATTCTACAGGAACGAAAAAAGTGAAAATTTTTGAAAATTTAAATATTTCTGGTAATTATAATTTTGCCGCCGAAAAATATAAATGGTCGGTTTTTAGTATCAGTGGACAATCTTCTTTCTTTAATAATAAATTAAATCTGAATACCAGTTTGACTTTAGAGCCTTACGAAATTCTTTTTGAACCAGGAAAGGATGAAGGAATTAGAACAGAAAATTTCGGGCATTTTAGTTTGCAAGGTTTTAATATTCAATTAAGTTATCCTCTAAGTTCTGAGATTTTTGGTAAAAAGAAAGACTACGCAAAATTATATAAAACAAAAGGTGAAATACGAAACGAGAATTATTATTTTGATGAGCAAAATTATGCTCATTTTGATCAACCTTGGACTTTAAATATTAATGCCAATTACGCTTACACAAGAAATTTAACCAAGTTTGGTCAAAAAGTGGCATCCATTGGTTTAGATGGAAGCATCAAATTAACACCATACTGGAATATTACCGGAAGTACAAATTATGACGTAGTTTCTAAGCAATTAGCTTACACAAGAATTGGTTTTTCTAGAGACCAAAGAAGTTTTACTATTAATTTTAATTGGGTTCCTTTTGGACAATATAAAGTTTACGATTTTTTCATTGGTATAAAAGCCGATATCTTGAAAGATGCCGTGAAATATAAAGACAGAAGTTTTACACAACCAAATGCACCATTTTAATTAATTTAAATTGACGCTTTAGAACTAATATTTTATATTTGCGCTATTATAAATTCTTTTAAAGAAAAATATTTTAATTATGCCGAAGAAAATTATCTCTACACAGTTTGCACCAGCTGCCATTGGACCTTATTCCCAAGCAAATTTCGCTAACGGAATTCTTTATATTTCTGGTCAAATCCCTGTAGATCCCGCTTCTGGGAAACTTGTAGAAGGTATTGTGAAAGAAACGCATCAAGTGATGAAAAATTTGAAAGCAGTTTTAGAAGAAGCGGGAATGACTTTCAGAAACGTAGTAAAAGCCACTATTTTTTTAAAAAATATGGATGATTTTGCACAAATGAATGAAATTTATGCTTCTTATTTAGAAGAAGATTCTTATCCGGCGAGAGAAACTGTACAAGTTTCTTGCTTACCAAAAAATGTTGATATAGAAATTTCTATGATTGCACATCAAGATTAAATGAATTTTTTAAGAAATACTTTTGCCGTAATTGTTGGGCTTTTGGTGGCAGGATTTATCATTACTTTGGGTATTAGATTAAATCCTTCTTGGATAAATTATGACCAACTTACGCCGTTTCAACAATGGGATAGTTTGCTGAAATCTGTTCAACACAAACCTTACTTTTTTGTTGTATTGCTTATTTCTACAGGTGTTGCTTCCACTGTTGGAGGCGTAATTACCGCAATCATTGTGAAATATGCGAAAGTAGCTTATGCAATTTTGATAGGTTTTATTTTATTATTTTTAGCGATGTTGGATATTATTATTTTCCCTTATCATCCAACGTTTTATAAAATTACTATTTTTCTTACTTTTTTTCCTTTTGCTTGGATGGGTGGGAAAATTACAGAAGTTATTTATGAGCGAAAAAAGAAACTCAAAATAAAATCTTTAATTAAGAAGAAATAAAAAACGCAACATTTGGAGTTGCGTTTTTTTTGATTTAATTATAATATTTATTACGGCATTTTAAAACCACGAGTATAAATCCTTCCAAATCCATCAACATATTTCACAGAAACATTTCCTTTGAAATTTTTCAAAATGTTTTCAATGTCTTTTTGAGAATTTACGGGTTTGCCATTAATTTCCATTATTACGTAATTATCTTGAACTCCAATTTTTGAAAGTTCACCACCTTGCACCGTATTTTGTACTAAAACTCCACTTTCTAAGCCATAATCAGTTTTTACTTTATCGCTTAAACTTTGAAATTCTGCTCCAATTTTTTCTGGAACACTCAGATCTGCTTTACTTCTTGCAGAAGTTCCACCATTTTTATCTTTTAAAGTAACGGTTGCAGAATATTCTTTGCCTGCTCTTTTGTAAGTTACAACCACTTTGTCGCCTGGTCTTCTACTTCCAATCGCAACAGATAAATCAGAAAAGCTTAAAATATTTGCATTATCTACTTTTGTAATAATATCTCCTGGTCTTATTCCTGCATCTTCTGCTCCACTTTTTCCTTCAACGCTTACTACATAAATACCGGTTCCAGTTTTTATATTTGTTTTTTTCTCTTGATTATATCCTGCCACTTGTCGATCGTCTGATAAATCTAGTGAACTTACACCTAAAAAGCCGCGTTGTACAAGACCATATTTTTTTAAATCTTCTACTACTTTGTGAGCTAAATTTGAAGGTACCGCAAAACCGTAACCTTCATAATAACCCGTATTGGAAGAAATTGCAGAATTAATTCCAATTAAATCTCCATTAGTATTTACTAAAGCACCACCAGAATTTCCTGGATTAATTGCAGCATCTGTTTGTATAAAACTTTCAATGGGTGTTTTACTTTGTTGTTGAAGTAAATTAATACTTCTTCCTTTTGCGGAAATAATTCCAGCTGTAACTGTAGAATTTAAACCAAGTGGATTTCCCACGGCTAAAACCCATTGCCCAACTTCTACATTATCAGAATTGGCAAAATTTAAATAGGGTAATCCACTTTCATCTATTTTTAATAATGCAATATCTGTATTTGGATCACGTCCAATTAATGTTGCAGTATAACTTTTTTGATTAGAAAGTACTACTTCTAATTTATTTGCTCCTGCAACCACGTGGTTATTAGAAATAATGTAACCGTCAGATGAAATAATTACCCCAGAACCTAAACTTGTAGGCATATTTTTTGGTGGTTGTTGTCTTTGTTGAGGTTGTTGTCTTTGTCTTCCACCAAAAGGATCTAATCCGCCCCCAAAAAACCAATCAAACATATCTTGGTTAGAAGAGTTATCTGGCGAATTTGTTTGATAATTTTTTATTGTAACAACAGCCGGAACTGTCATTTTCGCAGCGTTTACAAAATCTTCACTTGCACCTGCCGTATTCATCGAAGCAAATCTCGCATCTTTGCTGGAATTATGAAAGTAACTGTAATCTGAATTACTTGCAGATGGACTGAAATAATTAATTGCACCAAAAGTGGTACCCGCTGAAATTACTCCCACAATTGCAAGAGGTAATAATTTTTTTAAACTGTTCTTCATTTTTTTTCTTTCTTAGTTTATGATTTTATTATTCAAAATTACTAATAAATTGGTAGCATAAAAAGCGCCCTTGTTTCACTTTTAACTATACTTTAACAAGAATTATGCAATTTTAAAACTTATTGTAGATTTTCATAATTAAATTAAGAATATTTAGCATAATAAAAATTTTAATTTTTAAAAGTTTTTGTCATTCCGTAGGAATCTCAACAGTTTAGATTCCTACGGAATGACAAACATTTGTTTTCTTGGGACTCAATATTTATTACCAACTTATTTAAATAAATTTCGAAGAAATTACTTTATTTTAATTTAGATGTAATAAAACTTTATCTTTAATTGTCTTAATATTAGAAACTAAACTATGACTTTACAAACATTTGAAACCTCGGTTTTTTCTTTGAAAGATGAAATGTACCGCTTTGCAAAAAAGATTTTGCAGAGTTCAGATGAGGCCGAAGATTTAGTACAAGATTTATTATTAAAATTTTGGCAGAAAAAAGAAGAACTTTTGCAATATGCAAATTTGAAATCCTATATTTTAAAATGTGTGAAAAATGATTGTCTAAATAGATTAAAACACCATCAAGTAAAAATGAATTTTGCAGAAATAAAACTTCACACTTCAGAAGAATTTACTATGGAAACTAATAATCTTAAAGATTTTATTCTAAAATATATTAGTGAATTACCAGAAAAGCAACGCCTCGTAATCCACTTAAAAGATGTAGAAGAGCACGAAATTTCTGAGATTGCGGAAATTTTGGAAATGGAAGAAAATGCAGTTCGAGTTAATCTAATGAGAGCTCGTCAAAAAGTAAAAACACAAATCACTCAACTAATGAATTATGAACACAGAACAATATCATAAGTTGCTCCAAAAGTTTTACGACGGAGAAACGAACAAATCTGAGGAAGAATTATTAAAAAATTCTGAACATCTTTCTGCAGAAGAATCATTGTATTTTGAAACTTTAAAAGTAGGAAAAGCAGAAAAATCTAAATTAAATTTTAGTGAATTCATAGCTTTAGCTGAAGATAAAAAAGTAATTCCAATTTCAACAAAATCTTCTAATTTTAAATGGATTTGGATGGCCGCAAGTTTAGTTTTAATATTTTCTCTCGCTGCTTATTTGTTTATTAATCAAGAAAATTCTACGGAAAAAATTAAAAATCAAATTGCAACAGCAGATATTTATAAAAAAGAAAAAGTTGAAATAATGCAGGAGAATACTTACGAACCTGTAGAAGTAATAAGCAAACCAGAACTCATAAAAATAGCAAATAATCAAAATATTTTAGATGATATTTTACCCAAAAAATCTCGAATGAAAAAACGAGTTATAAAAAGATATGTAGAAAATTCCAAACCAGAAAAATTAAAAAATAAGCCAGAATATGAAAGCGGTTACGTCATTATTAATGGTCACAAAATCACCAATGAAAAAGATGCGATCGACGTTACAAAATATTCTTTCCAAATTTTAGCAAACAATGTAAACCGAAGTATTGATCAAACGGACGTTATAAATACATTAAATTTTGACAATTAAATTTTAAAAAATCATGAAAAAAACACTATTATTATTCGTAATTATCTTTGGTGCAGTTGTAAATATGTCCGCTCAAAGAGAAAAATTAGACCAACTTTTTGATCGATATCAAGATTCTGAAGGCGTTACGTCTATTAAGATTTCTAAACCAATGTTCAGTTTATTGAATAAATTAAATTTAGAAGAAGGAGAGTTAGACCAAATAAAACCTTTATTAAGTAAAATAAATGGTTTGAAAATATTAATAATTGAAAAACCAAACGGTAAATCTTCAGATGGCAAAAGCGTAAAATCAAACTTAAATTATTCGGGAATACAAACAGATATTTCTTCCATATTAAAAACTTTGAAATATGAAGAATTAATGTCTGTAAACAGCAAAGACAATAAAATTAAATTTCTTTCGGCCGGCGCAAAAGATGGAATTTTAAATGATTTGTTACTTAATATTTCATCAGATGACAATACGGTTTTAATGATGCTCGATGGGAAAATTTCTATGGAAGATGTGAATAAATTAGTAAATGAAACCCAAAATGGAACATTCAATTTTTCTGGAGATGTTTCTAGTTCATCTACAAATTCTTCTTCCTCTTCAAAAGTGATTAATCGTAATTCAGAAGAAAGAAATTTAGAAAGTTTCACAGGTATCGAAGTTTCCTCCGGAATTAAAGTAAATTTCACACAAGGCGATAAACAGGAAGTTCGCGTGGAAACCGATGCAGATAAATTGCAATATATTTCTACCGTTGTACAAGGAAATACTTTAAAAATATCTATAAATAATCCGTCAAATAAAAATTTAAAGTTTAATAAAATCTTTGTGAATGTTGTTGCTCCAGAACTCAATAAAATTCTGACAACTTCGGGTTCAAGTTTTGTAATTTTAAATACTTTAAAAGGAAACCAAATTAATATAGAAACAACTTCTGGTTCACTTTTAAACGGAGATTTTGATATAAAAAATAACGCAAATATTTCCACTACTTCTGGTTCTAACTTAAATGCAAACATAAAGGTTGCCCAATTAAATTTTGAGGGAACAAGCGGAAGTAATGCAACAATTAACGGAAAAACTTCGCAAGCAAATTTTAAAATTACAAGTGCCGCAAATTGTAATGCGCAAAATCTTGAAGTTCAAAATGCAAATACAAAAGTAACTTCTGCGGGAAATTTATCTGTAAATGTTTCTGTAGAATTAAAAGCCGAAGCTTCATCTGGCGGTAAAATTCGCTACAAAGGAAATCCTTCAAATATTGAGAGCAACATTAGTAAAATTTCTGGCGGTAAACTTGTAAAATTCTAATTATGAACCTGAAATTTATTTTAAAACTTACCTTATTTTCAGTTTTCTTTTTTTTATTTCAATCTTGTATTGTTTCTTCAAAACCAAATATTGCTTATTTTAAAGGAGCAAAAAGCACAAATTCTAAAGCGGAATTTACCAGTGTAAACTTGCCTTTATTTTTAGCAAAACCGATGATTAAAAAGGCTTTACGAAGTGAGGGAGATAAAAATGCCCAAGAAATCATTGCAATAATTAAAAAAATCTCGAAAGTAAAAATTCTCACCGTAGAAAATGGCGATGAAACACTTGTGAAAAATTTCGCTTCTTATCTCATAAATAATAATTATGAAGATTGGGTTTCAATTAAGCACGACGGCGAAAATGTTAATATAAAAGCCCAACAAAATGGAGATTTTATTAAGAAATTAATGTTGACTGTAAATTCTGGAAACGAGTTGGTTTTTATAGATATCCGTGGGAAGTTTACGCCAGAAGATATAAGTAATTTGATAAATGCTGCAAATAAAAATTAATTATTTGTAAGTTTTTAAAAATGAAATATCTTTACGCAGATGTTTCGACACAAAATTTTATTTTTAATTCTAATCTTTCTCAGTTTTTCTGCAAAAGCACAACTAGATTTAGAACATTGGTTTCCTCCTGTTTTTAGTTCAGGTGGAAATGTTAATCAGTTTTATATTTATTTATCTACCGATAAAACAACACCATTTAATGTAAAAATTTATAGTGATAATCAAGAAATTGGTTCGGTAATGCTTAGTAAAAGTCAGCCCGTAAGTTATCAACTTCAAAATTATCAATTAATTTATCTTACGGCAGAACGTTTAACGATGACGCCACAAAAATTCGGACTTCATTTAGCGGGAGAAAAAAGTTTTTATGCCAGTTTGCGTATTTCTGGGACGCCTTCTACTGTAATTTCATCTAAAGGAAAAACCGCACTTGGTGAAGAATTTTTTGCTGGAATGGAGCAAAATATTAAATATGGAAATCCAAGAGGTGCGATGAATTACCAAATTTCTGTAATGGCAACTCAAGATAATACACATGTAAAACTTTCAAATTATGATAATCGCGTCGTGTTTGCAGATAAATCTACAGCCGATGAACTCAATTTTACTTTAAACAAAGGAGAATCTTACATGATTGTTGCACTCAAAAAAGATGCAGATCCAATGTTGGGAATTGATGATTTTGAAGCCAATTTAATTGGAGCAAAAATAACTTCAGACAAACCCATCGTTGTAGATAATGGAAATTTTGAAAGTCATTATTTTGGAGAAACCGATGCAGATATCACAATGGATCAGGTGATTCCTACCTCAAAAATTGGTAAAGAATATTTTTTAATTAGCGGAATGTCGCCGTACAAATCTCCCACCGAACGCGCATTAATTATTGCTACAAAAGACAATACCAAAGTTTTTTTTAATGACGATTCACAACCTACAAAAACTTTAAATTCTGGAGAATATTTTTTCACTGCGCCTTATCTTCCAGTAAAATTTATTAAAGGAAATATTCCCAATTATATAATTTATGGTAAAACAGTAGAAACTGGCGGAATGTATATTAAAACATCAGAACCAGCTTATGTGTATCAAATTAGTGGAGGTTTGCTGGATGCGCCGCCGCCGAGAGCTTTAGATAGAACATTTGGACCAGAAGGAATGCTTTTGTCGTTTCCTTTAGATAAAGATTATTCGCAAGACCCACGTCAGAATTTAGAAAATTTAGTGCAAATTCCAAAAAATGATGAGATAGGAAGTAACCAATTTAATACTAAAGTTTCTGTAAAAGCGCCAAGTAATGCAAATGTGAAAATCAATGGATTTACACCGCCATTTTCACCAATTATTGGTAAACCAGGATGGTCTTATTTTACGACTAATTCTCCTGGAACGCTTAATATCACGTCTGATAAACCTTTAAATGTAGATGCAGTTGGAGGAAGAAAATTTTCTGGTTTTGGAAGTAGTTACACTGCTTTTTCTAATGATCCATTTATCATTGTTAATGGAAATTGTTTACAAGAATTCGTTTATTTAACAGTAAGTAACACACAATTTGATAAAATTCAATGGCGATTAAATGGAATTGATATTTTAGGCGCAAATTCCTCAACTTTTGAACCAAAACTTGCAGGGATTTATACTTGTGCATTAAGTTATGCGGATTTTATTTTTGAAACTGTAGGTATAAAAGTGGAAAATTGTCCTTATTCCATTTCCACAAAAGATATCGGTGATGTTTGTCCAAATTTTATGGTTAAACCAGAATTTAGTCCGCCAAATGAAAATTTTAAAATTTTTTCCACAGAGATTTTAACACAACCACAAAACGGAAAAGTAGTTTTGAATAATGGAATTTTAAATGCTACAATGAATTCTGGTTTTTCAGGAAAAGACAGATTTGTTTATAAAATTACTGCTGAAAATGATTTTTATGAAGTGGTAAAAATTGAATTTAATACTTTGTCCGGAGCAATCGCAGATTTACTTTCAGAAATCCGTCCAAAAAATATAGCCAATCGTGTTTATTTTTATAATTTACTTTCTGCGATTTTAAATTTAAATAATGAAACATTTGTTTTTTATGAAACTGAAGCTGATGCAAGAGCTGAAACAAATTCTATTTCTTTACCAGAAAATTACGAAACAGCGAATCCAACATTCGTTTTTGTGAGAGTTTTAGGGATAAATGGTTGTTTTGTAATAAAAAAAATAAATTTACTTCTTCCTTATCCGTCACCAAATGACGGCAATTTATTCCCCAATGTTTTCACACCCAATGGCGATGGTTTTAATGATGAATGGAATTATTCTGTTTTACAAACAATGGAAAATGTACAACTTCAACTTTTTGACCGCTATGGAAAATTGATTTTCAAACATACTTCTCAAAATTCTTCCTTTAAATGGAACGGACTTGGAGTGCAACAAAAAAAATTAAAAACCCAAACTTTATGGGTTGTTTACTCTTATTATGACCCAATTGTGAGAAAAATTTATCAAGGAACACAGTGGGTTTTATTAAAAAACCGGTAATATATTTTTAAAATAAATATCTTTACCATCGTGTTATACAAAAAGCTAATATGTTTATTAATTATTTTTTACAGTTTTTCTGTAAAAGCACAACTTGATTTAGAACATTGGCTTGCTCCGATTAATTGGTTTCCAAGAGAAGGTGGAACTCCACAGCTTTTTGAAAGTAAAATCTATCTTTCAACTCCGCACGAAACTCCTTTTTTAGTAAAATTATTTGACGGAGATACAGTTATCGCAAGTTTTATGCTCAGTAAATCTACGCCAATCATTTATGATTTAAGTTCTGATGTGTATTTTACTGGGGATAAATTTTTATTTCAGCCAATCACTCGCGGATTGCACATAGCCGGCGCAAATAGTTTCTATGCGAGTTACAGAATTTCTAGCGATTTGGGAGAAGAGATAATTACATCCAAAGGAAAAACAGCAATCGGAAAGCATTTTTTTATTGCAGCAGCACCTTTTTATGTTGATGAAAAACCCATAGCTACTTTTTTTACAAGCATTTATGCCACAAAAAATAATACAAAAGTAACTGTAAACAATAAACAAAATCGGATTATTTTCGCTGACGGACAAAAGCATTCTCAGTTTTCTTTTACATTAAATAAAGGTGAATCTTATTCTTTAAAAGTAGGAGCAAAAGATAATTATAGTTACGATCCCGCAGATATTCCTTATGCTTTTAGCAATGACGTTTTTAATGAATACATCGGTGATGAAATAATTGCAGATCAGCCAATAGCAGTTGTAAATGGAAATGATAGAGGACAAGTAGCTTTTGATCAATCTTATAATACTTTATATGACCAAGCGCTTCCTGTAAAGAGTTTAGGACAAGAATATTTTGTAAGGAATGGTTTTTCTACACCATTTGGAAGTTCTGAAGGAGCATTAATTATTGCTACGGAAGATAATACAAAAGTATTTTTTAATAATGAAACAACTCCAATTATTTTAAATAAAGGACAATATTATACTACCATTTTAAGCAGACCACAAAAATTTATAGAACATGATGCAACAAATGTAGATATAGCTAGAAATCTCGGTTTGTATATAAAATCGTCCGCAAAAGTTTATTGTTATCAATTTACTGCAGGAAGTCCAAATCAATATAAAGGCAGCTATTTTGCAACCTATTGTCAAAGTATGAGTTTGGTTTTACCTTTAGATATTTCACTTCCAGGAACTGTAGATTTTGTGCCAAAATTTTCTAAAATTGGTCTTAAAGTAACTTTAGATTCGAGGATAAATATTTTTTTACCAACGGGTCAGATTCCTAAAATTAATGATGTTGCTGTGAATTCTTCTACTGGACCATTTAATATTAAAGGAACGGATTTATACAAATATTTTCAAGTAAAGATTCCAAAGAACACATTAGATAATTTAAAAGTTTCAGCTAATTCTGGTTTGGTTTTAAATATTATAAATGGGCATGAAAGAATTGCAGCGTTAGATTTTGAAGATACAAAAGGGTTTTCAAGTTTTTACACCGGTTTTTCTAACGATCCTTATATAATTAAACAAGGAAATTGCATACAAGAAGAAGTTTTATTGTCATTAAATAATGTAGATTTTGAAGGTTTTCAATGGCAATTAAACGGCGTCGATATTCCAGGTGCAAATTCCCCAACTTATATTCCCAAAATTGCAGGTTCTTACACTTGCGTTTTGTCTTATTCTACTTTCACTTATACCACAAAACCAATTATTGTAGAAGATTGTCCTTACGCAGTTTCTACTACTAATTTAGGAAATATTTGTGCAAATTTTACAGTTACGCCAAAGTTTACACCACCAAATGAAAATTTAAATTTCACTAAAGTAGAAATTTTAACACAACCGAATTTTGGTTCCGCAATAATTGATAATAATAAAATTAACGTAAAAAATAATGTTGGTTTCTCTGGTAATGATAGATTTGTTTATAGAATTACCGCAGCAAATGGTTTTTATGAAACCGTAAAAGTGGAGTTTTCTATTCTCTCTGCACCAATTGCCGATATAAAATCTGAAATTTTAAATGAAAATTTTGAAGATCCAAATTATATTTACAATTTAAATTCTGCTATAAATAATACAAATGGGGAAAGTTTTCATTTTTATCTTACAGAATCTGACGCAGAAAATGAAGTGAATGAAATTTATAATTTAATTGCCTTTTCTACAAATAATCCCAATGAAGTTTTTGTAAGAATTAAAACATCAAATGGCTGTTTTACTATTAAAAAAATCATTCTTTTAAAAAAAATACCCATTCCACCAGAACCTACTGAAGATGTTAAATTACCAAATGCTTTCACTCCAAATGGAGACGGAATAAACGATGTTTGGGATTATTCTCTTTTAAAAGAATCTTCTGATTTAAAATTAATAATTTTTGATCGTTTCGGTAAAAAAGTATTTGAAAGAAAAAGCGATTCAGAAGATTATTTCTGGGATGGAAAAAATGAAATTCAACGTCCACTTCCAACCGGTTCTTATTGGGTTTCTTATTCTTTTAATTTAAAAAACGCTTCTGAAAAGATTTCAAAAAGTATGTGGATTCTTTTAAAGAATAGAAATTAAAAAGCCGATTGAAATTTCAACCGGCTTTATATTTATTTTAATTTTCTAATTCCCATTTCATAGAGCGCGAAACTGAGTAAATCTCCATTTTCACCTATTACTTGGTCTGTAGATTTTCCTGCGCCGTGTCCTGCATTGGTTTCAATTCTTATTAAGACTGGATTATTACATGATTGTTTTTCTTGCAAATTTGCTGCAAATTTAAAAGAGTGCGCCGGAACAACTCTGTCGTCATGATCACTTGTAATTACCATTGTCGCAGGATAACAAACGCCTTTTCTCACATTTTGAACCGGCGAATAAGATTTTAAATATTCAAACATTTCTTTAGAATCTTCTGCCGTTCCATAATCGTAACTCCAACCAGCTCCTGCTGTAAATTTATTGTAACGCAACATATCTAAAACGCCTACTCCTGGAAAAGCTACTTTTGCTAAATCTGGTCGCATCGTCATTGTAGCTCCAACTAATAATCCGCCATTTGAACGGCCAGAAAGTGCCATAAAATCTTTAGAAGTATAACCTTTGTTTTGTAAATATTCTCCTGCTGCAATAAAATCTTCAAACACATTTTTCTTATTCATTTTCGTTCCTGCATCGTGCCATTTTTTCCCATATTCTCCACCTCCACGAATATTTGGTACAGCGTAAATTCCACCATTTTCCATCCAAATTGCATTTACCGAAGAAAAAGCGGGTGTAATACTAATATTAAATCCACCATATCCGTATAAAATAGTTGGATTTTTACCATCCATTTTTAAGCCTTTCTTATAATTAATCATCATCGGAATTTTTGTACCATCTTTTGACGTGTAAAAAACTTGTTCAGAAACAAAATCATCTGGATTAAATTTTACTTTTGGTTTTTGGTAAACTTCAGATTTACCTGAGTCGGCGTTAAATTTAAAAGTCGTTCCAGGTGTGATGTAATTGGTAAAAGAATAATATAAATCTTTCTCTTTTTCTTTGCCACTAAATCCACTTGCAGTTCCTTTTCCTGGAAGCGAAATGGTTCTAATTAATTTCCCATTATAATCAAATTGATCAATACTTGTTAAAGCATCTTTCATATAATTTGCAAAAATATAACCGCCGCCTGTGGAAACAGAAAGTACGTTTTCAGTTTCTGGGATTACGTCTATCCAAACTGTTGGAGAATTAATATTAAATTTCACCAACCTCATATTTGGCGCATCTTTGTCGGTCATTGCATAAATAAAATCGCCTTTTGTATCTACAACATTTGTATTAAAATCGTAGCCTTTTTGGATGGGAATAAAATCCGTATTATTTTTTAAATCTTTTATATAAAGTTCATTTCCATTGGTTGCATTAGATGCACTTAAAATTTCATAACGTTCGTCATCAGAAACGCCAATTCCCATATAACGTCTTTTAAAATCTTCACCACCAATAATGAGTTTATCTTCACTTTGTTTCGTTCCTAATTTGTGAAAATAAACTTTGTGAGTATCCGTTTTTGCAGTTAATTCGCTGCCATTTGGTTTGTCATAACTGCTGTAGAAAAATCCTTCTTCTCCCAACCAAGATGCTCCAGAAAATTTTACATCGATAATCGTTTCATCAATTTTCTGTTTTGTATCTGCATTTAAAATAATTATTTTATTCCAATCAGATCCACCTTCGGAAATAGAATAGGCTACTAAATTTCCTTTTTTATTAAATGAAATTCCCGCCAAAGAAGTTGTTCCATCTGCAGAAAATTTATTGGGATCTAGAAAAACTTCTGTTTTACCGTTTTTATCTGTTCTGTAGATTACAAATTGTGCTTGCAAACCATCATTTTTGTAGAAGTAAGTAAAATTTCCTTCTTTAAATGGCGCACCAATTTTCTCATAATTCCAAATGTTTTTCAGTTCTGATTTAATCTTATCACGAAAAGGAATTTTTGAAAAATAATCTTTTGTAAATGCTGCTTCACGTTTTACCCAATCTTTTGTATCTTCCGAGCGATCGTCTTCAAGCCATCGGTATGGATCTTCTACAAGTGTTCCAAAATAAGTGTCGGAATGTTCGATTTTTTTTGTTTCAGGATAATTTAATTTTGTCTGCATAGTTTGTGCGACGCAAGATGTGGCAATTAATACCGAAAATGCGTTAAAAATAAAAGGTGTTTTCATTGAGTAGAGATTTTATCAAAAGTAGGAATTTAAAAGCATTTGAAAAAATATTGTTTTAACAAACTTTAATAATCTCTGCAGTAAAAGGGAACATTATTTGTATCTGAGTTTGCAATAAAATTAAAAAAATATGAAAAAGGAAACCACCATTTTACTTGCAGGAAGTTTTGGCATTTTTGCCGTTTTAGGAATTATTGCAGTAAGAAAGTTTTTGAAAAATAAAAGATATAAAGAATATTATCATCATTTTAAAGCTTTGCAAGAAAGCCAATCTGCAGATGACGGAATTGAATATTTTGCTTTAAGATAAAATAAATTTTTAAGTTTTATAATTCCAGCTTTTTAAAAGTTGGATTTTTTTGTTTTAGTTTTATAAAATCTAGGTTTTATTTTAAAACTTATCAAAATTCAGTTTAAGCAAATTCTTATTCCTATTTTTGTTGATTAATTTTACAATTTCAAATGAAGCAGTTTTCGTCCAAAAGAAGCATACAATTATTAGGACATATTTTAAAATCTTACGGAATTGAAGATATTATAATCTCTCCAGGTTCGCGAAATGCACCACTTGCAATTCACTTTTCAGAACTTGATGAATTTAATTCTTATAGTATTGTAGATGAAAGAAGTGCGGCTTTTGTAGCTTTAGGAATGGCGAAAAATATTAAAAAACCTGTGGCAATAACTTGTACAAGCGGTTCTGCTTCAGCTAATTATTATCCAGCAATAACAGAAGCTTTTTATTCTAATATTCCACTTTTAATTTTAACCGCAGATCGACCTTCCAATTATATCGATATTTTTGATGGACAAACTATCCGTCAAAAAGAAATTTATAAAAATCATTCTTACGGAGATTTTCAGCTTTTAGAAGATTCAAAAGAAAATTCTGAAACTGAAAATTTTGATATTATTAAAAAAGCCGTGGAACTTTGTATTGAAAAACAAGGTCCAGTTCATATTAATATTCCTTTGGAAGAACCACTTTATGAATTGGTTTCCGAAATGCCTGTTTTTTCTACCGTTGAAAAAACCATTCAAAAAAAACCTTTTGAAATTTCTTCTAATTTAATTGCAGAATGGCATTTGTCTAAAAGAGTTTTAATTTTAGTTGGAACGCGAGATTACAGTGAAGAATTGGAAATGCAATTGACACAATTTGTGAAAAATCACAGCGTAGTGGTTTTAAGTGAAGTAAATTCTAATCTTAAACACGACAAATTTTTCTCACACATTGATCGCTATATTTTCAATTTTACTGAAGAAGATATTAGAATTTTTGCCCCCGATTTATTGATTACAATTGGGCAAAATGTAGTTTCTAAAAAAGTAAAATATTTCTTGCGACAGGCAAAACCAAAAAATCATTGGCACATAGATCCGTTTTGGCAACCCGATACTTTTTTCGCATTAACGGAAAAAATTGAAACAAAACCAGAAACATTTTTTGGAAATTTTATAAATAAAATAAATCTTGAACCGCAAGCTTATTATAATTTATGGGATAATCTGCGAGATAAAAAAGACTTAAAACATATAGAGTTTTGCAATAAAATTGGATTTTCGGATTTTAAATTATTTGAAAATTTAGCACAGAAAATTCCGCAAAATTATAATATCCATTTTAGCAATAGTTCTGTGATAAGATATGCGCAATTGTTTCATTTTACACAAAAAAATATTTACTGCAACCGCGGGACAAGTGGAATTGATGGTTCAACTTCTACGGCAATGGGATTTGCAATGAAAAGTAAAAATCCCACGGTTTTAGTAACCGGCGATATTAGTTTTTTCTATGATATTAATGGTTTATGGAATCAATATATTCCGCCTTATGTGCGAATAATTATATTTAATAATGGCGGCGGAGATATTTTTAAAATCATTCCGGGTCCAGATTCTACCAATGCTTTAGATGAATTTATTTTGACAAAACACAACAGAACTGCAGAACTTTTAGCAAAAGATTTTGGATTTTCTTATTTTAAAGTAGAAGATGAATTGACTTTGGAGCGTGTTTTAGAACAGTTCTTTTTGCCAGATTCTAAACCGAAAATTTTAGAAGTGGATACAAAAGAAATCGAAAATGCACAGATTTTGAAGAATTATTTTTCGGAGATGAAATAGGGATTTAACCAAAAATATTATCCTATTTCCTGCGACGTTTCGGGAAAATTTTCTATAATTTCTATTGGATAAATAATTTCCTCAAAACCAATCATCGCATTTATCATTTGGAAATGAGAAAATTCTTTCAAATTTTGAAGATTTATTTCTGTTTCTTTCACTTTTTTAGATTTTAAAAGTGCTTGTCTTTGCACGCCATTCAGCAAAAATGTATTTGGAGTAAACCATTGTTTTCCTTTTAAAAATAAAAGATTAGCGTAAGAAGAATCTGTAATGTGGTTATTTTTTACGATGATAATTTCTTCAGATTTTGCTTTATTTTTCATCATATCAAAGATTTTGCGATCTTCAAATTTGAAAGAATAATCGAGTGTATTATTTTCTACTAAAGAAATTTGATTGAGTGTAGAATAAGCGTAAGGAATAACGCCAGTTTTGAATTTTGAATTTAAATCATAAACAATTCTTAACTTGTAAAGTCCATCTTCATCATGTTCCAAATCTTTAAAAATTTTAGCTAGATCTAAAAGATTTTCTTTTCCAAAATGTTTAAAAGTCTCATTTACACGCTTTTGATGAAGGTCTAAATTATAAATTTCTTGGTCTTCTATCTTAATGCTTTCAATGAATTGGGACATATATTTTATTTTTCATTTCTTGATATTCGTCGGCTAATTTACTCAAATGTGTGATTCCACCGCCACTTTTAAAATAAAGTTTTTCATCTTTTTTTTCTATAAATCTTATCATCACACAAGAATCTAAATTAATGCCGTCAAAATAACCACAAACTCCGGTATAAAAACCTCTTTCGTGTGTTTCTGAAGCTAAAATAATTTCTAAAGTTTTTTGTTTTGGTGCGCCTAAAATAGAACCTGCAGGAAGTAATTTTTGCAATATACTACCAATTTTATTTTGAAATTCTGGTTTCAAAGTTCCGGAAATGTCAGAACTCATGGCGTAAAGATTTTTTTGTTTGGTTTTAATAAAATCAATTCTTTGGAATTCGTCCACTTTTACTTTATCCGCAACTATTGATAAATCGTTTCGCAGCAAATCTACAACAGTGTAATGTTCTGCTTTTTCTTTGATGTCGTTTTTTAAATTTTCAATTGCATTTTCTTTCGACGCATCAATTGTTCCTTTCATCGGATGTGTAAAAATTTTTTGATTTTTTATTTCAATAAAAGTTTCGGGTGAGAAAAAAACAAAATCGTCATTTTTGCAAACTTTGTATTTTTCTTTAGCTAAATAAAAGAATTGTTGTAATGTAAAATTGCTTTCAATAGGCGTTTCACAAGTATAATTGATTAGGTAAGAATTTCCGAGTTTTAAATTTTCTTGCACTTTTTTAAAACCAATTTCGTATTCAGATTTGTTTTGTGGGAAAGATTTTAAACTTAAATTTTGAGGAATAAATTCGTCTGTTTTATTTTTAAAATGAGGAAAATCTACTAATATTTTCTCTGTCTTCAGAGAAGTTTCTTTATAGATTAAAATATTTTCTATTTTAAAATCAATCATAAAGAAAAATGGTTCACTTTTTTCGGAAAGCAAATCCATTTCAAGAAATTTATTTTTTATATTAGAAAACATTCTGCAAAAGTAAGTATTGATGTGTATTTTTGCACAAATTATTTTATGGAAAATAGACCGACAAGGAAAAGTAGTATTGAGGAAATTTTAAGAAAATCAATTAATTATTGGGCGCTGACTTTAAATATTCAAATTATTTTTAGTGTTCTTTATTTTTCTATTATTTTTCTTGTGGCTTATTACTTTTTCAAATATTATGGTTTGCAACCGGAATTTCTACGCTTAATAAAATTGTCTGAAACTAATATTCCTGCAGCTCAAGAAGGTATTATAAAATGGGCGGAAAATCCGAATTTTGCAACTTTTGTAATCGTTTTTGTCATTATAAAAGCAGTTATGTTTCCTTTAAATATTGGAATTTTCCATATTTACAGAAAGATAGACGAGAAAATTCCGTTCAATATTTCTGATTTATATGAAGGTTACAGAGGTTTTAATTTTTTTAAATTTCTGGGATTTGCTATTTTCTGGGGATTTATAAATTTATATGCAGGCGCTTTTAAACCTTTGGTTTTAGTTTGGATTTTAATAACAATTTTCTCTGCGCCATTAATGTTTTTTAAAAACGTAACTATTTTTGAAACTATCCGTTTGACCATAAAAGCTCTAAAATTAGATTTTCCAACCATTTTTATTTGTTGTTTTTTGGCTTTCTTATTTAGTTATTTTGGTATTATTTTCTTTTTTGTTGGCATTTTAATCACTTTTCCCTTTTGGAATGCAGTAATTTATACGATGTATTGCAAATATTTTAGAGAAAGTGAAAAGGAAGTTTCTGCATAATTTTTTTTTAGTTACTTTTATAAAAAAAAATACTATGGAAAATTTTACAGAATTTGATAATTTAACAACTACACCACAAAAAGACAGTAGTTCTATTATTTCGCACGCTTTTGGCATTTATAAGAAAACATTTCTTTATGCTATTTTAGCCATTGTTCTTACGATTATTGGCTCTTATATTTTCTCTTTTTTTGCTGAATTAATAACTGGTTTTGATGCTGAAAGTATGCAAGAATTTGCTAAATCTGGATCTACAGATTATAAAAGAATTTTTATGATGCCCGGTTACGGAAGCTTTTTAGGATTAAATGGTTTGTTCGGATTACTTTTATATCCTATTTATGCGGGATTTTTATACATTTTAAATAAAGCTAATTTCAATGAACAAATTTTAGTTTCCGATTTATTTATTGGATACAAGCAAAATACATTGCAAATTATATTATACGGTATAATTTCTAATATCATTCTTACAATAGCTTTTTCATTATGTTTCTTACCAGGTCTTTTTTTAGCACCTCTTTTCATTTTTGCTTTTCCTATTTTGTTCTTTGAGAATACAAATGCAATAGATGCAATAAAAAAATCTTTTAAAATTGCACAAGATAATTATTGGACAATTTGGGTGATTGCAGTTTTAGCATTTCTTATATCAATCTCTGGTTTAATTTTATGTTTTGTGGGCATTATATTAACTGCTCCATTTCTTTATGCTGCAATTTATTCTGCTTATTGTGCGTATAACGGTGCTCCAAAACCAATTATAAAGGAGTAATTTTCTAAAAATTAAAATAAAATTTAAAATGCATCATAACTTACCGATTAGTGAAGAAAAAATAAAACAAGTATTTTTATTGATACTCATTGTTGCCTTTATTTTGTTGATTGGTTTTAATTTGGCGCTTTTTATTCCGTCCGTTTTAGGTGCAATTACTTTGTATATTATTACGAGAAAATACAATCTGTATTTACAAGAAACCAAAAAATGGAAACCATGGTTGGCTTCGGGTTTTATAATTTTAGTAACGCTAATTATTCTTGTTTTGCCCATTTATTTTATGGGAGATTTATTAATTGATCGACTTGGGAATGCCAAAGAATACATGGGAAAATTTAATGTGTTTATAGATAAAATTCATGATTTCGTTTACCAAAAAACCAGTATAGATTTGCTCAACAAAGAAAATATGACCAAGTTGAAAGATACGGTTGGTAAATTTTCTTCCTCCGCATTAAGCACAACATTTAATACAATTACTGTAGTTTCTTCTACTTATTTTATTTTATATTTTATGCTGGAGAAACCACGTCTTTTCGAACGATTATTAAAAAGTTCAGCTCCTTTAAAAAAAGCAAATGTTGAATTAATCGGTGAAAAAATTAGAGCAATGGTGACTGCAAATGCCATAGGAATTCCAGTAGTTGCAGTTGGACAAGGAATTGTGGCTTTAATTGGATATTATATTTTTGGCGCTCCGAGTCCGTTGGTTTTGTTTGCTTTAACTTGCGTTACCGCGATGATTCCAATTGTAGGAAGTGCCATAATTTTCGTTCCAGTTTGTATCTTTATGATTGCAGAAAATAATTTAGGGAGCGGTTTGGGATTATTTGGTTATTGCGTTATTCTTGTTGGTTTAACGGATAATTTGATGCGTTTTACTTTACTTAAAAAACTTGAAGATATTCATCCATTAAATACAGTTTTTGGAATTATTATGGGAATTAATCTTTTTGGTTTTATGGGATTAATTTTTGGACCCATTTTAATTTCAATTACAGTTTTATTAATTCAAGTTTACAGAGATGAATTTAATGGTGAAGATCACGAAATTATTTTGCCAGAACCAAAAGAAATAGAAGAAAAGATAGATCTTTCTGTCTAAAAAATTAAAAATGAATCCAGAAATATTAAGAGAAATCTGTATTCAAAAAATGCCTTTTGGAAAATACAAAGGTTACATTTTAGCCGATCTTCCTATGTTTTATTTAGAATGGTTTCAGCGAAAAGGAATGCCTCCTGGGAAATTGGGAATGCAACTTTCTACTGTTTACGAAATAAAACTAAATGGATTAGAAGATCTTCTAAAACCTTTGCGTAAATAATCAAGAGGGTATTGATTTTAAGTTTTTTACCTATTATAAATCATTGTTTATAGAAAATTTTTCCAGAGAGTTTATTTATGAAAGCGTGTTTTTTTTCTAGAATTAATATTAAATATTTCCTAAAAAATATTTGCAAATATTTAAAATAAACGTATTTTTGCAATGCTTTAATGAGACAATATTGTTGCTCTTATTAAAGCATAAATTTTTTTTCATCATTTGTGTTTTGAATCGCACCGCAAGGTGCGATTCTTTTTTTATTTTTCTTTGCGCTCATATTTAATCAGCATTTCCGTAAAATAAGAATAAGTAATACTTCCATCTTGTTGGTTGGATTTTAAGAATAAATTATTTGTTATTGCAAAAATAGTATCCAAAAAACTTTCGTGTTTTTTTCTAAAAATTTGATCGTACTTGCGATCTTGTCTCATTCCCGCGGAATAATGTGTCAAAATTCTATTAACAAAAACCGGATCAGTTTCATTTATGTAGGACAGAAGACTTTTTAGTGCAAACAAATCTGTAGAATATTTTAAAGATTTATTTTCAGAATTTTTACCAATTAAAAAGCCTATAAAGTTGGCTTCATTTTCCCGAGCAAATCCCAATTGATGAGCGCTTTCGTGAGCTAAAGTAAATGGTAAAAACGTAGCAGGTAATTCAGAATTATATTGCGCTTCTGCGGTAAAAGGATTGTAATATCCCAAAATTCCGGTGTAACTCATTACGCTTCTAAATAAACTAGGTTTAAAATCATTAATTAAAGTTGATTTTTTCTGAACAAAAAGTGTAGGTAAAGAATTTTGATTTTTTAAAACAGCCATTTTTACCTCATCTAAATTTGCAATTGCAAAAACACCATATTTATTTGCTTCTACATTTTCTCGATCTTCAATGCATAATTTTAAATATTTAAAACTGAGACTTTTTGCTTCATTTAAAGTGATTTCTTCTTTCGGTAGTTGCTTTAAAATTGGCGATTGAAAGTAGAGCAATCCCCAAAATAATTGATAAATAAAGTAAAAAATATTAAAAAATATTAAAATAGAAATCGCGCTTTTTTGTCGTTTCTTTTTTTTAAACAAATTAAAAATGAAAATAATTAAAAATAGAACAATCACAACATACAAAACATCGCCTACAGAAAAATAAATTTTACTGAAAATAAATTGATGAAATTGTTTTTTATCCTCAAATAATCTATTACAAAAAGAAATGACTACTTCACTTTTAGACAGACAGTAGAATAAAAAAAATTGGACAAGTAAAACACTTGCCCAAAATCTTTTTTGTTTAATATTTAGATGTTTATTAATGAGCACTGCTTTCATTTTCTACTAAAACTACACCTTGTTTTTTCAAAATTTTCGGGGTTATAAAACCATAAAATGCAAGATACATAAAACAAATTATTGGAATTATATAGCTAAAATGTGTATAAGTAATTCCCATAATTCCTTTTGGATTGGTTAAATCAAAATCACAAATATAACCTTGAATTAAAGGGATTATTCCACCGCCTAAAATCATCATAATTAAAAAGGATGAAGCTTTGCCCGTATTTTTTCCTAAACCTGCAATTGCCAAGTCGAAAATTGAAGGCCACATAATTGAACAAAATAATCCACCCGAAATGAAGAAATATTTTGCGATTTCTTTGTCTGGCCAAACCAGTCCTAAAACCATCATCACAATACCTGCAAAACCAAAGAGCATCAAGGTTTTTCCGGCATTTTTACCGCCCCAAAAACTCATTAAAATAAATATAATAATCCAAATCGGATAAATATAAAATGCTGAAACATCTTTTCCACTTAGATAATTTGCGCCTAAAATAATTCCGAAAGCAATGAATGGAACAATAAATTTTAAAAGCATATTGTTAGTTTTTGAAGTGTTGAAAACATTGATTCCGCCATTCCATCTTCCAATCATCAAACTTCCCCAATAAAGTGAAATAAATGGTGCAATATTATTTTCTAAAATATTTCCAAATTCGTGCGTATGAAGCAATGCGGGTAAATTACTCACAATAGAAACTTCTACACCTACATAAATAAAAATTGCGAGCATTCCCAAAGCCAATTGCGGATATTTTAGAATACTAAATTTCTCCGCACCTTCTTCAATTTTTTCTTCTTCCTCTTTCGCAGGATCGTCAATTTTTGCAAAAAGCATAAAAACTGCAACTAAAAGAAAAGCAATTCCTAAAATAATAAAAGGCTTTTTTACCAAAGATAAATGCGTTTTTACAAATTCTTTTGGGTAAATAATAGACGTTGCAGATTTTTTTACGACATCAAATTTATCTATGTAAGGAACTAGTTCTGCATCATTTTTATTTTGTAATTCTGTAACCGCTTGATTTATTTCTGCAAGATTTGCATCAATATCTGCTTCTGATTTACTTAGAATTGTATTTTCGGAAGTTGAAAGAATTGCTAATTCCTGTTTATTTTGAATTAGTTCTTTTTGTAAATCCTTAAAATTATTTTGAACAATTTCTGTTTTAGTTAAATTTTTATCTCGTGGTGCAGAATCTGAACGATTTCCCATACCGAAAAGTGCAATTCCCACGATGATTGGTCCAATCGTAGTTCCTAAAGAATTCACGCCGCCCGCTAAAGTTAAACGATGCGCTCCTGTACTTGCACTTCCCATTTTTATAGCAAGAGGATTCGCTACAATCTGTTGTACAGAAAATCCTAAACCTACGATAAACAAGGCTGTAAGAAAGAATGCGAAACTTGCCATTGTGGCTGCAGGAACAAATAAAAATGCACCAATTGCTGAAATTACAAGTCCAAAAGACAAAGTTTTTTTATAACCAAATCTTTGTAAAACGTCACTTTTTAAAGAAACTAAAAAGAAAATAACAGAACCAACAAAATAGGCTGCATAAAACGCCCATGCTACAAGTTGAGATTGCACTTGCGATAGCACAAAATATTTTTTAAAAACAGGGATTAAAATATCATTACTCGCTGCCACAAAACCCCAGAAAAAAAAGACAATAATCAAAGAAATAAACTGTGACCATTTAGTTTGAACATGATTGGATTGCATATGTTATCGTTTTATTTAAAACAAATATAATTAAATATTTGGCTTAAAATTCTTTTCTAAAGTTTTTTTAATTTCTTCTTGTGCGGTCTCTTTTAAAACGAAAACTTTTTCATTAGGTTCCAAAACATCGTTAAAATATACTTTTACTTTTCCCGGATGCCCTATTTTATTATTAAAAGGAAACATTTCTTTTAAACCCACAAAAGTAAAAACCGCAATTGGAAACTGGTGTTTTGAAGCCAAAGTAAAAGCACCATCTTTAAAATCTCCTAATAAAATTGAGGTGTCATCTGGAACGCCACCTTCTGGAAAAAGCACAATACTTTGTCCTTCTCGCATTCTTTCGGCGCATCTTCTATAAACCTCACTTCTGCTTTTTACGCTGCTTCTATCAACCATTACACAGATTCGTTTATAAATTTGCCCGAAAATGGGAATTTTCACCAATTCTTTTTTACCAACGAAAACTAAAGGATGATTTGGCATCAAAATGCAAGGAAGCATTACATCCATTATTGAAGTGTGATTGGAAATAAAAATATATTGCAGATTTTTATCTATTTCTTTCTGAGTTTCTTTTATTAATTCATAGCGAAAACCCATTCCGTAAAACAGCGTGAAACACCACAATCTTATAAAAATATAACAGTATTTGTAATGTTTTGGATTAAAAGTTAAAAGGAAAACGAAAAACCCAAAAAAGAAAGTGGCAATTGCAGCTAAAATTAAAAACCAAAGCCGCCACAAATAATTAAAGAATATGGTCATTGAATTATAAAATTAGCCATTAAAAATAATTTTTTTCTTTACTGAATAATTTAAAATAGAAACCACAATAATAGCGAAAATTTTACTCAACACTTCTGGGCTAAAAACAAAAAGAGAAATAGAAACATTCTCTAAAAACACATAATGAAAGAACAATTGAAAAAGGCTTAAACTCAACATTGTAGAAATAGAAGAAACTATCATAAAATAAAGAAATTCTTTTTTCTTGGAATGTTTTCCCTGCTCAAAAACAAAACAAATACTTAAAACATAATTAAAAAGTATTGCGCATAAAGTTGATAAAACATTACTTAAAGGATATTTTATCCCATAAAAGTTAAGTTCCGACGGAAAAATCTTTGGCAAATAAACACTTCCTAATTTAAACAAGCCAATTTCAACAACAGCGCTTAAACCGCCCGCTAAAATGAAAAGTAAAATCTGCTTTTGTTTTATTATGATTTCTTTCATATTCTGTTGCAAATTTAAAATTTAATGTTAAAGATTTATAAATTGTTGTTAATTAATTTTTTAGTAAATAATTATTTTTTACATTTATTCTTCCAAAAAGTGAAAATTGCCGAAGAAATTTTACTGTCCCTATATTTCTAGAAAGTCTCTGGTAATTTTAAATAAATAAATCATAAAAATAAAATTGCCCAATGTCAACTTTGAAAAACCTAAGAGCCTCCCAAAGATTTTCGCCGTTAAAGCAAAAAATCTCAGAACTAAAAAAAAACAATACCCGATTCAAAAAAGTTTATCGCGAATATGAAATAATGTCAGAAGAACAATGGAATTTAGAAACTTCTCCAGAAATCTCTGTTTCTGACGATTTTTTAGATGCTGTAAATGTACAAACCAGATATTTAGAAGATGAAATTGAGGTCTGGTTACATCCAGACGAAGAAAACAAAACAGTTTAAGCAATTTTAATCTAAAGATTAATTCTTATTTTAGCACTCTTAAAATTTGCTAAAATATGTTTGCAATTGTAGATGGCGGTTCTACCAAATGTGACTGGATTATTCTCGATAATACCGGAAAACTACTTTTTAAAACTGAAACAATTGGTTTTAATCCTAATATTATAGATGCGCATCTCATTCCCGCAGAAATAAATAAAAACCCTCAACTTTTTACAGAATCCACCAAAATAGAATATTTATTTTTCTATGGTTCTGGTTGTGGCGTTCCAGAAAATTGTCTTTTAGTAGAGCAAGAATTAAAAAAAGTTTTTTTTAATGCAAATATTTTTGTTAAAGAAGATATGACTGCGGCAGCTTATGCAGCTTATGATGGAAAACCAGCGGTAATTTGTATTCTTGGAACAGGTTCTAATTCTTGCTTTTTTGACGGGGAAAACATAAGGCGGGATTTGCCGTCTTTGGGATTTTTAATTGGTGATGAAGGAAGCGGAAATGCTTTGGGAAAAATACTTTTGAAAAATTATTTTATGAAAAAGTTTCCTGCAGATTTGCATGATGAATTTGCTAAAACGTACAATCTCAAAATAGAAGATGTCATTAGTAATATGTATCACAATCCTCGAGCAAATGCATATCTCGCAGATTTCAGTCGCTTTATTTTAGAAAGAAAATCACATCCATATTTACAACACTTAGTATTTGAAGAAATTAAAAACTTTTTAGATTACCAAGTTTTACCTTATGAAGAAAGTAAAAATTGTGAAATAAATTTTATTGGTTCAATCGCACATTATTATGAAGATATTTTGCGAGCAGCTGCAGCAGAAATGCATTTAACCGTTGGAAAAGTGGTGCAAAGACCAATCGAAAGTTTGGCAGAATATCATTTAAAATACATTTTGCCGAAATTAAAAAATTAGAAAAAAATTATGAGTAATAAAACAAATAGAGATCAGAAAAATTTTATAAAAGCAGCTTTAGATTATCATCAATCAGAGCCAAAGGGAAAAGTAGAAGTTATTCCTTCAAAACCGCATTCTACTCAAAGAGATTTGTCTTTAGCTTATTCTCCAGGCGTTGCAATTCCTTGTATGGAAATTTTTGATCATCCAGAAAAAGTATATGATTATACCGGAAAAGGAAATTTAGTAGCTGTTATTTCTAATGGAACTGCCGTTTTAGGTTTAGGCGACATTGGTCCGGAAGCTTCTAAACCAGTGATGGAAGGAAAAGGTTTATTATTTAAAATTTTTGCAGACATTAATGTTTTCGATATTGAAATTAATGAAAAAGATCCTGATAAATTTATTGAAATTGTAAAAGGAATTGCGCCCACTTTTGGTGGAATTAATTTAGAAGACATCAAAGCACCTGAAGCTTTTTACATAGAACAAAAATTAAAAGAGGAATTAAATATTCCTTTAATGCACGATGATCAACACGGAACTGCAATTATTTCTGCGGCAGCTTTAATTAATGCTTTACAAATTGCCAATAAAAAAATTGAAAAAATTAAAATGGTTGTTAATGGAGCAGGAGCTGCAGCAATTGCTTGTACCAATCTTTATATGGCTTTAGGATTGAAAAAAGAAAATATTTTAATGTGTGACAGCAAAGGAGTGATTAATCATAAACGTGCAAATCTCACCGCGGAAAAATTAGATTATGTTTCTAAAACGGATAAAACAACCTTAAGTGAAGCTTTAGAAAATGCTGATGTTTTTGTGGGCTTATCTAAAGGAAATGTCGTTTTACCAGAAATGTTGAAAAGTATGGCAAAAAACCCTATCGTTTTTGCTTTGGCAAATCCAGATCCAGAAATTGATTATAATTTGGCGATGGAAACACGCAAAGATGTTTTGATGGCGACTGGAAGAAGTGATTTTCCAAATCAAGTAAATAATGTTCTCGGTTTTCCTTATATTTTTCGTGGCGCATTAGACGTTCAAGCAACAGGAATTAATGAAGAAATGAAGTTAGCTGCAGTTTATGCAATCGCTGATTTGGCTAAAGAACCAGTTCCAGAAGCGGTAGTTTTAACTTATAATCTTAAAACTTTAAATTTTGGACCAGAATATTTTATTCCAAAACCATTTGATAACCGTTTAATTACAAGAGTTTCCATGGCAGTTGCAAAAGCGGCGATGGAAAGTGGAATTGCAAGAAAAAATATTGAAGATTTTGAGTTCTATGAAAATCAACTTTTAGACAGAATGGGTCGTGATGAAAAACTCATCCGAATGATGCAAAACAGAGCGCGTTCTAATCCGAAACGTGTCACACTTTCAAATGCGGAAGAATATAATGTTTTAAAAGCGGCGCAAATTCTTTACGAAGAAGGAATTGCACATCCCATTTTATTGGGAGAAAAAAAATACATTAAAGAGCAAATGAAAAAATTTGGAATTGATTTAGATGTTCCAATTGTAGATCCAGCCGATGATGACCAAGAAGAAAACCGTATAAAATACCGAGAAATGCTTTGGGATTTACGCAAACGAAAAGGTGTAAACGAATACAAAGCAAAACGTTACGTTCGCCAAAGAGATTTTTTTGGGCCTTTAATGTTAAAAAACGGTGATACAGACGCTTTAATTGTTGGTTTTTCTAAAAATTATTCTTCCGTTATAAAACCCATTTTGGAAATAATTGATAGAGAGAAAGGCGTTGAAAAAGTGGCTTCAATGATGATGATTTTATCTGAGAAAAAACCATACTTCTTTGCAGATACTTCTATTAATAAAAATCCGTCTGCGGAAGATTTGGTTTCTATTGCAAAAATGTCTGAAATGACGGTAAAATCTTTCGCTATAGAACCCAGAATTGCTATGTTGTCTTACGAGAATTTTACGGCAAAAGCGGAAGTTTCTAAAAAAGTAGCATCTGCTGTAAAAATGCTGCACGAAAAATTCCCGAAAATGATTGTGGATGGAGAAATTCAACCGGATTTTGCAATGAACAGCGATCATCTTTCAGATTATCCTTTTTCAAAATTAGGAACGACACCTGCAAATACTTTTATTTTCCCCACTCTAGAAAGTGCGAATCTTTCCTATAAAATTATCCGCGGAATGAAAGTAGCGCAAACAATTGGTCCCATTTTAATGGGTTTAAACAAACCAGTTCACGTGTTACAAATGCGTGCAAGTGTGGAAGAAATAGTAAATCTTGCGACGATTGCGGTTTTGGATGCGCAGAAGAAAGAATTATCTAAAAATAAATTATGATTTATTCTTTAAGAGGAAAAGTTTTAGAAATTCAGCCCACTTCTTGCGTTGTAGAATGCAACGGCGTTGGTTATTTGGTGGCAATTAGTTTGCAAACTTCAGATAAAATAAAATTAAATGAAAATATTTTTATTTTCATCCAGCAAATTATTCGTGAAGATGCTAATTTGCTTTTTGGTTTTAACACTCTTTTAGAAAAAGAAATGTTTAATTTGTTAATTAGTGTTAATGGAGTTGGAGCCGTTTCTACACTCATTTTACTCTCCACTTTTAGCTTAGAAGAAATCGCAAATGCCATACAATCTGGTAATAGCAGATTGATTCAAAAAGCAAAAGGAATTGGTACAAAAACAGCTGAAAGAATTATTGTAGATTTGCGAGATAAGGTGCAGAAATTCGGGCTTTCTGAAGAAAATATTTCTCAATTTGCAGATAATAAAATCAAAGAAGAATCGTTATCTGCTTTAGAGGTTTTAGGAATTCCTAAAAAGATGAGCGAGAAATTGGCAGATAAAATTTTAAAAGAAAATCCAGCGTTTACAACAGAAGAATTGGTAAAGCAGATTTTAAAAAAGATTTAACATTTGAAGAAAAAAAATATTTTTCTGTATAGATTAATCACACTACTGTTTTTATGTTTTTGTTTTACTAAAACTTGGGCGCAAAAAGTTCCTGAAGATAGTACCATTGTAAGAAAACAGTTTAGTCTTCCCAGTCCGATTCGATATGATGCTTTTTATGACATACAAAGCAACATGTATTATTTGTATCCAAAAATTGGCAATTTTGTTACAGGAAATCCAGTGGCAATGACACCCACAGAATATCAAACTTATGTAAAGAATAACCAAATCAGTTCTTACTATCGTGAAAAATCTGATAAAAACAATTTAGTTTACAGAAACGATCAGACTGATCCGGAAAAGAAAGGTTTTATTCCAAGTGTTACCATAAAAAATAAATTATTTGAAACTATTTTTGGCGGTAATAAAATTGAAATTATTCCACAAGGTTTTGCCTCATTTGATTTGGGAATTTTATACCAAAAAATTGATAATCCTTTAATTCTTCCACAAAATAGAACCAGTTTTGCAGTCAATATTCAACAAAGAATTCAGCTTGGTTTATTAGGAAAAGTGGGCGAGAATTTACAATTAAAAGCCAATTATGATACCCAAAGTGGTTTCGCTTTTGAAAATAAAATGAATCTCGTTTATCAAGCAAAAGGAACTTGGCAAGATTTGCAAAGCAAAGGTTTGAATGATAAAACAACGGGCGGTGAAGATAAAATTATAAAAAGATTAGAATTTGGAAATGTAAATATGCCACTTTCTACCAGTTTAATTAGAGGTTCTGAAAGTTTATTTGGTTTAAAAACTGAATTTCAATTGGGAAAAACTACGGGAACTTTGGTTTTATCACAACAGCAAGGAGAAGCTAGAAATATTGTCGTTCAAGGCGGTGGCGTTTTAAATACTTTTAAATTAAATGCGATTGATTATGAAGATAATCAACATTATTTTTTAGGACATTATTTTTTAAATAATTACGATAATTCCTTACTCAATTATCCACAAATAAATTCTAGAATCAATATTACAAGAATTGAAGCTTGGGTTTTAGATCAAGGTTCGGGAAATCTTCAGGAGCAAAAAGGTTTAATTGGAATTCGAGATTTAGGTGATGGCATTTCAGGTTATCCAGATAATTCTCAAAATAATTTATACCAAAGTTTACAAAATTTAGGTCCCACTTTGCGCGATGTAAATACAGCTTATAATGCAATCAATGGACAAAATTTACCAAATGCAAGCGGCGGTTCTGAAATTTACAAAGACGGAGAAAATTTCATTTTTAATAGAAAATCTCGGCGTTTAAGTAATAGTGAATTTACTTTTAATCCGCAATTGGGTTATATTAATTTAAACCAAAGACTCAATGACAATCAACTTTTAGCGGTTGCTTATTCTTATACGTTGAATGGTGACAATAAAGTTTATAAAGTTGGAGAATTTTCTGAAGAAAGTCCTGTAATTATTACCAAAGTTTTAAAACCAAATAACATTGTAAAAACCACTTCTCCGATGTGGGATTTAATGATGAAAAATATTTATCCATTAAATGCGAATCAAGTAAATTCCGATGGGTTTTTATTAAATGTTTTTTACCGCGATCCGCAAACAGGAGGGAAAGTAAATTATTTACCAAATACTCCAATTCAAGATAAAACTTTATTAAAATTATTTAATTGGGACCGTCTTAATTTAAATAATGATTTGCAAAGCAACGGTTCAGAAACGGGCGACGGAATTTTTGATTTTGTTCCGGGAATTACAATTGATGCAGAAAATGGAAAATTAATTTTTACTAAAGCAAAACCTTTCGGTCAATATTTGCAAAGCGTTTTAGGTACAAATGATCCGAATTATGTTTTTAATGATCTATATAATCAGCAAAAGCAAGTCGCTTCTGAAAGTAATCTCGCTTTAAGATATACTTTAGAAGGAAGATACAAAGGCGCGCAAGGAAGTGGAATTTCTCTCGGCGCAATTAATGTTCCGCAAGGTTCAGTAAAAGTAACTGCAAATGGCGTTCAATTAACTGAAGGACAAGATTATACGGTAGATTATTTATTGGGTTCAGTTAATATAATTAATGAAACTGTTAAAAACTCTGGACAAGCAATTAATATTTCATTAGAAAATCAACTCACTTTTGACACACAAAGAAAGAGTTTTTATGGTTTAAATTTGGAAAGAAAGTTTAATGACCATTTAACAATTGGTGCAACTGTTGTCAATTATGCAGAAAGACCTTTAACACAAAAAGTAAATTTTGGCGAAGAAGCGGTTAATAATACTATGTTTGGTTTTAATTTATTGTACAATAATCAATTTCCTTTCCTTACAAGATTAACAGATAAAATTCCTTTTGTAAATACAGAAGCGCCGTCTAATTTAAATTTCATGGCTGAAGGTGCGTATTTACTTCCAGGTCAAAATAAAGGAACAGATAATCAATCTTACATTGATGATTTTGAACAAACCACTTCTAAAATTTCTTTAAAAGATCCCTCTTCTTGGAGTTTAGCTTCCAAACCAGAACAAAATCAAAACGATCCTGTTTTTGCAGGCGCGGGTTTAAATGATAATATTCAAAATGGTTTTGGAAGAGGTTTGATTTCTTGGTATAATATAGATCCAAGATTTTACGGAGTCGGTGGAAAAGCTCCGAATGGAATTAATGCACAAACCGTTTCGAACCACGCTTCAAGAAGAGTTCAATTATCAGAATTATTTGATAACCGAGATTTTGTTGCAGGAGAACAAACTTACACCAATACTTTTGATGTCACTTATTATCCTACAGAAAGAGGACCTTATAATTTTAATCCTGCATTAGAAAGCACACAACAAAGATGGGCAGGTTTAATGAGACCAATTTCAGTGTCAAATTTTGTAAATTCTAATATAGAATATGTAGAATTTTGGTTGATGGATCCTTATGCGGATGGAAAAAATCTTGGAGCCGCTCCAAAACTTTTATTACAATTAGGAAATGTTTCTGAAGATGTTTTAAAAGACGGTAAACTACAATATGAAAATGGTTTACCAACGCCAAATGTTCCAGCAAATATTACCACAACAAATTTAGGAATTCAGCCAAATCAATTTCCCATTTTATATGCGTTTTCTACTGAAGGTGAAGAAAGAACTGCGCAAGATTTAGGCTTGGATGGATTAGACGATTTATCAGAAAGTGAAAAATATAATTTCACCGCAATAAATCCAGTAACACAAACAAATGATCCAGCTTCTGATAATTTTTTATATTATTTATCTGATAAATTTCAAGGTGTTTTAGCTGCTTCTTTAACAGACAGATACCGTTATTTCCGAAATCCACAAGGAAATTCTCAAAGTAATTCTTTGGAAGTTTCTTCACAAACTCCAGACGCAGAAGATGCAAATGGAGATTATAATTTAGATCAAAACGAAAATTATAATCAATATACAATTGATTTAACTAAAACTGATTTGGTAGTTGGTCAAAATAATATTGTGGATATGCGTGAAGTTAAAACCAAATTTCAAAACGGACAAATTGGAACTAATAAATGGTTTTTATTTAGAATTCCTGTTGCACAATATGATCAAAATTTCGGAGCGCATGATAATTCTATTTTAAATAATGTGCGTTTTGCAAGAATGCTTTTAAAAGGATTTGATCAAACCTCCACTTTGCGTTTTGGTACTTTTGATTTGGTGAGAAGTGATTGGAGAAAATACACAAAAAATATTGCGAGTTCTTCTGTAACATCCATTGATGAAGGAACTGCGGCTCCAGTAACTCAAAATAATAATTTTGATGTTGGAAGTGTTAATTTAGAAGAAAATTCTGGTGGAAAGCCGCCTTACGTTTTACCTCCGGGAATTGATAGACAAGTTTTAAGTGGAAATGCAGGAGCACAAAGACAAAATGAAGCGTCTCTTTATTTAAAAGCGACTGATTTACGTGACGAAGCGAGAGGTGTTTTTAAAAACACACAATTGGATATGAGACGTTACAAAAAATTAGAAGTTTTTGTACACGCAGAAGATTTGAAAAATTTAATGTCAAGTGATTTAGATCCAAATGCTAAATTCTTTATTCGTTTTGGAAGTGATGCGACAGACAATTATTATGAATATGAAGCTTCTTTAAAATACACCGCTCAAAATGCAAAATCGCCATTAGAAATTTGGCCGGTAGAAAATAATGTGAATTTAGAAATTCAAAAATTTGTAGAAGCGAAACAAAACCGAGATGATAATGCTGCAAATTTAATTACAGATCGCTACAATGATCCAACCTTTGGTGATAGTGACAAAAAAATATATGTAAAAGGACGCCCAAGTTTAGGAAATATTACAACCATAATGATTGGTGTTCGAAATAATTATAAAAATACCCAAGCAAAATCAGCACCGCTTCCTGGTCCAAAAGATTTAATTCTTTGGGTAGATGAAATGCGACTTTCTGGGATTGATAATAAAGGAGGTTACGCAGGAAATGCGTCTTTAAATTTTAACCTTGGAGATTTTGCAATAGTAAATGCAAATGGCTCTTTTTCAACCATTGGTTTCGGAAGTATTGTAGAAAAACCTGCAGAACGCTCTCAAAATAATAATTCTTCATTTAGTATAAATACGACGGTAAATGTGGATAAATTTTTACCAGAAAAATTAGGTTTAAAAATTCCTGTTAATTATTCTTATTCGCAAACCATTCAAGACCCAAAATACAATCCATTAGATAATGATATTGAATTTGCTAATGCTAAAAATAAAGAAAAACTTAAAAAAGTAGCACGAACTTATACACAACAAAGAAGTATCGGAGTTGTAAATCTGCATAAAGAACGTGTAAATACTACGAAGAAACCTAAATTTTATGATGTAGAAAATCTTTCATTAACAACGATTTATAACGACGATTTTTATCGTGATATTTATACCACAAGAAATTACCGCCAATATTTGCGGGGTTATGTAGATTACAATTTTAGTTTCAAACCTTATGTTGTTCGTCCTTTTAATAAAATGATAAGTGACACCGCAAAATCTTACAAATATTTACGTTGGATAAAAGAAATAAACTTTAATCCAGTTCCTACAAGATTATCTTTCCGAGCGGAGATTGATAGAAATTATAACGAACTTCAGTTTAGAAATATTGATGCATTGGTTTCTGGAATTCCAGGAAACGATTTTGATATAATTAAAAATAATAATTTCTATTTTGGATGGCAATATGGAATTGGATTTAACTTTACAAAATCCTTAAAATTAGAAATAAATTCTGCAATGCGAACTTTAAATGATAATGTGAATGTTTATAATATGAACACTTCCTCTATTTTTCAAGATCCTTTACGCGCAGGAAGACCAGTTCTTTACAATCACAGAGTTCAATTAAATTATAGATTGCCTTTTGAGTTTTTGCCCTATTTAGATTTTATAAATGCAGAAGTTGGTTATGGTTTTCAGTACAATTGGAATGCAAGATCAACGGTTTTATTGAACAGTCCAGATGGAAATTTAGGAAGTATCGGGCAAAACACAAATAATATTGTTGCGACTTCTACTGTAGATATTCCGAAATTTTTTAGCAAGTTTAAATATTTCCAAAAGATGAATAAAACTCTGCAAAAACGCCGTCAGGAAATAGATTCTTTAAATAATGTTTACACTAAAGAATGGTCCCAAAAAAATAAAAAATTCCAATTTAAAAATTATAAATTCAAAAATAAACTCACGCCTTTACAAGCAATTGCATTTGCTTTAACTTCTGTAAAACAACTCGATATTTCTTATAATGAAAATAACGGAATTGTACTTCCAGGTTTACTTTCTGCGCCAAATTGGTACGGTTACGGACAAACTTTAGGCGGACCAACTGCAGGTTTCTTACTTGGTTCTCAAGCGGATATTAGAAGAATTGCAATAGAACGCGGTTGGCTTTCAAATTCTACTTATTTAAATGATCCATACACAGAACTCAACAGTAAAAATCTGACTGCGAATTTGCAAATAATGCCCGTAAATGATTTTAGAATAGATTTTAATATTTTAAAAAATTACAACAGAAACTTTACGCAAGGTGGTTTTAATGTAGATGCAAATCCTTCAACTCCATTTTTTGATTTCTCTTATGGAAATGAATTTGTTTCCTATTCTCGCACGGCGTGGACTTTCAATACCGCATTTACGGATGGTGAAACTATTTATGATAATATAATTGCAAATGCTCGACAAATTTCCCAGTCTTATGGCGGAACAGTTGATGCAAATGGTTTTACCGACGGACATAGTCTTGCAAATGCCTATGTTTTAATCCCCGCTTTTCAAAATGCGATAGAAGGAAAAACAGGTTCTTCCCATCTCGGAGACGCAAAAAAATCTGCTTTTCCTATGCCGAATTGGAGAATTACCTATTCTGGATTAAAGAATATTCCGTTTATAAACAGCCAATTTTCTAAATTTGATATTTTACATTCTTATACTTCAACTTACACAGCCACAGGAATTCAAAGCAGTATAGATTATTATAATGCACAAAATACCGGCGGAAACAACCGAGATACTTTTGGTGATATTTTTAATCCTTATTCTTTTTCACAAGTCGGCTATGTTGAAGCTTTTGCACCGCTTATTGGAGGAGATTTTACGATGAGAAATAATTTCCAATTCAGAGTAATGTATAACAGAGATCGTGCATTTTTACTTGGTTTGGTTAATCATACTTTAACAGAAGATGCAGGAAATGAATATGTTATTGGTTTTGGATATCTATTAAAAGATTTACAACTTAATTTTAATTTTAAAGGAAAAGAGAAAAAAATAAAAAGTGATTTAAATATTCGTGGAGATTTTTCTTTACGAGATAGTAAAACTAAAATTACTAATATTTTAAAAAATGATTCACAAGTTACTGGCGGACAGAGATTATTATCGGTAAGACTTTCTGCAGATTATAATATGTCTAAAAACTTTAATTTAAAATTCTTTTATGATCAATTAATGACTAAATATAAGATTTCTACAGCTTTTCCACTTTCCACAATAAGAGCAGGAATTACTGCGACTTTCACTTTTGGAGGTAATGGATTTTAAAAACATTAGATTTTAATCTCACTTGGGCGTAAATTAAAAACAAAATCAAATTTCGTGGTCTTTGCGCTCTCTATGTGAAACTAAAGCGTGAAAGTATTTTTTTTAAATTAAATAATCTTAATTTTGTATTTAAATTAAAAAATTAATGTCAAATTTCACAGATAATGACGATGATGTTTTTACCGGACAAGAACATACGCCTTTAAGAGCAGATGCTTTTGAAAAATTACCAGCGGAAAAAATAGAAATTATTGCAGATCATTTTTCAAAAATAATGGAGACTTTAGGTTTAGATATGACAGATGATTCATTAAAAGATTCCCCAAAAAGAGTCGCAAAAATGTATGTAAATGAAATTTTCGGTGGACTTCTCCCTGAAAATAAACCGACTATTTCCAGCTTTTCTAATAAATACAAATACCGCCAAATGTTGGTTGAAAAAGACATTACAGTTTATTCTTTTTGCGAACATCATTTTTTGCCAATTATTGGAAGAGCGCACGTTGCTTACATTTCAAATGGCGAAGTGATCGGACTTTCTAAAATTAATAGAATTGTAGATTATTATTCTAAAAGACCACAAGTACAAGAACGTTTGACAATGCAAATTGTGGATGCTTTAAAAGAAGCGCTCGGAACTACGGATGTTGCATGTATAATTGATGCGAAACATCTTTGCGTAAATTGTCGTGGAATAAAAGACACGGCAAGTTCTACAATTACTGCAGAATTAAGTGGTATTTTTAGAAGCAATCCAATTACCCGACAAGAATTTTTACATTACGTTGGAAGCCACGCAAAAATTGATTAATATTTACTGAAATTAAAAAGTTAAATTTTTTATTTTCCCAACAACTGACAACTGAGAACTGACAACCAAAAATATGCAACTCAAAATATACAATACACTTTCCGGTGAAAAAGAAATTTTTAAACCCATCCACGAAAATAAAGTCGGAATGTACGTTTGTGGACCTACAGTTTACAGCAATGTGCATTTGGGAAATGTGCGCACTTTCTTATCCTTTGATTTTATTTATCGCAGTTTAAAATATTTCGGATACGATGTTCGTTACGTGCGAAATATCACAGATGCAGGACATTTAACCGATGATGGAGACGTAAATAACGACCGATTTGTAAAGCAATCTCGGTTGGAAAAATTAGAACCGATGGAAATTGTACAGAAATACACTGTTGATTTTCATAAAGTTCTAGAAGAATTTAATTTACTTCCACCAACAATTGAACCAACCGCAACTGGACATATTTTAGAGCAAATTGAATTAACACAACAGCTTTTAGACACTGGTTTTGCATACGAAAGTAATGGTTCTGTTTATTTTGATGTTTTAGCTTACAATGAAAAAGGCTTAAATTACGGCGAACTTTCAAAAAGAAATATTGAAGAATTATTTTCAAATACGCGTGATTTAGACGGACAATCTGAAAAGAAAAATCCGCAAGATTTTGCACTTTGGAAAGGTGCGTCACCCGCTCATATTATGCGTTGGAATTCTCCGTGGGGCGCTGGTTTTCCCGGATGGCATTTAGAATGTACTGCAATGAGCACTAAATATTTAGGAGAAAAATTTGATATTCATGGAGGAGGAATGGATTTAAAATTTCCACACCACGAATGTGAAATTGCACAAGGAAAAGCTGTGAATGGAACTGCTCCAGTAAATTATTGGATGCATGCAAATATGCTTACAATGAACGGACAAAGAATGAGTAAATCCACAGGAAATTATATTCTACCAGCGGAACTTATTTCTGGTGAAAATGATTTTTTTGAAAAAGCATTTCATCCGTCTGTTGTTCGTTTTAATTTTCTGCAGGCGCATTACAGAAGTGTTTTAGATATTTCAAACGAAGCAATGATTGCCAGTGAAAAAGGTTTGCAAAGAATTTTGGAAGCGGTAAAAATATTAAATAATTTCTCAGAAGTTTCCACAGAATCTTCTTTTGATTTTAAAGAATGGAAAACAAAAAGTGATGAAGCTTTAGCTGATGATTTTAATTCTCCGATTTTAATTGCGCATCTTTTTGAAGCGGTAAAATTTATATTTAATTTAAAAGAAGGAAAAGAAAAACTTATTTCTGAAGATTTAGAAAATTTAAAATTGGCTTTAAATAGTTATGTTTTTGATGTTTTGGGTTTAGAAAATTTAGAACAAAACAACAATTCTAAATTAGACCAAACTTTACAAGTTTTAATAGAATTGCGTAACCAAGCCAGAAAATCTAAAAACTTTGAACTTTCTGATCAAATTAGAGATCGACTTTTAGCAGAAGGAATTGAGCTGAAAGATGGTAAAGATGGAACGAGTTATCATTTAAATTAATTAATAAAAAATAATTCTTAAAACTCCGAAAAATTCTTTCGGAGTTTTTTATGTCTCAAAATGAGACTTACAACCAATTGGTTTTCAGTATTTAAACTATTTTTTTATTTTTAAATTCTCTAATATTTTTGATGATAAAATTCTTAATTTAGCATTCACAAACAAAAATTAATGAAACTGTATTTAAACATCAACTTCAATACGAAGTTTGGAGAAAAAATGGTTCTTCAAGTTACTGATGAAAAGTCCGAAATTCGAGAATACGAATTAATTTACACTGTAAATAACGCTTGGACTTTAGAATTAGACTATTATTCCAAAACTATTACATATCGTTATATCCTTAAAAATCAGGAAAATATTTTGCTTGATGAAGAGTATGCTTCACATTATTTAAATTTCCCAAATAACTTTAAAGAATATAAAATTTTTGATGTTTGGAATTTAAAAAACTTCCCAGAAAATTATCTTTGCAATAAAATTTTAGGAAATACTTTACAACCTTTTCAAGCAGAAAAAATAAGTATCTTAAAAAAACATTCCCATTTATTTAGACTTGAAGCACCACTTTATAATAAAAATTGGTCCGTAGTTTTGATGGGAAATGTAGATGGCTTGGGAAATTGGGATACACAAAAAACTTTAAAATTAGTACAAACTGATTTTGGGATTTGGGAAGTAGCCGCAGAAATCTATGCAGATTATCCTTTTCAATATAAATATGCCATTTTTGATAATGAATTAGATAAAATTATTGCTGTTGAAACTGGAAACAATAGATGGAGTGTAGAAAATAAAGATGATAATTTACTTCAAATTCAAGCAGATCATTACTTTAGATTTGGAATCCATCAACTTTATCACGCAGCTGGAGTTGCAGTTCCGGTTTTTGCTCTAAGAACAGAAAATGGTTTCGGAGTTGGAGAATTTTCAGATTTAAAAATTCTGGGAGATTGGGTGAAAGAAAGTAAACTTTCAATTATTCAGATTTTACCAATAAATGATACCACAGCAAATTACACGTGGACAGATTCTTATCCTTACGCAGCCATTTCAGTTTACGCTTTGCATCCACAATATTTATCCATAGAAAATCTAGATTTTAAATTAGATAAAAAATCTGCAGCTAAATATCTAAAAGAAAAAATAGATTTAAATGATTGTGAATTAATAGATTACGAACGTGTAATGTCTTCTAAATGGCAATATTTAAATACAATTTTTAAAGAACATAAAACTGAAATTTTAAAAGATAAAAATTTTAAAAATTTTCTTAAAGAAAATGAATCCTGGCTTTTTCCTTATGCTGCATTTTGTTTATTAAGAGATAAATATA
This sequence comes from Halpernia sp., assembly GCF_048269545.1. Classification (NCBI taxonomy): domain Bacteria; kingdom Pseudomonadati; phylum Bacteroidota; class Flavobacteriia; order Flavobacteriales; family Weeksellaceae; genus Halpernia; species Halpernia sp. Next base: position 47,642 of record NZ_JBLXIJ010000001.1, on the reverse strand, counting down.
AAACACCAAACTTTACACTTTGGAAAACTCATAAAAAATATATTGCGGGTAAAATTAATGCACTTTTTGTAGAAAAACACAAAGATTTTTCAACCGTGATGTTGCATTCTTGGGTTCAATACCAATTACATTTGCAACTTTCTACAGCGCGAGATTATCTTCACAAAGCAGGAATTTCAATTAAAGGAGATTTGCCAATTGGAATTTATAGATTTTCTGTAGAAGCTTGGACGGAACCAGAATTATTTGGAATGGATTTTCAAGCAGGAGCGCCGCCGGATAATTTTTCTGATTTAGGACAAAACTGGGAGTTCCCAACTTACAATTGGGAAGTGATGAAAAAGAATAATTACGCTTGGTGGAAAAATAGATTTAAAGCTTTAGAGCAATATTTTGATGCCATGAGAATTGATCATATTCTTGGTTTTTTTAGAATTTGGAGAATGCCGATGAGCGCAACTCAAGGGATTTTAGGCTATTTTTATCCAGCTGTCGCAGTGAAAATGGAAGAATTTAATGCGAGAAAAATTCCTTTTAATTTTGACAGATATTGCAAACCTTTCATTAATGAAGAAATTCTTTGGAATTATTTCGGAGAAGAAAAGCAAAATGTTGCAGAACATTTTATGTACAATTATTTTAATGGAAATTATACTTTAAAAGAAGAGTTCGACACGCAAAGAAAACTGAAAGATTATTTTGTGGAAAATCCACAAGGATGGAAGGAAGAGAAACTCATCAGTTTGTGTGCAAATGTTTTATTTCTGCAAGAGGAAACCAAAGACGATTACGTTTATCATCCAAGATTTAATGTTCATAAAACGGATTCATATAAATTTTTAAATGATTTTGAAAAGAATCAGATTTATAATTTGTACATCGATTATTTTTTCAAAAGACAAGATGGACTTTGGTATAAAAGCGCAATGGAAAAATTACCGCCCATTTTAAACTCCACAAATATGCTTATTTGCGGAGAAGATCTAGGTTTGGTTCCAGATTGTGTGCCGCAAGTTATGGACAGATTAGGATTAACTGCTCTCAAAGTTCAAAGAATGCCTTCTGATAATATCCCGTTTTATAATCCGAAATATGCAGGTTATTTAAATGTAGTAACTGCTTCTTCTCATGACAGTTCTACGCTTCGTCAATGGTGGCATGAAAATCGGGAACTCACACAAAATTATTTTAATAATCAGCTTCATCAATACGGAACCGCACCGTGGGATTTAACTCCAGATTTAGCAGAAATGATTATGAAACAGCATTTATTTAACGATGCGATGCTTGCAATTTTTCCAATTCAAGAGTTTTTCGCTTTAGAAAGTAAATTGACTAATCCAAAAATGGATAATGAAAGAATAAATCAACCCGATGTTTTCCCGCATTATTGGAGATATAGAATGCATATTAATTTAGAAAATTTAGTAACTGAAACAAATTTTAATAAAAAAATTGCGAGTTGGATTGTAGATTCGGAAAGAAATTAAACTTAAAGAAAATAATTATTTTAAAAAAGTTAAGCAAATGTGTTTAACTTTTTTTTGTTTTTATCATCTTAATTATAGAACGAATGAAAGTTCTTAAACTTTAAAAAAATGCAAAAAATATTAATTTCTACTTTATTATTGATGGCTTGTTTCAGTTTTGCACAGCAATATCCAGTAAATAACAATTACGGCAATTCTAATAATTATTCAAATAATAACAGTTATTATGGTGATAATTATGATTATCCAGATGATTATTATTATGATTATCCGACGGATTATTATCCATCAAGTTACTATCAAAGTTATTATAATGATTACCGAAATAGTATTATTTCAATTAATTGGCCAAAGTTTTTTAGAAAATACCATTTAAATAGATTTCAAATTGATCAGATAATTTACTTGAATCAATTGTATCCATCATTTAGCGTTTGGGATTCTTATTATGGAACAAATCCAGACAGATGGTATTATGAAAGATTTTATGCTTTGCAAAATATTTTAGGACCACAGATTTTTATAGTTTTTCAAAAACATTATTATCATGGCTATAATCCTGTAGTTTATTTTCAAAATTATAGAAAAACGTATTACGTTCCTCGTTATCATGTTCAAAGACAATATAGAAATGTAAATATTGTTCAGTACAAAGTTGATAGAAATAATTATAAAAATCCAAGAGCGAATAATGGTTTGTATGATCCAAATAATAGAAATACAAATAACAATTTGCAGAATAGAAATTTAGACGGAAACAATTCTACAAGACAAAATAATGGTTTCCGAAATGAAACTAAAAGTGAAAATTCACAATCTGTAAGAAATATAAATACTGAAAATACCAGAAATAATGGTTTTAGAACAGAAAGTAATTCAGAGAATGTTTCACCAAGAAGATATGAACCAAAAATGGATAGAAGTGAAAATAGCAGAATCCGTAATGAAAATTCATCAAGCCGAAATGTTGAAGTTTCTAATACTAGAAAAAGCGAAATAAGTAATAATTCTTCCAATTCAAGAGGTGGGGGAAGAAGATAAATAGGTTTATTAATTAGAGTTTTTAAGTGAGAGAATGAGCAAAATTTAATTTTGCTCATTTTTTAATAAATTTTAACAAAAATTTGTGATAATGGACTTTAACTTTGTTTCTATTAATTTATCAAAAAGAGGAATAAGATTTAATTATTAATTTAAAATAAAGAAAAATGAAAAAATTATTTTTAAGTATGGCTTTCGTAGGTTTAGGAACTTTCGCTATGGCGCAACAAACAGAATCTTCCACAAATAATATGAAACGTGGAGATATGAAGCAAAACATGGAAATGAAACAGCAAAAACATTTGGATAAAATGAAAACTGAACTCAACCTTACAGATGCACAAGTTTTAAAAATTAAAGCGCTTCAACAAAAAATGTCGGATGAAAGAAAAGCTAAAATGGCAGACAGAAAAGCAGCTAAAATGAATAAAAGAGGCGACGTAAAAAATGAAATGAAACAAATTCTAACTCCAGAACAATACACAAAATGGGAAACCAAAATGCATGATAAAATGGCAAAGATGAAAGGAAAAAGAATGAATAGAAAAAATGGTGGTATGAATAATAACCCCATGAAAATGGAAACAAAATAAAATTTCCATATAATAAAAATAAAGAGCAGAGTTTTTCTCTGCTTTTTTTATGCTTTTAATTAAAACTGACACAAATTTATTTATATTTGCTTTAACAAAAATTAACATTTAAATGTTCAAAAAATTATTTTTTCTCTTTTTCTCATTTTTCTTTTCATCCACTTTTAGCCAAGATCTTGCGATAAGTTCAATTCCAAATAATCTCCGTACAAATGCGTATGCCGTAATAAGAAATCATACAGAAAATTATACTGTAAATTCTGTAAAAGATATGGATATTACTGAAGAAACAACCATTAGTATTTTAAGTTCTAGCGGTGAAGATTATTCTGTAATAGGAATTCCTTATGATCCAAATACAAGAGTGAGCGATATAAAAGTGATGATTTATGACCGCGATGGAAAAGAAGTGGAGAAATTTTCGAAAAAAGATTTTTCTGATATTTCAAATAATCCATCAAATGCTTTGTATGTTGATGATCGGATTTTATATTTCAAACCAGTTGTGAGTCAATATCCTTACACATTGAAATATTCTTTCAGTACAAGAACTTCAAACACAGCTTATTTAAATTTTTTCAGACCGATAAACAAATATAATCTCGCTTTAGAAAAATCTCAAATTAACATTAATAATAAATCTGGAATTTTTTTAAACTCTAAATTTTATGATACTTTTTTAGCAAAAGTTTCAAAATCTGAAGTTGCAGGAATGTCACAATACACTTATGAAAATATTCCAGCGCTTGAATTTGAAACTTTAGCACCAAGTTTAGAAGTTCTTACACCGCATATAGATTTTGCTTTGCAGAAATTTACACTTGCAGGAAGAGAAGGAGATAACAGCAATTGGAGCACTTTAGGAAAATGGTATTATAATGATTTAATTTCACCGGTTTCTGCAATTACACCTGAAATTCAGAAAGAAGTAAATGATTTAAATTTAACTGGAACAACCTCAGAAAAAGTAAAAAAAATCTACCAATACATGCAAAGCAAAACCCATTATATTCTTGTCGCAATGGGAATTGGCGGATGGCAACCGATGGTCGCAGAAGATGTTCGGAAAAAAGGATATGGCGATTGTAAAGCTTTGACAAATTATATGAGAACTTTGCTTCAAGTGGCAGGAATTAAAGCTTATTTCTGTGTTCTAAATGATAATGCCTCTGCAAAATCTTATGATCAAGATTTTACTGAACTTTCTGGAAATCACGCAATTTTAATGATTCCCACAGAAAAAGATACCATTTGGCTAGAAAACACTTCGCAAAATATCGCATTCAATCATTTAAATTACACTTCTAATTACAGAAATGTTTTAGCGGTAAAAGAAGATGGAATTGAACTTGTAAAAACGCCAGTTTATAAACCAGAAGACAGCAAAGAAACTTTGAGATCTACGGTAAAAATTAATTTAGATAATAGCATTTCGACAGATTCAAAATTCACTTTTACCGGCGGACAATATGATTTAAATATGCCACTTTTTTATTATGATAATTCTGAAGTTAAAGAATCTTTAAAAAGGAGACATGAAAATTTACATATTCAGAATTTGGATGTAGTAAATCTTAATAATGATAGAGATAATGCAGAAATAAATTATGAATTAAAATTAAATGCTGCAGATTTTTCTAAAAAATTAGGAAATGATATTTTCTTCCGAGTAATGCCGTTTTATAGCGCTACAACTTTTTCTGCAAACTCAGAACGCAAATTACCCTTTGAAACTTCTTTTCCTTATCAAGATGATTATGAGATAGAATTTGAAATTCCGGAAGGTTATAAATTTTCTGAAATGCCAAAAAATCAAGAGATAAAATCTGAATTTGGTGCTTATTCAATTTCATATAAAAACGAAGATGGGAAATTAAAAGTGCATCGGATTTTAACCATAAATAGAGGCACTTATCCGAAAGAACAATTTCAAAACTATGTCAATTTTCGCAAGAAAACCGCAAGTTTAGATAATACAAAAGTTCTTATCACAAAATCTTAACATTAAATTAATTAAAGAAAAATGAAAATAAAATTATTGTTTTTATCTGCTTTTTTGTGCAGTATTTCCTTTTTTGCACAAAAACATGAATTTTTAAACGAGCCAAAATTAACAGTGGAAGATGTTCAAAATATGACGCCTTCCATCAAAGCTGATGCACCTGCGGAAATTCTTTATCGATCTTATCATTATAGAATAGATTATAATGGTTTTATGTACAGCGACGTAATTAGTAGAATAAAAATTTATGACAAAGATAAAGCAGGAGATTATTTAAATACTGAAATTTCACTTTATGAAGCTCCAACTGGAAGTCAACGTGAAAAATTAGCAAGTTTAAAAGCTTACACTTATAACTTTGTTGATGGTAAAATAAAAGAAACCAAAGTAGAAAAAGATTCTAAATTTAAATCTACAGAAGATAAAAATTATACCATTACAAAATTTGCATTTCCGGATGTAAAAAATGGTTCCGTTATAGAATACCATTATACAGTTGAAACGCCTTTTTATTGGTCGGTTCCAAAAGTGATGATTGAGCGAGATATTCCTGCGAAATACATTGAATATGTTTTTGAAACGCCAAAACAATTAGGTTATACCATTAATTATAAAGGTTCTTTGGCACCTACTTTTAGAGACGTACAAGAAAGAAATATTTATGGAGGAGATCATTTCAGTTACAGATTTGCTTATGAAAATGTCCCTGCTTACAAAGAAGAAAGTTTTGTAAGAAATAATGATAATTATAAAACTTCTATAAAAGCTGAGGTAAATTCGAGTAGCATAAATGGAATTTTTACAAGCTTCACTGTAACTTGGGAAGATGTTAGAAAAAGGTTATATAAAAATGAAAACTTTGGAGATCAGTTGAAAAAAATGTCAGCTGTTAAAAATATTCTTCCTGCAGAAATAAAAACAATTACAAACAATGTAGAAAGAGCGGATGCCATTTTAAAATTTGTTCAAAAAAATTATAAATGGAATAACGATTTGGATGTTGTAACCGATAAAGGAATTAAAAATTTGATTTCTACAAAAATTGGAAACAGTGCAGAAATTAATTTGTTATTGGTAATGTTAATGAAAGATACGGGAATTAAAGCAAATCCAATTGTTTTAGCAACTGTCGGGAAAGGACTTCTTCGTTCTTATGCGCCTTCTTTATCTTCTTTAAATTATGTAATTGCGGGCGTTGAAGATGGTAAAAATATCTTTTTATATGACGCAACAAGTAAGTTTTCTAGTAGAAATACAATTCCGCCACGTGCACTAAATTATCTTGGATTTTTAATGGATGAAAAAGAAGCAAAAGAATTGAATATTATTTATCCAGATAATAGCGAAACAGATTTGGTTGTAGATGCAAAACTTAATACCGACGGAACTTTTAGCGGTCACTTTTCTGATACAGACAAAAAATTATACGCAATGATGGCGGAAGAAGCGTATGCAGATAATAAAGAAGATTACCAAAAAGAATACAAAGACAGATATAAATTTCCATTTAAAAATATAAAATCCGGAACTGATGAAAACGGTGCTTTTTCCACTTCATTTGATTTTGATTCTGATACTTTTGTAGATGCAATTGGTAATAAATTGGTCTTCAATCCTTTGCTTTTTCTTTATTCTAAAAACCACGATTTTAATCAAGAAGAAGAAAGAAAAGCGCCTTTAGAATTTTATTCATCTTATGATAGAATTAAAAAAGTAAGCATCACTTTACCAGAAGGTTATGTTTTTGAAAACGTTCCGAAATCTAAAAAATTCAGAACGGAAGATAATTCTATTTCTTATTTGTATGATGTAACACAAGAAGGAAATAAATTAACCGTTGAAACTACAACTACAATTGATGATTCGGTTTTCCCGAAAGAATATTATCTGGCTTTCAAGCAAATTTTTGATAATATTACCAAAATGGAAGGACAAGTTGTAACTGCAGTTAAGAAATAAATTTTTCTAAACTTAATGATAAAAACTCTGCTAAAAAATTAGCAGAGTTTTATTTTTCCTAAATCCTAAATCCTAAATCCTAAATCCTAAATCTACACATAAACAATCTCAGTTTTCAAAACTTTTTTGCCTAATTTTTCTAAAACGCTTTTATAAGTTGAAACTTGTTTTTCATATTTTTTCTTTTTCTCATCGGTTTCTTCACCAGTTTTAAAATCCACAATCAACCAACCATTTTCTTTTTCAATTAATCTATCAGGTCTGTAAATTTCAGAAATTCCGTTTTCAGAAATCAAAATATCTTTTTCATTAATAATATTTAAATCAGAGTTGAAATAATCGGAATTCGCGGGATTTTTAATAATTTCTAAAATTCTTTTCGTAATTAGTTCTTTCTCATTTCGATTAATTATTCCGTCTAAAACATATTGTTCCAAAACAAAATCCACATCTTTTTCAGAATTTATTTTTGATAAAATTTCATGTGTGAAAATCCCCAATCTCACCTTTTCATTCCGAACTTGGTAATTTTTTGAAGGTGTTGCAATTTTCAAATTATTTTTAACTTTCGTTTTCTGCGTTAAAGAAGTAATACTTTTGGTATTAAATTTTTTCTCTTTTTTTATATTTTGCTTTTTGAAAGAACTATTTATTTCTGGATAAAGTTCTAATTCTTCTAAATTTTCAGGGTTTTTAGTTTCAATAAAATCTAATAATTCTAAGTGATTTTCGCCAGATTTGCTTTTATTTTGAAGATATAAAAAAAGTTGTTCTACAGGTCTTGTTGTCGCAACATATTGTAAACAATAACGATCGATTTTATTTTTATAAAAATTTCCAGAATTAAAATTCGCAATTTCTTCGTCATAACTTTCAAGTTTATCTGAAAAACCATCAATGTTAATAGATTTTAATTCTTCATAACCTTCCAAAGTAAGCCAATCATTTATTTTTTTGTCTTTGTTGCTATTTTTCATTGGTAAAAAAACCACGGGAAATTCTAAACCTTTTGCAGCGTGAATGGTCATTAATCTAATTGCATCAATATTTTCACTCGCTTGAATGGAAATTTTATGAGCTTCTTCCGACCAATATTCTAGAAAATCTTTTAAAGTATTTCCACTGTTTTGGCTGTAATTATAAAGCATTTCTAAAAAATTCAAGAGAAAATCGGTTTCAAAGTTTTTCACTGAAAACTCGTGTACAAAAAATTCTATTTCATTATAAAGATTCAATTTGGGTAAATCTTTCGGATTTAAATTTAATTGAAATTGCTCCAAAATATAATTTTCCAAAACATCTTGCTCTTTTATTTCTAAAAGTTTCAACATTTCTGCGGTAAAATCTTCAATGTAAATTCTTCCAGATTCTTTTAAATAATAAAACATTTTTACCAAATGTTGTCTGTTTTTCGGCTGAGATTTCCATTGGAGAAATTCTATTAAAGCTTTTAAGCTTAAAGATAAATCTAGCGTTAATCCTTTCTCAGAAATGGTTTTGATGTATTGTTCGTTGTCATTATAAAATATTTTTTCTTTCCCAAGAAGTTGAGAAAATTCTTTAATTTCATGACCTCCTCTGCAAAGAATTGTGATGTCAGAAAGTCCAAAACCATTATTCAAACATTCTTGAATATCTTTTTGCATTTGCGAAGTTGCCGTTTCAAAAAACTCCGAATTACTTCTGGAATATTCTTGCAAATTCACTTTTACGCGTCCTGCAAATTTTTTCTGTGCGTTTTGCTGTGCTTTTTCACTAAACAATTCTCTGTGTTCTGCTTCTAAATCTTTAGATAAAAAAGCATACAATTGATTATTAAAATCAACTATATTTTTTGCACTTCGCCAGTTATGTTCTAAAAATTCCAGACTTACCGGAATATTGGTTTTTTCATTTCTATTCAGAATATGGAGCATTATTTCACTTTCACCGCCACGAAATCTGTAAATACTTTGTTTTGGATCTCCAACCAAAGTGAAAGAATTTTCTTCAGAATTAATTGTGTGATCTCTAAGAGGCAAAATATTTTCCCATTGCATTTTTGAAGTATCTTGAAACTCATCTAAAAAGTAATGTAGATATTTTGTCCCGACTTTTTCATAAATAAAAGAAGACGGTTCGTTCTTTAAATTCTCATTAATTAAAACATTAAATTTTGAAAGTAAAACCAAATCATTTTCTTCTTCTATTAAAGCCAATTGATCTTGTATTTCTTTATTAATTTTTAAAGGCAATAATTCTTGTAGAATTTTTTCTTTTTTTATGGAAGAAATATAGTTTTTAATAATTATTTGCCGCGCTTCCAAAAGATAATTTAAGATTTCAAAAATTTCAGATTCTTTATGTTTTCCTTTTGTAGAAGCTCCTTTTTCGAAAACTAAATGGGCTCTTTGTTCATCACCTGGAAATGGGAAATCTTTCTTTTCTCCATTTGCAAATTTCAAATATTCAAAGAAAAATCTCCCTAATCCATTTGAATTTCCACCAGAGAAATCTACAATTTCGAGATTTTTTTCTTTTAAAATTTGGAGAGTTTCTTCAACTTTTTCTTTCGCAATATTTTGATGTACAACAATTTCAGCTCGCAATTTTATTTTTACTTTATCATAAATTTTCCAGTTGAAATCTTTGTTATTTTTCAGTTCTTCATAATGCACATCGCTCACAAATTGCTTTGCTTTTTTGTACAAACTTTTGTTGATGTAAACGCGTTCTTCGTTGTCTAATTTGTAATTAATGAAATCCATAAATGCTTCCGAAATGGTTTCATCTGCGCCAATTTTATCAAGCATTTTATCGACAGCTTCTATTAAAAAAGGTTCTGCTTGAATTTCTAAATTAAAGTTTTGAGCCAAACCCAATTCATTAGAAAAACTTCTAACCAATCTTGCATTAAACTTATCAATTGTTCCAATATTTAAAGTAGAATAATGGTGCAAAATATAATCTAAAACTTTCTTAGAACGGCGGTGAAGTTCGTCTAATGAAATTTCTTTGCCTTTTAATTTAAATTTTTGTTGAATTCCAAGTAGCGCTTCATTTTTCTTATAATCTTCTTTGGTGAAACTTTCTAGCCATTCTAGAATTCTAGATTTCATTTCATTCGCAGCTTTATTGGTAAAAGTTAAAGCTAAAATTTGACTAATTCCATCAGATTTTTCAGCAGACTCTAGACAAAGCATCAGAAGTTTTTGTACTAATGAATAGGTTTTCCCAGAACCGGCAGAAGCATTTATGGCGAAATAAGTTTGCATTTATTTTTATTAGAGTTGATGCAATTTAAGAAAATAAAAGATTTATTTAAAGTTAAATTTTGAGAAACATCTGCTTTTGTCATTCTGAACGTAGCAAAGCGAAGTGAAGTATCTTTTTTCTTTAATCTGCTCATTTAGCAAAATATGCGAGAGAAAGAAAAATCCCACGAAATCTACAAGAGATTTTTGTTTAATTATTAGATTTCTTTTGAAGAATTTTAAGATAATTTAAATTAATTATTTACCAAAAAATCTTAAAAAAGTTAAGTCTGGTTAAAATTTTAAATAAGAAGGATTTTCAATTTACATTTACACCAAACTAATGCCTTTGAAACAATATTTATTTTTTTTAATTTTTCTCTTTTCTTCTCACTATTTCTATTCTCAATCTTCAGTTTCGGGAACCGTTTTTAATGAAAATCAATTTGCGCTTTCTGGTGTTTTAGTTGTAAATATTAATACAGATGAGAAAACCGTTTCTGATGAATTTGGAAATTTTAAAATTAATGCAAATGAAAAGGATGAATTACGATTTGTTCGGGTAAATTATGATCGTGCATCTGTGAAAATTACTTCTGCCAATTTTATTTTTTCGGTAAAGATTTTTATGAGTTACACACCAGAATTAATTGAAACGGTAGATTTAAGTTTTGTCCCTTCTGGAGACTTGTCAAAAGATTCGAAAAAATTAAATAGAGTTGATAAAGTGGCACAATTAGAACAGGATATTGGTTTACCAAAATCACCAGAAAAGCCCAGAGAAAAACCCGCAGATTTAAAAAAATCTGTTTTATTACCAATTTTATTTGGGAATTTAAATGTTCAAGGAATTTATGATTTGGCGAGTGGAAAAGCGCGCCGACAAAAACGACTTTATAAATATCAGGATTTTCAAGAGAAAATAGAGTGGATAAAAACCAATCTAAAAGAAGATTTTTTTAAAGAAAATAATATTCCAGAAAATCAGATTTCGGATTTCTTAGGTTTTGCAATTAATACCAATTCCAGCGTTGTAAGTGGTTTTAAACAAAAAAATATTGATAAAGTTTCTTTTGCTTTAATACAAGTTGCCACAGAATATTTAAAAAAGAATAAGAAACAGTAGTTTTTTATGTTTAAATAATTTGCGTAAATTTATAGTTAAATAATCTCAATTATGAACAAATCAATAATCGCGATAAGTATTGCTGCACTTGGTTTTATCATTGGTTTGGCTTTTCTTGGAAATGCTATTAAAAATAGAAACCAATCTGACAATACAATTTCTGTAACTGGATTAGGATCAAAAGAGTTTACTTCAGATTTAATTACCTGGATTGGAAGTTTTACCAAAAATAATTTTGAATTAAAATCTGCGTATGATGATTTAGCGGTTGATAGAAAAGTGATTTCAGATTATCTCATTTCAAAAGGAATAAAACCGAGTGAAATGGTATTTTCCGCCGTTGATATTCAGAAAAATTACAATTATACGAATGATGCAAATGGCGCAAGTCATCAAACTTTTGCCGGATATAATTTATCTCAAACAGTTTCAATTGAAAGCAAAGAAGTACAAAAAATTGAAAATCTTTCCCGAAATATAACTGAAATTATCAATCGTGGAGTAGAATTTACATCTTCTGCACCGCAATATTTTTACACAAAATTAGCAGAAGTAAAACACGAAATGATTGCAAATGCCACAAAAGATGCAAAAGAACGCGCTGAAAAAATCGCAGAAAATGCAGGAGCAAGTTTAGGAAATCTTAAGAAAGCAACAATGGGCGTAATTCAAATTACAGCACCAAATTCTAATGAAGATTATTCTTACGGCGGAACTTTTAATACTTCTTCACGAGAAAAAGAAGCGAGTATAACAATAAAATTAGAATATCAAGTGAAATAGTTTTTTGAAAAAATTATTTCCGATAAACCACATCATAAATATTTTCAATAATTAAATCTAAATTTTCTACTTCCCAATTTGCGAAAAGTAATAATTCTAAATTTGTTTTTCCGTCGCCATAACTGGGTTGTACATAAGAATCTGAAATTTGATGAAAGCCATTTTTTAAATAAAAAGTAATTCGACGTTTTGCATTTTCATTAAAATTTTCTTTTTCAGTCTCTAAAATAATTTTAAAATAATCTCTTTCTAATTCTTTTAAAATTTCTTCCCCAAACTTTTGATTTCTATAACTTTCAAAAACTTCAAAGTGTTCCAAAAAAACAAAACCTTGTAATTCCCAAATGATTAAATAACCGATAAATTTCAACTCGTTTAATAAAGAGAGAACCTTCACATTTTCGTTTTTAAAAAGTTGTCTGAATTGTTTCTCACTTCGTCTTTCCAGTTCCGGAAAAGTGTTGCAATAGTTTTCGTATATATTTTTTACACGAAAATCTTCGAAATTTTTTATCTGAATAAATTCCATATTTTACAAATCAAAAACATTGGGTCTACGAAGAATAAACATATCTTTTATCCAAAGTGTAAAAGCTAAAAAAAGATAAATTAAAAAGAAAATTCCGACCGTAGCAAATGTAGAATAAATGAAAAATACGCGTAATTTCGAGACAGGAATCCCAAGTTTTGCGCCCATTCTGGTAAGAACACCAAACCATTCTCTTTCTATTTTGTGCCGAAAATTATTAATAATTTTAGGTTCTTTCATGTGTGATATATTTAGGAAAAAATCGCAAAATTCATACCTTCTTTTCGCAAATTTTTTCGAGAATTTTAATTCTTCAATTTTTTAATAATTGTAAACCAATGCTGCAATTTAAACATTTTTTTTGGACGCAGAAATTTTTATAATGGTACAGATATGCTTGACTTTCACGTGAAGAATCCATAGGAACTTTTAAATTTTGCCATGATGAAATAATGTTGTTTTTTTCAGCAGGAATTTCTGAATAAAAGTTTAAAATATTTTCTATAATTTCCTCGGAATTATTTTTATGATAATGGTATTTTAAAGGTAAAACTGCATTAATGATAATTAAATTAATAAAATTTTCGGTTATAATTTTAGCATTATTAATTGGCGAAATTTTTCCGAAATTAAAATGATTGTTCCAATAATCCGATGCTCTCACATTTTTAAAAATTAAAAATAAATCTGCTTTTGATTTTGCGGAAATTATTTTTGAAAACAGATTGGGTTGTGAAAAATAAAGATTTGCTAATTGTGAAAGCCGAATGGTTGGGAAATTTGGTGGTCGTAAACGTAAAAATTTTGGTTTAAAACTAAATTCAGAAAGCTGATATTTTGCTTTTAAAAATTCATATTCTCGTTTCCAAATCTGCATTTTTTCATCTTCAGGATTTTTTAACCAACCAAAAATCCCAAAAAATAAGGCTTCAAGTTGCAGATCATTTTGCTTAATTTTATTTATCAAATTAAAATCTATTTCCATTGCAAACTGTTGAAATATTTCTGCATTTACCTTTAAACCAAATGCATAAGCTAAGTTTTGAAAGAGAACTGCTTCGTAATTATTTTGTGTGGAAGATAATTGCAAACTTATTTTTTCGGATTTTTCATCTAATTTTTTGAGTAAAGTTTCATCAGTAAAATTAAAAGGAACTTTTTCTACATCAAAAATTTCTTCGCACGGAATGAAAGAAATCTCATTTAAAAGTTTAGAGTATTTTTCAATTATATTTTTATCAATATAATTTTTGAGTTCAAGCGTCGGAATATTTTTTGCGGAAAATTCATCAATATCTAAATCGTGTTCGTAAACAACATGTAAAATTAAATTGTCAAAATCCTGATTTCCCGAGTGTTGGTGGAAAATCCAATCTGAAGATTTCACGTGAAGTTCGATGTTTCCCGCTAAAATTAAATCATTAAATTTTATTTTTCCTTCCAGAAAATCGGCGCCAGAATTAAAATTCCACTGCCCGAAATTTAAAATTTCTAATAAATTTCCTTCAATATCTTTAAAATCAAAATTGTTGAAAATTTTGAAATTCCAAAGATATTGTAGCAGTTTTTCATTCATGATATTTCTGTTTCTCGCAAAGACGCTAAGTTTTTAGCGCAAAGGGCGCAAAGGTTACTATTGCTATTGGAAGATAAATTATTAAAAAAACTATAAATTGTTTACTACACGGTGGATTCCGTTTTTCAAAAGTTTAGTATTGAAATTTATCAGTAAGCCTAGTTTAATACCCGATAATTTTAAATAAGTTAATGTTTGTGCGAAATGAACTGGTGCCAAATTTTCAATTGATTTTACTTCAATCAATACTTTTTGATTAACTAATAGATCTATTCTATAGCCTATTTCTAAATTAATTTCTTTATAAATAAAAGGCATTGGAATTTGTTGCTTTACCTCATAACCGGCTTCTTTCAAATCAAAAGCAAGCGCATTTTCGTACGCGGCTTCCAGCAAACCAGCGCCAATATTTTTATGCAAATTCATTGCAATTCCGATTATCTTATAAGACAAATCATTTTCTGTCATTATCAAATTTTAAAGAAATAAATTTAATAATTTTTATTTTAAAAGTAATATTAATCTTTGCGCCCTTTGCGCTAAAAACTTAGCGACCCTGCGTGAAAACTATGCCTTGAATTTACTCAAAGTTTCCGCATACATTTTCTCATAAATTGGCAAAATGTTCTTTAAATCAAATTTCACCGCTTGTTTTTTCGCGTTCAATTTCATTTCTGCCAAAAGTTTTTCATCACTCAAAAGTTTGATCGTGTAATTGCTCATTGCTTCTACATTTCCAACTTCGGCTAAAAATCCAGTCACACCTTGAATATTTACTTCGGGAATTCCACCTGCATTTGAACTTATAACAGGAGTTGAAGCAGCCATAGCTTCCAAAGCGGCAAGTCCAAAACTTTCTTGTTCTGAAGGCAAAAGAAAAACATCAGAAAGTTCTAAAATTTTATATAAATCGTTCACCTTTCCCATCAAACGGATTTTATCCATTAATTCTGGATTTTCTTCCAAAAATTCATTGATGACTTCCATATCTGGACCTTCACCGATGATAATTAATTTTGATTTTATTTTTTTCTGAACATTTTTAAATATTTCTAATACTTCGGAAACTCTTTTTACGGGACGTAAATTGGAAACGTGAATTAAAATTTTTTCATCAGATTTTGCCAATTGTTTTCTTGAACAAATTTCAAAATTTGAAAATTCGGAATTATCTATAAAATTAGTAATTACTTGAATTTCTTTTTTAATATGAAACTTTTGTAAAGTATCTTTTTTTAAACTTTCAGAAACAGAAGTGATTGTGTCAGATTGATTAATAGAAAATTCAACTGCATGTTTGTAACTTGGATGTTGCCCAACTAAAGTAATGTCTGTTCCGTGAAGCGTTGTTACAAGCGGGATATCACGATTTATTTCTTTTAACATTTGCTTTGCCATAAATGCCGCATAAGCGTAAGGAATTGCGTAATGTGCGTGTAAAATATCTAATTTATAAAGATTTACGACTCTAAAAATCATAGAAGAAAGTGCAATATCGTAAGGTTGATATTGAAAAAGTGGATAAGTTTGCACGTTCACTTTATGGAAAAAAATATTGGGATTTGCTATGTCTAATCTCGCTGGTAAATTGCTGGAAATAAAATGTACTTCATAACCTTTATTTGCTAAAGACATTCCGAGTTCTGTTGCAACAATGCCACTTCCGCCGTAAGTTGGATAACAGAGAATTCCTATTTTTATCATTTTTATTTAATTATTTATTTTTGTGAAGTTGCTTTTAAATCCATTCCCATTCCTGCTTTTATATTTTCATTTACCAAAACTGGAATTCTCCCGTGAATTTTTGTTTCACCCAAAAGTGCTTTTGCAACTGCAGTTTGAGAATCATCGTTATTTTCATAAGCGACTAAAACCGTTGAAGTTTTAGAAATGTCGATATCTTTCAATGCATACGGACTTCCAAAAACGGTTAAAATGACGTTTTGGTTTTTATTTAATTCTGCTAAAATATTTTTACTTTCTTGTGAAATTTTGAAAGATTTATATGCAGTTGAATTGTCTTTATGAAAACCTACAATCACTTTTGAGTTTGCAGGAATAGTAGAAATTTCGGAAACTTTTTTTAGAATTACAGTTGTGTTTAAATTTAATTCTGAAAGAAAAGTGTCATAAGGTGCTTCTTCTAAAGGAACATAATAATAAGTTTCTTTGCACTTTAATGGCAATAAATTTTCTTTATTTTTAATTAAAGTTAATGCGTTGCTGTAAAGTTTTTGGGCTAATTTTACGTGCGTTTCATTATTCAAATCTTCATTAATATTTTCAGGATTTCTTGCTTCGTATTTTGTTAAACCTAAATAATATTTAGTTAATAATATTTTCTTCACACTTTCTTCCAATCTTTTTTCAGAGATTTCACCGTTGTCGATTGCTTGTTGAATTAATCTTTTTGCTTCTACAACACCGTAAGAAAAAAGTAAAATATCATTTCCTGCTTTAAAAGCCATCGCATCAACTTCTCCTGGTTTATATCTTTTTGCGACTGCGCCCATATTTAATGCATCGGTAATTATTAAACCTTTATATCCAAATTTTTCTTTTAAAAGTTTGGTTACAATATCATAAGAAAGTGAAGCAGGGATTTTTTTACTTTCCAATTTCGGAACGTACAAATGCGCGATCATAACTCCACCAATTCCTTTGTGTATTAATGCTTTAAAAGGAGCTAATTCTACAGCGTTTAAACGAGCGAGAGAATGGTTTATCACAGGTAAATCTAAATGAGAATCTGTATCTGCATCGCCATGTCCGGGGAAATGTTTCATCGCGGCTAAAATATTATGGTCTTGTAAACCTTCAAAATAAGCGGTTGCAGATTTTACCACATTTTCAACTTCTGAGCCGAAACTCCGATTTCCAATTATGGGATTATTTGGATTTGTATTTACATCTACAACTGGCGCAAAATCCCAATTAATTCCCATTCTTTTGCAATCTTTTGCAATCTGGGAAGTCATTTCATAAATTAATTTTTTATCTTGAATTGCACCTAAAGTTATCGCCCAAGGAAATTTGTGTGCCTTTGCAATTCTTTGGAAAAGTCCCCATTCTGCGTCCATACCAATCATTAATGGCACTTTTGATTTTTGCTGAAATTCATTAACTAAATTAATTTCCTTTGCGGCATCATCTTGCATTAAAATTAAACCACCAATTTTTTCTTTTTCTACTAAATTTCTAACAAAATTAATGTGTGCTTCATCTTTATTTGTGTAAAGTGCAATGATGAATAATTGTCCTAATCTTTCATTTTGATTTAAATTATTATAAGTTTCATTTACCCATTTTTGCGCTTCTTTTTGTTCTTTAGAAGACAAGTTTTTGGGTAGATATTGCGCATTTAAACTCGGAGAAATAAATGTAATTAATATAAAAATAACAAGAAAATAATTTCGCATAGACTAATTTGGTTTAGAAACAAAATTACGTTTTTTAATTATTTTAAAGTGGCACTTAATTGGTATATCTTTTGAAAGTAAAAAACAAATTAAATTTTAAAAAATGAAAAAAATAGTTTCTCTCGCCATAATCGGTTTATTGGCTTTTAGTGTATTAAGTTGCGACCGAACAAATGATAATGTGCAACAAGTGCAAGATAATGATACTTATTCTACAGCATATGATTTAAATAATGTTAGTTTTGTTAAAGATAATAATGGAGATTATACCATTTCTAGAAACTTTAATAATCCATTGGTAGAAAGTGACGTAGTTTTAATTTTCAGAAAATCAGGAACTACAAATAATGGAAGTCCAGTTTGGCAATCAATTCCAAGAACGCTTTATTTAACGCAAGGAGAATTAGATTATGACTATGATTTTAGTAGAGTGGATATTCAAATTTATGCTGGTGGAACTTTTGATCCTGGTTTAGCTCCCACTTATATTAATAATCAAACTTTTAGAGTCGTTGTAGTTCCTGCAGCAACTGGAAGTAAAAATACAAACGCAAATGTAGATCTAACGAACTATGAAAGTGTTGCGAAATTTTATAATATTAAAGAATCTAACGTGAAAACCTTGTAATATTAAATTAAAATAAAAAAAGCAGTTGATTATTCAACTGCTTTTTTCTTTTCCATATTCTCATCTTTTAAAAGATGTCCAAAATAAGATTTTTTTACATCTAGATAACTTTTGCTTTCTTTTGTAGAAGGAATTTGCAGAGGAATTCTAGAAATTAAATTAATATTACTTTTTTCTACAGCTTCCATTTTTAATGGATTATTAGTAAGTAAATTTATTTCCTTAATGCCGAGTTCATTTAGCATATCTATTGCAATATTAAAATTCCGGTCGTCTGCAGGTAAACCTAATTCTAAATTAGCTTCTACAGTATCTAAACCTTGTTCTTGTAATGCGTAAGCTTTTAGCTTATTAATTATTCCAATATTTCTTCCTTCTTGTCGAAGATAAATTATTACACCACCATGTTCATGAATAAATTGCATTGAATAATCAAGTTGTTTTCCACATTCACATTTTTTGGAATGAAAAACTTCTCCGGTAATACATTCGGAATGGAAACGGACATTTACAACTTTCTTTAAATCTGTACCTTCTGCAATAATTGCCATATGTGGCATCCAATTATTTTCAACTTCTGAAAACGCAATTATTCTAAAGTTTCCAAATTCTGTGGGAACTAAAGATTCTGCTTGTTTTGTAATCATTTATAAGTAAATATTTTTTATTCTAAAGTGAATTTAATTAATAGATTCCAATAAATTGATATTGGTTTTAATTCTGACCATATAGCGATTTAAAATATTATCTTGGTCTTTATTTAAATGTTTGCGTAATATTTGAATTTTTTTGTAAGAACTTACATATTCTTTATACGCATTTTTCATCGCTTTTTGATCTTTTTTGGAGTAGGCAATAACATAATTGTTTAGTGAAATTTTCAAATTATGGACTTCCTTATTTAAATTTTTATTTTTAAATTTTGGGAAAGAAGCAATAAGATTAGTGATTTCAGATTGATACGCAATTGCTTCAGTTTTTACATCTGCATCGCTTGAAGGATATAAATCATTAGAAACATTATCTGAGATTGGAGATAGGTTAATTTTTTCTGCAGTACAACTTACTAACAAGAGAGCAAAAACCAAAGCTACACCAATATTTCTTTTCATTTTTTTGTTTTTTGATATAAAATCGGATTGAGAGATTCATCATTATACATTTTCATTTGTTTGTATAATTTCATCTTTACAATTCCGTTCTCAATATCAATCAACAATTGGTCTATAGCTTGTGATAAATCTTTATGTTGTTCTAACAAAATATTTAATTTATCTTGACATTTTTCTCTATGTTCTACAGAAGCGCTTTCGCGTTCTGCTTCTTGTTTCATGTGATATACTTTCAAGGCTAAAATTGATAAGCGATCTACTGCCCAAGCAATAGTTTCGGTATTTATTTTCGCATCTACTTTCGGAGTGATATTTTCGTATTTCTTAAAAAACCAAGCATCAATATATTCTACTAAATCTGTTCGCTTTTGATTAGAAGCATCTATTCTTCTTTTTAATTTCAAAGCTTCAATTGGATTTATGTCTTCTTCTCTGATGATATCTTCTAAATGCCATTGAACGGAATCAATCCAGTTTTTTGCATACAAAATTTGTTCCAAAGAGGCTTCCTCATAAGGATTTTCGTTCAAATAATTGACGTCATCATGAACGTGATAATGCTCCACGGATTGGTTAAAAACCTTCCATGCTGTTTCAGAAAAAGACATGATTATGTTTTTTAGCTCGGATTATTAGTATTTTCTGTAGTATTATTTACAGGATTTGGATTATTCACTGGTTGTTCTGTAGTAGGTTTTTTATTCTCATCTTCTTTCACTGCATCTTTAAATTCTTTAATACCAGAACCCATTCCGCGCATTAATTCAGGAATTTTTTTACCACCAAAAAGTAAAATTAAAATTAAGGCAATTATTAAAATGTGTTGCCAAGATAAAGAAAGTATTGTAATTGTAATCATTTTGTAAATTTTAACAAAGTTATATTATTTTAATTTGAAATCCATCCTAAAGGATCTACTGGTTTTTCTCCATTATAGATTTGAAAATCTAAAGTATAGGTACCATCGAAATCTTTTCCCACCTCTCCAATTACAGTTCCTGCAGCCACGTTTTGATTGGCGGAAACATTTGTACTGGAAAGGTTGCTATAAACTGTGAAATAATCACCGTGTTTAACAATAACGGCTCTTAAATCTCCATTTTGAATAACTCCTGTAACCACTCCGGGGAAAACGCATTGTGCTTTTGTACCAGGAGCTACTGCAATTCTTATTCCTGCATTATCTTCTACAATACCTTTTAAAAAAGGATGTGGTTGTCTTCCGAATTTGTGAGTAATAGTTCCTCTCACAGGCATACTTATTCTCCCACGATTCGCAGCAAAATTATTCCCAGCTAAATTAATATTCACACCGTAGTTTGTATTTGCTTTGGTTTCCGCAGCTTTTTTCTTCTCGTTCTTACTTTTTTCTAATTCAGCTTCTGCAGCACGTGCATTTGCAGCTTTGTTTGCAGCTATTCTTGAAGCATTTTCTGCTGCAGCAGCTTCTTTTGCAGCCGTCACTCTTCGTTCTTCATCTTTTGCGTTTGCATCTGCTCGTGCCGCATCTGCAGATCTTTTGCGTTCATCTTCTGCTTTTTTTGCAGCTAAATCAGCAGCTTTTTTCGCTTCTAATTCTGCTATTTTTCTTTCTTTTTCTAAAGCGTCTGCTTTTGCTTTATTTTCTGCGTCAATTCTGGCTTTTTCTCTATCTGCAGCAATTTTTGCCATTCTCACTCTTTCTGCTTCGGCTTTTTTTTCTGCTTCAGCTTTTGCTTTAGCTAATTTAATTTCTTCATTAATAATTGTTCTAATCTTTGCTTCTAAAGCTTTAGATTCTGCTTGTTTTTGTCTAATCTGAGCGGTAAGTTGTGCTTCATTGGCTTTAAAATCGGCTAAAAGTTTTTCTTTTTGCTGTCTTTCAATATTAATGGTTTGTAAGTCTTTTTGTTGGTTAGAAAGAAGATTTTCTTTTTCTTTCATCGATTTTTGCCGAGAAGCTATAGATTTTTTAAGTTTTATTGCGGCGTCGGTTATTTCTGCTGCTTTTTTATCTTGATAATCTGCGTACTGTTTTAAATATTGAACGCGTCGAAGAGCTTCTCCTAAATTTTTTGCAGATAAAATAAATGTTACTTTATTTTGAACGCCTTTATTTTTATAAGCATTTACCAAAACTTCCGCGTAATTTTTTCTTAAAATAGCAAGCTCTCTATTTTGTCTATTAATTTCTAATTGACGAAGATAAATATCATCTTCAATTAAATGTTTTTCTTTTTGTGTATTGTTATAAACTTTTTCTCGAAGCTGAATTTTTTGATTTACTCCAATTAAATAAGCAGCGGAAAGTCTAGATTCTTTTTTAGTTTTGGCTAAAGTTGCATTAATACTAGAAATTTGTTTTTTTAATGTGGCATTTTGCTGTTGCAATTGTTCTTTTTGCTGAGCAGAAAGATGACTTACAAACAAAAGCCCGATAAAAAAAAATACTTTCCTAATCATCATTTAATAACAGTTTTCTTATAATTATTGGGAACAGAATACGGTGTATCCATTTTAGAAAAATCAAATTTCGTATTTTCTAATAAAATTTCAGTTCTTTTCTTCCCATTTATAATAATTTTAACGTTTTTCGGTAATGAAATATTGTTATTCACTTCCCAATTGCTGTAATAAACTTCTAGACTATCTTCAGAATTCACATCATTAAGAGTAACATTAGAAAGTTGAAAATCTGGAGTATAATTCATTTTAATTTGATACTCACTTTCTTTGCCATTGCTTCTTATAATTTGATTTTTTTCTGAGGTTAATTGATAGACTTCTGCATTCTTCGTCAATTTAAAATCATTTTCAATAATTGGAATAAAAGTTTTCCCGATTAATAAATTTTGCAAAGATTTTAAATCAATAAAATTAACATTCAAAAGCTGATTTAAATATCCAAAATCTGAATCTATATAAGTTTTATTATACTTTTCATAAGCTTGAATACCATTATTAGTGGCAATTCCGCGCGCAACATTTAAAAATAAAGCCGTTAAATTTAACCATACTTTTTCATCTTTTTCCAAATATATTGTTGCGTCTAAAGTAGGAATAAAGCTACCATTTTCTATATTTACTCTACTATTAATTTTCAAAGCATCATAGTTTGCATCTTTCAAAATTTCATTATAAAAGAAGGTATTGGAAACAATTGTTGCATTAATATCAGTTGGTGTAGTGCTTACAACTTTGGTTTTGCAAGAAGAAAGAAATAAACCGATAAATATTAAAATAATATATTTTTTCATAAAACTTATTTAAACCCAGGATTTAACAATATTTACGCCAAATTTTTAGGTTTAATGATGCTGTTTTTATTTACGAAGGCTAAGAGCTATTAGTTTCCTCCTTTAGATAAAAAATCTAAAACAGAAAAGTCTCCTAAAGAAATTTCTCGAGCAACGCCATAATATTCTGCGGAATTACCAATCATAGAATTGCTAAGATTTCCGTGATCAATGGTTGTATTTTCTTGAATTAATGAATTGTCAATATTAGAATTAATAATTATGGTATTGTTTCCTAAAGAAACACAAGGACCGATTTTAGAATTTTTTATTTTAACATTTTCACCAATAAAACAAGGTGGAATTATCATACAATTTTCAATTTGAGCAGAAGTAGGAAAGTGAGACATTTCTTCTTTCTCATATTGTAAAACTTTGCCGTTTGTTTCTACGGTTGCATTTTTGTTTCCACAATCCATCCAATCATCTACTTTTCCAAGAGAAAATTTCGCCCCTTTCTGACGAAGATTTTCTAAAGCTCTTGTTAATTGATATTCGCCGCCTTCCATTATATTATTGTCCATAATATAATTGATTTCTTCCATTAATTTTTCTGCACTTCGGAAATAATAAATCCCTATAATTGCCAAATCTGAAACAAATTCTTTTGGTTTTTCTACAAAATCTGTGATAAAACCATAATCGTCTAATTTTACCACTCCAAAAGCAGATGGATTATCTACTTTTTTCACCCAAATTACACCATCAGAATTGGTGTCAAGAATGAAATCTGCTTTAAATAAAGTATCTGCAAACGCAACTACCACATCACCTTGCATAGAATCTTCTGCACATTTAATGGCGTGAGCTGTTCCAAGTGGATGTTCTTGAACATAAATGCTTCCTTTTGCACCTAATTCTTCAGCAATTTTTAATAAAGATTCTTCAACTTCAACTCCAAAGTCGCCAATAATGAAAGCGATTTCATCAATATTTTCTCCGGCAACTTTTGCAATGTCTTCTACTAATCTTTGTACAATTGGTTTTCCTGCAATTGGGATTAAAGGTTTTGGAACCGTCAAAGTATGTGGTCTTAATCTGGAACCTCTTCCAGCCATTGGAACTATTATTTTCATCTTTATTTATTAAAGTTATTTTTAATCAGAAATGCAAAACTACTATATTTTTCTAAAATTATTTAATAAGTCTTTTTAATTGGTCTTTTTCTACAAAAGTAATGACTGCAATATACAGCAATAATAAAGCATTTCCAATAATTAAATTTCCATTAAAAACATAGAAAGAAAGCACGGAAAATAAAATACTTCCGCCTAGATAAAGCAAAATTTTCTTCATGTGATAAGGAACTGGATAAAAATATTGTCCTAAAAAATAAGAAACCGTCATCATAGAAAAATAAGAGAAAAATGTTGCCCAAGTTGATGCCCAAAATCCATATTTAGGAATAAAATAAACATTAATTCCTACTGTAACAATAGCGCCTAATAAAGAAAGATATGCGCCAAATATTGTTTTGTCTGATAATTTATACCAAACCGACATATTAAGATAAATCCCAAGAAAAACAGCCGCCATCAAAACAATCGGCACAATTGGAATTCCAATATTATACGCAGGATTTCTTAAATAAAAATGGGCAAGCCAATTTAGATTTGCACATAAGGCTAAAAGAATTACGCAATTTACAACCACAAACATGTCCATTAATTTCGCATAAGATTGACCAGAATTCTCGTTTTTTGCGTGCGAAAAAAAGAAAGGTTCAATTCCTAATAAATAGGCTTGTCGAAACAAAGTAAGGAAAGTAACAATTTTGCAAACTGCGCCGTAAATTGCCATTTGTTCGGTGTTGATTCCGTTCGGTAATAAATATTTTAAAAATTGGCGATCCATAGTTTCATTTACAACACCAGCTAATCCCGCAACAGTTATTGGCCAAGAATAAGCCATCATTTTTTTCCATAAAGACCAATCGAAAGCACCAAATCGAACTGTTTTTAATTCTTGAAAAAGAAGAAGAAAAGTAACTGCACTTGCAACTAAATTGGCGACAAAAACATATCCAATTCCAAATTTTGGATTGTAAGTAAATCCTAAAAAACCTGTATTTCCTAATTTTGGAAGGAGAACTAAAAAAAATAAAACCAAAAGAAAATTAATAACACCATTAATAATTTTAATGACTGCATATTTTTTAGGTCTTCCAGTTTTTCTTAAAATCACAAAAGGCATCGTGCTTAAACCGTCTAAACCCAAAACACAAACAATCATTAATAAAAGATTGACTTGATCTGGTGTTTTAAAAGCAATAGCTAGATCTGTTTGGAAAATGTTGGAAAAAATAACAAAAATTAATGAAGCAAAAACTACACTTAAAGTCGATGTAGAAATGAGTTTCTGAGAATTTTGCTCTTTTTCTGCAAAACGGAAAAAAGTGGTTTCCATCCCGTGAGAAAGCAGAACAATAATAATTCCTGCCACAGAATAAAAATCTATAAAAGGAGCTAAAGCAGTTGGACCAAATCTCGCTGTAACAATCGGCGAAATGATAAATGGAAAAAGTCGGATTATAACCGTGCTTAAACCATAAATTGCAGTTTGTCCCAATAATTTCTTATACAAAATCTACTAAGTTTTTTGCAAATGTAATTAAATAGATTTGAGATTAAAAGATTTGAGAATAGAGAGTGAAAATAGACAATATTATTTGTTTTAAATTTTTAAATTTGTGGAAAGGGCTTTCAAGCAAAGTCTTCCTATCCAAAACTACAAATATCGAAGTAGAATAAATGAAAATCTTAATTAAAAACGCCACACTCATTAATGAAAATCAAATTTTTAAAAGTGATTTGTTGATTGAAAATGATTTAATTAAAAAAATATCAAACGACATTTCTGAAGAAAATTTAGACAAAATAATTGACGCTTCCGGAAAATATATTTTGCCCGGAATTATTGATGATCAAGTGCATTTTCGCGAACCTGGTTTAACTTGGAAAGGCGATATTGAAAGTGAATCTCGCGCAGCAATTGCAGGTGGAATTACAAGTTTTATTGAGCAACCAAACACGGTTCCAAACGCCGTAACGCAAGAAATTTTAGAAGAAAAATATAAAATTGCTGCAAAAAATTCTTACGCCAATTATTCTTTTATGATGGGTGGAACGAATGACAATTTGGAAGAATTACTAAAAACAAATCCAAGAAATGTCGCAGGAATAAAACTTTTTCTCGGTTCTTCGACCGGAAATATGTTGGTTGATAATCCTGAAACTTTAGAAAAAATTTTTTCAAAGGTAAAATTGTTAATTGCCGTTCATTGCGAAGATGAAACAACGATAAGAGAAAATTTAGAAAAAGCGAAACAAGAATTTGGCGAAGATATTCCAGTGGAAATGCATCCAATTATTAGAAGTGAAGAAGCGTGTTATATTTCTTCTTCAAACGCGATTGAATTGGCTAAAAAAACTGGTGCGAGATTGCACGTTTTTCATCTTTCGACCGCTAAAGAAATGGATTTATTTAGAAATGATATTCCCTTAAAAGACAAAAAAATTACGGCCGAAGTTTGTATTCATCATTTAAGTTTTTCCGATAATGATTATGCAGAAAAAGGAAATTTCATCAAATGGAATCCTGCAATAAAAACGCAAAAAGACCAAGATGAACTTTGGAAAGCGCTTTTGGATGATAGAATTGATGTGATTGCAACTGATCACGCGCCGCATACTTTGGAAGAAAAATCTAAAAAATATTTGCAAGCGCCTTCTGGCGGACCTTTAGTGCAACATGCTTTAAATCAAATGTTGGAACATTATAAAAATGGAAAAATTTCTTTAGAAAAATTAGTTCAAAAAATGTGTCATAATCCAGCCATTTTATTTGAAATAGAAAAACGTGGATTCCTAAAAGAAGGTTTCAAGGCAGATTTGGTTTTGGTAGATTTAAATGAAGAATATACTGTTTCTAAAAAGAATATTTTAGCAAAATGCGGATGGAGTCCGTTTGAAGGAAAAACTTTTCATTCTAAAATCACACACACTTTCGTTAATGGAAATTTGGTTTTCGATAACGGTGAAATTAACTCTGATAAATACGGAGAAAGATTACTTTTTGAAAGATAAATTTTAATCCAAATCCCAAACATCCAAAAAAATTATATTTTTCTTCTTAGTAAAACCTAAAAAATTATGAAAAACATTCAGGTTTAATATTATATTGAAACAAATATCAAAAATTTAATTACATTTACTTCACATTAAAAAAAACTTTATTAATATGATAAAAAAATCGTTACAATTTCTACTTTTATTTTTGGTAGTCCATCTTTTTGCCCAAGATAAATTTGAATGGAAGACAGCAACAGACGGCGGTTACACGTACAAATACGTTTCCAACGACCCGATGAAAGCCAGGTTTTACACCTTGAAAAATGGTTTAACTGTAATCTTAAGTCCAACTCCAAAAGATCCAAGAATTCAAGCTTATGTCGCAGTAAAAGCGGGAAGTAAAACAGATCCTGCTACAAATACAGGTTTGGCGCATTATTTAGAGCATATGCTTTTTAAAGGAACCGATAAATACGGCACTTTAGATTGGGCAAAAGAAAAACCCCAATTAGACAAAATTGATGCGCTCTATGAAACTTACAATAAAACAACAGATGACGCGAAAAGAAAAGCTATTTATAAAAAAATAGATTCTGTTTCTGGTGTTGCAAGTAAGTTTGCAATTGCGAATGAATATGACAAATTAATGTCTTCTATGGGTGCACAAGGAACGAATGCTTTTACAAGTTTTGAGCAAACTGTTTATACAGATGATGTTCCAAGTTCTTCTATTGATAAATATATTACCGTTCAATCGGAACGTTTTCGTAATCCAATTTTAAGATTATTTCACACAGAATTAGAAGCGGTTTATGAAGAAAAAAACCGTGGTTTGGATAGTGATGGAAATCAAGTTTTTGAAACACTTTTTGCCAATTTATTTAAAAAACATAATTACGGTAAACAAACGACAATTGGAACAATTAAAGATTTAAAAAATCCTTCATTAATAAAAATTAGAAATTATTTCCACACTTATTATGTTCCTAATAATATGGGAATTATTATGTCGGGAGATTTTGATCCAAATGAAGTAATCGCAAAAATCGATGCGTCATTTAAAAATATGGCTTCTAAACCAGTTCCAAAATATACTTTTGAACAAGAAAGTCCAATTACATCTCCAATTATTAAGGAAATTGTTGGTCCAGATGCAGAAAGTTTAACAATGGGTTATAGACTTCCCGGTAATAAAGATAAAGATGTTTTAATTGCAGATTTAGTTGGGCAAGTTTTAACTAATGGAAAAGCGGGTTTATTAGATTTAAATTTAGTTAAAAAACAAAAACTATTACGTGCGTCTGCATTTACTTATACTTTAATTGATCACGGTGTGCTTTATTTATCAGCTTCACCAACAACTGGTCAATCTTTAGATGAGGTGAAAACTTTGCTTTTAGGTCAAATTGATAATTTGAAAAAAGGAAATTTTGACGATGATTTAATTACATCTATTGTAAATAATATCAAAAAAAGTAAAATTTATGAAAGTGAATCTTACGGAAGTCGCGCTAGTTCTTTGATGGATGCTTTTACTTCAGAATTAAACTGGAGAGATCAAGTGGCTTATGTAAATGATTTATCTAAAATTACAAAAGCAGAAGTAGTAAATTTCGCTAACAAATATTTAGGAGATAATTACGTTGCAGTTTTTAAAAGAAAAGGTGAAAAGCAAAACCGTGAGAAAGTTGAGAAACCACATATTACAGCCGTTTCTACCAATCCAGATAAGCAATCTCCGTTTGTAAAAATGGTAGATGATATGCCGAATAATCCATCAAAACCTGTGTTTTTAGATTATAATAAAGATTTACAAAAATCTAAATTGGGCGCTGCAGATGTATTGTATGTTCCAAATAAAGACAACTCTATTTTCCGTTTAAAATACAGATATAAAGTAGGAACTTATAATGATTTAAAAGAATCTTTAGCTGCAAGTTACATTCAGTTTTTAGGAACTGATAAAATGTCTGCGGAACAGATTTCCAAAGAATTTTATAAAATTGCTTGTAGTTTTAATATTTCTTCTGGTCCAGAATATACTACAGTTTCTATCGAAGGTTTACAAGATAATTTCGGAAAAGCAGTTGAGCTATATGAATCTATCATTAATAATGTGAAACCAGATGACGCCGCTTTAGCAAATTTAAAAGCAAGAATTAATAAAAGCAGAAAAGACAGTAAATTAAATAAAGGTGCAATAATGCAAGGTCTTACAAACTATGCGATTTACGGCGCAGATAATAAATTTAATTACACTTTGTCCGCTAAAGATTTAGAAACAACTACTTCACAAGAATTGGTAGATCATTTGAAAAATCTAAATAATTATGAGCAAACTATAATTTATTATGGACCACTTGCTTTAAATGATTTGGTTTCCACTTTGAAAACAATGCACAAAGTTCCAGAAAATTTTGCTGTTGCACCCGCTGAAAAAGTATTTAAACAAGTGAAACCAGCAAATAATCAGGTTTTATTTGCAAATTATGATATGGTTCAAGCAGAAACAAGATGGATTAGAAATACCGATTCTTACAGCCCAGACAAAACTACTTTGGTAAATGTTTATAATAATTATTTTGGTGGCGGAATGGGTTCTATTGTTTTTCAAACCATCAGAGAAAGTAAAGCTTTAGCTTACAGCACTTACGGTTATTATGTAAGTCCACAGAAAAAAGACCAAGATTATTATATTTTGAGTTATGTGGGAAGTCAAGCGGATAAATTTAATGAATCTACCGCTGCAATGAATGAGCTTTTAACAACTTTACCAAGTTTAGAAGGCAATTTATTTTTAGCAAAAAACCAAGTAAAAAAAGACATCGAAACGGAAAGAATTACGCAAGATGGTATTATTTATAATTATTTGGCTGCGAAAGATTTAGGTCTTAATGAAGATATTCGTAAAAAAGTTTATGCGCAAGTCGGAGATGTTTCGATGGGGGATTTAGAAAAATTCCATGATGAATATTTCAAAAACAAACCATACACTTACGCAATTGTTGCTTCTGATAAAAATGTAACGATGGAACAATTGAAAAAATTGGGAGATGTAAAAGTCTTGACTTTAGAAGAGATTTTCGGGTACTAAATTTTTTTAAATATTATTTTAAAACTGCAATCTTTGGTTGCAGTTTTTTTTATTTAATAACCAATACATTTTAATTAATTTCTCTTTCCAAAAAATTAATCTTAAATTTAAACCTAAATAAAAATAGCATGAATTACACACAACCAATGCTTCGTGAAGACGCATTAAAAGATAAAGTTGCCATCGTAACTGGAGGTGGAAGCGGACTCGGAAAAGCAATGACCAAATATTTTCTGCAACTCGGAGCAAAAGTCGTAATCACTTCAAGAAATTTAGAAAAATTACAAAATACAGCAAAAGAATTAGAAGATGAAACGGGTGGAAAAGTTTTGTGCGTTGCGTGTGACGTAAGAAATTGGGACGAAGTAGAAGCCATGAAAGACGCCGCAGTAAAAGAATTTGGACAAATTGATATTTTGCTGAATAATGCTGCAGGAAATTTTATTTCACCGACAGAAAGATTAACGCATTCCGCATTTGATTCTATTTTGGATATTGTTTTAAAAGGAACAAAAAATTGTACACTTTCCGTTGGAAAATATTGGATTGAAAATAAAATTCCGGGAACGGTTTTAAATATTGTAACAACTTACGCATGGACAGGTTCCGCTTATGTCGTTCCTTCCGCTTGTGCAAAAGCCGGTGTTCTCGCAATGACACGAAGTTTAGCTGTAGAATGGGCAAAATATAATATTAGATTTAATGCAATTGCGCCCGGTCCATTTCCTACAAAAGGAGCTTGGGAAAGACTTTTACCAGGAGATTTAGCAGAAAAATTTGATATGCGTAAAAAAGTACCGTTAAGAAGAGTAGGAGATCATCAAGAATTGGCAAATCTTGCGGCATATTTGGTTTCAGATTTTTCAGCTTATGTAAATGGAGAAGTTGTTACAATTGATGGTGGCGAATGGTTGCAAGGCGCAGGAGAATTTAATATGCTCGAACAAATTCCGCAAGATATGTGGGATATGATGGAAGCGATGATTAGAGCGAAGAAAAATTCCTAATTTTTTTTTAATTATACTTTTAAATAGAATTAAACCAATTTAAACAAAATAAAATTCGCTTGTAACAAAACCCAATAAACTTCATACTTATATTATCTAAAACTTATAAACAATGAATTTTTCCAAACCAATTTTGGCTTTTGCAATTGCTTTTTCAGCGCTTGCTTTTGCACAAGACAAAACTTCGAAGTATGATTACTCAGAAGCTTTCAAACAAGATTTTTATCAAAACAACGCTACTGAAACCCGTTCTGCGAGCGGACAACCCGGTCATAATTATTGGCAAAACAGTGTTAATTATAACATAAAAGCCAATTTAAATGAAGCAAAAAAAGAAATTACTGCTTCTGTAGAAGTTTCCTATACGAATAATTCTTATGATGATTTGGGATTTCTTTGGTTACAGATGGATCAAAATTTATTTAAAAAAGATTCTCGTGGAAATGCTGTAATCCCAATTTCTGGAAGTAGAAACGGCGCACACGGTGAAACTTTTGATGGAGGTTACAATATTTCTAGTATCGAAATTATTTCCGAAAATGGAAAGAGTTTAAAAGTAAAACCAACTTATACTGTTGTAGATACAAGAATGCAAATAGATTTGCCACAAGAATTGAAATCCAAAGGTGGCGAAATAAAATTTAAAATTAATTATTCTTTTACTTCCCCTGATTATGGTTCAGATAGAATGGGAGTAAATGATACTAAAAACGGAAAAGTTTTCACAGTTGCGCAATGGTTTCCAAGAATGTGTGTTTATGATGACATTATGGGTTGGAACACACTTCCTTATTTAGGTGCAGGAGAATTTTATTTAGAATATGGAAATATTGCTGCAGAAATTACAGTTCCTTCTAATCATTATGTAGTTGCTTCTGGAGAATTAGAAAATCCAAAAGATGTTTATACAAATCAACAATTAAAACTTTGGGATCAAGCAAGAAACAGTGATAAAACTGTTACAATTAGATCTGAAGCTGAAGTAAATAATGCCGCAAAAACTGCAAACGGAACAAAAACTTGGAAATTTAAAATAGAAAATGCAAGAGATTTTGCATGGGCTTCTTCGCCCGCCTTTATTTTGGATGCTGCGAGAATTAATTTACCAAGTGGCAAAAAATCTTTAGCAATTTCTGCTTATCCAGTGGAAAGTGCAGGAAATGGAGCTTATGGAAGATCTACAGAATATGTGAAATATTCCATAGAAAATATGTCTAAAAGATGGTATGAATTTACTTATCCTGCAGCTACAAATGTTGCTGGAAATGAAGGTGGAATGGAATATCCAGGAATTGTTTTTTGTAGTTATAAATCTAAAGGAAAAAGTTTGTGGGGCGTTACAGATCATGAATTTGGACACAACTGGTTTCCAATGATTGTTGGTTCTAACGAAAGACGTTTCGCTTGGATGGACGAAGGTTTTAATACTTTTCTTAATGGAATTTCTAGTGATGATTTTAATAAAGGAGAATATGCAGATACACAAGATTTAGGAAAATCTGCTTTTTTCTTGGAAAATGAAAGATTAGAACCCGTGCTTAATGCACCAGATAATATGAAAGAAGCCAATCTTGGCATTTTAGCTTACTACAAACCTTCCGCAGGTTTAAATATGTTACGTGATAATATTTTAGGCGAAGCAAGATTTGACAAAGCTTTTAGAACTTACATTCAAAGATGGGCGTTTAAACATCCACAACCTGAAGACTTTTTCAGAACTATGGAAAATGTTTCTGGGGAAGAATTGGATTGGTTTTGGAGAGGTTGGTTTATTAATAATTGGAAAATAGACCAAGCTGTAGATGACGTAAAATACGTAAATGGGGATGCTAAAAACGGTGCTATAATTTCTATTTCAAATTTAGAAAAAATGCCAATGCCGGTTGATGTAGAAGTGAAATTTAAAGATGGAACAACTCAAAATATAAAATTACCTGTAGAAATTTGGAAAAGAAATGTGAATTGGTCTTTCAAAGTAAATTCTACAAAAGAAATTGCGAGTGTAACTTTAGATCCAAAAAGTACCGTTCCAGATATCAATAGAAAAAATAATGTTTGGACTTCTGATAAATTAGTAAAAGTAGATTCAATAAATTTATCAGATTATGTTGGTGTTTTTAGTAGCAAAAAACTTCCAATAAAAATCACTACTAAAAACGAGAATGATCAATTAATTATTGAAGCAACGGGACAACCCGCTATTCCATTTGAATATTTAGGAAAAGATAAATTTACATTTTCGCAAGCTGGAATAGATATTCAATTTGATGCGGACAAAAAAGGCTTTACTTTATTACAAGGTGGTCAAGAATATAAATTTACTAAAGAATAAAAAATTAAAAAATAATTGATAACAAACTTCTCCAGAAATGGAGAAGTTTTTTTATTTTAAAAAAAAGTGTATAATTTTTTAAAAACTTAAAAAAAGAAATCCCCGTTAAATAAAAATTTAAGGAGATTCCAAACACAAATGATGAAAATAAGTTTTTGATTCATCAAAAATTGAGCCATTTTTGATATCAGGAAAGTTTAAAAAAACTTAAAGTTTTATAAATAACTATTAATCATTCAAACCTTTTCCTTCCAAAATTCTTCCAATGTTTTTCTCAATTCTTTGTTCTCGCGTTTTAGATTGTTTTGCGCTCGCGAAGAAAAGTAGATAAGCGCGTTGTCTGCCGGGAGTTAACTTTTCGAAAGCTGATTTTAAAGTAGAATCTTCTTGTAAAACTTGGGAAAATTCTTCTGGCATTTCAAATTCTTCTGTTTTTTTTAGTACTATTTTTTCGCCAGATTTTTCAATTTTAATTGCTTCTTTTAAATAATTTTCTATAATTTTTTCTAAATTTTTTATTTCTTTTAAACTAGTAAATCTCAATTGCATAGTAGCTTGAGTATTTGCTGATTGCTGAATTAAGATTTTTTCAGAATCTTGCATTAATGCGCCTTTAAAAAATAAAATCGCACAATAATCTTTAAACTGATGGATTAGAAAAACATTTTTTCCATTTAAAATATAGGTTGCTTGTCCCCATTTTAAATCCTCTTCCAAACCCGTTTTTAATGCAATTTTTCGTAATTCTTTTATTTCGCTTTGAAATTTAGTTGGCTTTTCAAACAAGAAATTTACTTTTGGATTCATGATTTTTAAAATTTTAATCTAAGATAATAAAATAAAAAATCCGTCTCCAAAAATTGAAGACGGGTTTCAAACACATTAATTAATCAATTATAAAAATTAATTTTATTATTCAACAGGTCGGAAAACTAAACCGCTTTCTTCAAAATAATCCAACGTAATTCTGTCTCCATCATTTACATTTCCCGCTAGAATTTCTTTAGATAATTTATTTAAAACTTCCTGTTGAAGAACTCTTTTTAAAGGTCTTGCGCCAAAAACAGGATCATAACCTTTATCGGTAATATATTTTATCGCGTCGTCTGTAGCGGTCATAAAAATACCACGGCTTTCCAACATTTTATTGAAACCATGCAATTGGAAATGAACAATTTTACCAATTTCTTTTCTGCTTAAAGGTTGGAAAAGCACAGTTTCATCAATTCTATTTAAAAATTCGGGACGCAAAGTTTGTCTTAATAATGCAAAAACTTCTTCTTTTGTTTTATCTACAATTTCTACCACATTTTCTTCCGTGATATTTTCAAAATTCTCTTGAATAATTTGGGAGCCTAAATTGGAAGTCATGATGATAATTGAATTTTTAAAATTCACCACTCTTCCTTTATTATCAGTCAATCTTCCATCATCCAAAACCTGCAAAAGTGTATTGAAAACATCGGGATGCGCTTTTTCAATTTCATCCAATAGAACCACTGAATAAGGTCTTCTTCTCACAGCTTCGGTTAATTGTCCACCTTCATCGTAACCTACATAACCGGGAGGAGCTCCAACTAATCGCGAAACAGAATGTCTTTCTTGGTATTCGCTCATATCAATTCTCGTCATATTATTTTCATCATCAAACAGAAATTCTGCGAGTGCTTTTGCCAATTCGGTTTTTCCAACACCGGTTGTTCCGAGAAATAAAAAGGAACCGATTGGTTTTTTTTCATCATTTAAACCAGCGCGATTTCTTCTAATTGCATCTGCAACAGATTCAATTGCTTCTTCTTGTCCAACAACGCGTTTGTGCAATTCATCTTCCAAATGCAATAATTTTTCACGTTCAGACTGAATTAATTTTGTCACCGGAATTCCCGTCCATTTAGAAATGACTTCAGAAATATTTTCTGCAGTTACTTCTTCTTTTATTAATTCATTTTGGTGATTTTGCATTTCCAATTCTAAAGTTTGCAATGCATCTTCTTTTTCTTTGATTTTCCCATATTGAATTTCTGCAACTTTTGCGTAATCTCCAGCTCGCGAAGCGCGTTCTGCTTCGAGTTTCAAACTTTCAATATCTTTTTTAAGACTCGTTAAATCTTCAGATTTTTGTTTTTCTTTCAACCATTTTGCATTAATTTCGTTTCTTTCTTCCTGAAATTTTGCAATATCTTCTTTTAAATGATTGACACGAATATCATTTCCTTCATTTGAAATTGCTGCTAATTCTATTTCCATTTGAATTAATTTTCGGTCTAAAACATCCAATTCTTCTGGTTTAGAATTAATTTCCATTCGTAATTTCGCTGAAGCTTCATCAATTAAATCAATCGCTTTATCTGGTAGAAAACGGTCAGAAATATAACGTTGTGATTGTTCCACGGCAGCAATTATGGCTTCATCTTTTATTCTTACTTTGTGATGCGCTTCGTATTTATCTTTAATTCCACGCAAAATAGAAATTGCGTCTTCGGTATCTGGTTCTTCCACCATTACTTTCTGGAAACGTCTTTCTAAGGCTTTATCTTTTTCAAAATATTTTTGATATTCATTTAAAGTGGTTGCACCAACTGCACGAAGTTCACCTCTCGCTAAAGCAGGTTTTAAAATATTTGCTGCGTCCATCGCGCCTTCTCCGCCGCCTGCGCCAACTAAAGTGTGAATTTCATCAATAAATAAAATAATTTGTCCAGCAGATTTTATAACTTCATTCACAACAGATTTTAACCGCTCTTCAAATTCTCCTTTAAATTTTGCACCTGCAATTAATGCGCCCATATCTAAAGAATAAATAGTTTTGTCCATTAAATTTTCGGGAATATCTCCTGAAATAATTCTGTGCGCAATTCCTTCTGCAATTGCGGTTTTCCCAACTCCTGGTTCTCCAATTAAAATTGGGTTATTTTTTGTTCGTCGTGAAAGAATTTGCAAAACTCTTCGGATTTCTTCATCTCTTCCAATTACTGGATCCAATTTTCCTTCCGCTGCGAGTTCATTAAAGTTTTTAGCGTATTTATTTAAAGCTTGGTAAGTTTCTTCAGAACTTGCGGAAGTTGCTTTGCTACCTTTTCGTAATTCTTTTATTGCTAATTCGAGGGCATTTTTAGTAACGCCCATATCTTTCAACATTTTTGAAACTTCAGAATTTGTTTCAAATAAAGCTAACCAAAGATGCTCAATTGTTACAAATTCGTCGCCCATTTTTTTGGCAATATTTGGTGCGTCTAATAAAACTTTGTTTGCCGATTGCGATAAGTAAACATTTCCACCTTCTACTTTTGGTAATTTTTCAATATTCTCTCTGTTTCTCTCGCGTATTAAATTGAGTTCTGCTTCCGATTTCTTCATTAAGAAAACGGAAATATTTTCATCGGACTGCAAAATGCCTTCTAATAAATGTTGCGGTTCTATGCTTTGATTCCCAAATTCCATTGCCACTTGCTGTGCTTTTTGTATAGCTTCTTGGGATTTTGTGGTATATTGATTAAGATTCATATTTAAAATTTGTGATTGTATTTTCTTTACATCAAAAGTCATACAATTTTATATATTATAATTATAATCGACAAAATTTCCGAATTTCATAAAATTAATTCTAAAATAAACGACAAAATTTCTTCTTTTTTAGAAAATAAAAAATACAATCTAATCACACTTAAAGATTTTTTGCCCATATGAAGTAGAAAAATGTATAAGACTATTTTGATTCTCCTGAAAATTAATCTTTTAAACTCTGCTTTGCTTTTCTTATATTTGTTTTTAGAGATTTATTTAAAAATTTAATTAAAATAATGCAGCATTTCCACGATTTAAAAGTTATTAATTATAAAAAAGAAACCAACGATTCTGCTCATATTTCATTCGAGATTCCAGAAAATTTGCGCTCACTTTTTCAGTTTAAACAAGGACAGTATTTGAATGTTAAATTGATGCTTAATGGAGAAGATTTGCGCCGTTCTTATTCTATTATTAATGCACCAACTGATGGAAATTCTGAACTAGAAATATTGGTAAAACATTTAGATGATGGTAAAGTTTCTACTTTTTTAAATCAAAATTTAAACTTAGGAGACGTAATAGAAGTTTCGCCACCAGCTGGACATTTTTATACCAATTATCATAAAAGCAATCAAAAAACTTATATCGGTTTAGCTGCAGGAAGTGGAATTTCGCCCGTTTTATCAAATTTATTAGAAGCTTTGCATCAAGAACCAAAAAGTACTGCTTTTCTTTTTTTTAGCAATAAAAGTTTTAATGATATTATTTTTAGAGAAAGAATTGATAATTTAATTGAAAAATTTCAAGGAAGATTTAAAGTGGTTTATCTTTTATCTCGGGAAAAGCACTTTGAAGATGAACTATTTGAAGGTAGAATTTCTGCAGAAAAGTTAGAACAATTATTTTTAAGATTCCCAGAAATTAATGTAAAAGAAAGCAATTTCTTTCTTTGTGGACCATCTGAAATGATAAAAAATATTTCTACTTATTTAAAAAATGATAAAAAAGTGCCCTCTTTGCAAGTAATGTTTGAATATTATTCTGCGCCCGATAATGAAGAAAATGCAGAAATGAGTGATGAGTTTAAAGCCATTCCGAATTTAGAAAGTATGGTCACTTTAATTATTGACGATGATGAATATTCGTTTCACCTGAATTCTAAGAAAAATAGTATCTTAGACCAAGCGTTGAAAGACAAACTTCCCGTTCCATTTGCTTGTAAAGGCGGCGTTTGTTGCACTTGTAAAGCGCAGGTTTTAGAAGGAGAAGTATTTATGGAAAAGAATTTTGCATTAACAGAAGATGAAGTTGAACGCGGTTTTGTTTTGACTTGTCAATGTCATCCAACAACCAATATAGTCATTTTAACTTATGATGTCTAAAGGAATCTGAAAAATTTGAAATGTGTTAATTTGAAAATTATAAAATATATTTTTCCGATTTTAACGGTAATTTTGGTTCTGCTTGATTTATGGTTTGCTTTTCAATTAAAGGGAAGTTTAAATTATATAAATAGCGAAAGAAACATTAATTTTATCCAAGAAACTGCGTGGTTTAGTTTAAATATCGCTATAATTCTTTTAATTATAAATTCAATTTATATTTTGATTTTATCATTAAAGTATTTTAATAAACATCTATTTTCTTTTAAAAAATAAAAACTATGGAAACCTGGAAATTTGTGTCATATATTGAGATCGACAAAGAATTTAAAATTAGCGGATTAAATATTTGGAATTTTTATTGGTCTTGTTCTGACAGGAAAATTGAAGTCATTTCGCCTAACGAAGGACAGATTTATTTTTTTAACGAATATGAAATAAGCGATGGAAACAAAACAGTAAATTTTGTAGCAGGTGAGTTTTCAGATGGTCAAGTGGGAATCTATATCAAAGATTAAATAGTGGAAAGAAAATTGCTTTAAAATAGAAATAAATATATTAGCACATCGCTAACTTAATATTAAATGAGAAAGATTTTACAAAATATTTTTATATCTAAAATCTAAAATCTCACATCTAATTTCTTAATAAAATGGAACAAGAAAAGTTTTTAGAATACGTTCAAGCTGAAAATAAAGTAGAACCAAAAGATGTAATGCCGGAAGATTACAGAAAATTATTGGTTCGGCAAATCTCACAACACGCCCATTCGGAAATTGTTGGAATGCTTCCTGAAGCAAACTGGATTTCTCGTGCGCCAAGTTTACGCCGAAAAATGGCACTTTTAGCAAAAATCCAAGATGAAGCGGGACATGGACTTTATCTTTATGCCGCATCCGAAACTTTAAATAACGGCACAAATGACGCAGACCGTGATTCTACTTATAATGAAATGCTTTCCGGTCGCGCAAAATATTCCAGTATTTTTAATTATCCCACACTTTCTTGGGCAGATATTGGAGCAATTGGTTGGCTTGTAGATGGAGCAGCTATTATGAATCAAGTAATGTTAATGGGAAATTCTTTTGGTCCATATTCAAGAGCGATGGTGCGGATTTGCAAAGAAGAATCTTTCCACCAAAGACAAGGTTATGAAATTTTAATGACACTTTGCAAAGGCACAAAAGAACAAAAAGAAATGGCGCAAGAAGCTTTAAATAGATTTTGGTGGCCGGCTTTGATGATGTTTGGTCCAAATGATACAGATTCTCCCAATTCTCAAAAATCTATGAATTACCGCGTAAAACGCGAAAGTAATGATGATTTAAGACAAAGATTTGTAGATGTTACAGTTTCTCAAGCCGAATTTTTAGGTTTAAAAGTGCCCGATGAAAATCTAAAATGGAATGAAGAAAGACAACATTATGATTTTGGAGATTTACCTTGGGATGAATTTATGGAAGTTTTAAAAGGAAATGGACCTTGCAACAAAAAACGTTTAGAAACCAAAAGAAAAGCGCAACGTGAAAATCTTTGGGTAAAAGAAGCAGCGACGGCTTTTGCGGCGAAGCAAGAGAATTTGAAAATGAGTTAATTTGATAATTTGAAAATGTAAGTTTTTATTTATCGATTGGAGCAATAATCTTTTCTCATAAATTTTTTACTTAAAAAAATAAAATCAATAATTATGATTTGGCAAGGACGTTTCGACGGCGAAGACACATTATCACAAAGAATTTTTCAGCGCGTAAAAGTTGAAAATAATTTTGAAAATATTTCGGAGAACGATTTTATTCTTCAAGGTTTTGCCGTAGATGAAGGCGTAAAAAGAAATAAAGGAAGAGTCGGCGCGAAAGACGCTCCAGA
Organism: Halpernia sp.; assembly: GCF_048269545.1. Classification (NCBI taxonomy): domain Bacteria; kingdom Pseudomonadati; phylum Bacteroidota; class Flavobacteriia; order Flavobacteriales; family Weeksellaceae; genus Halpernia; species Halpernia sp. Next base: position 7,618 of record NZ_JBLXIJ010000001.1, on the reverse strand, counting down.
TATTATCCGGAAAAATATGGCTAATTTTCCGGTTACAACACAAAATTTTTCTTTAAAAGATTTCGGAAATATTACTTGTGAAAATCAAAATTTAGAAGAAGCTCAAAATAAATTAGCAGAAAATGTTGTAGAAATTTTAAATAAAAATGCAAAATCTATCGTTCTTGGAGGTGGTCATGAAGTGATGTTCGCACATTATTCTGGACTTAGAAAAGCTTTTCCGAATAAAAAAATTGGCATTATAAATATTGATGCACATTTTGATAACCGAGAAATTATTCCAGAAATAGGCGCAACTTCCGGTACAGGATTTTTTCAAATTGCTCAAAATGAAACGCTGAATTCTCTTCATATCGGGATTCAAAAAAACTCAAATACTTTAAAATTATTTGATTTTGCCCATCAAAATAATATGAAATATATTCTTGCAGAAGAACTTTTTTTTGAAAATTTAGCCCAGATTTATGAAAAAATAAATACATTTTCATCTTCAGTAAACGTACTTTATCTCACCATTTGTATGGACGTTTTCAATGCTTCAATTGCACCTGGAGTGAGTGCTGTAGCTTATAACGGGATTTTTGCAGACGCCACTTTTATGCATTTTTTCCGACATATTTTAAAAAATCCAAAATTATTGGCGATGGATATTGCGGAAGTCAATCCAAGTTTAGATTTTCAAGAAAAAACATCACGTCTCGCGGCGAGTTTGGTCAATGAATGGTTTATGGCAGATTAAAAATTTTAGGAGCAAGACGGTTTAGTTTCTCCAAACTTTTTTCCCGCTTTCCATTCCAATCCCGCCGAGGCGGGGATTTCCGTTACAATCGGGGCTAGAAAGACGAGTATCGTTTCTTTCAATTTTTCTTAGGCACAATCTATGATGCATACAGAATAATTAAATCAAATAAAATTGACAATCCTCAATTTTTTCACGAAATTTAGGTTTTTACTTTAATAAAATGAATTTACAAAAATCACAAGACGCATTCAATTCCTGGAAGCAAATCTCTTTTACAGAAAGACAAAAATTATTTTTAAAATTTGCTGAAATTCTGAAAGATAGAAGTGAAGATTTTGGTAAGATTATTACTTCCGAAATGAACAAACCAATTTCACAAGCCATTTCAGAAATTAAGAAATGCGCAAAAATGATGGAATTTTATGGAACTTCTGAAAATACTTTAGAAAAGAAAGTGATTGAAAGTGATTTTGGAATTTCAGAAGTTTACCGAGAACCGATGGGTGTAATTTTAGGAATTATGCCGTGGAATTATCCTTTTTGGCAAGCTCTAAGATTTGCAGTTCCAACAATTTTAGCAGGAAATGTTGTGGTAATGAAACACGCTTCAATTTGTGAAAAAACTGGCGATACTTTACAAAAATTATTTAAGGAAGCAGGTTTTCCAGATTATGTTTTCACACATCTTAAGATTTCACACGACGCAATAAAAATACTTTTAGAAGATCCAATTTTAAAAGCTGTAAGTTTAACGGGAAGTGAAACCGCTGGAAGTTCTGTTGCTGCAAATGCGGGAAAAAATATAAAAAAATCTGTTTTAGAATTGGGTGGAAATGACGCATTTATAGTTTTAGATGATGCCAATTTAGATGAAGCAGCAAAAAGTGCAGCTCTTGGAAGATTGCAAAATTGCGGACAAACTTGTGTGGCTGCAAAACGATTTATTATTCAATCTTCAATTTACGAAGAATTTATGAAAAAATTTATTGCAGAATTTAAAACTTATAAAGTAGGAAATCCGATGGAAAAAGACACTAAAATTGCAGGAATGGCGAGAGCAGATTTATCACTTGATTTAGAAAAACAATATCAAAATGCTTTGGAAAATGGTGCGGAAATTATAGTGCCTTTAGAAAGAATTGATGAAATTTCTTTTAAACCAGGATTGATTAAAATGAAAGTGGGAAATCCCGTTTTAGATGAAGAATTATTTGGTCCGTTAGGAATGGTTTTAGAAGCTGAAACAGATGCAGAGATTTTAGAATTAGCAAATAACACAAAATTTGGTTTGGCAAATGCAGTTTGGTCTACAGATAAAAACCGATTGAATTTCTTCATGAACGGATTGCAAAGTGGCACAGTTTCCATCAATCAACTTACAAAATCTGATACGCGTTTTCCTTTTGGTGGAACAAAAAATTCTGGTTACGGAATTGAATTATCTCTTGAAGCGCTTAAAGAATTTACTACAACCAAAACGGTTTTAGGAAATTTTTAAATTAGAGTCTTTCATAATAAAAATAGAATTTCTAAGTTACAAACTCCTTTGTAAGAAGCGATAAACCGCGTAAGCGATAGAAATGGAAAGCCCGGAATAAAAATTTTGCCCAGCTGGAAAAGCTGGGCAAAATTTTTATGAGGACTTGTAATGTATAGCGCGACCCGAGTTGCTGCAAAAGCTTTGGCGAGGGATACGCTCAAATTTTTTTAAATAGTTGTCAATCTTAAAGTATTGGTTTTTCCATCTACATTTGCGGGTGTTGCATTTAAATTGATGACGTAATCACCATTTTCCACAAAACCATAATGGTGCGCAAGTGTATTAACTTGAACGATGGTTTCATCGGTAGATTTATTCATATCATAAAAATACGCATGAACGCCCCACAAAAGATTGAGCATTGTAGTAACGCGTTTATTTGCGCTAAAAACGATGATGTGAGAATTTGGGCGGTGCGCAGAAATTTGAAAAGCGGTATAACCAGAATAAGTTAAAGTTACAATAGCTTGAACATTTGTGGTTTTCGCAATTCTCACAGCAGCAAGACAGATTCTGTTGGTTAAAAATCTTTCGTCAATACAATTAATATCTTTTTCTATTGGGGAATTTTTGTTTTGATAGAAATTAGTTCCTTCAATATTTTTCACTATTTTCGCCATATTTGCAACAACTTCAACGGGATATCTTCCCACAGAAGTTTCGCCAGAAAGCATTACTGCATCTGCGCCATCAAGTACGGAATTTGCAACATCATTCACTTCGGCTCTTGTTGGAGTTAAGCTATTGATCATTGTTTCCATCATTTGGGTGGCAATAATTACAGGTTTAGAATGAAATCTTGCTTTTTCTACCAAAGTTTTTTGAATCGCAGGAACTTCTTCCATAGGAACTTCTACTCCTAAATCTCCACGAGCAACCATTATTGCGTCACATTCTATAAGAATTTCTTCGATGTTTTTTACGCCTTCGGGTTTTTCTATTTTGGCAATAATTGGTGTTTTTTGTTTGTTGGTTGGATGATTTTTTATGATTTCTTTTAAATCAATAATGTCTTGCGCATGACGTACAAAGGAAAGTGCAATCCAATCCAATTCTAAATCTAAAATAAAATTTGCATCTTCAATATCTTTCTCTGTAAGCGCAGGAAGTGAAACATTTGTGTTTGGTAGATTTACTCCTTTTTTAGAACTTAGCGGTCCACCTTGTATTGTTTTGGCTTTTACAGTGTCTTTTTCATTGGTTTCAATAACTTCTAAAACGAGTTTTCCATCATCAATTAAAATTTTCTCACCAACTTTTACATCTTGTGGAAATTTCTGATAAGTCATATAAACTTTTTTAGAATTTCCTTCTATTTTCTCATTTGTGAAAGTAAGAATATCTCCAGGATTTAAATAAGAGCCTTCTTTTACAACTCCTACACGAAGTTTTGGACCTTGTAAATCACCTAAAATAGAAATTGTATAGCCGAATTCTTCATTTATTTCGCGGATTAAATTAACGTTTGTTCGCACCAAATCATAATCTGCATGGGAAAAGTTTATTCTAAAAACATCTACTCCAGCTTTTACCATTTCTAGCATAATTTCTTTTGTAGAAGATGCAGGTCCTAAAGTGGCGATGATTTTAGTTTTCTTTAAATATTTATTCATAGTATTGTATTAGTTCGTAGCGTTCATCTATTGAACTTAAAGGAAAAGTTTGGATATTAAACACAAAATTTTCAGGCATCAAAATTAAGGAAAATTCATCAATTAAATCTGAAGTTTTAATTAGATAATCTACATCTTGCAATTCACTAAATAAATAAGAGGTTTCTTCTTCAAAATTGAAGAGTTCTTTTTCTTCTTTAATTTTATGACTGATTGCAGATTTATTGCTTAAAATTTGAATACAGTTTTTGCTTAAATGATGGTAAGCCTCGAAGCGTGGAAAGTTGTATTGGTAAAATTCTCCGTAGATAATTAAATCTTTTATTCTAGAAAATTTGAAGGCATTAAGTTTGTTGATTTTATAAAATAATTCGTGTGCCGGAAGTTCTTGCGATAGCCTTAACAGACCCAAGTTTGTAGTTTCTTCCTCTTCTTCATCAAGAAATAATTTTTTGGTTTTCAACAATATTTTCTTTTTTATTTAGAATATAAAATGCCCGTTGCGCAGCTTTTTCTTCTGCTTTTTTCTTAGAACTTTCTGTGGCGTTTGAAATGTTTTCATTTTCTAAAATAACATGGCTTCTATAGACTAAATTATTATTTGCATGTATTTCTTGGCAAGTTTCATAGCAGATATTTAGCTTTTTTTTCTGACTCCATTCTAAAAGTAAACCTTTATAACTTATAATTTTATTTTCAAGTTTATGGATATCGATTGGTTTTAGTAGTCTTTCCAGAACTATTTTATGACAAAATGTATAACCGAAATCTAAATAAATAGAGCCAATAAGTGCTTCTAATAAATTGCCTGAAATATTTTCACTTAAAGTTAGGGATTTATTATTTTGAATTAAATTTTTTAAATCAAGTTCATCTCCCAATCTATTTAAATTTTTTCGATTGACAATTTTTGATTTCATCTGAGTTAAATAACCTTCATTAGATAAAGGATATTTTTCAAAGAGATAACAGGAAATAATAGTGCCCAAAACAGAATCGCCTAAAAATTCTAAGCGTTCATAATTTCTTTTATTTTTTAATTGAGTTGAAGTTCGAAGAGAAAAAGCTTCTTTGTAAATTTCTAAATTCTCTATTTGAAGTCCTATAATTTTTTCTACCTGTGACTTGAAAAAGTAATCGTTTTCAGAATAATTTTTCTTTTTGTCCTTTAAAAGGAGTTTAGAAAAATACTTCTGGATTTCCATAAATGAAGTTTAGATTTTAGAAAATAAAACGCATGCATTATGACCGCCAAAACCAAAAGTATTGCTCATAGCGATATTTACATTTTTATTTACCGCTTTTTCAAAAGTGAAATTAAGGCGAGAATCTATTCTTTCATCATCTGTAAAATGATTAATTGTTGGAGGAACAATAGAATTTGTGATACTTCCTAGAACAGCAATAGCTTCTATAACTCCAGCTGCTCCCAACAGATGTCCGGTCATAGATTTTGTTGAATTTATTTGTATATCATAAGCATGATCTCCCAATAATTTTGAAATTGCATTAGATTCTGCAATGTCTCCAAGTGGAGTAGAAGTTCCGTGCATATTAATATGATCTACTTCTTGTGTTGAAACACCTGCGTCTTCTAAACAATTTTTCATCACCAAATAAGCGCCTAATCCTTCTGGGTGTGGAGCTGTCATGTGATGTGCATCTGCACTTAAACCACCACCTTTTAATTCAGCATAAATTGTAGCGCCCCGTTTTTTAGCGTGTTCATATTCTTCTAAAATAATAGAGCCAGCTCCTTCTCCTAAAACAAAGCCATCTCTGTCTTTATCAAATGGTCTGGATGCTGTTTTAGGATCATCATTTCTTGTAGAGAGCGCCATCATCGCATTAAAACCACCCACACCACTTGCCGTAACTGCAGCTTCTGAACCGCCACAAACAATAACATCTGCTTTTCCAAGTTGAATCAACATTTTTCCATCAATTAAAGCGTTTGCAGATGATGCACACGCAGAAACGGTAGTATAATTTGGACCGTGAAAACCGTATTCTATAGAAATATGACCCGGTGTAATATCTGCAATCATTTTAGGAATAAAGAAGGGATTGAATCTCGGTATACCTCCAGATTCAGCCCAACCTAAAACTTCTTTTTCAAAAGTTTCAAGCCCACCAATTCCTGAACCCCAAATAACTCCAATCCGATTTTTATCGCAATTGTCATCAATAATTCTAGAATGTTCAACTGCTTCTCGTGCAGCGACAATACCAAACTGGGTATTACGATCCATTTTTTTAGATTCTTTTTTATCAAAATAATTTAAAGGATCGAAATTTTTTACTTCGCAGGCAAATTTTGTTTTAAAATTAGTAGAATCAAAAAGAGTAATAGGAGCAGCTCCGCTCACACCTTTAATAAGGCTTTCCCAGTATTCCTTTGCATTATTGCCAATTGGCGTTATAGCACCAAAACCAGTGACAACTACTCTTTTTAATTCCATAAATTCTAAATTCTACAAGTGTTATTTGTTTACTACTTCCTCTATATAGGCAATAGCGTGACCTACTGTAGTAATTTTTTCTGCTTGATCATCTGGTATTTGAATATTAAATTCTTTTTCAAATTCCATAATTAATTCTACAGTATCTAAAGAATCCGCGCCTAAATCATTAGTGAAACTAGCTTCTTTAGTTACTTCTGATTCTTCAACGTCAAGCTTATCCGCAATGATAGCTTTTACTCTTGATGCAATGTCTGACATAATTTTAATTTTTATTAATAATTGTTAATGTTGCAAATATATAAAATTCTTTAAGATTATAATTTTTTTTGCTTTTTAAATGTTAAAAAAATTTAGATATTGTTTTAGATTAAAATAAAAATTAATTAAAAATGGATGTTACCTTCATCTATATTATGTTCTTTCTATGCTATATTAAATTAATTTTAATTAGTACTTTAATACATTTGTCTATTAGGATATTTGAATTAAATTTGCTTAATCTAATTTTTAAATAATTAATTATGAATATTCCTGTAGAATTAAATTACACAAAAGACCACGAATGGGTAAAAATTGAAAATAACATTGCCACAATTGGTATAACCGATTATGCACAAGGGGAACTTGGAGATATAGTTTTTGTTGATGTAGATAGTGTTGAGGATGAATTGAACGAAGGTGATGTTTTTGGAAGTGTAGAGGCAGTAAAAACTGTTTCTGATTTATTTTTGCCTTTATCAGGAAAGATTGTAGAGTTTAATAGTGCATTAGAAAATAACCCCGAGCTCTTAAATTCTGATCCTTATGGAAAAGGCTGGATTGTAAAATTAGAATTGAAAGATGGATTTTCAAAAGAATTACTTTTGAATTCAATAGAATACCAAGAAGTAATTGGATAAATTCCGTGGTTTATTTAGAAAAATAGTTTTGCCCATTTATTGGGCATTTCTTACTTATATGCTTCTTAAACCTGGAATTGAAAATCAAGAATATTGGTTTATGTTTCCAGGAATAGATAAGATTATTCATCTTAGTATATTTGCATTTCTAGGATTTTGTATTTCTATCTCATTTATAAGATTGCATTTTTTTTATTTTCTTCTGATTATTCTCTTATATGGTATTTCCACCGAAGTCTTACAAGAGGTAATGGGATTAGGTAGATCATTTGAATTTCTTGATATTTTAGCTGATATTTTAGGATCACTGATTGGATATATAATTTATAAATTCGTTTTAAAATATTTTTTCAATTAAG